>JANQFR010000064.1 GCA_028277745.1 Phycisphaeraceae bacterium
TCTGCCATCTGCCATCTGCCATCTGCCATCTGCCATCTGCCATCTGCCATCTGCCATCTGCCATCTGCCATCTGCCATTCCGACCCCATCGTCCCGAACCAGGGTCCGCTTGAGTTACACCTTCAAGCCCCGCCGACCGCCCGTCCGATGACTTGCGAGCCGCGCGGAGGCGGCCGGTCGTGCTCAAGGACGAGCTCACGCAGTCGCACACGCTCGCCCTCTCGGGCAGGGAAGGTCACACGTCATGAGCAAAGAGCAGATGATCCAGGCGATCCGACAACGCAACCGTTCGGCGTCGATGGAGTACCTCGTCCGCTTCAACGAGCAGGCCCTGGAGACGTATCTGCAACGGCTGACCCGGGTCATGGGGCATCGCGGCCCCGACAGCCGGTGGGTGCGCCAGACGACCGACCCGTGCGTCTGCACGCGTGTGGCGGTCTGAGCGGAGCCGGCGGGCGGGTCACTCCGTCCGGAGCCGGCGGAGGCTGTCGATCAACTCATCGACATTGGCCTTGAGCACGCCGAATTCCCGGTTTTCAATCTCGAGCGTGTCCAGCACATTGCAGGCCAGGTCCGTGATGGTGTCGAAACCGAAGCCGGCGGCGGACTTGAGCTGCAGGCAACGCCGGGTGAGTTGCGTGTAGTCTTCCAGGCGTATCGACTTGTGCAGGCCCGCGACCTGCTCCCTCGCGCTGGACACGAACTCGTGGATCAGCGGCTGCATGGACTCGACCCCGGCCTGGGAGCTGACGATCGGCGGGCCGGCGGGCCCGACGGCGAGCATCAGCTGTTGCTCGACGATCGCTTGAAGCGCCGGTTTTTCGAACGGTTTGGCGACGAACGTGTTGCAGCCGGCCTGAACCATCTGCTGGTGAACCGGGTGGGAATCGTCGCTGGACATGCCGATGATCGCCCCGTTAAACCCGCTCTCACGCAAGTGAAGCGCCAGCGCGGCGCCGTTGCCCTGCCGGTCGGGGCTGGTGAACCAGTCCACCAGGACCAGGTCGATCGGCTCACGCTCGACCAGGTTCAGCGCGTGCTCGCCGCCGATCACCTCGTGCGATCGCAGCCCGATCTCGCTCAACCACAGGCCGTACAGCTTCCGCTCGATCGGCTGGGGGTCGATCACCAGCCCGGTCGGGTAGTTCTCCACCTCCACCGGCTCGCAGGCCGCGAGGTCGTCGCTGCGTTCGAGGGCGTGGCGTTGGGCCTGGTCGACGTTCAAGGTCACAAACAGGTCCAGCTCGATCGGCTCGTCGAACCGCACCGAGACCTCGTGCATGATGCCCCCGATATGCCGGCAACGCAGGACCTGCCCCTCGACCGCGTACGGCTCCCGCTCGAGCGTGGTCAGCATGACCTCGCAGTGCGTGCCCTCGTAGACGTACTGGCCGTGAATGAACGCCAGGCCCCAGCGCGAGAGGTTGCGGCTGAGCACCCGGTGGGGCACCGACGCTCCGTTGGGCGGGGTCATCGTCACGACCACGTTCTGCGCGTGGTACGTCGCCCGGACACTGCGTTTTTCCCGGGCGACCGGGGCGAGGTCGGCCTCCTGGTCGAGGGTTTCGACCAGCCGCCTTTTATCCCGGTCGCTGAGCCGGACCGTTTCAATCGGCTGATGTTCGGCGTCTCTCATAACAGACGATCGGTGCACTGGATAAATACGATCTGTCCCTCTGCTTATCGTCGGGAACCGGGGGTGACTTTGACGGATGGGACGCTGAAAGTTTTCCCGCTGCGCCCGGCCTGAAGCCGATAACATCGACGGTGCGGCGGTGGTGTGCGCGGCCGGTCCGGGAAATCACTATGCAGCTGGCGAATCTCATTCAGGACACGGGCTTGCAGCTGACCCGCGGCGACGGGGCGGTCGAGCTGGCGGACCTGGTGGACGACTCGCGCCGGGCGACGCCGGGCTGCGCGTTCATCGCCCGTCCCGGGGTCGGCGGCGACGGCCGGGCCCACTGCGCCGACGCGGTGTCCCGCGGCGCCGTCGCGGTGATCGATGTTCATTCGGGCCCCCCGACCCCCTTTTCCGACCTGCCCAAAAGCGTCGCGATCGCGTCGCCCGACCCTGATGTCGTGAACGTCGATCAGTCGCTGGTCGCCCGTTTGGCGGATCGGTTCTTCGGCTCGCCCTCGACACAACTCGATGTCATCGCGGTGACTGGGACCAATGGCAAAACGACCGTCACCTTCATCGCCCAGCACCTGCTGACCTGTGCCGGGGTCCGAGCCGGGCTTATCGGAACGGTGTTCACCGACCTGGGCGGCCCCGACCACACCACCCCCTCGGCATTGACCACGCCGGGCGCGATCGATGTTCAGCGGATGCTCCGCGCCATGCTCGACCGCGGCTGCCGCGCCGCCGTGCTCGAGGCGTCGTCCCACGCCCTGCACCAGGGCCGGCTCGACGCCACCGCGGTCAACGCCGCCGTCTTCACCAACCTCACCGGCGACCACCTCGACTACCACGGCGACATGGACGCCTACGCCGACGCCAAGGCCCTGCTCTTCGAGGGGCTCGGCCCCGACGCCTGGGCGGTGATCAACATCGACGACCCACACTGGCTCCGCATGGCCCCGCCGGAGGGGCGGATCGTGTACACCACCCTGGACCACCCCGCGACGGACCTGGAGCCCGCGGCGCGTGCGACGATCCATGCGATGACGGCTTCGGGCAGCGAGGTCACTTTTAGCGGGCCCTGGGGCGAGATGAACCTCACGCTGCCGCTGGTCGGCCGGCACAACGTCAGCAACGCCCTGCAGGCCGCGGCGGCGTCGCACGCGGTGACCGGGTGTGACGCCGCAACGTTGCGGCGGGGGCTGGAGACCTGCCCGGCGACGCCCGGCCGGCTGGAGCGGGTCGGCGATCGGGACGACCGGCCGACGGTGCTGGTCGATTACGCCCACACCCATGACGCGCTGCTGAACGTGCTCAGCGCGGTCAAGCCCCTGACGGCGGGGCGGCTGATCGTGGTGTTCGGCTGCGGGGGCGACCGCGACCGCACCAAGCGGCCGAAGATGGCGGCCGCCGCCGAGCAGTGGGGCGATGTGGTCTACGTCACCAGCGACAACCCGCGCACCGAGGACCCCGGGGCGATCATCCGCGACGCGACGGCCGGCCTGTCGCGGCCGGACGCGGCGATCGTCGAACCCGACCGCGCCGCGGCCATCGCCCACGCGATCGGCGGCGCGGGCCCCGACGACACCGTGCTCATCGCCGGCAAGGGGCACGAGGACTACCAGATCCTGCCCGCCGCCGACGGCGGCACGGCCCGGGTCCGTTTTGATGACCGCGAGCACGCCGCCGCGGCGTTGCAGCAGTGGAGCAAGGAGTCCCACGCCCGATGCGAACCCTCGACATGAGCCCGGCCAGCCTCCATGAAACCGCGATGGCGTTCTGGACGCCCGCCAACCTGTCGCTGATCACCCGCGGCTCGTGGCTCGTCCCGCCGGCCGACCGGGCGTCCCCGGTCGCGCGGCTGTCGACCGACTCGCGCACCGTCGAAACCGGCCAGGCGTATCTCGCGCTGCGGGGCGAACGCTTCGACGGCCACGACTTTGTCGGGCCGGCGTTCGAGCGCGGCGCCGCGCTGGCGATCGTCGAGCACGAGGCGGAGGCGCCGACGGACGGGGCCGTGCTCCGGGTCGACGACACGCTGGCGGCGCTGCACGCGATCGCCGCGGCCTACCGCGACCTGCTCGCCGCCGCCGGCTGCACCGTCATCGCCGTTGCCGGCTCCAACGGCAAGACGTCCACCCGCAGTCTCATCCACGGCATCCTCGATGGACGCATGATCGCCGCCCCCCCCGCCGACCCTTTCGCCGCCGCCCAGGACGCGCCCGGATCCGAGCGGCCCGACCAGTGGCGCATGACCCGGCTCACCGGCACGCAGTCGCCCAAGAGTTTCAACAACCACATCGGCGTCCCCCTGACGCTGCTCAACGCGTCGGTCGCCGACCGTTTCCTGGTCTGCGAGATCGGCACGAACCACCCCGGCGAGACCGCGCCGCTTGCCGAGCTGGTCCGGCCGGACGCGGCGGTGATCACCTCGGTCGGCCGGGAGCACCTCGAGTTCTTCCACGACGTCGAGCAGGTCGCCCAAGAGCACGCCGCCTTGCTGGAGCACGTGCGCCCCGGCGGCGCGATCATCGTCGAGCACGACGCCTGGCAGCGTGTCGAACCGTTCGCCCGACTCCCCCTGAACCACACGCTGCTGACCTACGGCGACTCGCCGCATGGCGTGGCCCAACTCCTGGACGTGCAAACCGGGCGCGACGGCGTGACGTTCGACGTCCGCTTCGGCGACGAGCCCGAGCCGCGGCGCGGCCTGAGCCTGCCGCTGCTGGGCCGGCACAACGCGGTCAACGCCCTCGCCGGTGTGTGCCTCGCGCGGTGGATCGGCGTCGACCCGATCCAGCTCAACCTCGGGCTGCTCAACGTCGCCGGCGTCGAGGGCCGGCTCGAGCTGCGGCACTTCGGCGAGGAGGTCGACGTGATCCACGACGCCTACAACGCCAACCCCGACTCCATGCACCGCGCCCTCGACGTCCTGCGGGACCTGCCCGCGGTGCGGCGCGTCGCGGTCCTCGGCGACATGTTCGAGCTGGGCGAGCTGGGGCCCGACGCCCACCGCGAGATCGGCGAGCGCCTGGCCGGGATGAAAGACGAGGTGGGCCTGGCCGTCCTGATCGGCCCGCTGGCGATGTTCATCGCCCAGCCGCTGGCCAAGGCCTGGCCCGCCGACCGCGTCCACGTGATGGGCGCGTGGTCGGACGAGCTGCCCGACCAGGTCGCTGCGCTGCTGCGGCCCGCGGACGTTGTCCTGCTCAAGGCCTCGCGCGGCATGGCGCTGGAGCGCGTGATCCCGGCGATCGAGGCGCGGTTCGGGGCAAGGGATTGAAACCGCAGATGAACGCGGATGAACACAGATCGATCTTGCTTGCGTTATGCTCCCCGCCAACCGTATGCCGTTGTTGTGAATCCTTTAGCCCCAGGCTCCGCCCGGGGGTTGCGGGGATGAATCATCCCCGGGCGGAGCCCGGGGCTAACGGTGGGCGCTGATCGGCGGTTTCCCCAGCCATGATTTACTTGCTTTACGAATCTCTGCGCGAATTCATCCACGGCTCGGGCTGGCTGGGCGGGCTGGGGGTGTTGCGGTGGGTCGAGTTCCGCGCGGTGATGGCGATCATCGTCAGTTTCGCGATCGTCGTCGGCTTCGGCAAACGCACCATCCGCTGGCTGCTCAAGCAGAAGATCGGCGACAACCCCGAGTTCTATCACACCGACCTCAACCAGCTCATGAAGCAGAAGGCCAACACGCCCACCATGGGGGGGCTGCTGATCTGCGCCTCGATCTTCGTGACCACGATCCTCGTGGCCGACCTGTCGAGCTTCTACGTGGCGATGGCGATGGTCTGTCTGCTCTGGCTGCTGGCGATGGGGGTGGCGGACGACTGGCTCAAGCTGACCAGCGCCCGGCGCAAGCCCGGCTCGCGCGAGGGGCTCTACACCGGCGAGAAGCTGTTGCTGCAGATCGGCCTGGCGATCGTGCTGGGGCTGTTCATCCACTACCACGGCATGACCAAGCAGACGCTGGACGTGGACTCGACCCTCCCCATGTCGGCCGCGCTGAACCTGCCGTTCCTCAAGACGTGGGTCTACCAGGCCGGCGGGTACGTCCCCGCCGAGAACCTGATCGTCCTGCCCCGCTGGGTGTTCGTCATGCTGGCGATCCTGGTGATCGTCGGCGCGTCCAACGCGGTGAACCTCACCGACGGGATGGACGGCCTGGCGTCGGGGACGATGGCGATCGTGGCGTTCGCGTTTGTCGTGCTCGCGGTGATCGCGGGGTACAGCCACCAGACGTTCGTCCTCGCCGAGTACCTGCTCGTGCCGTACATCCCCCAGAGCGACGAACTGGCGATCGTCGCGGGGGCGATGGTCGGCGCGTGCCTGGGGTTCCTGTGGTTCAACTGCGCGCCGGCCCAGGTCTTCATGGGCGATTCGGGCTCGTTGCCGCTGGGGGGGCTGATCGGTTACATCGCGATCGTCATCCGCCAGGAGTTTTTGCTGCTGGTCATCGGCGGGATCTTCGTGATCGAGGCGTTGAGTGTGATCCTGCAGGTCGGCTACTTCAAGATGACCGGGGGCAAGCGGGTCTTCCGCTGCGCGCCGATCCATCACCACTTCCACCTGGGCGGGTGGACCGAGCAGCAGGTGGTGGTGCGGTTCTGGATCATCACCGCGATGCTCGCCGCCCTGGCGCTGGCGACGATCAAGCTGCGTTAGCTCTTAACCGGGCCGCTACGCGGCCCCGGTTAGTGAGGATCCACTTCTGGTCTTCGCTTTCCTGATTTAGCCCCGCCGCTTGCGGCGGGTGAACGCGGGGCAAGCCCCGCGGCTAAATGACGTCAAGCGATACACGTTCAAGTTTATTCCCGATTTTTCACATCGTCGTGCTGAGTCTGCGACTCTTCGAAATCGGGATGATTGCCCGACCCTCCCGAGCCTTTCGCACACCCCATGGAGAAGATCATCACAAAACAGGCGGCCAGTGCTGTTAGTGACAAGATCATTTTTTGTAATGACTGTGTTTTCAAAGTAAGAGCTCCTTACGGTTCAGTGGGAATCAGCGTTGTGTTCTATCCGCAGGTTTTTGTTTTGGCGGGTTTTCGTTAGTTCCTGGCGGAGTTTGTCAATCAGTTCTTCATAGGCTTGATGGAGTTGCTGGACCTCCACGTTGATATATCTACGGCTGGATTCATAATCCGGCGTCACCACGTTCGGGGTGTAGTTGATCAAGTTAATGGTTCTTCCCGTAATCGCGTCCACATCTTCGCTGACGGGTTTGCTGAAATGAGCGTGAATCCCGGCGGCGGCGGCGTCGATGGGGTTCTTGACGCTGTAGTTCCATAGCGTTTCGAATTGGTCCCGGGCCTGTTCGTAGCTGAGTTTCGAGATCTTCCCCCAGCGAGGCTCCTCCGAGCCGGGCGGCTTAACCGGGTTTCGATGATGGGTCAGAAACGCCCGGAGCTGAGCCATCCGGCCGATGTTGAATTGATACCACTCGGCGACCTGCATAAACCGGATCATCGCGTCGGCTTGTTGGCCGTAGAGCTTGATGTTCATCTCACGCTCTTTGACGAAGTCCACCCCGAAATACCCGAGGAACGGGGTAAAAACGGTCGCGAAGAGGATCACGCCTCCGTGGCCGGATAGCCCCTGCTCACCGGTTATCCCGGTCAGTTCGAAGATGACGGACAGCAGCCACGTCACCCCGGCCGCCAGCACTCCGGCCATGGCCAGCTTGACGGGCCTGAATCGCCAGTACATCCGGGCCCATTGTTTGATCTTCCGTTGCGTACGCCGATACCGCCGAGTGGTGACGAGCGCCGCCCCTCTCACGCGGCGGCTTCTTAAGAAGTCGTGAAGCGTGGAAGTCCGGATCTGCACCGGACGGTTTTCACTTCTGGTTGAAAACACCGGCAATGTCCGCCTCCGAGGTCAATCGGCGCCGTCGTTGACCAAGCGATCCCACCAGGATGGTGATTTTTTATCCGCGCCCGGAACGGCCGATTGATCCGCCAGCGAGCCGTCATCGAAAGACGATTCGGCGACGATCCGCTGAGCGATAGGCCGATTCATCATGTAGACCAGCCGGTCGCGGAACAATGAGCCATCCATAGACTCGAGTCTTTGATGGCCTTTGAATTGACTCTGAGGGTTGTAATCATTGATGCCGTCGTATTCTCTTTTATCAGGATTAAACAGGTGGACCTGTTTGATCGCGAAATGCTCGCCGTTTCTCGTGAGTAGAGGCATCATGTGCGCCGCCCACGCGGAATCGTCTTCCGAGATGCCGATCGCGGCATTGATCCCCTGATGCAGTTTGCGCAGCTTCCACTCCCGGGATTGAGCCTGTGGGATTTTCACGACATCCGCCGCGTAAAGCACATAGATATGTCGATAGGGTGGTCCGCTGCGATTGGGTTCGTCGGGGAAGCGGTTCAGGGAGACCAGAACGGGTTCGTTGTTATGAAGAGAGGCGACCATCTCCTGCACACCCATGTATTGATCGAGGACGTCGCTGGCCCGCCTGAGCCAGTCTTCCTCGTCTCGGTGATAGGCTAAATCGGCGATTTCGCTGACCGTGGCGACAAACTCGAAATGGTCTGGAGAGGCGTCTTGGGTCGGATCAACGCCCAGCGCGAAGATGATCTGCGAAGACAGCGCGGCCTGATTGAGATCGTCCCCCGATATGACGCGGGCGGCGATCTGGTTCTGGATCGTTTCATTCTCATCGGCCCCGCCGGACGTGTTGCCTGGGCCGTGCCCAATGGATTTGTAGGATTCCACGGTCTGAATCGCGGCGGCCCAGCAATGCAGGGTTTGAACCTGCTCTTTGAGATGTTGTCCGTCCGCGAGGCCGTCGCACGTGAGATGGATCACTTCCGCTTCATCTTCACGTGTTGAAGCGTCGTCCATCTGAGGGGCGGGGTTTTGGTGCTCAACGATATCGATCGGCATCCTGACCCGTCCATCGGCGCCCACCACATGGGTCAGGAACTGGTCTTGCAACTGCGCGACCTCAGCCGGGGGCGCGATGGCGCCAGACAGCGAGCTTGATTTATTGCCGGGCAGGCTTTTGCACCCAATGGTAAAGAGCAGAGCGACGATGATCAGCAACGCCGTTTTAGATCTCGGCGGGACCGAATGATGGAAGCGCATAAAGTTACCCCGTTCAGATGTTGGACAAACCTCTTGTTTGAGGTTTTTGAAATGGAGAAGAAGGTACCGGATAAGCTTAAACAGGCTAGAGCAAGATACTATAAACGTTACAGCAAAATGATGTCAAATTTCGGGTTGTAGGCTACCCTGATCCGGTGCCAGATCGATGTGATCATTTCACCTTGCCGCTTGCGGCGGGTGAGCGTGGGGCAAGCCCCGCAGCTAAATGGTTTATCAGGCGGTGCAGGTCAAACGGGTGTGATTGTGTTTCTTATTTCCCGTTTTTGTCCACGTCGATGGTTTGTTTTCCCATGTCGGTGCGGGTGTGGACGGCGATGGACTCGACCATCCATGTCGTTGCGTTTCGGACGCCGCGGGCCTCGACGGTGGCGTCGCCGTTGGGGCCGCGGATGTTGAACACGAGGTAGGCCGAGGCCGTGCCGTCGGGCGCCTCGTCGATCGCGATCGACCCGGCCCAGCCCTCTTCGATCGGCCGACCGAGCGCGGCGATCACCGCGGGGTCGTCGCGCACCGCCGGCCAGACGGCGGCGTAGGTCGGGTGCTGCCGCACGACCTGGTCGATGCCCCACCACGCGCCGAGCGCGCACATCACCGTCGCCATGATCGGCGTGGCGATTATGACCGGCAGCGCGACCTTCCAGTTGCGTTTCCACCAGCCGGGCCGGTCGAACACGGTGCTGAGCCGTTGGTTCTCGCGCGGGGGCGGGGGCTCACTCATCGGCCACCCCGCTGTGCATGCCGCAGTAGACCGGTTGCTCGGCGAGGATCGCGGCCTCGGCGTCGAGCATCTGGCCCCATCGGGCGTCGACCTTCTCATCATCCGCGCCGGGCAGGGTCCGGGCCATCGCGAGGAAGGTCTGGTAGTGCCCGTGTTCGCTCGCCCACAGGCCGTGGTAGAGCTTGGCCAGGGGTTGATCGCCGCAGTGCTCGGCGAGCACCGCGAACCGCTCGCACGAGCGCAGCTCGATCAGCGCGCTGACCATCAGCCGGTCCATGATGCCCGCGAGGTTGCGGCCCGGCCCCGGGCGTACGAGCTGGCGCAGGGCCTTGGCGTATGGGTTGCGGTGGCTCTTGGTGAACGTCCCGCCGCGCTGGTGCAGCAGCTTGAGCACGGCGCCGAGGTGCTCGACCTCGTCGCGTGAGACCGCGGTCATGAACTGCACCCAGCGGTGGGGCGGGGCCGGCTCGGGCCAGCGCTGCATCATGTCCAGGGCGTTGGCGGCGGCTTTCTTTTCGAGGTGGGCGTGGTCGTTGAGCAGCGCCGGCGGGTCGCGCATCACCCCCGCCGCCCACGCCGGGGGGGTGGCGGAGCGCAGCGGCGAGTCGACCTGGTCCATCAGCGACGGCATCCGATGATGATAGCGTAGCGGCCGAGCTTGCTCGGCCGTCACCGGTCCGACGGCGGGGCGAGCCCCGCCGCTACGCCCTGGGTAGACTGGCGTCTCATGGGCGACCCCGCCGCACGTTCCGGGCCGATGAAGCCGACGCGCTGGTGCCGGGGGTGTGATTACGTCCTCGATGGCCTGCCGGCGGGGCGTTGTCCCGAGTGCGGTCGGGCGTTCCATCCGCGTCGGCGGCGGTCGTATCACCGGGCGCCGCGCGGGGTGCGGCGTCGGCGGTGGGCGTTGCGCGGCGTGGTCGTGCTGCTGCTGATTGCCGCGCCGGTGATCACGTGGGCGTGGCGTTTCCAACACACGCGGCAGCTCGTCATCGACTGGGGGCAGCGCCGCGGCTTCGGCGTTGACACGGAGGAGGTCGGGCCGGCGTGGGTCAATCAATCGATGAAGCGGCTTGGGCTGGCGCCGTTCCGTGAGGTGACCGCGATTAACTGCTACCGGCTCCATCTCACCGATGCGGAGCTGGCCATTCTCAACGGTCTGCCCCGCCTGGAGGGCCTACGGCTCGAGGGCACGGGCGCCACCGCCGCCGGTCTCGATCACCTTTCGCCCGTCTCAGCGTTCGAGTACATCGGCCTGGGCGGTCCGGGGTACGCCGGTGATGACCTCGATCGCCTCCAGCGGTTCACGCATCTCAGTTTGGTGTGGCTGGAAAGCGATGCGTTCGATCCCGCGAACCTCGCGCACCTGACGGTTCTGCCTCGTCTGACCCTGATCAATTTTGAGGATAGCACCATCCGATGGGGCGAAGCGTTGCAACACCTGCACGCCATGCCGTCATTGAGAAATATCTTTATCGCGATGTACGCGGACGACGCCGCAGGGCTGGATGCGTTGAGAAGCCTGCCGGATCATGTCGGGGTGTGGTTGACGCTCGTCGGCGCGGATGACCGGACGATCCGCGCGTTGCAGGACATGGACGGGCTGCGGGAATTGCGGTTCGAGGCGTCCCAGGGCGTGACGGATGCCGGGATCGCTTCTTTGGTTGACTTGCCGAGACTTGAAAATTTGTATCTTTCACAGACCTTCGCCACACCCGTAAGTATGTCGTCGCTGATGAAGATGCCAGCCCTGAAACGGCTGGACCTGCATGATACCGGGATGGCGGTGAATGATTTTCTGGATCTGGGGAAGGCAAAGCGTGAGCTTGTGATTGACGGGATGACGCAAGTCCAATTGGATCGGATGCGTGTGTATGTGTTGGAGCACATGTCCGATCAACGGGAGGCTCCGCCAGAGCCATAACCCGTTTCAGACCGTGGTCGTGCTCGGCGTTGCGATTTTTATTCAGCGTCAGCTCGAGTTTTTCGAAGCGCGGCCTAGTCGGGCGCCGCATACGTCCCCGTGGATTCGTCGAAGCCTACGAGTTGCAGGGGGCTGTCGGCGGTGGGGTCGTAGGTCCAGCCGTCGTCGTCGGTTTCCGAGCCGGGGGCGGCGAGGGTGGCGGAGTTGGTGTAGGGGTTCAGCGGCGGCTTGAGCAGGTAGGGGCCGAACCCGCCGTCGGCGGCGACATTGCCGGCGCCGTCGGTCTTCGAGACCAGCACGGTCCACATGTCGCCGATCGCGGGGTACGTGTCGTTGTGCTCCACCTTGTACCGCTCCAGCGCCCGGCGGGCGCTGTTGATCTGCATCTGAGCGGTGTTGGCCAGCGCGTCGTTCGACGCCATGACCAGCTTGGGGATGACCAGCGCGGCGAGGATCGCGATGACTCCCAGCACCAGCAGCAGTTCGATCAGCGTGAAGCCGCGACGACGGGACGGAAAATAGTTCATAGTGTCTTTATGATCGACCGACCCGCGACGCGGGTTGAGGCGCGGCGCGTCCGGTAACGCCTTGGCGTACAATCCCCGCCCCCGGCCCCCCGGAATCCCCCCAACACCCCCCGGATCACCCCGCACCGACCTCACGCCATGGCCCAGAACCACCTGCGCAACGTCGCGATCATTGCCCACGTCGACCACGGCAAAACCACCCTCACCGACCAGCTGCTCTACCAGTCGGGCATGTTCCGCACCGCCGACCTCGACAAGCTCGCCGGCGGACAGCACAACCTGATCATGGACACCGGCGACCTCGAACGCGAGCGCGGGATCACCATCACCGCCAAGAACTGCGCGGTCAACTACCGCAGCCCCGACGGCGCCGACTACAAGATCAACCTGATCGACACCCCCGGCCACGCGGACTTCGGCGGGGAGGTCGAGCGGGTCCTCAAGATGGCCGACGGCGTGCTGCTGGTGGTCGACGCGTTCGAGGGGCCGATGCCCCAGACCCGGTTCGTCCTGCACAAGGCCCTGGGCCACGGGCTCAAGCCGGTGGTGGTGGTCAACAAGATCGACAAGCCCAACGCCCGGCCCGACGACGTGGTCAACGAGGTGTTCGACCTGCTCGCCGAGCTGGATGCGCCCGACGACGCGCTGGACTTCCCGGTCGTCTACAGCTCCGCGAAGGAGGGCTGGGCCAGCGACGACGCCGAGGCCAAGGGCGAGAACCTCCAGCCGCTGTTCAGCGCGATTCTCTCGCACGTGCCCCCGCCGCGGCGGGAGGAGTCGGACCTGGCCGCGCCGCTGCAGATGATGGTGACGACGCTGGACTACTCGGACTACGTGGGCAAGATCGCAGTCGGCCGGGTGTTCGGCGGGCGGATCAACGCGGGGCAACAGGTGACGGTGATCGACCGCGGCGGCGAGGGCTCGCAGCAGAAGGTCGCCGAGCTGTTCCAGTTCGACGGGCTGAGCAGGAAGAAGGTCCCGATGGTCGAGGCGGGCGACATCTGCGCGGTGGTCGGGCTGGACCCGATCGACATCGGCTGCACGATCGCGTGCCCGGACCGGCCCGAGGCGTTGCCGGCGGTGACGATCGACGAGCCGACGCTGACGATGACGTTCCGCATCAACGACTCGCCGTTCGCCGGTCGGGAGGGCAAGTTCGTCACCAGCCGACAGGTGGGCGACCGGCTGGAGAAGGAGCTTAAGAGCAACGTCGCGCTGCGGGTCGAGCCGGGCGAGAGCCCCGAGCAGTTCAGCGTGTCCGGCCGGGGGCTGATGCACCTGGGCGTGCTGCTGGAGACGATGCGGCGCGAGGGCTACGAGCTGGCGGTCGGCAAGCCGCGGGTGATCTTCAAGGAGATCGACGGCAAGCCGCACGAGCCGATCGAGCAACTCGTGGTCGACTGCCCCGCCGAGTGCCAGAACGACGTGATGAGCCTCGTGACCAACCGCCGGGCCGAGGTGGTGAAGATGGACCCCAAGGCCGGCGCGGGCGACTATGTGCACATGGAGTTCTCGATCCCCGCGCGGGGCCTGATCGGCCTGCGTACGCGCATGCTCACCGCCACCCAGGGCCGGGCGATCATGCACCACAACCTCCTGCGGTACGAGCCGGTCCGCGGGGACGTGCCCAAACGGCCCTTAGGCGTGCTCATCGCCAACGAGACCGGGGCCGTCACCGGCTACGCGCTCTCGGGCCTCTACGACCGCGGCACGTTCTTCGTCCGCCCCGGCGACCAGGTCTACGAGGGCCAGGTCGTCGGCGAGCACTGCAAGGACGGCGACCTGACCGTCAACATGATCAAGGGCAAGCAGCTCTCGGCGGTGCGTCTCAAGAACAAGGACGAGAACCTGCAGATCAAGCCTCCGCGGGAGATGAGCCTCGAGGCGTGTCTCGAATACATCGAGGGCGATGAGCTGGTCGAGATCACGCCCCAGAGCATCCGCATCCGCAAGGCCCAGCTCAAGGAATCCGACCGCCGCCGGACCGCGCGGGCGGCGAAAGGGTGAACCGTGTCCGATGAACCCGCCATCCTCACCGGCGCCATCTCCGTTGAAGCGGCCCTCTTCGCCCAGCGGCGGGATGTCCACGCGATCCACGTGGATGAAACGCTCGACTACCGTAAGGTCGAGCCAATCCGCCGGCTTGCCAAGCCGCGAGGGCTGACGCTGCGCAAAGCGCCGCGGCGCACGCTCGACGCGTTGACCGGCGGCCAGTCGCACGGCGGCGTGATCGCCGAGGTCGGCCCCCGCCGGTTCGACGTGCTGGACCAGCTCGCCGGCGATTTCATCGTCATGCTCGACGGGGTTGAGGACCCGTTCAACTTCGGCCAGTCGGTGCGTGCGCTGTGGGCCGCGGGGTGCGACGGGTTGGTGGTGCGTGAGCGGAACTGGATGAGCGCCGCGGCGGTGGTGACCCGCGCCTCGGCGGGGGCGACGGAGCTGATCCCCACCGCGATCGCCGCGGCCCCCGACGCCGCCGCCGACCATTTCAAGGCCCGCGGCCACACCGTCGCCGTCGCCGCCGACCGGCCCGGGGCGGCCAACCTGTTCGAGGTCGACTGGCGCCGCCCGACCTTCCTGCTGCTGGGCGGCGAGAAGCGCGGCGTCAAGCGCGCGTTCCTCGATCGCGCCGACCTGGTTTTCCAGATCCCCTACGCCCGCGACTACGACCCGTCCCTGGGGACCGTCGCCGCCGCCAGCGTGATCGCGTTCGACCGTCTGCGGTCACTCGCCGGCGTGTAGCGCTTCGTCGATCGAGTCGACGAGGGTGAACACCCGGTCGAGCTTTGCGGTGATCAGCGTGTCGCGCACCAGCTCCTGGGGCCGGGCGATCGCGACCGTGCCGCCGCGCTCGTCCATCGCACGCTGGAAGGTCAGCAACGACGAGATCGCCATGCTGCTAATAAAGCCCAAGCCGCCCAGGTCGATCACGGCGGTGTCCGGCTTCATCGCCAGCGCGTCGGTCAGTCCCCGGTGCAGGTGGACGACTTCGCTGACGCCGAGGTTCCCCGCCGCGGTGACAATCACCGTGCGGTCGTCATGGCGACGGACCTCGACCTCGACGTGAGCCATCGCGTCGCATCATATCAATGAATGGCAGATGGCAGATGGCGGATGGGAAGAGGAGAAGATCGCGCTCCCCGGTTTTTCCATCTGCCATTCGCATCAGCGGGGCCCGCCTCACGCCGCCAGGGCGTCATCGAGCGTGTCGGTGATCTGCAGCAGGGTGTCGAGCCGGTCCTTGCGGATCGCGTCGCGGACCGTCTGCATCGGCGCCGCCAGCCTGAGCGCTGCGCCCCCGGCCGCGAGCTGGCGGTGCAGCTCCGCGATCGCCGCCGCCGCCTGCGAGCTGAGCGCCCCCACGTGCGACAGGTCCAGCACCACCAACGCCGGCCCCGATTGCACCAGCTTCTCGAACCGCTGCTCCATCGTCTGCGCTTCGGCGGGTCCGATATGGCCCGTCAGGGTCGCCAACGTGATCCGGGTGTCGGGGTCGTGCGCCACGGCGATGTCGAAATCGGGCATATCGGGCCTCGGATGGATTAAAGCGTGTTTTATTTCTATCGGCCAGACGGGGCGTTGGGGTATAGTGTCGCCGCCCCATGTTCACCCGAATCGCTGCGGCGGCCAACCCGAACGGCGTCCTGCACATCACCTTCCCCCAAGGCCGTGCCGACGGCGTCGCCGTGCGCGAGCTCTACGAGGCCAGCATCGACGCCATCGACGGACACGACGCCCGGCTGCTCGTCGACTTCACCGGCGTCGACACCCTCAACTCCGGCATGCTCGGCATGCTCGTCACCGTCCGTAAGAAAACCCTCCAGAGCGGCGCGCAGCTCCACGTCGTCCTCCCCCAGCCCATGCTCATGCGGCAACTGGTCCTCACCAACCTCCACCACATCATCGCCGCCTTCGCCGACCGCGAGCACGCCCTCGACGCGTTCAAGGCTTAGGAAGCGTCCAATCAACTGGTGACCAAGCCGGCCCTGATCGCAGCGAAGGTCCGGATCAAGTCGAAACCCATCCGGACCTTCGCTCCGCTCAGGACCGGCTTCTCTCAACCTGGCAGCGCGCGTGCGATATGATGCCCCGATGCCGACGGTTCAAGACCGATTGCTCGCCGCCGCGTCCGCGTTGCGCGACGCCGTGGACGGGATGCATTTCGCCGATCCGGTGACGTGTGTCTACAACCCGTTGCGTTACGCGTGGGCGATGCACGAGGCCTACATCAAACGGTTCGCGAAAGGACGCAGGCGGGTGCTGCTGGTGGGGATGAACCCCGGCCCGTGGGGGATGGCGCAGACCGGCGTCCCGTTCGGGGAGGTGGCCGCGGTCCGCGACTGGATGGGGCTGGACAAGCCGGTGGACAAACCGCCGCACGAGCACCCCAAGCGCGTGGTGGAGGGGCTCGGCTGCAAGCGGTCGGAGGTGTCGGGCCGGCGGCTGTGGGGCTTGTTCGCCCAGCGGTTCGGGACGCCCCAGGCGTTTTTCAAGGAACACTTTGTGGCGAACTACTGCCCGCTGGTGTTCATGGAGCAGGGCGCGCGCAACCGGACGCCGGACAAGCTGCCCGCGGCGGAGCGTGAGCCGCTGGAGGCGGCGTGCGATGCGCACCTGCAGCAGGTCGTCGAGGCCCTGGCGCCGCGGTGGGTCGTCGGTGTGGGGGGCTTTGCGCGCAAGCGGGCCGAGGCGGCGCTGAACGGCGCCGGCGTCCGCTTCGGCACGGTGCTCCACCCCAGCCCGGCCAGCCCCGCCGCCAACCGCGGCTGGGCCGAGGCCGCCGCGAAACAACTCGCCGAGCAGGGGGTGTGGTAGAGTGAAAAGCAGGAAATTTAAAAAGCAGGAAAACAGGAAATGAAGAAAGGCGGGAACCCGCGTCCTGCCGCCTACTGTGTATCCAGAAGTTTCTCTTAATTTCCTGTTTTCCTGCTTTCTGTATTTCCTGCTTTTCTCCTCCCACGAATGGACCCCCATGCCCACCCCCCCCATCCCGCCGGATGTGCTTGAGATGATGCTTTGCCCGCTGACGCGGTCGCGCCTGAGGCAGGAGGGCGACGAGCTGGTGGCCGAGGTCGGCGGGCTGCGCTACCCGATCCGGGAAGGGATCCCGATCCTGCTGATCGACGAGGCGAAGCTGCCCGACGGGGTCGCGTCGCTGGAGGCGTTCAAGGAGCGGTTCGCGGATCGGATCCCCGAGTGATCCGGCCGCGCCGCAGCACTAGATAACCCGCGAACCCCGCCGCCGCCAACGGCGCCAGCCAGACCGCCGGCTCGTGGATCAGCTTGCCGATCTCGAAGCTGCCCGCCATGGCGACCAGCATCAGCGTGAGCAGCGTCGCGGCGGCCCGGCGCCGTTCGATCAGCCACGCCGCGGCGGCGTAGGCGGCGACGGCGGGCGCGACGATCACGTAGCCGTTGTTCTCCGTCCGCGGGTTGAACAGCATCAGGTACGCCGCCGCGACCGCGAAGACGAACAGGGCCTCGCGCTTCGGCGACAGCCCCCGCCGGGCCCAGAGGCACAGGCCCAACGCGGCGGCGGCGGCGAGCAGGCGGGTGAGGGTCTGCGTCGAGCGGCTCGCCTCGACCCCGAACGCGCGCAGGGCGCCGAACACATCGGCGAATTTGTCCCACAGGTCCGGCCGCGTCGGGCCGGAGGCGATCCGCATCACCTCGATCGCCGCGCCGTATTGCTCGATGACGTAACCCGGCCGGGCGGCGAGAAACGGCAGCAGCGCCGCGACCGCCAGCCCGATCAACACCCGCCAGATCAGCCGCGGGTGCAGCGCCATCATCAGCATCGCCAACGCCAGCGCCTGCGGCTTGAGCGCGACCGCCAGCGACAGCCAGGCCGCGCACCACCACCACCGTTGCCGGCCCAGGTCCGCGGCGGCGAACATCATCACGCCCGCCAACACGAGATTGAGCTGGCCGTTACGCGCGCTCGACAGCGCGCAGGGGATCGCCATCAGCGTCATCAGTGGAAACAGCTCGACCCCGCCCCCAAGCCTTGCCAGCCGCCGCACGCCCAGCGCCAGCACCCCGATGCTGATCATCCGCCAGAGGGATTCGCCGATTGGCCGCGGCAGGTGGGCGACCGGGCCGTACAGCACGGCGAACGGCGGCAGGTAGACGAACCCCGTGCCGTCCTCGCTGCCGGCGTAAACCTCACCGCCGCTGTACCACGCGACGGCGCCGTCCCGGTAGCTGGTGGTGACGGTGCGCTGGTAATCCGTCACGACCCCGTAGATCACGATGACGACCGCGAACCCGGCCCACACGAACCAGGCGTTGCGCACGTCGATCGGTTTGGTCAGGGTCCACGCCACGACGGCGCGAATCGTAGCAGGTCAGGCGGCGGGCGCCCGTCGATCATCATCGGGCAGCGCACACACCGTGCGGCCCTTGCCCGCGTTCTTGGCGGTGTAAAGGTACTCATCGGCCTTGCTCATCAGCTCGGCGCCGGTGTGGCACGCGTCTACGTGCATCGAGGCGATGCCGATGGACAGGTCGGGGGACAGGCCGCTGTCGCCCAGCACCGTGCGGGACTGGCGGCGGAAGTGGGCGCGGGTCTGGTCGGCGAAGTCCGCGGCGCGGCGGAGCGTCGCGCCGGGCATGAGCACCACAAACTCATCCCCGCCCAGGCGGATCGCCAGGTCGTCGCCCCGCGTGCCCGACTGCAGCAGCGTGGCCAGCAGTTCCAGCATCTCATCGCCGACCGCGTGGCCCAGCGTGTCGTTGACCGCCTTGAAGTCGTCCATGTCGGCCATGAGGCAGATCAGCTCGTCGCCCGCCGCGGCGGTGGCTTCGACCAGGGGCTCGAGGTTCTTGGTCAGCGCGCGGCGGTTGCCCAGGCCGGTGAGGTGGTCGCGCATGGCCTGAAGCTCCAGGTGCGAACACGCGCGGCGGGTGGCGGCCTTGACCCGGGCGTCGAGGGTGCGGCGGATCTGCTGCGCATCGTGGTGATTGCGGATCGCGGCCGAGCTGATGCAGTGGATCGCGCGGGCGATGCGTCCGATCTCGTCGCGGCGATGCACCGGCAGGTTGCGCAGCGCAAACGGCGCCGCCGACCGCGCCTGAACGTCCAGCCAGTGCGCCAGCCGGTCGTAGGGCGCGATCACCCAGGCCTGGCCCAGCAGGGTCAACGCCGCGCTGAGCACCGCCAGCCCCGCGAGGATCACCCAGACCATGCCGCCCGACCGCGCGGCGGCCAGCCCGATCAGCACGCCGCTCACCGCGGCGATGGCGATCAACAGCACCACCTTCGTCCGCATGGGGCTCTCGTCCCAGGCGCGGGGCGGGGCCGGCGTTGCCGCGGTTGTTCGGGTGACCTCTTTCACGTTGATCACATCGGCCCGCACGCCCGGCGGCTTGCGGCGCAGACGCCGCGGAACGCCGATTCCCCGCCCACGAAACGGTCAAGCAAGCCTGGTCGGCCCGGGGACCGGCGGAAGCGGCGACGGTTGTGCGGGTGGCGCAGGTTATGTGGCCGTAAACGGCGGCTTGGACACGTCGGCGGCGTACTCGATCCGCTCGATCCGCGTGGCCCGGCCTGACGGCTCGTCGATGTCCACCACCACGCCGCTGACCCGCGGGTCGCCGTCGGCCACGTCGAACGGGGCGGGCATGGCGGTGGTCATGTGCTTGAGCACGCGGTCGACCCGCCGGCCCAGCACCGAGTCGACCGAGCCGCACATCCCCAGGTCGGTGATGTACGCCGTGCCCGGCACGCCGTCGGCCGAGCCGGGCACGCCCGCGGGCAGGATGCGGGCGTCGGCCGTGGGGACGTGGGTGTGGGTGCCGAACACGACCGCCGCCTTGCCGTTGAACCGCCACCCCATCGCCGCCTTCTCGCTCGTGGCCTCGGCGTGCACCTCCAGCACCAGGATCGGGCTGGGCTCGGGCAGCTCGCTCATCACCGCCTCGACGCAGGCGAACGGGTCGTCCGCGGGGAGGTGGTTCATGAACAGCCGGCCGAGCACGGTGACCACGTACACGTCGCGTTTGCCGGGGATCGGCAGCTTCATCCACCGGCTGCCCGCGGCGCCCGCGGGCAGGTTGGCTGGGCGGATGATGTTCGGTTCGCTCTCGAGGGTGTGGGCGATCTGCTGTTTTTTATAGACATGGTCGCCGAGGGTGAACGCGTCGACGCCGGCCCGGCTGAGTTTCTGGTAAAGCTCGGGGGTGAGCCCCGCGCCGTTGGCGGCGTTCTCGGCGTTGGCAAGGATCAGGTCGGGCTCGTGCCGCTGCCGCAGGATCGGCACGGCCTGCGCCACCGCCTGCCGGCCGGGCGTGCCGACGATGTCGCCGAGGATGATCAGCCGGATCGGCATCGCGCTAGGGTAACGGGTTTTTAAGCGTCCGGGGTCGAAGCGGATATGCTAGAAGCCCGGGGATGGCATTCCCCGGGCTTCTTGACGCGAGACCTGGAATCCGATGCGCTGCCCCTTCTGCTACGACAACAACGACAAGGTGATCGACTCCCGCGCCGCCGACGGGGGGAAGGTTATCCGTCGTCGCCGGCAGTGCCTGGCGTGCGGCAAGCGGTTCACCACCCGCGAGATGGTGGACGACAATGTCCGCCTGACCGTGATCAAGAAGGACGGCTCGCGTATGCCGTATGAGCGGGTGAAGGTGGTCAAGGGGCTGGAGGCGGCGCTCTACAAGCGCACCGTCTCGGCGCTGCAGGTGTCGCAGCTGGTGGACGAGGTCGAGGAGGACCTGTTCCGGCGGGGCGACAAGGAGATCCCGTCGCTGGACATCGGCCGGCTGGTCGCGGGTAAGCTGCGGCAGCTCGACGCGGTGGCGTACCTGCGGTTCGCCAGCGTGTATCTGGACCTGAAGGACGTGGATGACCTGATCGCCGAGGCCGAGGACGTCAAGGCCAGCACCCCCCCGCCCCCCGGGCCCGACCAGGGCGCTCTGTTTTGAATCCGACCCTCGGGTCTTTTAACGCATCCCTGTTAACCGCGGGGCCCGCCCCGTGTTCAGACGCCCGGAAAAGGGCGTTGGCGGATTTTCATTGGTCCCCGCCTCGCCGCGCGTTACGATAATTGTGCTCGCACGTCTGGATGTTTCGACTTCGCTTTTTCCCCTGTTTCAAGGAGTCGACCATGCCCAAAGTCTGTCATGTCCTGTCGCGCAAGGGCTCGCATGTCCTGACCATCAGCCCCAACGCGACAGTCCTCGACGCCGCCCTGCTCATGAACGAGCACAAGGTCGGCGCCCTTGTCGTCACCCAGGCCAACCGGGTCGTCGGCATCGTCACCGAACGGGACGTCCTGCAACGCGTCGTCGCCCAGCGGCTCGACCCCGCCCAGGCCCGTATCGCCAACGTGATGACCGTCGATGTCATCTGCTGTGAACCCGACTGCAGCCTCGACGATGCGCGGAACATCTTCATGTCCCGACGCGTCCGCCACCTGCCCATTGTCGACCCGCGCGGCGCCCTGGTCGGCATGGTCTCCATCGGCGACGTCAACGCCCACGATCTCAACGGCGCCCAGCGAACCATCCACTACCTGCACGAGTACTTATACGGACAGCAGCAATAGCCCGCCGACCGACCCGCCCGCCGCGGGTCGGCGCCACCCACCGGCCGCCGCCCACGCGGCGATTCACCGCAGCCTCTTTCATGTACGCAGGCGCGACCCCGGGTGACGCCGACCCTTGGCGGGCGGTTTCTTTCCTCCCGCTTTTGCCATCGCCCCCGCGCCCGCCGATGATGCATGGGCATGGATCGACCCCCACGCATCTCACTGGCGACGCTGGTTGACCTCTCGGCCCAGACCGCCCGCGACAAGGCCATTGCCGACCTCGACCTGCGCCGACGCGATCGCGCGATCGGACAGAGGCTCCAACGCCTGCGCGACCGGCCCGCCATGCAGATCGCCGCGTGGCTCGACCGGGTTGATCACGGGAGCGACCCGATGCCGGGCCCCGGCGTCGCGCGGGCGTCGGGCTGGGCCGCGGCGCTGCTCGGGCTCATCGGCTTCGGCCTGGGCTGGGGCTCGGCGGTCGGCGTGTTCTGGTACGACGGCACGCACCCGGTCAACATCATCGCCGTGCTCGCGGCCTACGTCGCGCTGCCGCTGCTGCTGCTGATCCCCACCGGCGCGGCGATGCTGCCGCTGGGCCCGGCCGCCGCTTCCGCGCTGCGCACGCTCAGCCCCGGCCGGCTGCTCGGGGTGATCGCACGCCGCCTGCCGATGGAGCAGCGCGAGCCCCTCGAAGACGTGCTGGGGCACGTCGCCGCCCACGGGGCGGCGTTCGGCAAGGTGCAGAAGTGGCTCGTGCTCGCCGCCGCCCAGGCGTTCGCCGTCGCGTTCTTCGCCGGCGCCCTGCTCGGCGCGCTGCGCCTGATCGTCTTCAGCGACCTCGCGTTCGGCTGGAGCACGACCCTCCAGGTCGACCCGCCGCAGATGACCACCCTCGTCAACACGCTGGCCTGGCCATGGGGCGCCTGGTGGAGCGACGCGAAGCCCAACAGCGAGCTTGTGGCGTTGACGCGTTACTTCCGGGCCGCTCCTGAATTGCCCGATGACGCCGCGGCGCTGGGGCAGTGGTGGCCTTTTCTGATCGCGTGCATGGTGAGTTACGCGCTGCTGCCGCGGGTGGTGCTGTTCGCCCTGTCGGTGACGCTGCTGCAGCGGTCGTTGAACGAGGCCATCGAACACGCCCCGGGCGCGGCCCGGCTGCTCGACCGCCTGAATCACGAGCTGATCGAGACCCGCGGCGAGGGTGACGAGCCGGCCGAAGCCCAGCCCGAGGCCGGACAAAGCGCGCCGCTGGACACGCGCCAAGTGTCGGCCGTGATCAACTGGTCCTCGTTCCCGGCGGAGGACGACCGTCTCAGCCGACAGTTCGGCGCCACGGTGCAGCACGCCGGCGGGGCCGCGACGCTGGAGGAGGATGAACGTGTGGCCGCCCAGGCCGCCGACGCCGTGCGCGCCGGCGGCGGGGCGATCCTGATCGTGGTCAAGGCGTGGGAGCCGCCGACGATGGAGCTGGCGGATTTCGCGCAGGACCTGCGGCAAGCCGTGGGGCAGGGCGTCTCGATCGTGGTGGTCCCCGCCGGCGAGGAGCTGACGCCCGCCGAGCCCGGCCAGGTCGACCAGTGGCGCCGCGCGCTGGCCCGGCAGGGCGACCCGTGGCTGAGCGTTGCGCTATCACCCCCCTCCGCGTCGACGGAGGCGCCCGATGGCTAACCCCGCCTTCGCCGTTGTCGGCCACCCCAACAAGGGCAAGTCCAGCATCGTCGCCACGCTCGCGCAGGACGACAGCGTCGCGATCGCCCCCGAGTCCGGCACGACCCGCGCCGCGCGCCGGTTCGACATGAAGGTCGATGGCCAGACGCTCTACACCCTTGTCGACACCCCCGGCTTCCAGCGCGCCCGCCGGGTGATGGCCTGGCTCACCCAGCGCGAGGCCACCGCCGCCGAGCGCCCCGCCGCGGTCGCCGCGTTCGTGCGCGAGCATGCGCGCGACGAGCGGATGCGCAACGAGGTCGAGCTGCTCAAGCCGATCGTCGACGGCGCCGGGGTGCTCTACGTCGTCGACGGCTCGGTGCCGTATAGCGACGAGTACGAGATCGAGATGGACATCCTCCGCTGGACCGGCCGGCCGAGCATGGCCCTGATCAACCCGATCGGCCGGGCCGACCATGTCGACGCGTGGAAAGCGGCGCTGGGCCAGTACTTCAGCGTGGTGCGCGTGTTCGACGCGCTGACCGCGGAGTTCGACAAGCGCCTGGAGTTGTTGCGAGCCTTCGGCCAGCTCGACGAGGCGTGGCGCGCCCCGATGCAACAGGCGGTCGACCGGCTCGCGGCCGAGCGGGGCCACCGCCGCACGCTCGCCGGCCGGGCGATCGCGGAGATGATCGTCGACATGCTGCGCCTGGTCGTGACCCGCCGCCTCCCGCGCGACGCCGACCCGGCCGCGTATCACGACGAGTTGGAGCGGCGCTACCGCGACCGGCTGCGCGCGCTCGAGACCGACGGCCGCCACGCGGTCGAGGAGGTCTATCAGCACCGCCGGCTCCAACGCGACGAGCCGCCCGTCCCGGTGCTGGACGAAGATCTGTTCTCGAAGCAGACGTGGCTGCGGTTCGGGTTGAAGAAGCGCGAGCTCGTGGCCGCGGGCGCGGTCGGCGGGGCCGTCGGCGGCGGGGCGATCGACGCGGCCTTGGGCGCGACCACCTTCTTCACCGGGGCGGCGATCGGCGCGGTCGCCGGCGCCGCGATCGCCTGGTGGTCGGCCGACCAGCTGGCGAAGTTCACCGTCATGGCCCTGCCCGTGGGCGGCGTCGAGCTCCGCTACGGCCCCACACGCAACGCCAACTTCCCGTTCGTCATCCTCAACCGCGCCCGGCTTCACCACCGCCTGATCGAGCAGCGCACGCACGCTCAGCGCGACGCGCTGCACATCGGCGACCCGCCCGACCTGCCCCCCGACGCCGTCAAACAATTCGGCAACCTGTTCGCCAAACTCCGCAAGGCCGGCGACGATCCGGACAAGACCCGTGCGCTGACCGATGACCTGGCCCAGGCCGTCGCCGAACTGATCGCCGTCCCATTGGTGACTTGAAGCAGTTATTTAACGTGTTAGCCGGGCCGCTACGCGGCCCCGGACCAGGCGGGCGTAGCCCGCCGGCTACGCATCGGCCCGCTCGACCCAGGCGTGCAGGACCCCGAAACGCTGGCCGTCCTGTTCCAGGTAGGCTTCAAAAGTCTGGTCGCCCGCGGGCAGGTCGAGCCGCTCGAAGACGTAGACCGCTTCGAGACGGTCCAGTTCCCGCTCGACCGTGCAGCCGCCGCAGCGCAGGTGCAGCACGGCCTGTCCCGGCGCGTCCGGCGGGGTGTGAAGCTCGACGCGGTACGCGCCGGCCTGCTGGATATGCACCGGCCAGCAGCCGGGCAGGTCCGTCCCCCACCCATCGCGGGCCGGGGGGTAGAGCCGCCAGTCCTGGCGGTTGAGGTAGGACCGGGCCTCAGCCGCCGACCCGAGCACGATGCGGATCGGCGCGAACGTCTCGTCGCCATGCTCGGAAGCCACGTCGTCGAACCAGGCGTCGTACGCCCGCCGCATCGCGGCGACGCGGTCGGGGTCGTCGGCCGCGAGGTCGTGCTGTTCGTGCGGGTCGTTGACGAGGTCGTACAACTCGTCGCCGCCGTTTTCGGGGCGGTAGCACTTGTAGCGTTGGCCGATGGCCGCGCTGTTGCGTCCGCGCTGCGGAACGTCGCCGCGGTGCCACTGCATGAAGATCAACCGCTCGGGCCAATCCTCGTCAGCAGTTTCATCGGTCAAGAGGGGCAGCAGGTTCACGCCGTCGATCGTGCGGTCGCTGGGCAGGTCGGCGCCGCAGGCGGCGGCGAACGTGGGCAGCCAGTCGATCGGGCTGGCGATCCGGTCGACCTCGCGGCCGGGCCGGAAGCGGGCCGGCCAGCGCAGCAGGCAGGGGACCTTGATCCCGCCCTCGTACAGCGTGCCCTTCATCCCGCGGAGGTCGGCGTTGTAGCGGGGTTGGCCGTTGTGGTTCGCCGAGCCGCACGGGCCGTGATCGGAGGTGAAGACCACGATCGTGTCCTCGGCCAGGCCCAACTCGTCGAGCTGCGCCAGCGCCCGGCCGACATTGGCGTCGATGTTCTCGACCATCGCGTACACGCGCGCATGAGATTCAGGCACGCCTTGTTTGCGATACGGCTCGACCCAGTCGTCGGGGACCTGGAGCGGGGTGTGCGGGCAGTTGGTGCCGACGTAGGCGAACCACGGCTGGTCTCGGTGTTGCCGGATGAAGTCGATCGCGTCGTCGAAGAACAGGTCGGTGCAGTAGCCGCGCCGCGGGGTGGGGCGGCCGTTGTGGTCGAGGACGGGGTCGAA
Source organism: Phycisphaeraceae bacterium (assembly GCA_028277745.1). Lineage (GTDB taxonomy): Bacteria > Planctomycetota > Phycisphaerae > Phycisphaerales > Phycisphaeraceae > JANQFR01. The sequence goes on from JANQFR010000064.1 coordinate 25,797, forward strand.
GTAGGTGTTGCCGGGGTGGTCGCCGAACTGGCCGATCCCCCCGCCGCCGTGGGTGTTGGCGGTGTCGAACCCCATGTCCATGGCCCGCGCCGGGTAGCGGTCGCCCAGGTGCCACTTGCCGAAGATGCCGGTCGCGTAGCCCGCGTCGCGCAGCACGTGGGCGAGGGTGCGCTCGTCGGGGCGCATGGTCGACCGGCCGATGTAGGTGTCGACCACGCCGGTGCGGTAGTGATAGCGTCCGGTCATGACGCTGGCGCGCGCCGGCGAGCAGAGCGGGCCGGTGCAGTAGCGGGTCAGCCGGGCGGCCTGGTCGTGCAGCCGGTCGAGGTGGGGCGTCTGGACGACCGGGTTGCCGTGGCGGCCCAGGTCGCCCCAGGCCAGGTCATCCATGATGATGAACAGGAGGTTGGGCGGTTTAGCGGCGGACATCAGAGGGCCTCGATCACCATCTGACCGATCTCGGTCGTGCTGTAGCCCGAGCGGTCGAGCGTCTTGCCGGCGAAGCGGGGCGTGACCTGCTGCACCGCGGCGTTGATCCGTTCGCCGGCCTGGACGAGCAGGGTTTCATCTTTGAGCCGGCCGGTCTCGCGGAGCAGCAGGGCGAGGGAGTCGATCGCGGCGAGGGGGTTGGCCTTGTTCTGCCCGGCGATGTCGGGCGACGAGCCGTGGACGGGCTCGAACATGCTGGGGTTGGTCGAATCGGGGTCGGGGTTGAGGTTGCCCGACGCGGCCACGCCCATCCCGCCGGCGATCGCGGCGCCGAGGTCGGTGATGATGTCGCCGAACATGTTGGGCACGACGATCGTGTCGTACACCTCGGGCTTGGTCGCCATGTACATGCAGCAGGCGTCGACGTGGTGGTACTCGCGCTGGATGTCGCTGTATTCTTCGCCGACCTCGTTGAAGCATCGGAACCAGGTGTCGCCCGCGAAGGTGAGGACGTTGGTCTTGTGCACCAGCGTGAGCCGGCCGGGGTATCCGGCCTCCTTGCGCGCGACCGCCTGCTCGAAGGCGTAGCGGACGCAGCGTTCGACGCCGAAGCGGGTGGCGATCATCTCCTGCGTGCTGATCTCCTGGGGCGTGCCGAGGCGGGCCGTGCCGCCGTTGCCGCAGTAGAGGTCTTCGGTGTTTTCGCGCACGACGAGGAAGTCGATGTCGTCGGGGGTCTTGTTCTTGAGCGGGGTCTCGACGCCGGGGTAGAGCTTGACCGGGCGGAGGTTGATGTACTGGTCGAGGTCGAAGCGCATCTTCAGCAGCAGGCCGCGTTCGAGGATGCCGGGCTTGACGTCGGGGTGGCCGACGGCGCCGAGGTAGATCGCGTCGTACTGGCGCAGGTCGTCGAGGTCGCCGTCGGTGAGGGTCTGGCCGGTGGCGAGGAACCGCTCGGCGCCGAAGTCGAAGGGCTTGGACGCGTACTGAAAGCCGAGGTCCTGGCCGACGGCGTCGAGGACCTTGAGCCCTTCGGCGACGACTTCGGGCCCGGTGCCGTCGCCGCCGACAATGGCGAGTTTGAGGATCATGGCGTTTTCCTGGGTGGGGGGGTGGCGCGGGTGAGCCGTTATAGTGATTCCGCGGGTTCGGGGCAAAACCGGGAGGCCCTCGTTGGCGACGCTGTATTGCAAGACGTGCGGGTACGACCTGACCGGGGCGGGCGGGGACGAGTGCCCCGAGTGCGGGGGGAAGTTCGACCCGAATGAACCCGGTGTGGAGCCGGATGATTACCGGCGATGGGTCCTGTTTCTGATGATCGCAACGGCGGCGCCGCCGCTTTTCCTGGCGGCCGCCACGCCGCTTTTTATGATTGGTTGGGCCGCAATCGGCTCCTTCTCTGGGCCATATGGCTTCATCGCCGCCGTTGTGTTGACGTTGGTCATCGTTTTCATCTTATTGGGCGGCACGTTCGCGATTCTGCTCATCGAGATAAGGCGTCGATACGGACGTGCGGGCGAAAGAAACCACATCCTGAATTCAGCGCTTTTGATGACGTTGGCTTTCGCCACGCTGGAATTTGTGCTGACCGTGATTTATCTGAGCCTGACCTGTGTCGGGTTGTATTTCGCCTACTCCGACGTTTTCCCCTGAAACGCGGACCGGGCGGACCGCCGAGCCCGCCGTCACCCGTCCACCGGCGTGTACCCGGCCTGCGGGGCGTTGCCGGTGCGGGTCCAGTACATGTTCAGGTCGAAGGTCGGATCGCCGGTGATTTCGCGCCACAGCCGGACGCGTTGCATCTTCTCGAGCCGGCTTTCCTGCCCCTGCCAGGGCTGGGCGCGGTTCAGGGTCTTGCGGACCTGTTGCTGCACGGCCGGGTCGCACAGGTCGTCGGTGTTCCAGAGCCGCAGTTGACGGACCATCGGGTTGAGCCGGAGCTTGAACATGTAACGCTTCTGAGGGGTCCGGTTGGCCCGGCCGGCGTGCCAGAGGTCGGTGTGCCAGAAGACGATCGTGCCGGCCTTGCAGACGGTCTGGACCTGGCCGACGACGTTGTGGTATCGGCCGATGACGCTCTCGTGGACCCGGCGGAAGTGGCTGCCGGGGACAAAGAGCGTGCCGCCCATCTCAGGGGGCACGTCGTGGGGGAACAGGGAGACCTGGATGTCGAAGCCCGACGGGCGGGGGTCGATCTCGGCGTCCTGATGCAGGCGCTGGTGGCCGATGTCCGGGCCGGTGCGCAGGTGCGGCGAATGGTGATCGTAGCGCGGGTGGGGGCCGACGAGGCTCTCGATGATCCCGCGGACCCGCGGCAGTCGGAAGATCCGCCCCGCCGCCAGCGGCTCGGGCCAGACCTCGTCCCATCGGGCCCCCTCGGTTTCATACCCTTTGTAGAGCCCGGCGTTGAGCTCGGCCATCAGCTGGTCGCACAGCTCACGCGGCGCCAGCTCGTCGAAACGCAGGAAGCCCTGGCTGACGAACTCGGCCATCTGCACCGTCGTCAGCAGGTGTTCCCGGCCCAGCGACCGGCGCATCGTCGGCAGGTCGCGCATGGCCGCTTCATCAGCCGGATCAGCCGGCGCAATGGGGGTCGTCGTCGGTTTCATGAGCGCGCCTCCTCCAGTTTCTCAAGGATGATTTCGTGCTTGAGATAGTCGACGTCGAACTCGCGGCCCGCGGGCGGGGCCTGCAGCGGCGAGACCTGGATCACCCGCCAGCCGTCACGCATCGCCTCCACGGCCGTCGCGTACGGCGGCTCGGGGCGGTCCATGTCCGGCCGGTCCTGCGACGTGCCGTCGAACGTGCTCCACGCGACCACCGCGCTGTGCAGGTCCGAATTGGCCAGGTAAAGAAACAACAGCTTCTGACGAAGCCCGATCGTGGGCGCGGCGGGGGCGGAGATCATGACCTGGGACTCCAGAGGATAAAAATCACATCCCCAACCATACGCGATTAGCGCCCCGACCCTATGCCGAAAGCGGCTGACTTTGTATCTTTTCCCGTGCGGCACGGTTCAGGAGACGGTAGCGTGGCGGCTGAACGGTTTGATCTCGATGTGCGTGTGGTGTTGCTGGATCAGCGTCTCGTGCCGATCGGCCCGAACTGGATCGGTCGGAACATGCGGAGCGGGTTCTGGCGTTTATATATTCATGACCGCGATGGGGCGGTCGCGCGGACGGGCGAAGCGACGCACCCGCTCGTGCCCGGCCGAGCGCATCTGATCCCCGCCTGGCTGACGTTTGACTACGACGCGTCCCGGCCGGCGCAGCAGTTCTTCGCCCACTTCGACCTGGTGCGTTGGACCGCACGGGTGACCCAGACCCTGGCCCCCCGGCCGGTGGCGGCGCCGTTCGACCCGGTGACCCGGGCGGCGTGGGCGGCGGTGCGGGAAGGCTACCGGAACGGAGCGGGTCAGTCCCCGGCCACCGTGGTGCGGGTCAAGGCGCTGATCCACGCGGTCCTGGCCGGCTGGCTCGACGGACTCGACGGTCAGCGCGTGGCCCACGCCCTGCACGCCGTGGCCGGCCGGCACGAGGTGGAGCCGGCGCTGTCCCATATCGAGCGCCATCTCGGCGAGCCGCTGACCAACGATCGCCTGGCCGACCTCTGCCATTACAGCACCGACCACTTCGCCAAGGTCTTCAAGCGGGTGGTCGGCCAGACCCCCGGCCGCTACATCGCCGAGCGGCGGGTCGCCCTCGCCGCCCAGGCCCTGGCGTTCACCGACCGGTCGATCGACGACATCGCCCGGTCGCTGGGCTTCGGCAACCGGTTCTACTTCTCCCGCGCGTTCAAGCGGCGGCTGGGCACGCCGCCGGCGGCGTACCGCGCCAACATCCGGCTGCGTTGACCCGCCCGGCGGTGGGCACGGCCGGGGCCGCGGCCTAGAATCACCTTATGGACGACCCCTCTCCCCGCGTGGACCCGGACGCCATCGGCATCGTGATCGTCGACCATGGCTCACGCCGGGCCGCCTCCAACCAGATGCTCGAACGCTTCGTCGAGGCGTTCGCGCCCGGCTCGGGCTACGACATCGTCGAGCCCGCTCACATGGAGCTGGCCGAGCCGTCGATCGCCACCGCGTTCGACCGCTGCGTCCGGCGTGGGGCGACGCGGGTGGTGGTGTGCCCCTACTTCCTGCTGCCCGGCAAGCACTGGGATGAGGACATCCCCGAGCTGACCCGGGCCGCGGCCGCCCGGCACCCCGACGTGCCGTTTGTCATCACCGCGCCGATCGGGCTCCACCCCATGATGGCTCAGGTCATCGCGTCGCGGATCGACCACTGCCTGGCCCACATCGCCGGTGAGGCCGACGAGTGCGAGTCGTGCAAAGGCACGGGCCGGTGCGCGATGCAGAGCATCCCCGCCCCGAGCAAGGCGGTCTGACCCTCACCGCTCCCACGGCGGCGGGCCGTCGTCGTCTTCCTCGTCCTCGCCGTACCCGTCGTCGTACGATTCCAGATCGTCGCCATCACCTTCCGCCGGCTCGCTTTCAAGGCGGGCCGCGGCCGATCCCCACGCGTCGATGTGCGGCAGCGGCTCGGTCCGATCGGCGCGGCGCTCCTCGATCATCGCCATGCGCCGTCGGTGGTTCCGCCACGCCCAGAGCAGCCCGACGATCACCACGATCCCCCCCACGCCCATGCCGATGATCACCGGCGCGCTGCGGAGAAACAACTGGCCCCACTTCATCAGAAATTCATCGGGGGTCATGCCCCCATTGTAACCCCGCTCAGGCCGTCCCCGCCTCCTGGCCGCGGTAGGCGCACGAGGTTTTCTCGGTCTCCCAGACCCGCACCTCCGCCAGCCGGGCGCCGGGGACGCTGCCGAGGTGGTCGACCTGGTCTTCCAGCAGGCCCCAGATCACCTTGGCGATGTGCTCGACCGACGGGTTGAGCTCGGCGAACTGGGGGACGTCGGCGTTGAGGTGCTTGTGGTCGAGCAGGTCGATCACCCGGCGGTTGACCAGCTCGTCCAGCTCGGCGACCGGCACGACATGGCCGGCGGGGTCGATCGGGGCGTCGACGGCGACCTCGACGCGGTAGTTGTGGCCGTGCCCCGCGGGGTTGTTGCACTTGCCGAACACCGCGCGGTTCTCCTCGTCCGAGAGCGTCGGGACGTGCAGGCGGTGGGCGGCGGCGAAGTCGAACTGCTGGCGGAGGAGGACTCGGTCCATGGCGCTTTCGGTAAGAGAGAGGTTGTAGGTGGGGGTCAGGCGGAGCGTGAGGGTCGCCACCGAATCGTTGAGCGGGGGTTGGAGCAGGGCGAGCATGTCCTGCATGATCTCGCCCAGCGGGGCGTCGGCGGGATGGCCCGCGGGGCTGGCGATGACGTCCTCCAGATAGCCGAGCACGTGCTCGCGGACCGCGGCGTCGATCTGCTTGATGTTGATGAAGTAGCCGGTGGCCGGGTCCGCCTCGCCGGCGCAGCGGACCTCCAGTTCGTAGTACCGCCCCAGGCCGCGCATCGCGGGCCACGCGGCGAAGGTGTTGGCCCGGGGCGTCTCCTGCGGCGCGACCGACCCGCCCGCGGGCGTGCCGTCGCTCAGACAGAACCGGACCGTGCGGCTGATCTCCAGCATGGACCAAGTATAGACCCTCGGTTGGGGTCATGACGGCGGCGCGGGCCGCAACGGTCAGGGCGGTGGTGACACGGGAAAAACGCGCCGTCGCCGCTGGTCCGGGCGGTCGACGTATCGGACGGTTCACTCAGAGCCGAGGTTGATCGGCCGGAAATGACTTGATCGGACTTGCTTAGCACCGGCCGGGGTCGAGCGGCCAGGGGTAAACACGGATGGACAGTTGGATTCGTTACAGCGTGGCGGTGTATATCGGGCTCCTGATGGCCGGGGCGTTGGTGGGGCCACGGCCGACGCTGTCGATCGGCCCGCCGCCGGCGCCGACCTACTTCACCGACGACGCCCCCCCGCCGGCGCCTCCCGAGCCGCACGACGACCCGCCGTATCGGCCCGACGACCCCGACTGACGCGGCCAAGCCGGACCTGAGCGGAGCGAAGGTCCGGATCCCGTCGGCCCGATCCATCCGGACCTTCGCTGCGCTCAGGGCCGGCTTCTTAAACCATCCACCCCAGCCACGGCCCGATCAGCGACGTCAGCGCGATCACCGTCAACACCCCGAACGCCGCCCAGCGCAACCGCGCCGGCGACAGCCGCCCGCCCAGCGCATGGCCCAGCCGGGCGCCCAGAATGATCAGCGGCAGGCACGCCACGCCGATCCCGAACGAGCCCAGCGGCCCCCACCCGAACCGCCACACCAGCACCGCCACCGCCGGCGGGACCAGCAGCAGCATCGTCGCCCACAGGAACGACCGCGCCTTGCGGCTCGGCCAGTCGTGCGCCAACACCCACAGCACCAGCGGCGGGCCCCCCATCCCCACCAGCCCGGCGAGGAACCCGCTGCTCAGCCCCGCCGCCGCCGTCCACGGCCACGCCAGCTGCGCCCGCGGCCTGACCCGGAACGCGCCCTGCAGCACCAACGCCAGCAGCACCGCCGCGCCCACCGCCTGCTTCGTCCGCGCCGGGCCCCCCTCCACCAGCAGACCCAGCACCCCCACCCCCGCCGGCAGCGACGCCAGCCGCCACCACGTGATCGGCAGCGTCTCCCGCCACGAAAAGTCCGCCCGGTGCCGGTAGCAGCTCCACAGCGTCTGGATCAGCAACACCCCCAACGACACCCCGATCGCGTCCGGCAACGACACCCCCGACCACAGGATCAGCGGGATCGCCAGCAGCCCCAGCCCGAAACCCACCGTCGTCTGCAGCACGCAGCCCGCCAGCACCGCCAGGCCGATCGTGACCAACTGCGCCGCACTCATCGATGCGACGCATCCTAGCGACTCTCCCCTCACCCGGGCGCCGCATCGGGCAAACGCCCCCCGCGGAGCGGCCCGTCCACGAATTATTCAGACCGATCCGCCGCCCGCCGGCTAAACTGATAGGCATGCGACTCATCCGGCGGCACGACCTGAGCCCCCGCCTGGAGATGACGCCGTTGATCGACGTCATCTTCCTGCTGCTGACGTTCTTCATCTACAGCCTCGTGATGATGGTGCGCGCGGAGATCCTGCCGGTGACGTTGACGTCGGTGTCGACCGGGGAGCAGGGGCAGGACGCGGACGTGGTCGCGATCACGATCGACAAGGCCGGGGCGTTTTACCTCAACCGCCGGGTCATCCAGCCCGAGGAGCTCAACGCCCGGCTGACCGAGATGGCCGGCGCCGAGGCGCAGCCGCGGCTGTTCCTGGCGATGGAGGTCGACGACCCCGACGCCGACCCCGCCCAGCGCGTCGACCGGGGCCCGCTGCTGATCGGACTGATCGACCGGGTGCGGCGGGCGGGCATCGAGGACTTCAACATCGTGGGGGAGGCGGAGTAAGCCGCGGCGATGGACGAGCGTGAACCCAAGCTGCCGTTGGTGATGGGGGTCGTGGTCGCGGTCATGCTCCACGCGGCGTTCCTGCCGGTCATGCTGGTCGCCTTCACCCCGGTGACCGAGCGGGCGGCGGTGCGCACCGCCAAGCTCGACCGGCCGCTGCCCGACTCCAACGAGCTGACCATCGGGCAGGACGAGTCGCCGATCTCCAGCGTCGCGTGGATCAGCCACGAGGACTTCCAGAAGCTCATCGCGCCCGAGGCGCAGACCGAGCAGCCCGCGGTGCAGCAGACCGTCGACCCGGTCGACCAGGCGCCGATGATCCTCGACGCCACCCCCCCGGCTCCGGTCGCCCAGCAGTCGCCCACCCCCGCCGAGGCGACCCAGGACCAGCAGGCCCAGGAGCAGGCCGCCGAGGTGGTCGAGGAACTGGCCGAGGAAGTCCCGTCCGCCTCGCCCCAGCAGAAGGTGCTCGTCACCGCGCCGTCGACGCCCGACGGCGAGCTGGCCCAGGGCGAGCTGGCGGACGAGCCCGTGCAGGGCGCACCTACCCAGACCCCTCAGGAGCAGCGCACGCCCGCGCCCCAGCCCACCCAGGCGACCGTCGCCGCCGCCCAGTCGTCCGCCGCCCGGCCGACCTCCGCGGCCCGGTCCGACAGCGAGGTCACCCCCACCCAGATCGACCCCGTCTCGATCGACCTCCGCCGCGGCGCCGTCATCACCGCCGAAGGCATCCGCCTCGAGCCGGTCCACCCCCGCATCTCCCCCGTCGCCCGCGCCTCCACCATCCCCGGCCGCAACCCCACCGCCATCCTCACCTTCGACCCCGACGGCGTGGTCCGCAACGTCCAGATGATCCGGCCCACCGGCACGGCCAACTGGGACGCCCCGATCGAGGCCAGCCTCTACCGCTGGCGCGCCTCGGGCAAGAAGCTCGAAGAGATGAGCCGACCGTTCACCGTCGAGGTCACGATCCTTTTCTACAAACGCGAGTAGCGATGCAGCGCGAAGAAGACGGTTACATCATCATCTCGTGCGACTTCTGCGGGACCGACTGGGACGAGGTGATCCCGATGATCGAGGGCCACCGCGGCTCGGTCATGTGCCTGGACTGCCTGAAGCGGGCGATGGACGACGCGGCGCCGGGCGGGGAGGAATTCACGTGCACGATGTGCCTGCAGACCTTCCCCGGGACCGTGCGGCACTGGTCGCACCCGTCGCCGGCGCCCTCGCCGGGGCTGAACCCGGGCGCCGTGATCTGCTGGTCCGACATCCGCCAGGCGGCCAAGGCGTTCCACAAGGACAAAGAGGTCGATTTCCGCTGGGACCCGGCGCAGTACCCGGTCGAGCGGTGACGGCTACCACGCCCCGCTGAGCATCTGGTCGATCGCGTGGGCCACCCCGTCCTCGCTGTTGGAGCGGGTGTGCCGGTCGGCGATCGACCGCACCGATTCGACGGCGTTGGCCATGGCGACGCCCAGCACGGCGGCTTCGATCATCGGCACGTCGTTGACCTGGTCGCCGATGACCGCGATGGCGTCGTGGGGGATGTCGTGCTGCTGGGCGACCCACTCGATGCCGCGCCACTTGCTCACGCCGGCGGCGAAGATCTCGAGGATGTGCAGCACCTCCTCGTCGCCGGGCATGGAGATCGCGTCGAACGCGTGGGCGTTGACCCGATCGAGCACCGGCGCGAGCCGTTGCTGCAACTCGGCGGCGCGCGACGCGAGCGTGACCAGGCCGATGCGGAGGGTGTGGTGCAGGTCGTCGGGGGTGACCTCGGGCTGGTGGTGGACCAGCGCATCGGTGATCGAAAACCACGTGCGGGTGTTCTCGTCGATCTCGCCGGCGCCGGTGACCAGGTACTCGTGCCCCACCCGGTTGCGTTCGCGGAACGCGAGGATGGCTTCGGGCTGGTCGCGGAGGCGTTGGACGATGTCGTGGACGAGGTGAGGGTCGAACGGGACGTGGTCGAGGGCCTCGCCGGTGTGGACGTCGTTGATGACGGCGCCGGTGTTGAACACCCCGACGCTGAGGCCGGGCACGCCGTCGAGGGCGAGCATCGACTCGCGCCACCCGCGTCCGGTGCAGGGCACGACCAGGGCGCCGGCGTCCTGGGCGGCGGCGATGGCGCGGCGGTTGGCGTCGCTGACCTCGCCCAGCGGGTCGAGCAGCGTGCCGTCGAGGTCGATCCCGATCAGGCGGTACTTCATGGCGTGAAGATTCTACGCGACCGAAGCCCGGGGATTGCAATCCCCGGGCTTCCGCCGTCATCACAACAGCGGGGAGAGCAGGGCCGCGGCGTTCTCCACGTAGCGGCGCAGCGCCGGCCGCCGGCGCCACCGCTCGGCGTCCAGCGGGTCGCTCATCGCCAGGAAGTCGAGCTGGACGTGCCGCAGCCGCTCGGTGATCTGTCGGCCGTACATCAGGGTGTTGATCTCGAAGTTCAGGTCGAACGACCGGATGTCGAGGTTGGCCGAGCCGAGGAACGCGAACGCGTCGTCCACGGTCGCGGTCTTGGCGTGCAGCAGCCCGCCGTGGAAGCGGTGGATCGTGACGCCCGCGTCCATCAGGGTCTCGTAATTCGACGCGGCGGCGGCGTTGACCAGCGGGTGGTCGCCCTTGGCGGGGGTCAGGATATCGACCGCCACGCCCCGGTCGGCGGCCATCATCAACGCGAGGATCGTCGGCTCGTCCGGCACCAGGTACGGCGTGGTCATGATGATCCGCTCCTCCGCCGCGTTCAGCGCGGTCAGCACCACCCGGCGGAACGAGTCGGCCTCGTGGTTCGGCCCCGTGGGCACCACCTGCATCGTCATCGCGCCCGTCGGGTCCAGCAGCGGGAACAGGTCGTCGCTCTCCAGCCGTTCGTGGGTGGTGAACGTCCAGTCGTCAAGAAACACCGCTTGGAACTGGGCGACCACCGGTCCGGTGAACCGGCCCGACAGGTCGATCCAGTCGCCCTCGTAGTCAGCGCGGTTGTAGTCGGGGTTGACGAGGTTGTGGCTGCCGGCGTAGGCGGTCCGGCCGTCGATCACCGCCAGCTTGCGGTGGTTGCGCAGGTCGATCCGGGCGAGCCGGCGGCGCCACGGCGTGACCGGCAGCATCGCGTGGAAAGCGACCCCGTGCCCGATCATCTCGCGGGGGGCGCGGCCCTTGAGCAGTTGCCGGGAGCCGGCGGCGTCGACCAGCACCCGGCACGGCACGCCGCGCTGCGCCGCGGCGATCAGCGCGTCGATCACCCGCCGGCCCGACGCGTCGTCCCAGAAGATGTAGTACAGCAGGTGGACGTGGTGCTCGGCCGCATGGATGTCGTCGATCAGCCGGTCCAGGAAGACCGCCGGGGCGCCCAGCAGGTCGACGCTGCTGTCGCCCACGATCGGGTTGCCGGTGACCTGCTCGGCCTGGCGGATCAGGTTGCGCTGCGGGCCCTCGAAAGCCGGGCGTTGGGTGTGGGCGGCGACGGCGTCGGCCCGCCGCGACGCCGAGGAGTCCTCGATCACCCGGCGGTGGCTCTGGACCCGCTTGATCCCCAGGTATTGCACGCCGATGAGCCAGTACATCACCAGCCCGACCACCGGCAGGGCGAAGATCACCAGCAGCCACGCCAGCGCCGGCGCGGGCGACATCCGGCGGCGCAGGATCACCGGGATCATCGCCAGCCGGATCACCCACTCCACGATCGAGAACGTCAGCACCACCCAGGCCATGGGCCATCCCTTCTGGACGCGGCGCTACCGCGCCGCCGCCATCAGCCGCCGGCCGGCCGACGCCGTGAGGTGATCGCACACCAGAGACAGGTTCACGTTGTTCGACAGCAGCCGCTCGGCGTCGGCCGCCGCGTCGATCACACCCAGCCACGGGTCGAGCCGCGCCTCGGCGTCCGCCAGCGCCCCCGGCTCGCCATCCGCGGCAAGCCCGGCGATCCGCTGACGCGCGTAGGTCGTCAGGATCGAGAAACCCAGCCCCGCCGCCATGCGGTTGGCCGCCTCCTTCGACGCGTTGGGATGGTCTTTGACCCACTTCTCGGCGAACGCCTTGATCCGGTCGGCCAGCTCCGCCCCCAGGCCCGCCGCCGGCCGGCCCGACGCCATCGCGTCGAGCATCGGCAGCATCGTCTCGGCCCACGACGCCAGGCCGTGATCCAGCGCCAGCCGCGCCCGGCCCAGGCTGCCGTTGGCGAAGCCGAGCAGCCACGCCCGCTCCGACGCGCCCAGTTCCGCCCCCTGTTGGTCCAGCCACCATTCCACGTCCCCGTCCGACAGCGGCGTGAACGGCACGCGCTGGCACCGGCTGCGGATCGTCGGCAGCAGGCGGTCTTCGCTGGACGTGACCAGGATGATCGTCGTGTCCGCCGGCGGCTCCTCCAGCGTCTTGAGCAGGACGTTCTGGCTCGATGCGTTGAGCAACTCGGCCTCGTCGATGATGAACACCTTGCCGTGCTTGAGCTGCGGCGCCAGGCCCGCCGGCTCGATCAGGTGGCGGCGGACGATCTCGACGGGGATGCTCAACTGCTTGCGGGCGCGGACCTGCGCATCGTCGCTGTACGCCGCCAGCTCCTTGCGGATGACGTGCAGGTCCGGGTGGGCGATCGCTTCGGGGCGGTCGGCGTCGGCGGGCAGCAGCCGGCAGCTCGGGCAGGCGCCGCAGGCCTCCACGGCGCCGGTCAGGTTCGTCGCCGGGTTGTGACAGAGCAGCAGCCGGGCGAGGGCGACGGCGGTGGTGAATTTCCCCACCCCGGCCGGGCCGTGAAAGATGTAGGCGTGGTGCATGCGTTCGGCCGCCCACTGGGTCTGCAGCACCCCGATCGCCCGAGCCTGTCCGCGGATCCGATCCATCGCGGGGCATGGTATCACCCCGCGCCCGCCGCAGGGGCGCGGTCGGCGGGGCCGCGCGGTAGGATAAACGCGAAGGGCCTTGATGAACCGCCAGACCGCACAACCCGGCTCGACCTCGGTCATGGCGATGGCGGCGCTGGTCGTGGCGTTGCTGGCGTTTGTCGTGGCGATCGCCGCGTACCTCCGCGCCGGCCGGCTCGCGGCCGCGGTCGACCAGGCCGGCACGACGCTGGACATCCGCATCGACGGCCAGTCCGTGTCTCCGCCCGCCGGGCTCACCCTCACCGACACCATCACCAAGCTGCCCGACGCGGTCCTGGACCAGGCGATCCAGCACGCCCAGGCGTCGCCCCCCGCCGCCGAGGCCGCGCCTCCCCCCGTGCCCGCCCCCGCCCCCGCGCCGCGGGGCGAGCCCTACATCGTCGACGCCGGCCGATCGCCCCTGCCCCAGGAGGGCGAGACGGTCACCTCCCTGATCCCGCCCCCCCAGCTCGAAGCCCGCGAGGCCACCGCCCCCGAGCCCAAGCCCGGGCAGATCATTCCGTGGAGCGAGGCCCCCGCCCACTTCGGCCGCGAGATCACCATCGAGGGCAAGGTCATCGACACCGGCAACGCGTCGGGGCGGATCGCGTTCCTCAACTTCAGCCCCGATCGCCAGTCGTTCTACGTCGTCATCTTCGACGAGGCGTTCGACGCCGCCCCCGACGGCCGGCCGGACCCCTATTTCCTGGACAAGACCGTCCGCGTCACCGGCGAGGTCAGCGCCCACCGCGGCCGGCCGCAGATCAAGGTGAACGACAAGGCCCAGATCACCGTGGTGGAGTGACCCGGCGACACAACAAAAGACTTCTCCATCTGTTAAAATGACGCGACCATGACACGGCAAGCCTCCGCCCCCACCGTCGACTCCATGAACGAAAGCCCCTTTAACGCCACCATGGTGCGACGCGTCGACTGCAACGACGAACTCGCCGTCTTCCACGTCAAACCCAACGACGGGCCCATCCCCGCCTTCGAGCCGGGCCAGTTCGCCACCCTCGGCCTCCTGCCCGACGAGACCGACGCCCCGCCGGTCAACCCCGACTCGCCCCGCTCCAAACGCAAGGGCCCCCGCCTCATCCGCCGGGCCTACTCCATCGCCTCCTCCCCCAAGCTGACCGACCGGTTCGAGTTCTACATCGTCCGCGTTGACGAGGGCAAGCTCACCCCCAAGCTCTGGCGGCTCCAGGAAGGCGACCCCATCTTCCTCGGCGAGAAGATCGCCGGCCACTTCACCCTCGACGGCGTGCCCGACGGCCAGGACCTGGTCATGATCGGCACCGGCACCGGGCTCGCGCCGTACCTCTCGATGTACCACACGTACAAAGACACCGGCCGCTGGCGGAAGTTCATCCTCGTCGAGGGCTGCCGCTACTCCCGCGACCTGGGCTATTACCAGGAGCTTCAACGGATCGCCGAGCAGGACCCGGCGTTCCTCTACCTGCCGACCGTCACGCGCGAGCCCGACGACGCCCCCTGGCCCGGGCTCCGCGGCCGGGTCCACAGCGTGCTCGATCCCCAGCAGTACGAACAGCTCGTCGGCACGCCGCTCACCCCTGACCAGTGCCACGTCTTCCTCTGCGGCAACCCGCAGATGATCGACCAGTGCGAGGAAAACCTCACCCAGCGCGGCTTCGTCACCAAGGACCGCCAGCACCCCGACGGGAACATCCACCTGGAGCGGTACTGGTAAGGCCGGCCGTTTGGGGCAAGCCGCCGAGCCCGCGGCGATTGGCCGCGGCTTTACAATCCTGTCATCGTCATGCTGCATGCCATCGCGTCACTCACGCCGATTGTGTTGCTCGTCGCCGGCGGCGCGGCGTTGCTGGGGCTGGGCTTTTACAGCAACGAGTTCCGGCGGGGGCTGGACCGGCTGGTGTACTGGGTCGCGCTGCCGGCGTTGATCATCGGGAAGCTCGCCGAGGGCGGCGCGATGAACCTGGAGGCCGGGGCGGTGCTCGGGGCCCTGCTGTTGGCGACCGCGGGGACGATCGTTCTCGCGTATGGGCTGGCGTGGTGGATGGGTCTGCCCGGGCCGGCGCTGGGGGCGTTCGTGCAGGCGACGTTCCGGGGCAACCTGGCGTTCGTCGGCCTGCCGGTGATCGTGCTCGCGGTGGAGGGCGACCAGGCGCTGACCACGCGTGCGGTGCTGGTGCTGGCGCCGATGGTGCTGATCTACAACGCGGCCGCGGTGCCGATCCTCCAACTGGCCCGGCACCGGCTGGACCGGCGGTTGCTGCCCCGGCTGGCGCGGTCGCTGGTGACCAACCCGCTGCTGCTGAGCTGCGCGATCGGGCTGATCTGGGGCCTGACGGGCCTGGAGATGCCCGGCCCGCTGCACGAGACGCTGCGGCTGACCGGGGCGACCGCGGCGCCGCTGGCGCTGCTGAGCCTCGGGGGCGCGCTGGTGACGTACCGGGTGCGCGACCACCTCGGTCGGGCGACGGCGGCGTCGCTGATGAAGGTCGCGGTCACGCCCGCGCTGGCGTGGGGCATCGGCTTGGCGATGGGGCTCGAGCCGGGCGCGATGCTGGTGCTGATGGTGTTCGCGTCCGCGCCGACGGCGGTGGCGTCCTACGTCCTGAGCGTGCAACTGGGCGGCGACGAGGGGTTGGCGGCGTCGACCATCGTGCTCAGCACCGTCCTGTCCGCCGCCTCGATCGGCATCGCCCTGGCGCTGACGGCGTGAAGCGGGCCCGCATCAATGCAGGAACAGGCGCACGCCGGACATGGCCATGGCGATGCCGTGCTCGTCGGCGGCGGCGATGACCTCCTCGTCGCGGGCCGATCCGCCGGCCTGGACGACGTACTTCACGCCGCTGCGCGCCACGCGGTCGATGTTGTCGCGGAACGGGAAAAACGCGTCGCTGCTGCACACCAGCCCGTCAAACCCCATCAGCCAGGCCTTGCGCTCGTCGGGCGTGATCGCTTCAACCCCCCGGCCGCCCTCGATCATGTCCTTGAGATGGTTCGCCTCATCGCCCCACAGCTCGTCGTACCGCACGAACATGTCCATCAGGTTCACCATGTCGCTGCGCTTCATGCCGTCGTGGAACTTGAGATTGAGGGCCTTGGGGTGCTGCTTGAGCAGGAACCGCTCGGTCTTTTCGCAGCACAGGCGGGTGCAGGCGATGCGCGATTGCTGGCCGGCGCCGATCCCCACGGCCTGGCCCTGGTAGCCGATCGCGACCGAGTTGCTCTGGGTGTGCTTGAGCGTGATGGTGGCGACCAGCATCGTCTCGATCACGTCATCGGGGATCGTCTTGTTCTGGGTCGCGACGTTGGCGAACATCGACGGGTCGGGCAGCAGGTCGTTGTGGTCCTGTTCGAGCGTGAGGCCGAACTCCGTGCGGGATTCGACCGCGGGCGGCTCGTAAAGCGGGTCCATCTGGAGGATGACGTACTTGCCGCCCTTCTTGGTCTTGAGCACGGCCAGGGCGTCGTCGTCGTAGTCGGGGGCGATGATGCCGTCGGAGACCTCGAGCTTGAGGAGGGAGGCGAGGGTGATGTCGACCGGCTCGCTGACGGCGACGAAGTCGCCGAAGGAGGCGACGCGGTCGGAGCTGCGGGCCTTGGCGTAGGCGGCGGCGACGGGGGAGAGGTCGTCGTCGAGGTTGTAGAAATGGGCGCGGCGGAAGTCGTCGCTGAGCGGGCCGGCGACGGCGGCGCCGGCGGGGCTGACGTGCTTGAACGACGCGGCCGCGGGCTTGCGGACCGCGGCCCGGAGGTCGCGGACGAGCTGCCAGCCCCGCAGGGCGTCCAGCACGTTGATGTAGCTGGGCGCGCCGTTGACCAGCGTCAGCGGCGACGCGTCATGCGACACGACCCGGGCGTGGGCCTGGTTCGGGTTGCAGCCGTATTTCAGTGAGATTTCCATAGCGCGGTATCCTATCCCACCCCGGGCCGCGCCGCGCGGCCGGCGTGAGCGAGGAACTTCGACATGGCGACCGAGTACACCGCCTGGCTGGACATTTTCGACGACCCCCAGGAGGCCCGCCGCGTCATGCTCGACGGGCCCACGCTCGTGCTGGGCCGATCGGGCGACGTCGATGTCGTGATCGATGACCCCAAGGCGTCCCGCCGGCACGCCGCGGTCTATCGCGATGAGGTCGGGCGGTGGCGCCTCCGCGACCTGGGCTCCAACAACGGCACCCGCGTCAACGGCGACAAGATCGTCGACGAGCACCCGCTGACCAACGGTGAGGTGATCCAGCTGGGCACGGTGTCGATCCGTTTCATCGAGACCGACGAAAACAGCAGCCGCGAGGTGACCAACCCCGAGCTGTTCCTCCGGCTCAAGGGCTCGAACGACGACCTGCGCGAGATGGCCTGGGAGGAGTTCTACAACCGCTACGCCCCGATCATCGCGGGGTACGCCCGCAAGCTGGGGGCCCGCGGGGACGAGGCGGACGACATCGTCCAGGAGGTGGTCACCGGCTTTTTCAACGCCACGCCCCGGTTCGTCTACGACCCCAACAAGGGCCGGTTCCGCGGCTACCTGAAGGTCGCCACGATCCGCGCCATCCAGGCGCTGGTCACCGGCAACCGGGTGCGGGGGATCTCCCTGGACGCCCTGGAGCAGGAGGTCGCCCAGACCGCCGACGCCGGCTGGGACGAGGTGTGGGACCGCGAGCGGCTGGCGTACGCCCTGGCGTTGACGCGGGCCCATTACCAGAACAACAAGACCTTCAAGGCGTTCGAGCGGTTCGCCGTGCTGGGCGAGCCCGCCGAGGCGGTCGCCGAGGGGTTGGGGATGTCGGTGGACGGGGTGTATCAGGCGAAGACGCGCGTCACCGCCGCCGTGCGTCAGCGGATCGAAGAGATGGAAAAAGAAGACGGCTAAGTTGCGGACCCGAGGTGGGCGCCCGGGCGCCGCAACCGCCGTCATCCCCCTCTCGCTTTCTTCCCCGCCTCATGCCTTTCTCCGGCTCCCGAGACGGTCTCTCTCCCAGTCGACGCTTTCTCCACCCGTCACGTCGGCCGCTCCTTCCTCACGACCCGGTCGCCCACTCCGGCGTGTCTCCGCGTGAGTCGGCGGCTTGGGGGGTCGCCGAGGCGTCGATCGACGCCTCGGCCCCTGCGTTGGCCGGAAGCCCGGCCGACAGCAGGCTGAGCACCAGCAGCAGCCCTGCCAGGGCCCACACTGGCCACGTGTCCCGCAGCCAGGCTTTCACCACATTCCGCCCCGTCGCGCCAGCCGATCTCAATCGCGGATAAACGGTCACTTCACGCACTCCTCGACTCACACTTCTCGACGCCGCGGACACATCACCGGGCGACATGAATAGATAGTTCGCCGCCCGCGTCGTCTGACATCGGGTCCGAAAAAAGGTCAAAGAATGGTCCAAAAACCGCCGGGCGAGGGCGTTACGGGGTCCCGACGACCGCCGCGGGCGGCTCGGGGGCCGACTGGTTGTCCCAGACCGGGCCGGGCGCCAGCAGGGGCGCGATCACGAGGCTGACGATCGCCATGACGTTGATGAGGATGTTCATCGACGGGCCGGACGTGTCCTTGAGCGGGTCGCCCACCGTGTCGCCCACGACCGTGGCCTTGTGCGACTCGGAGTGCTTGCCGCCGAAGTGGCCCTCCTCGACGTGTTTTTTCGCGTTGTCCCACGCCCCGCCCGCATTGGCCATCATCAGGGCCAGCGCCACGCAGCCGATCAGCCCGCCGACCAGCAGCCCGCCCAGGGCCTCGGCGCCGAGGACGAAGCCCACGCTCACCGGGGCCCCGACCGCGAGCAGCGCCGGCAGGGTCATCCGCTTAATCGCGGCGGTGGTGGCGATCTCGACGCAGCGCTCGGCGTCGGGGTCGGCCTCGCCCTCGAGCAGGCCGGGGATCTCGCGGAACTGCCGGCGGATCTCCTCGATCATCTCAAACGCCGCGGCGCCGACCGCCTTCATGGTGATCGACCCGTTGAGGAACGCGCACATCCCGCCGATGAAGACGCCCACCAGCACGGTCGCGTCGCCCAGGTCCAGGCCGAAGCCGGGGTGGTGGACCTGGACGGTGTTCATGTAGGCCTTGATCATGGTCAGGGCGGCGAGGCCG
The DNA here is from genome assembly GCA_028277745.1 of Phycisphaeraceae bacterium. GTDB lineage: Bacteria > Planctomycetota > Phycisphaerae > Phycisphaerales > Phycisphaeraceae > JANQFR01. The sequence continues at coordinate 44,550 of JANQFR010000064.1, forward strand.
GCGGCGCCGATGGCGAAGCCCTTGCCGATCGCGGCGGTGGTGTTGCCCACCGCGTCAAGGCCGTCGGTGATCTTGCGGGTCTCGGGCCCGAGCTTGGCCATCTCGGCGATGCCGCCGGCGTTGTCGGCGACCGGGCCGTAGGCGTCGATCGCCATGGTGATGCCGACGGTGGCGAGCATGCCCACCGCCGCCACGCCCACGCCGTACTCGCCGACGAGCGAGTAGCTGGCGAGGATGACGCCGGCGATCGTCAGCATCGGGATCACGACCGACTCGAGCCCGACCGCCAGGCCGTTGATCATGACGGTGGCGACGCCGGTCTTCGACGACGCGGCCAGCTTCCGCACCGGCTTGCCGCCGGTGTAGAACTCGGTCACCGCGCCGATGATGATGCCGCCCAGCGCCCCGAAGAAGACGCACGCCCACACGCCCGGGCGCAGGCCGATGACCTGCGTGATCAGGTACGCCGCGCCGATGAACAGGGCCGTCGCCCCGACCGTGCCGGTGCGCAGCGCCATCGCCGGGTCGAGCCGGCTGGTCAGCTTCACCAGCAGGATGCCCAGCATCGAGCACACCAGCCCCACCGTGGTCATCGCCAGGGGCAGGTACATCAGCCACGCCCGGCCGGCGGCCTCGCTCAGGGACGCGGGGTCGACAAACAGCCCCGTCACCGACAGGCCCGCGAGCGTCGACGCGATCGCCAGCGTCGCGATCTGGGAGCCGCAGTAAGACTCGAAGATGTCGCTGCCCATGCCCGCGACATCGCCCACGTTGTCGCCCACGTTGTCCGCGATCACGCCGGGGTTGCGCGGGTCGTCCTCGGGGATGCCCGCCTCGACCTTGCCCACCAGGTCCGCGCCCACGTCCGCCGCCTTGGTGAAGATGCCCCCGCCGACGCGGTAGAACAGCGCCACCAGCGACGCGCCCATCGCGAAGCCCTCGATCGCGTGCGCCCCGTCCTTGGCGACCTGGGGCGAGTCGGTCGAACTGATGAAGATCACAAACAGCGTGCCGATGCCCAGCAGCCCCATCGACGCCACGGTCAGCCCCATGATCGACCCGCCGAAGAAGGCGATGGACAGGGCCTTGGGCTGGCCCTCGGTGTTGGCGGCGACCGCGGTGCGGACGTTCGCCTTGGTGGCGGTGTACATCCCGATAAACCCGGCGATGCTGGAGCAGACCGCGCCGAAGAAGAACGCCACCGACGTCCGCCACTCGATGAAGACCCCCACCAGCACGCCCATGATGACCGCGAAGATCGACAGCAGCAGGAACTCCCGCCGCATGAACGCCATCGCCGCCCGGTGGATCCGGTCCCCGATCCGGGCCACCTGGCCCTCGCCCCCCGGCTGCCGCTTGATCACGCCGAACACCATCGCCGCGGTGATGAGACCGACCACGCCCAGCAGCGGGGTCACCAACGAGATCCCGATTGACATGTAACGTCACCCAACAAGGAGAATAGAACAGACGCCCGGGCCGGCGCCCGAGTCCGTCCGCGGAGTATAAAGCTCAACCCCGACAGAAGCTAGCACATTGACAGGACACACCGCCCCCCCCGTTGCCCCCCGGATTGGGTGAACCATGCCCCCCCCGGTCAGGCCCGGATATTAACGGGACGTCTGCCGGCCACGCCGCATGATCATCCCCATCCCCGCCAACAGGATGAGCGACGCGGTCGACGGCTCGGGGGACGTGGCGAACGGGGTGGTGTGATCGAGGACCGCCCAGATGTGGCGGACCGATTCATCCACGTCGGTGGTGTTCGGATCGTCTTCCACAAATTCAACGCCCCAGCTGCCGAGGAAGTCGCCGAGGTTGTCGTCGGTCACGCCGTACTGAGTGGCGAAGCTGCTCCAACTGCCGAAGTAATTCTCGATGACGTTGGTCCCGACGCCGAAGTTGCCCAGGTCCTCGTCGCTCCAGAAGCCGGTGGTCGAGTCGTAGAACGTGATCCACAGCTCAGCCGCGTCGATGATGTCCTGCTCGGTCCAGTCGATGGTGGAGCCGTATTCGTAGACATAGTCCTCGAGGAACGATCCGCCCTCGTAGGTCATCTGCAGGACGTAGACATCGGTCTGATACGTCCCCGTCGGCGGCGTGGTCCCGGTCTCGTAGATGTTGAGGTCGACGACATCCGACAGCAGGCTGCTGAAGCCCCCCGAGTCGTTGAGCGGCGGGACGGTCGATGTGCCGTAGTACTCGGCGTCGGTCACCGCCCGCCACTTGACGGATACGGTCGTATCTTTCGAGGCCTTGCCGGCCAGGATCGACATCGTGGAGTTGAAGACTCGCGGGGAAGTCCCCAAGCCGCTCGTGGACGTGACGGTGCTGGTCAGGCCGGCGAAAGACTCGCCAGCTAAGATCGTGGTCGTCTCTTCCGCCCCGTACGTGTTCATGTCGTTGGACGTGTCCGCGGTCGCTTCCGCGAAGGACGCGCCTGCATCCAGCCCCGGGAGGCAGGTCGCAAGAAACATGGAAAAAGCCGCCGCGCTTCGAAAGATGGTCTTCTTAAGCATCAAGCCTGCAATCCTTACCAAACCAAACTTCGAATGCCCTGGTCTCGAAGTTCTCGTCTCTCGTGACCTCCAAGATGCAGACGACATGGTGAGTGGGCGATGCCGTCGTGCTTCTGGCCGCCGACAATATATAGCACGACATCCATCGCGAAAACCGGACACCGGCTCGGCGCGGGATATTCCTAATTCGTTGTTAATCTATGGAAATTATGGATTTGTGAAAACCATAATCCCCGGCGACGCCCGTCCAACACGGCGTCTGCGTCACGCGCCCGAACCGCCCCGGTCGTAGTAAAAGCGTTCGTGCACGATCTTGCCGTCGCGCCATTGCTGGACCACGACCTGCTCGACGTGGATGTCCTGGCCGTCCTTGGTCGTCCAGTCCATGACGTTCTCATAGAACCCCACGCCGTCGCCGACGGCGACCTTGTCGGCGGTGAAGTTTTTGAACGCGGCGACCCCGTCAACGAACTTCTGCTCACGCTCCAGGTTCGCCGCGAGGCCGACGGTGTCGCCGTACGCCGGTTCGGTCATGACCACGTCGTCGGCGTAAAACTCCCGCATCGCGTCCATGATCCGGCCGTTGCGGATGTAATCGAGCAGTTCGGGCAGGCGGACGTTGGCGTCGCTCATGGCTGGGCTCCTTTGCGACAAGTCTAGGCCCCCACCCCCGCCGAAGACCACCGTGTAGCGGCCGAGCTTGCTCGGCCGTCTCCCCTCCTCCCGCTCACACCAGTAACTCGCCCCGCGCCACCGTGACGGCGTCGCCCACGAGGTCGACCCGGTCGCCCCGGACCGCCACGCCCAGCCGGCCGCCGCGCGGGGAGACCTGGTGCGCCTCCAGCACGTCCTTGCCCAGCACCCGCGCCCAGTAGGGCCCCAGCACGCAGTGCAGCGAGCCGGTGACCGGGTCCTCGTTGATCCGCAGCCGGGGGGCGAAGAAGCGGGAGACGAAGTCGATGCCCGGGCGGTCGGCCCGGGCGGTCAGCGCGACGCCGCGCATCTCCACCGCGCCCAGCCCGGGGAAGTCGGGGGCCGCGGCGGCGACCGCCGGCTCGTCCGCCAGCTCGACGATCCAGTCGTACGTGCTGCGCAGCACCCGCACCGGCTCGACGCCGAGGCGGTCGATCAACCCCGCCGGCGGGTCCGCCTCCCGCGGCGGGTCGGCGGGGAAGTCCATGACGATCCGGCCATCGGCGTGTCGGGTGCAGGTGAGCCGGCCGCAGTGGACCGTGTCGAACCCGATCGGCCGGCCCGCGGGCGCCCGGCCGGTCTCCCAGAGGGTGTGCGCCGTCGCCAGGGTGGCGTGCCCGCACAGCTCGACCTCGGCCGCGGGGGTGAACCACTGCAGCCGCCAGCCGCCGTCCACCGGCCTTACGAACGCGGTCTCCGACAGGTTCATCTCCGCCGCGACCCGTTGCTTCCACGCGTCGTCGCGCTCCGCCTCCAGCACACAGACCGCCGCGGGGTTGCCCGCGTACGGCGCCGTGGTAAACGCATCCACCTGGTACAGCGGCCAACCCATCATCACCTCTCATTCATTGCTCATACGGGAACGGCCCGGACGCGGATATTATGCACGGGATGGCCGACGACCCGCACCGGTTCCAGCTCAAGCACCGTCGCGCGATCGTCGCGGGCTACGGCCCGGTCGGCCGGCTGATCGCCGAGGAGCTCGAAAAGGCCGGGCTCCAGGTTTCCATCATCGAGACCAACCTCGACACGATCCAGAGGCAGCTGGGGCTCAACCGCCCCTGCTTCTTCGGCGACGTCCGCGACCCGGACGTCCTGCACAAGGTCCACATCGAGCAGGCCGACGCCCTGATCCTGGCGATCCCCGACGAGGAGATCGCCCTCGAGGCGTGCAAGATCGCGCACGCCCTGAACCCGGACCTGTTCATCGCCGCGCGCACGAATTTTTTCAGCCGCGGGCTGCTCGCGCGTCAGCTCGGCGCCGACGCGGTGGTCGTGGAGGAAGTCGTGACCGCCGAAGCGATGCGCAAGACGGTGATGGATGCGCTGTCGTTCGGGTAGGAGCCCCGCCTGAGGCCAAGCCGGACCTGAGCGCAGCGAAGGTCCGGATCGCGCCGGCGAAAACCATCCGGACCTTCGCTGCGCTCAGGTCCGGCTTCGTGGGTCACTTCCCGTTATTGAAAATTTCGTCGAAGAACAGCTTCATCTGCGCCCACGAGCGGGCGTCGGCGTCGGCGTGGTAAGCGGCGCCCTCGATGCCGCGGGCGTCGGCGCTCCTGCTGGTGAAGCTGTGCACGGCGCCGCCGTAGATGACCAGCTGCCAATCGGGGCGGGTCTGGATCATGGACGCGACCCAGGCGTCGACCGCGGTCATGGGGGTGATCGGGTCGTCGGCGCCGTGGAGGACCAGGAGGCTGGCCTTGATCTGGTCGCCGGGCGCGGGGGGCTTGGGGTAGCCGTGGAAGCTGACGGCGCCGTCGAGGTCGACGCCGGCGTAGGCCAGCTCCATGACGGTGGTCCCGCCGAAGCAGTAGCCGATGGCGGCGATCCGGTCGGGGTCGACCTGTGGCCGGGTGCGGAGCACGCCCAGGCCGGCGGCGGCGCGGCGGCGCATCTGGTCGCGGTCCTGCATGAACGCGCCCGCCCAGCCGCCGGCCACCTGCGGGTCGTCGGTGAGCTTGCCTTGGCCGTACATGTCCAGCGCAAACGCCACGTACCCCAGCTCCGCCAGCATCCGCGCCCGCATCTTCGCCTCGTCGCCCAGCCCCCACCAGGCGTGGACGATCAGCACGCCGGGGCGCGGCCCGTCCAACGCGTCGTCATACGCCAGGTAGCCTTCCAGGGTCTGGCCCTGATGCTCGTAGGTGACCGATCGGGTCACGATCTCGGCCTGGGCCGCGTGGACGGGAAACAGGGCGCCCGCCAGGAGGCCCAGGATTCGAATGGATTTGAGGTTCATGACGCCGCCTTTCGGGGAAGAATGCGGGGCAGGCCCGCCGCTGAACGGGGGGTTCCAAAGTTGGGAACCGTGGGTTTCGCTGCGTGTTCGCCGGTTACAATTGCGTGGACTTTGGAACCTTTATTCGGGGATCTCTGATGAAAATCCCGCAAACGATCTTAGCCGTTGGACTGGCGATGGGCGTGGCGTCTTCCGCGGTCGCGGCGGTGGGAGTGGGGGACCGGCCGCGGCTGAACTTCCAGACGACCGCGGGGGACGTGGTGACCAACGAGGCGCTCGAAGGCCGGGTGGTGGTGCTGGACTTCTGGGCGACGTGGTGCGGGCCGTGCGTGTCGGCGATGCCGCACATGAAAAAGCTCAACCAGACCTACGCGAGCAAGGGGGTGCAGATCATCGGGATCAGCATGGACACCGACCGCGGGGCGCTGGACAGGTTCGTGAAGCAGCGGGACCTGCCGTGGCCTCAGCAGTTCGACGGCCGGGGCTGGAAGAACGCGGTGGCCAAGCAATTCGGGGTCAACAGCATCCCACGGATTTACATCCTTTCGCCCAGCGGGCAGGTGGTGTGGACGGGGCATCCCTCGCGGATGGACAAGCCTTTGGCGGACGCGGTGGCGAAGTACAAGCCCCGTGCGGGCGGCGGGTTGGCGGCGGACGACAAGTCAAGCGAAGAGGCGTTGGCCGCGATCAAGGCGGCGCGGGGCGCGATCGATGCGGGTGATTTTGACGCGATGTTCGACCAGGTCGATGCGTTTGATGAGCAGGCGCTGACGAGCCGTCGGGTGAAGTCGAACCTGACGACGCTGTCGAAGAAGATCCGCATCCAGCTGTCGGGCGACGAGGCGTATGCGTCGGCGCGCGAGGCGCGGCCGGAGTCGGCGGCGAAGCTGGACCGGATGTTGGCCTCGCTGAGGTCGGCGCGGGCGTCGGCCGCTTCGGCGGCGGGTCCCGCGGGCCCATCGGCGGCGGTGCACCCTGCCCTGGCGGCGCGGAAGCTGGAGCAGGCCGAGGCGGCGCGGCTCGATGAAGACCACCACCGCGCCTACCCGCTTTACCGCTGGCTGGTCGAGAAGACGCCGGACAGCGACGAGGGCCGGGCCGCGGCCGTCCACGCCGCCGCGTACGAGGCGGACGAGGCGTTCATGGCCGAGGTGAAGCGTCTCCACGACGAAGCCGAGGCCAAGCGCCTGCTGTCGCTGGCCAAGATGTACGCCGACGCGGGCAAGGCCGACCTGGCCCGCCAGACCTACCAGCAGGTGCTGGACAAATACCCCCAGGCGGAGGCGTGCTGCGAGGAGGCGACCGCGGCGCTGGCGGCAATGCAGTAGACTCAATGCCCCCGGGCCAGCGGCCTCGTTCGGAATCGGGCCGCCGGCGTCGGCGTTGAGGATCAGGCATGTCGATACGCAGTGTGGCGCTGGGGCTGTTGCTGGCGGGGATCATCTGCGGGCTGAGTTATTACAACGACCAGGTGGTGTTTCAGACCTACCTGATCGGCAACCACCTGCCGATCGTGGTGTTCGGGGCGGTGGTGCTGCTGCTTCTGGCGTTCAACCCGTTGCTGGACGCGATCCGGCGGGGGTGGGCGTTGCGGGCGGCGGAGGTGGCGGTGATCGCGGCGATCGGGCTGAGCGTGTGCGGCTGGCCGTCGTCGAACCTGCTGCGTTATTACACGGGGGTGATGGCGTTGCCGGCGCACAAGGCGCCGACGATGCCCGCGTGGCAGGCGTCGGGGGTGATGGACCGGCTGCCGGGCGAGGGGCTGTTGCTCAACGACGGGGCGTACGAGCCGTTGACCCACGACCGGTTGATCGCGGGCTCGGACCAGACGGTCTGGCCGACGGACGTGCCGTGGGCGGCGTGGTGGCCGACGCTGCGGCTGTGGATGGGGGTGTCGGCGCTGCTGGGGCTGGCGTCGTTGTGCCTGGTGCTGATCGTGCACCCGCAATGGTCGAAGCGGGAGCACCTGCTTTACCCGACGGTCATGTTCGTGGACCTGCTGGCCCGGCGCAGCCCGGGGCGGAAGCTGCCCGACATCGCCGGGTCGAAGCTGTTCTGGATCGCGTTCGCGCTCGTGGTGGGCTTCCACCTGATCACCGGGCTGAACAAGTGGTTTCCCGAGCTGCCCTACATCACGCGGCAGTTCGACTTCCGGCCGTTGCGGGTCCTGACGCCCAACATCGCGCGGGTGTCGCACTCGCACTTTTTCTTTCACCCGGTGATCTACCCGTCGGTCATCGGCTTCGCGTTCTTCATCAACACGCGGGTGGCGATGAGCCTGGGGCTGTCGCTGCCGGTCTGGCTGCTGCTGGGCGGGACGATGCTGTCGCTGGGCGTGCCGCTGCAGGGCGGGCACTTCAACATCGGCGCCAACGGCACGTTCATGCGGATGGGCTCGTATCTGGCGGCGACGGTGATGATCCTCTACTACGGCCGGCGGTACTACCTGCGGCTGAGCGGCGCGGCGATCGGGCTCAAGCGCACCGCGGACACGCCCGCCTACGCGGTCTGGGCGGCGCGGGGGCTGGTGCTGTGCCTGCTGCTGTGCTCGGCCCTGCTGGTGCAGTACGCCGGCATGTCGGTGCTGATGAGCGTGCTCCTGCTGGGGATGCTGATGATGATCTTCCTGGTGCTCACGCGGATCAACGCGGAGACGGGGTTGTTCTACGCCCAGCCGGACTTTTTGCCCGCGATGATGATCGCGGGGTTTTTCGGCGTCACGGGCGTCGGGGTCGAGAGCCTGATCGCGATGACGATCGCGAGCATCGTGCTGGTGGCGGACCCGCGTGAGGCGTTTATGCCGTACCTGGCCAACGCGGTGGAGCTGGTGCAGCGGGTGGGCCGGTCGGCGCCGACGAAGATCGCGCCGCTGATGGCGGTGACGATGATCGCGGGCCTGGCGCTGGCGTTGGTGGTGACGCTGACGCTGCAATACAACGTGGGGCTCAACCAGCGGGACGGCTGGGCGAACTGGCTCCTGCCGAACCGGGCGATGAGCGTGCCCAGCCAGGAGATTTCGGCGATGGCCGCGTCGGGGGAGTTGGAGGCGTCGGAGAGCCTCAGCAGCTTCGAGCAGTTGTCGCGGATGAGCCCCGAGCCGGGGGCGTGGGGCTGGACGTTGGCCGGGTTTGGGCTGCTGATCGGCTGCGCCGCGGCGCGGCTGCGGCTGCCGTGGTGGCCGATCCACCCCATCCTGTTCCTGGTCTGGGGCACCTGGCCGGCGAGCAACTTCGCGGTGTCGTTCCTCATCGGGGCGATGGTCAAGTGGAGCGTAGTGCGCCTCGGCGGGGAGCAGAGCTACCGCACCGTCCGGCCGTTCATGGTCGGCCTCATCGCCGGCGAACTGCTGGCGGCGATCGGCTGGAGCATCGTGGGGATGACCTACTACGCCGCCACGGGCGTGTCGCCGGAGGTCTACCGGATCCTGCCTTGAATGGCGGATGTGAGATGGCAGATGGCAGATGGATCGGAGCTGTTTAGCGCCGGCCCATCTGCCATCTGCCATCAAACATCTGCCATTCCTTCACCGCCGGGCGAGGGGGACGACGATGGCCTGGGGGTCGCCGTAGGCCTGGCGGGCGCGTTGGGCGGAGTCGAACGTGGCGAACCGCCCGAGTTGGACGAGGGTGAGCCGGCGTCGGTAGCGGTCGGAGGCGGCGACGAGCTGGGGCGCGCCCAGGCGCAGGGCGAGGGCGCGGGCGGCGGCGGCCTGCGCGGCGCGGCGGGCGTTGGCCGGGTCGGTGAACGCGCCGATCTGCAGCGTGTAGCCGGTGACCGCGAGCTGCTGGTCGGCCTGTCGGATGAAGGCCGGGTTGTCCGACGCGGCGCGGGCGGTGACGAGGTTGTCGCGCGCCTCGGCCCATCGGCCGAGCTTCTGCTGGGCGACCGCCGCGTAGAACAGCGCCTCGGCCCGGTCCTGGCCGGTGTAGCGGTCGGCGGCGCGGAGCAGCGCGTTGGCCGCGTCGGCGTACCGGCCGTCCTCGGAATACGTCAGCCCCAGGCCCGACAAGGCGTCGGCCGCCAGGCCGCGGTCGGACGAGCGGGCGGCGCGTGACAGGTAGCGGATCGCCTCGGCCCGCCGGCCGAGCTGTTTGGCCGACATGCCCGCGAGGTAGGCCGCCTCGTCGCGCTGCGCCGAGCTCCCGGTGCGGGCCAGCCCGACCGCCTGGTCGTACGCCTGCTGGTGCTGGCCCTGGCGGTACGCCGCGTTGGCGTCGGCCAGCCGCTGCGACCGGGCCGGCGACGCGGCGCAGCCCACGATCGCCAGCAGAACCAGCCCCGCCGTTGCGCCCACGCCCGCTCGGCGTTGCATACCCTTCATCGGTGTAGTCTACTAAAACTGTTCTTCCACCCGTTATCCCCTTGCCGAGACGCCCCTATGAGCCTGCTCTGGCCGATCATCCGTCGCTGCCTCGCCTCGCCCACCGCAGAGTTGATCGTGGACGACAACGGCACATACTCCCGCATGAAGGTGCTCGCCGGCGCGTTTTACATGGCCGAGCAGATCACCAAGACCACGTCCGCCAAACACGTGGGCGTCATGCTGCCCACCAGCGGGGCGTTCCCCGTCGCCCTGCTGGGCTGCTGGATCGCCGGCCGCGTCGCCGTCCCCCTCAACTACCTGCTCAACCGCGATGAGCTGGGCTTCGTCATCGACGACAGCGACATCGACACCATCATCACCGCCGGCCGCATGCTCGAGTTCCTCGGCGAGGACCTCATCCCGCCCCGCATCCACCTGATCAAGATGGATGAGGTCGACTTCACCGGCATGCCGAGCCTGCGCTGGCCGCCGATCTACCGCCGCGACGACCTGGCCGTGCTGATCTACACCTCCGGCACGTCCGGCCGGCCCAAGGGCGTCATGCTCTCGCACGGCAACCTCCACGCCAACGTCCGCGCCTCGGTCCAGCACGCCCGCATCACCGCCACCAACGGCTTCCTCGGCATCCTGCCCCAGTTCCACTCCTTCGGCATCACCGTCCTCACCCTCATCCCCCTCTACGTCGGCGCCAAGGTCACCTACACCGCACGGTTCCTGCCCAAGAAGATCTTCCAACTCATCAAACGCCACCAGCCCGATATCTTCATCGGCGTCCCCTCCATGTACGGCGGGCTGCTCTCGGTCAAAGACGCGACCCCCGAAGACGTCGCCTCCCTCAAGCTCCCCGTCTCCGGCGGCGAGCCCCTGCCCGACGCGGTGTTCGAGGCGTTTCAGGAGCGATTCAACATCAAGATCCTCGAAGGCTACGGCCTCACCGAGACCTCGCCCGCCACCCACTGGTCCACCGCTCACGCCAACAAACGCCACAGCGTCGGCAAGGCCCTGCCCGGGGTCCGCACCTTCATCATGGACGAGTCCGGCAACCTGCTCGGGCCCGACCAGGACGGCGAGGTCATCCTTGCCGGGCCCAACGTCATGCTCGGTTACTACAAGCGCCCCGACCTCACCCAGCAGGTCATCTTCCCCGTCACCCCCCCCGGCGCCGACCGCCCGGTCCGCGCCTTCCGCACCGGCGACATCGGCCGGGTCGATGAAGACGGCTTCCTCTACATCACCGGCCGCAAGAAAGAGATGCTCATCATCGGCGGGGAGAACGTCTTCCCCCGCGAGATCGAGGAGGTCCTCAATCGCCACCCCGACGTCAAGGCGTCAGCCGTCATCGGCAAGTCCGACGGCGTGCGCGGCGAGGTGCCGGTCGCGTTCGTCGAGATCCACGAAGACCACGGTTTCGACGAAGCGGCCATCCGCGGATTCCTGCGCGAGCAGATCGCCTCGTTCAAGGTTCCCCGTGAGGTCCGCCGCGTGGACGAGCTGCCCCGCAACCCCACGGGCAAGATCCTCCGTCGTCAGTTGTCGGTGGATTGACAAGCGCGCTCGGGCGCCAGCCCGGCCCTGCGGATCAGCGCCAGGTCGTGTGGACATTTGCCCACACTTTGTCCTGCGCCCTTCATGCCGTTTTCAGCCGCGACGTCCCCGTCGCGGTCCGCCGTGGCGCCAACCGTGCGGCGACACGACCGCGACGGGGACGTCGCGGCTACGAAAGGCGTCGCGGTTGCAGGGGTGGCGGGAGCAAATGTCTACACCACTTAAACCCCATCGGTCATCGGCCCTAGGTTTCCACCCGACGCCCGCGCCGTTAGGATGCCGCGTCTTCCCCCCTCCCCCACCCCCGCGAGCCGATCGTGCAACACCACACCTACATCAAGGAACTCAAGCCCTCGCAGTTCGTCGACGGCGTCTACGCCGTCCAGAACTGCCAGCTCGGCCAGACCAAGACCGGCAAGCCGTTCCTCAAGTGCCTCATCGCCGACAAGACCGGCCGGACGCCCGCCCGCATGTGGAACTGCACCCAGGAGCTCTTCGATACGCTGCCGACCGACGGCTTCGTCTGGATCGAGGCGCAGACCCAGCCGTACCAGGGCGAGCTGCAGATCATCATCCAGAACATCCGACCCCACGAGCCGACGTCCGACGAGCTAACCGAGCTGCTGCCCAGCACCCGGCACAACGTCGATGAGATGTTCGCCGAGGTCGTGCGCCTGCTCGGCACGCTCGAAGACCCCGCGGTCCGCGCGCTGTCCAACCAGTACCTCAGCGACGGCGAGCTGATGGACCGGTTCTGCAAGGCGCCCGCGGCCCAGACGCTGCACCACGCCTACCTCGGCGGGCTGCTCGAGCATACCCTCGGGCTTATGCGCCTGGCCGACACGGTCTGCCCGCTTTACCCCCGGATCAACCGCGACATCGTGCTCTTCGGCCTCTTCCTGCATGACCTGGGCAAGTGCGCCGAGCTCACGTGGGACACCGGCTTCGGCTACAGCAACGACGGCCAACTCATCGGCCACATCGCGCGCGGCGCGATCTGGCTGGAGGAAAAGGCCCGGGCCGCCGCCAACGACCCCGACGAGCCGGTCGCCGTCCCCCCCGCGGTCCTCCGCGTTCTGCAGCACATCATCCTTTCTCACCACGGCACGCCGGAGTTCGGCGCCGTCAAAGTTCCTTCCACCCCCGAAGCCATTCTTTGCAGCCTGCTGGATAACGTAGACGCCAAGATGAATCTTGCCCTCGACGCCGCCCGTCCTGAAGACGCCCCCGAATCCGATCTCGGCGGAGATTTCACCGAAAAACTCTGGGCCCTGGACACCCGCCTTTACAAGCCCGATCCGACCACCCGCCGTAATGACCCGTAAATGCCGCGGATAACGGCGTTCTGCGAAGTATTAAATTGCCCAGGCGGACTAAGGGTAAAATAGTACTTGCAGTCCCATAATATCTCTGTTAGTATGACTCTCGTTGCGGCAACGTCATTTCCGCCGCAGCCCACGCGTTGGGGGGTTACGTGTACCGACGCCACAACTGAATAGCGAACAGCCTTCGGCGATTGACGCCGAAAACTGGGATGTATTGCGTATCCGGCACGGAAGCTTCGCATAAAACGTGCGTTGGAGCGTGAGGGATCGAGAGTGGAGGGCGGACGTTGCGTCCGCGAGGAGACGTAGAGAGGCGAGAACCACAACAACCGATTTGGACAACTAACGGCTACCCCTTAGCCAAACCGCCTCCTCATCGAAGGGCCCTCGGTGATTAAGCGGCGACGCTAATCGTACGTGTTGATTTTTTCGTTTTACTAACTTTTATTTTAATGAGGGAAAGAACTATGCTTCGCCAAACGCTTGCCATCACCGTTGCCGCCGTCGTCCTGTTCGCCGTCGCCCCCGTTCAGGCGGGAACTCTCTGGGCTACAGAGACGATTCTGGACACCGGCCTGAACCCGTTCGGCCAGGACCTGACACGCATCCGCACCATCAGCAATGGTTTTATTGACACGGAAACCAATGACGGAGCCATTGTTGCCGCGAATAACGTCAGCGACACCTTCGGCGTCGCAACGATCGCGGACGTGACCTACACCCACCGCCTGGACTGGGTTGTCCCGCCGTTCGCGGAGATCACCTCGGCGTCGCTGCACATCTACGCCCTCGGCTTCGATAAGGACGACGTCTCCGTCGAAGTGGACACCATCTTCGACCTCGGCAACCTTTCGGGCCTGCAGACGTCGTTTGACCTGGGCGGCATCCTGGCCACCCTTCAGGACGGGTCGCTGAACGTGCTCCTGGACAACTCCAACGAGCGCAACGGCTGGTTCGGCTTCAACAAGGTGGACACCTTCAAGTCCACCCTCAAGTTCCACTACACCCCGGTCCCGACCCCGACCGCGGCTCTCGGCGGCGTCACCCTGCTGGGCATCCTGGCCCTGCGCCGGTACCACCGCCGCAGCTACGGCGCCTGAGCCCGAACACCCTGCTGCATCGCTCTCTACTCCACGTCCGAGCCTCGGCCACACCCCGGCCGGGGCTCGTTTTTTTTGCGAACGGCGCGTCCCCCGCTGAGCCGCCCGGTTTCGCCCCTCGTCGCCGCAACGCCTAGAATGCTCCTGCCGCCCCCGCGGGCGCTGCGGAGACTCCCACCATGCACATGAAACACTCCGGCGAGGCTCACGGCCCCGAGGTCGTGCCCGTCAAGTTCATCCTCGAAGACCCCGAGCCCCTCACCGGCGACAGCAAGAAAGAGGTCGAGGTCAAGGCCGCGGTCGGCGAGACCATCCTCGAGGTCGCCCTGGACCACGGCATCAATATCGAGCACGCCTGCGGCGGGGTCTGCGCCTGCTCGACCTGTCACGTCTACGTCGAGGAGGGCGAGGACGCGTTCGACGAGGCCGAGGACGACGAGCTCGACCGCGTCGAGGAGGCGCCGGGCCTGCAGGTCAACAGCCGGCTGTGCTGCCAGCTCAAGGTCAAAGACGAGACGCCGGTCGTGATCAAGGTCCCGGCCTGGAACCGCAACGCGGTCAAGGAAGTGCCGCACTGACGGCGGGTCTGATAAGTGAAATCCCTATTTGAATGAGGAAATGACCTGGTCTTCTTCCAGGCTATCCCAATTCGGCGTCTGTCGCCGCGAATTCACTCTGTCATACCAGTCATAGACGTCTTGAACGGCCCGCCGGAAGACCGGGTCATCCGGACGCGTGTCCTTGAGACGTTGCAAGCGTTCCCGGGTGACGCTCCCCAGGCCCGGCATGACCTGGGTGTAAGCCAATTCTTTTGCCGCGGCGGCCCGGACCCCATCGACGAAAGACTGTCTTTGCCGCATCAACCCATTGATTTTGTTCTCTGTCGGCTGGAACCGGACGGCATCTTTCGGGGGATCGAGGTTCATCCCCTTGATCCGGTCAAGATTCAAGTAGGTCAGTTCCGGGGCGCCAAACACGATTTCATTTTGGGGGATATCCAGAACGGACGTCAGCAACGCTTGCCGCTGGCGGTTTCGGTTCGTGGGCGAATCGCCGAGGAAATCGGCGTAAGCGGTTTTCGCCCGCATGACGATGAACTGATTCGTCTGGTCCGTATGCCGGGCCAGCATATGTCGATACCACTTATCGATCTCGCCTGATGAAGTAAACGAACCGGGATCGTTTGAAACGGAAGAGCGCAGATTTTCCGCAAGCATAAAGCCGATCAGGGCGCCGATCTCCGGCGGCAGATCGCCCCGGTCAAGCAATCGCTGCATCATGACCACCCGATCGAAAGCCGTGAGGTCGGGATCGCCCCGGGAAGCCATGATCTGGTCGTAAGCTTTACGCCAGTCTCCGCCAGGATCGTCCGCTACGAAATCGGCGGCGGCCCGCCAACTCCATGCCCCCTGAGGTTGTCGCCACCTTTCATCGTGGCCTTCCCCCTTTTCAGGCCGCGCCTGTGGCCCCACGTCGACGCCATTTCCAACGGAGGGCGGCGGCGCCGCCGCCACGGGGCCTTTGCGCGGCAGCGTTCGCGCCGGCGTCTCGGCTTCGACGACAGGCTGCTCACTCGATGCGCCTTGTTGCCGCAAGGCGAAACCGATGGCGATCGCGAGCACAACCGCCAATGCGATCCCCCCTGTCGCGATCCCAGCCGCCTTCGACACCGGTTTACTCAGAGCCATCCAACCCCCTTGTTACGCCCCTTCCTTCTCACGCTTATGGTCGCCGTTGCCGCTGTGAGCGATCCACTGATCCGTTTCCCATACGCCGGGAACCGGCTCCTCCACCTTGATCGTCGGCTCCTGCATCCCGCACGCGTTGCGGCTACCGAACACACAACGAGAAAATAAGGCATTCTGATCTTAGATGGATTTTTCAAACGCCGTCTCACGCAGGGTCAGGACGACTCCGGTCGTGACGGCGGCCATGGCCACGAGGTAGTACGCGGGGACCAGGGTTTCGCCGGTCTGGTGGATGAGCCACGCCGCGACGAGGGGGGTGGTGCCGCCGAAGATCGCGAGGGTGATGTTGTAAGCGACCGAGATCGTGGTGCACCGATACCGCGGCGGGGTGATCTCGACCAGGGTGACGGGGTTGGCGCCGAACGCCAGGCCGATGAGCAGGGCAAAGCCCAACTGGCCCCCAAGGATCAGGGCGGGGTGGTCGTGCTGGATCGCGAAGAACAGCGGCACCGCCAGCAGCAGGCAGCCGACCGAGGCGATCACCAGGATCGGCTTGCGGCCGACGCGGTCGCTGAGCCAGGCGGCGAGCGGGACGATCACCATGAGCACGCACATCGCTGCCGTGTCGATCTCCAAGGCCTCGGCCATAGGCACGCCGACCTGCTCGGAGAGGAAGGTCGTCACGTAGACGAACATCATGTAGAACCCGACGTTCGCCATCAGGATCAGGCCCGCGATCCGCAGCATGGCCCGCCACTGGGTGCGCACCGCCGCCGCCAGGGGCAGGCGCCCCGATCCGCGATCCACGGTTTCGCCCGGCCCCAATCCCCGGCGGAAGAACACGGCCAGGCCCGCGATCGAGACGCCCAACAAGAACGGCAGCCGCCAGCCCCAGGCGTGCAGGGCCTCGTCGGGGAGCACGGCCGAGATCAGCGCGCCGACCGCCGAGCCCAGCAGGAATCCCGCGACCGCGCCAAAGCCGGACCACCCGCTCACGAGCCCCCGCCGGCCGGCGGGGGCGTGTTCGACGAGGTAGATCACCGAGCCGGTGTATTCGCCCCCGACCGAAAACCCCTGGGCGATCCGCAGCAGGGTCAACAGCACCGGGGCGGCCAAACCGATCGCCGCATACGACGGCAGGAGCCCCAGGAGCCCGGTCGAGACGCCCATGAGGATGACCGAGGACTTGAGGACGACGCCCCGGCCGTACCGATCGCCCAGATGGCCGAAGAAAGCTGCGCCCAACGGGCGGGCCAGGAACCCCGACGCGAAGACGCCGAACGCCGCCAGCAGAGACGTGACCGGGTCTTCATTGGGAAAAAACTGTCGACCGATGACCG
Source organism: Phycisphaeraceae bacterium (assembly GCA_028277745.1). Classification (GTDB taxonomy): domain Bacteria; phylum Planctomycetota; class Phycisphaerae; order Phycisphaerales; family Phycisphaeraceae; genus JANQFR01. Next base: position 61,323 of record JANQFR010000064.1, read on the forward strand.
GGGCGAAAAAGCCGTAAACCGCAAAATCAAACCACTCCATGATGTTGCCGATCGTGCCGGCAAAGATGGATTTCGAGATCTTTGGCGGTTTCTCTGTCATCAAGCGTTCATCCCACTCCATCTCAAGCCTGACGGGTGGACAACCCGCTATTGATTAACCGCTATGATCGGCGTATGTCGGGGCTGCCCTACAAGATCGCGGTGCTGTGCTACCTGTTCGACCGGGATGGGCGGGTCCTGTTGCTGCACCGCCGCAAGCCGCCGAATCTGGAGTTGTATTCCCCCATCGGGGGCAAGCTGGAGCAGAGCGTCGGCGAGAGCCCGGCATCCTGCGCAGTTCGGGAAATTCTGGAAGAAACCGGTCTGGAAATTGGGTTAACCCGGTTACACTTAACCGGGATTGTTTCCGAAAGTGGATATGAGGGACAGGCGCACTGGTTAATGTTCCTTTACGAAGTGCTGGGGCCGGTGGACGTGGCACAGACAACTTTTGACGAAGGGGTGCTCGAATGGCACGACCCTCGATCGATCGACAACCTGCCCCTCCCGCAGACGGACCGGGAAGTGATCTGGCCGCTGTTCTGGCAATATCGCGGAAAGTTCTTTTCTGTTCATATCGACTGCGGCCGCGATGCACTGGCGTGGCGGCTCGAACAGCCGGCATCCCCTTAAAATTAAAGAGATTAAAGAATCTTGCCCGCGTTGCGGAATGTTATGATTCCGATAAACTTGCGGCGAAAAGTCCGCTTATCAGGGTAGCCTGATTTTGCGGTGATTGGGCAGGTGGTGTCCGGAGGGCACGCTTCCTTCAAGAAGCAAAACTATTATCAGGCGGCCGACCTTGCGTTTCCAATTCTTCGACACCGGGACTGTGGCTCCATGGTCCGCCGAGCCTTCCAGCTTCCTTAAGGGCTTGGCCTCGGACCTGACGTGGGGCGCGCTGGTCCTGGGCGCGATGGACACCCGGCGGCCGACGCCGGACGGGCTGTTGCTCGTCGACGGGGTGGACGACTCGGTGCTCTCGGCCTGGTGCGACGGCCGGTACCGGGACGACCCCACCTGGAAGACCGCGCGTCGGCGCGGCGTCGCGGAGGGGAAAGCCACCAAGACCCAGCCCGGCCCCCCTTTGCCGGCGGGGATGCACGCGTGCGTCCACCTCACCCCCGCGACCCCGGACGGCCGGGTGGTGTGGTACCTGGCCGTTGGCGACCGCTCGGCGCTGGACCCGGCCCAGGTGCTCCGGGCCGGGGCGCTGCTGCGCCTGGTGCAGAACGCGTTTGACCATACCGACGAACCCGCGACGGGGCGGGCCCTGCTGGACGCCCGGCGCCGGCTCATCCTCGCCGATCCGCGCACCGGCCTCGATTTCAAGGAGCAGCCGCAGCGCCTGCGGTCGCTCGAAAACGACCTGCCGGCGGTGGTCGCCCAGCGTTGGCCCGACGGGCTGGGAGACGACTGGCACGATGTGTTCCTCGCCTTGGCGGGCGAGCCCACGTGGCTGCGGGTGCGGCAATGCCGCCAGGCGTTGGTCGTCGAGCTGCGGCCGTCGGGGCCCGACGGCCCGCCCGCGGTGGGGGTGGTGGACGATCCGCGGATCGCCACGGCCCTGGCGTTCCTCTCCGACCGGTACGGCCGCTCGCCCAGCCTCAACGAGATCGCCGACGCCGTCGGCGCCAGCCCGTTCCACTTCCACCGCCTCTTCTCCCGGGGCGTGGGCGTCAGCCCCAAGCACTACATGCTTCGCCTGCAGATGCAGATCGCCAAGTGGCTCCTCCGCGCCACCCGCCGCCCGGTCGGGCAGATCGCCGTCGACGCCGGTTTTTCCAGCCACGGCCACTTCACCGCCACCTTCCACCGCGTCGTGGGGGTCAGCCCGACGACTTACCGGGAATCGCCGTGAGTGCGATAGGGAAATGCAGGAAAGCAGGAAACCAGAAAAGCAGGAAATAGAGAGGCCGCTGGCATCATCGCCATTTCCACGGTCGTAAGACCCCTTGGTCCCGGCCTTTCTGTATTTTCTGTTTTCCTGATTTTCTTGCTTTCCTGCCTTTTCCCCGGTTCTAAAGCGTCCCGCCGGACTGGCCCGATGAACCAAAGGACCGTATCTTGGATGCGCCGGCGGTCTGTGCGCCGCCGGGCTCTTCAACAAAGGGACATCACCCATGCTCACCTGCTCCCGCTTCCGCACCCCGGCCGCCCTGATCCTGATCGTCGGGGGCCTCGTGCTCGCCGCCGGCTGCCGCTCGAACGATGAACACACGTACAAGAGCCATGTGTACCGTCCCACCACGGTGACGGTCGTCAAGACGCCCAGCCAGGAGCCGATCTGGTCCTACGACGTGCCCGGCGGCTACGTCATGGCGCTCGACTTCGATTCGGACACCCGGCCCCAGCGCAACTACGTCGGCGGGCCGAACCCCACCCAGATGAACTGGGCCCTTTACGGCCCGGAAACCGGGGACGTCTGGGGCGTGCGCACCGAGTCGCCCGTCGCCACCGACGTCGTGGCCATGCCCGGCACGACCGTGGCGATCCTCGTGACGTACCGTGAGCCCGACGCGCCTGCCGCGACCACCGTCGAAATGCCTCCGACCGACGTCGAGGTCTCCGATCAGGGCGTCACGCCGGTGACGCCTGAGGAAGCCGCCCGGGAGACGGCCGAGCCCGACGAAAACACCAAGCAATAACGCCCCCGGAAGTTTCCCGGTAGTCCCCCGGGCCGTTCCGCTGATCGTCATGCTGATCCGTCGCGTTGCATCCTCGTCACTGATCGTCCTGTCGATGCTGGCGCCCGCCGCCGACGGACAGGTCCCCGACCTCAACCGGAACCAGCCGGTTGACGCGCTGGTCGAAGACCTCTCGCCCAACAACGCCACCCGGCGGCACGTTGAGCGCGGCAACGCGCTGTTCAACCCCAACGTCCGGCTTTACCGCCCCCATCGGGAGCCCGGCTTCATCGAAACCGGGCACGCCGTCCGCGACCCGGTCACCGGCCTCTACACCCCTCACCGCTTCATCTACCGCGCCCCGGGCGTGCAGGCCCGCATCAACCAGCCCGATTACATGGTCATGAACCAGTTCAACGTCAAGGACACCAACGTCCTGCCGATCCACGAGGGACTCATGCAGCTCCAGCGGCCGCTGGACACGGTGTTCGACCTGATCCCCGAGGTTGTCAGCCCGATGTCCCGTGCGCCCGCAGCGGACTGGGTCGACCGCCGGGTCGACGGGCGGGTCAACGGCCGGCTGGGCCAGCTCGACGGGTCGGGGGAAACGCCTTACCAAACCACGGTGATCCTTCGCCCCCTGCCGCGGCATTCAGCCGCCGAGGATGTCGTCGAGCCCGACGCCGATCAACAGGTTGTCGATCAGGCGGACGCTGCCGAGCCGGCCGGCGACTAGGGCGACCACGCCGCCGCTGGTGGTCGGGTCCACGCTGTCGAGCCCGCCCAGGGTCAGCGGGTGGCGCACCGCCGCGTAATCGACCGCCAGGTGATGCGCCGCCATGGTCACGCGCATCGCCTCCTCGACCGCCGCGGGGTCGGTTTCGCCGTCACGGATCATCTGCTCGGCCTGACGCAGCGCCTTGCTCAGGCCCAGGGCGTGCTTACGCTGCGTCGGGTCGAGGTAGCGGTTGCGGCTGGACAGGGCCAGCCCGTCGGCCTCGCGCACGGTCGGGCCGGCCGCGATGCGCAGCGGCAGGGCGGTGTCGGCGACCATCGCCCGGATCAAGGCGAGCTGCTGGTAGTCTTTCTGCCCGAACACGGCGACGTCGGGCTGGACCATGTTGAACAGCTTCATGCACACCCGGCAGACGCCCTGAAAATGGTCGGGCCGCACCGCGCCCTCGAGGTCCCGCGTCACCGCGGGCACGTCGATCTCGCACGCCGTCAACCCCGGCGGGTACATCTGATCGACCTCGGGGTGAAACGCGCACGCCGCCCCCGCTGCCCGGCACTGGGCCAGGTCGTCCCCGACCGGCCGGGGGTAACGGGCCAGGTCCTCGTGGGGGCCGAACTGGGTCGGGTTGACGAAGATGCTCACGACGACGTGGTCCGCCAGTTCGTGGGCCTTGGCGATGAGGGAAAGGTGCCCGTCGTGCAGGGCGCCCATGGTGGGGACGAACGCGACGGATCCGCTGAGCCCCCGCCGAAACTCCCGCAAGGCGTCAACGGTTTTCGCGATGAACATGGCCGTGAGTTTACTAGCGCAAAACAACCTCAGGTCGATCGCTTTGAAAATTTAGCCCCGCCGCTTGCGGCGGGTGAACGCGGGGCAAGCCCCGCGGCTAAATAGCGGTCAA
>JANQFR010000022.1 GCA_028277745.1 Phycisphaeraceae bacterium
GCTGCTGCTCCTTTGTGTTGAAGGGGGCTTTGCAACAGGAGTATGGACGCGAACTGCGCTGGGCGCAAGGGTTTAGGGCAACCGCGCATAATGTCCACGCATGCGGGGCTCCAGGGGAGTGTCTACCGCGCTCACGTCCCCGGCAGCTTGACGCCGCCCGCGCCCTTGGCCGTGTCCAGCATCTTCTGCAGGTTCGCCACCTGGTCCTGAAGAGAGGTCGGCAGGTGGTCTTTCATCTCGTTAAGCTTGTCGATCGCCTGCTGGGCCAGATCGTACTTGTTCTCTTTGATGTAGTTGGTCGCCTGCTCGATCAGCGGCTTGGCTTTTTCGACCCAGGCCTTGGACTCGTCAGACAGCGCCGCGGGTCGAACCGTGTCCGCCGGTTTGCTGTTGCTCAACGACTGACGGATCGCGTCGGTCGAGTCGTTGGCGGTTTTCTTGGCCTGGTCCATCGCATCCTGGGCGTGGTCGTGACCGTCGTGATCATCATGACCTTCATGCGCGTCCGCCGCGGGGGTCGCGGTAGCGGGCGGGGTCGAGGACTGTTCCTCGCAGGCGGCCAGTAGTAAACCGGAAGCAACAACAACAGCGGTCAATCCGTTGCGGAAGTGAAACATGCGTTATCTCCTCAGGTTAAGAATCCGTCACCCGGTCACATTGTACCCGGGCAACGGTGTTCCCACGCAAGAAAATCGGCCGAATACTTCCAAGCTTGCCCGGCGGGACCGCCTGCGGCAAGGTTAACCCCACTCGGGTCTCCGGCCCGTTATCACGTCCACTCAAAGCCCGTAGAACGGCACAACGCCGCGGGCGTTGAGGAAAGCGCCGAACAGGATGAGCCAGATGATCGCCAGCACGTGCCAGTACAGACCAACGTTGAGCAGTGAGCGGATCAGCCGCGGATGATGTGCAGGGTGCGCCCGCATCCGGAGGTTGATCCGGACGAGAAATGCAGCCCCGGCCAGTATGTGCGCGGCGTGTAACGCGATGATGATCAGGATCAGCCGGTAAAGCAACACGTCCGTATCGCGGCCAGCGCGGTGACCCGTGACCAGTTCCACCAGCCCCGGCGCCTGCAAAACGATAAACGCCAGCCCCAGCACGAGGCTCAACCCGGCCGCGCGACGAGCGGTCGTCATCCGCCTGGCCTTTGCCGACAGGTAGGACCAATGCAGCGTCACGCTGGCGACCAGCAACGGGAAGGTGCTGAACCAGAACCAGACGGGCATCCGCACGGGCGCGGCGTCGCTGCCGGCGCGGGCGACCAGGTAACCGTAGGTCAGCCAAACGAACATCAACACGATCCCGCCCAGCGCCCAATACAACCCGACCGTTGCGGCGCGCGGCGGGGGATGAAAATTCAAAGCGTGTTCAGGACCCGGAACCAGCCGGTTTTTCGCGTGGGAAGACATGGCGACTCCTGTCGCAACAGGAAGTCTCCCTCAATCATCGTATCACGACACGGCCCGTCGCCAAGCCCTTTTATCCAGCGGCGGAGCGGTGATTGGGAGAAAGCTGCAGCAGGGCGCGTTGGATGCCTTCGGGTCCGAGTTGGGCGTCGCTCAGCCCCGCTTCGACACAGGCCTTGGGCATGCCGTATACGACGCAGGTGGCCTGGGATTGGGTGAGCACGGCTCCACCGGCGGCCTTGATGGCGGCGGCGCCTTCCCGGCCGTCGGCGCCGATGCCGGTCATCACGACCCCCAGCGTCTTGCCGCCGTACACCGCGGCGGCCGATCGCAGAAGCTCGTCGGCCGACGGCAGGTAGATCAGCTCGGTCGGCCGCTCGTTGACCTCCACTTTGAGATGGCCGCCCAGCAGCCGTTTCACCCGCATGTGTTGGCGGCCGCGGCCCAGGTAGACCGTGCCGGGGTAAACCGGCATACCGTCTTCGGCGTGGACCACGGTCAACGGGCTGGCCAGGTCGAGGTCGCGGGCGAAGCTCTCGGTGAACCGGGGCGGCAGGTGCTGAGCGATGAAGATCGGGAACGGCAGGTCCGCCGGCAGGCCGCGGAGGATCGTTTTGAGCTGCTCCGGCGCCCCGGTGCTGGAGCCGATGGCGACGGCGTCGAACCGGCCGAGGTCGAAGGTCGGGATGGGCGACTGGGCCATAGCCGATGGATTCCCACATGCCCCATGGATGCTATCGGTCAGCTCGGGCGGTTGATCATGAATGTGGCGACCGAATCAAAGAAGGCGGTGAGGACGGCCGCGACATCATCGGGCAGTCGGGCCTCGTCCAACGCCTGCGACATAAGTTGGACCCAGCGGTCGCGGGCGTGCTGATCGATGTGGAAAGGCAGGTGGCGGGCCCGGAGCCGGGGGTGGCCGCGTTGGTCGGAGTAGCGGGTCGGGCCTCCGAATCGCTGGATGAGAAAGTCGCGCAGCCGCGCTTCGGCGCCGGGCAGGTCCTCGGCGGGGTACATCGGGCCCAGGACCTCGTCGGCGGGGACCCGCCGGTAGAACGCCGCGGCCAGGCGGGCGAACCCGTCCTCACCGATCCGATCATAGATCCGATCTTCCGGTTGAATCTGCATGATCACGCATCATAGTGGCCTGGGCCCGAGGCGGACGAGGGGAAGGGGGAGGGGCGGCCGATGAAAACAGGAAAGCCGACGACAGGGCCTGCGGGGCAGAGCCGCTGCCGCCGGCGCGGAGTGAACGGGGCGGACCGGGTGAATTCACCGATTCAAAGCGGGGGGAGGCAAAGCGTAAAGATCAAGAATCGCGTGACGCCGGGCGGACGCGCGGATCAGCGAAGCCGGGCAGGGCTGGCGGGTTTGCACCGGTCGGTCGGGGGCTCTATATTTTCGCTTCAACCCGCCCAGAGCGGCGATCCGTCACGCCCGGCCCGCCGCATCGTTCATTCAACCGCCACCACGGCTAAGCCCCGCTGACGAGGCCCGCTGCGATGCTTGATTTTTTTCGTAAACGCCCCCGCAACCTCAAGGACGACGTGCTCTCGGGCCTCACCGTGGCCCTGGCGCTCGTGCCGGAAGCCGTCGCGTTCGCGTTTGTCGCCGGGGTCTCGCCGATCATCGGGCTCTACTCGGCGTTCTTCATCGGGCTCATCACCGCCGCCATCGGCGGGCGGCCGGGCATGATCTCCGGCGCCACCGGCGCCATGGCCGTCGTGGTCGTCTCACTCGTCGCCCTCCACGGCATCGAGTACCTCTTCCCCGCCGTCGTCCTCTGCGGCCTGATCCAGATCGCCGTGGGGCTGGGCAAGCTCGGCATGCTCATCCGCATGGTCCCCCACCCCGTCATGCTCGGGTTCGTCAACGGCCTGGCCATCGTCATCCTCCTCGCCCAGTTCGGCAGCTTCAAAACCCTCGGCGACGACGGCGTGCTCCACTACCTCACCGGGCCGAAGCTCTATCTCATGCTCGGCCTGGTCGCGCTGACCATGGCCATCATCTGGCTGCTGCCCAAGGTCACCCGGGCCGTCCCGGCCTCGCTCGCGGCGATCCTGGTCGTCACCGGCATCGCGGTGACGATCAACGCGTCCGTCGGCGCCGATGGCGGCAACCTCGCGCCCACCGTCAAGGACATGCTGTACTCCAACCTTCAGGCCAACGCCGTCGCCGAGCTCGCCCCCCACGACAGCCACGGCCGCGCCGACGTGAGCGTGCTGCCGCCGGAGCAGGTCGCCGCCGCGGCTGCGTCGGTGGACCCCCGGGACGCCAGCATCAAGGCCGGGCTCCCCCTGCCGTTCTGGCTGGATTACGTCCTGCCGCCGCTCACCCTCGCCACGCTCTGGATCATCACGCCTTACGCACTGGTCCTCGCCGGCGTCGGGCTGATCGAATCGCTGATGACCATGACCCTGATCGACGAGATCACCGAGACCCGCGGCCGGGGCAACCGCGAATGCATCGGCCAGGGCGTCGCCAACGTGACCTGCGGGGTCTTCGGCGGCATGGGCGGATGCGCTATGATCGGCCAGTCGCTGATCAACGTGAATTCCGGCGGGCGCGGCCGGCTGTCGGGGATCACCGCCGCGGTCTGCCTTCTGCTGTTCATCCTCTTCCTCGCCCCGTGGATCGAGATGATCCCCATGGCCGCCCTCGTCGGCGTCATGTTCATGGTCGTCATCGGCACGTTCGAGTGGTCGACCCTCCACCTCTGGCGCAAGGTCCCCGCGAGCGACGTGATGGTCATGGTCCTCGTCGCCGGCTACACCGTGCTCATGCACGACCTGGCCACCGCGGTCATCCTCGGCGTCATCGTCTCCGCCCTCGTCTTCGCCTGGCGTCACGCGACTCATATGTTCGCCGACGTCAAGTTCAACGAACACGGCTCCAAGATCTATCAACTCCACGGCCCGCTCTTCTTCGCCTCCGTTCAGTCCTTCAAGGACATGTTCGACCCCGCCAATGATCCCGAGGACGTGGTCGTCGACTTCTATTACACCCGGGTCTACGACCAGTCCGGCCTGGAGGCGATCAACTCCCTGGCGGAAAGATACGAACAGAACGGCAAGCGGCTGCACCTGACCCACCTGAGCCCCGAGTGCCGCAGGCTGCTGGCCAAGGCCGGCGACCTGGTCGAGGTCAACCTCTCCGAAGACCCGCAGTACCACGTTGCGACCGAGCGGTTGGACTGAACCGCATCCCACGCGCGGCTTCGGAAAGCGTCACAACCGTTACAACCGCTATAACCGTCACAGACCGGCGGCCTGGCGCCTCCGCGCGGGCAAGCCGGCATGGTCCGAAAACACAGATCTTCTTACACTGCGTCAAGGGGCAGGAAGCACCATGACGCTATCCGACCTTGACGAGTTGCGGAACCGCGTGGAGGAGCTGCGCGCCGAGATGAAGCGGGGCCCACTTGACGAGCGGCGGGTGTGGCTCGTGATGCAGCACGCCTCCAGCCTGCTCGAACGGGCTGAGGGCTCGCCCCTTGAGGCGACGGTCAGAAACATCTTCGTGCTCGTCTCGGCGGTCTGGCGCAACACGCAGAACCAGTCAAAGCTCCGCGCGATGCGGCGGGCCCTCACTTGACGCCGCGGTAGCACACCGCGACCCCGAACGTGAGCGGCCGGTGGACGCCGTCGGCGAACCCGGCGTCGGCGATCATCCCCAGCATGGCGCCGCGGTCGATGAAACTGTTCACGCTCCTGGGCAGGTACTTGTACGCGCCGCTGCGGTCGCGCGCGATGAGCGTCGCGGTGATCGGCATGATCCGACCGCAGTACAGGTCGTTGAGCCAACGGAGCACAGGGTTGGCGGGGAGACTGAATTCCAGAATGATTAGCCGACCGCCCGGGCGCAGGACGCGGTGGAACTCCCGCAGCGCAGCTTGCGGTTCGGCGACGTTGCGGATGCCGAACGCGATGCTGACGATGTCCACGCTCGCGTCGCCGATGGGCAGCCGCATTGCGTCGCCCGCCTGGTAGACGATCGGCCGACCGTGTTTTTTCTGATCCGCCAGGCGCAGCATGTCGACCGTGAAGTCCACGCCGATCACGCGTGCGACGCCGGCCCGGTCGAACGCCATCGCCAGGTCGCCCGTGCCGCACGCGACATCGAGCACCACGTCACTCGCTTGGGGCCGGGCCATCTTCACCGCGGCCCGGCGCCACGCCTGGTCCCGGCCGAACGAATGCAGGCGGTTGTTCAGGTCGTAGCTCGGTGCGATCGCGCTGAACATCGCCTCGACCCGGCGGGCCTTGTCGTCCGCCGCGTGGGGATTGCGGTTCAAATCCTCATCCGTCCAGGCGGGCGCCGATCGGGGGGCGGAGGCGGGCATGGGTCAGTTCTGCGCTTTCGGTGGGGGCGGCAATTGGCTTAGCGGCTCGAGGACCTCCCGCTCGAATCGCTCCTGGTAAAACCGGTATCGCCCCGGTTCGTCGTAGCCGGGGTAATCCTTGCGGATCTCTGCGGCCACCTGTTCGATCCGGGTGACGGGCAGCGGGTGCGACGCGAGCCATTCGACCTGCCCCGACCCGGCCGAGGCCCGGTCCAGGATCTCCATCAGCTGCAGCATGCCGACCGGGTTGTACCCCGCCTCGGTCATGTAGCGCAGGCCCAGGGTGTCGGACTGCGACTCGTCATCGCGTGAGAACTTGAGCAGCGTCAGGCCGCCGCCGATCGACACGACGGCGCCGCTGTACCGCAGGTAGTCGTTGTCCGCCGCGTCACCCGCGATCGCGACGCCCGCGGCGGCGCCCTGAAGCACCATCTGATGCACAAGGCGGTCGTTGATGTGCTTGGCCGTGACATGGCCGATCTCGTGGCCCAGCACCGCCGCGAGTTGGGCCTCATTGCTCATCTGCTCCAGCAGGCCGCGGTAGATGAAGATCTTCCCGCCGGGCAAGGCGAACGCGTTGATCTGGCCCGAGTTGAGGACGTTGAACTCCCAGGGCAGGTCCGGCCGCTCACTGAGCTTGGCCAGGGTCATGCCCACCCGCTTGACGGCGGCGTCGACCGACGGGGCGTCCAGGACGCCCCCGCCCGCCTCGGCGTATTGCGGGGCGGCCTCGGCGCCCATCGCGATCTCGCGGTCCTCGCTCAGCAGATTGAGCTGCCGCTCGCCGGTGGCGGGGTTGGTCGCGCATGCCGTCACCATCGCTATCACCGGCGCCGCCAGCACCAAAGTCATCAGGCGTATGGTTCTCATACCCAAACGATACCCCCGATCCGCACCCGAGCCCACCCCGACGGGGCAGGACGACTTGCCAACCCGGCCGATAAATCGTTCAGTTACTCAAGCCCGCCGGGCGGGCGGTGCGCCCGGCGCGGCTTATCGGGCGCCCCGGCCCGTTATCCCCCGCATCCCATGACCGCCCCATTCGAAATCCCGGGGTTCCCGGACCTTCCGCCAGCCCCGACGCCGATCGATGAAGATTTTTCGGAAGAAACGACGATGAATCGCTTGTCGCTGGTCCGTTTCGGGTGAACGTTTTGCCCGGACAGCGAGACACGGAGCGAGAAAGACACGGACGTCTCAACCGCTGAACGCCGCCCGCCTTCAGCTCAATCGTGGAGCAGGTCGCATATGGCCAGTCGCAGCAACGTCCTTCAAGAACGATTCTTCACCGCCCTCATCAGCGGCGACCGCCCCGCGGCCCGCGAGATCGTCGACCAGGCCATCGAGGCCGATTGCTCGGGGGAAAAGATCCTCTCCCACCTCTTCTGGCCCACCACCGAGCACATCCAGACCCTCTTCCGCAACGATCAGCTCAGCGACCTGTGCTTCCACTACGCGACCCGTCTGCTCCGCAGCCTCGCCGACCAGATGCAGCTGCACCTGGCCCAGCAGCCGCGCAACGGCACGCGGGTCGTGGTCGCCTGCGGCGCCGAGGAATCCGAAGAGCTCGCCGGGCAGATCACCAGCGACCTGCTCGAGGCCGCGGGCTTCACCGTCCACTTCATGGGCGGCGGGGTGGCCAACGACGAGATCGTTGAGCAGCTCGGCGAGGTCCAGGCGCACAAGCTCGTGGTCTTCGGCGCCGTGTCGTCGACCGTGCCGCAGACCCGGGTCCTGATCGATCGGCTCCACGACATCGGCATGTGCCCGAACCTCCAGATCATCGTGGGCGGGGGCGTGTTCAACCGCGCCGACGGCCTGGCCGAGGAGATCGGCGCCGACCTCTGGGCCAACGAACCGGCCGACATCGTCGAGGTCATCCTCGATGAGCCTGACCGCCGCATGACCGCCGACCAACGCACCGTCGGCCGCAAGCGTCGCCCCAGCAAGCGCAGCGCCGCCTGAACGGTTTCGTCTATCTATTGACAACGATCAGAAGCCCAGGGATTGCAATCCCTGGGCTTCGTTGTTGTTTGGTCAGGCGATCAGCGCATCATATGCGTCCGACGAATCCAGCCGCCGCTTGATGAGCTGCTCGAGCCGGGGGATGGTCGCCGCCACCGCGTTCAGCCGCGGGTGCACCTCCAACGCCTTCCGGTAGCTGACGATCGCCTCCTCGTACAGACCGAGGTTGGCGTAACAATGCCCGATGCCCGACAACGCGCCGAAGTGATGCTTCACCCGGGCCAGCGTCAGCTCGCAATGGTGAATGGAGAGCTCGTACTGCTCGAGCATGTAGTGGCAGATGGCACGCTGGTTGTGCGCCTCGGCGAACTCCGGATCAAGCTCGTGAGCCTTGGCGAAGGCCTCGATCGCTTCGAGCGGCTTGTCGCGGCCGAGCAACGCCACGCCCTGCTGGAACGGCGCCATCGCCTCAGGCAAACCGCCACGGAACCACAAGGACCACAGACCGTTCTCCGCCAGGTCCGCGACCTGGTCGTCCTCATCCCGCAGGGCCCGGGCCAGGCATCCCGAACAGGGGGCGTCGGCGATCAGCGACAGCCCCAACGCCGCGATGCGACGGGCCGACACCGACTTCTCGCGCAGCATCGTGCAGAGCTGACGGATCGAGCTGTGGCGGCGCAGCGTCGCCGCCAGTTCGTTCACATCCCCGGCCTCAAGGGCCGGTTGACACAGCTCGATCAGGTCATCCGAAGGTCGGTCCATCGCCCAATCCTAGGCGACATCAATGCTTGGGTGAAATCGCCTCATCAACAATTATCCTAAGGGCGTTAGCCGGACCCGCTCCGCGGCCCGCTCGACCGCGTCCAGACGGAACGCCGCGGCCTCGGCCGAGCAGGCGTTCGCCGTGGCCGCCGCCGTCGCCCGCCGCAACGCTTCGTCCGGCTTCAACCCCCGCGTCAACCCCTCCACCAGTCCCGCCAGAAAACTGTCCCCACACCCCACCGTGTTCACAATGTCCAGGCCCTCGGTCCTGGCCTGGGCGGACCACGCCCCGCCCTCGCGCCCGACCAGCCACGCCCCCTCCACGCCGCGGGTCACCGCGACCCACGTCACGCACTCCGCGATCCGGTCCGCGGCGGCCCGGATCGCGCCCTCGTCCTCCAGCGCCCCGCCGCCGCTGGCCTCGGCCAACTCCTCCAGATTGGGCTTGACCAGCCAGGCCGGCTGCGCCGCGATGCCCAGGCCCGGCCCCACCACCGCGCGCAACGCCTCGCCGTCCAGGTCCAGCACCACCCGCGCTCCGCGCCCGTTGGCGATCCCCACCAGCGCCCGCAACTGGTCCGCGTCCATCCCCGGCGGCAGCGATCCGCTGAACAAGATCACCGAGTGGCCCGCCGCCAGCAGCCCCAGCTTCGCGGTCAGCCGGGTGATGTCCCGCTCTGTCACGGTGTAGCCCTGCGTGCGCAGGTGCGTGTCCGTCCCGGCCGCGGTGTCGAGCAGCGTGATGTTCTCGCGCGTCGGCCCCCGCACGGTCAACAACTGATCCACCGCCCGTCCCGGTCCCGCGGCCCGGAGGTGCTCGTTGAAAGCCGCGTCCTGGTCATGTCCGACAAACCCCGTCGCCACCGACCCGCAGCCGAGCCGCGCCAGGGCCAGCGATACGTTCACACCCTTCCCCGCCGGCGTGCGGGCGATCACCCGGGCCTTCGCGTGGGCGCCGACCGTCAACCCGTCCACCTCGAGCACGCGGTCGACCGCGGTGTGCAGCGTGACGGTCACAATGCGAGGGGTGTCATTCATTCCGTGCGCCGAAGACCGATAACCGGTCAAGGCCGCCCGCCGATCCAACCGATAGGACTGATGCGACCGCCCCACATGGAGCCGTCCCATGGTAACCCCCGACCGCCGCCGCAGCCCCCGCCGCCCACTCGCCCACCCCGCCAAGCTCCGTGACGACGCGACCGGCCGGTATCTCGCCGCCCGGACGATCAACCGCTCCGAGACAGGCGTCCTGCTAGAAGTCCCCGACCACCGCCGCATTCACCCGGGGCAGACGGTCCGTCTGGCGATCGCCGAGCCGGGGGCGCCGGTCATCTCGGCCTCATCGATGATCCCCGCGACGGTCGTGCGCACCGAGCCGAACCAGAGCTGCGTCCGTGTCGCCCTGGCGTTCGGGCATCCCTATGAACAGCCCAGCGCCGCGGCCTGAGGCTTGGGACAAGCCACAGAGCCTTGGCTTTGACGCCGACCAAGTGTATTAGTAACATAGTACACTAGTACGGTAGCCCCATGGCCATCGACCCTCACACCCACGTCCCGATCTACGAGCAGATCGCGCATCGCGTGCGTTGCTCCATCGCCGCCGGGGCGTACCGGCCGCACGAGCCGTTGCCCTCGATCCGCGAGACCGCTCGCGAGTTGCTGGTCAACCCCAACACCGTCCAGCGGGCCTATGACGCGCTGGAACGGGCCGGGCTGGTCTACGCCAAACGTGGCGTCGGCTTGTTCGTGGCCGATCACGCCGCCGAGTCGGCCCAGGCCGCCGCCGAGTCCGCCGTGGTCCACAACCTGGAGCAGGCCCTCGGGGCCGCCCGCGCCGCGGGGGTCTCCAATCAACGTGTCCGCCAGCTCTTTGAGCAGGCGATCCAGCAGCCCCAGCCTTCCGAGGGAGCCGCCCCATGAGCGAGCCCGCCATCGTGATCGACCGCCTCTCCAAGTCCTTCCGCGGCCAGACCGTGGTCGACGAGGTGGGTCTGACCATTGAGCCCGGCCAGGTGCTGGGCCTGATCGGGCCCAACGGAGCGGGCAAGAGCACGACCATCAAGATGCTGATCGGGCAGTTGCGGCCCGACCGCGGCGAGGCCCGTGTCCTCGGCCTCGACCCGATCCGCAACGCCGTCGCCATGAAACGCCTGATCGGATACGTCCCCGAACGACACTGCGTCTACCCCTGGATGCGCGTCGGCCAGGCCATCGGCTTCACCCGTTCGTTTTACCCGACGTGGGACGACGGATTCTGCCAAAGCCTGGTCGACACGTTTGAGCTGCCGCTCGGCCGCAAGGTGCGCCAGCTCTCCAAGGGCATGACCGCCAAGCTCTCGTTGCTGCTGGCGATCGCGCACCGCCCCACGGTCCTGATCCTGGACGAGCCGATGTCGGGCGTCGACGCGGTGGTGCGCGACGAGTTCTTCGACGGGCTGCTGCAGACCATCGGCGAACAACGCTGCTCGGTCTTGTTCTCCAGCCACACGCTCGCCGACGTGCAGCGGATCGCCGACGCCGTGGGCCTGATATACGAAGGCCGGCTGCTGGCGCACCGCCCGGTCGATGAGATGCTCCGCTCGATCCGCCGCCTCCGCGGCGTCCTGCACGACGGCCAGGCCCCGCCCAACCCGCCGCCGCACACGATCCATCAGCGCCGCGACGGCCGCGAGTGGATCGTGACGGTCGACCGCTACGAAGACGGCGTGCTCGAATCGCTCCATCAGACCCGCCGCTTCACCCACCTCGAAGCCGAAGGGCTCGGCCTGGAGGAGATCTTCAAGGACTACGTCAAGGGAAGGAGGTCGGCATGATGCGGGCGCTGATCTGGAAAGACCTGCGATTGAACCAGGCGGTGTTTGTGTTCGCCGCGATTGTGCTGATCTTGCCTTATGCGTGTTTCACTTTGTTGCATTTTTATTGGCAGGCTTCCGACCAGACATCCCCCGGGGCGGGGTTGGGAATGGTGCTGACGGCGGCCTTCATCGGCTTCGCGTTGACGTCGATCGTCGCATGTGGGGCGGCGGGCAACGCGATGGCGTGCGAGCGTACGAACCATTCGGCTGAATTCGCCGCTTATCTGCCGGTGTCTCGGACGCCGGTGATGATCAGCAAGCTGATGATCGCCGTGTTGTTGATCGGCGTGATGTGGGGCGTCAACCTTGCGGTCTTTCTGATTGCGCTGGGGGCGACGGATGCAACAATCGGACAGATCAAGAAACAGCAAGCAGAGCCGATCATCGTGAGCTTCGCCACGGCGATCTGCCTTTTCGGCACAAGCTGGCTCGGCTCCAGTTTCATGCGCACGCCCTCTCGCGCCGCGATTTTCGGGTTGGTGCTGTGGATGGCGGTCCTGCTCGCCATGATCTCGTATATGGCGATCACGATCGTCGACAAGACGGACGAAGGAGCGAAAGTCGCTGCGTATTATCTATACGTCAGTCTGTGTCTGGGCCTGGGGGTCGCTGCTGTTATCACGGGCTCGGTGATCTACGTCCGCCGGGTCCGGCCGTAACCGCCCGCCTGCGGCGGAACGCGGGACGGACCGAGTCGCAAAACCTCATCACGGACCGATCTGTGAAACGCGTCACGCGGGCGGGGCAAATCGATAAAATGAAGCGGTTTCGATGACGCCGGGGGCGTCCTGATTGGGTGAAAGGAGCCCGTCGATGATCCTCCCGGCCCGTCTTGGCTTATCTGGAATCGGATGGATGCTGGCCCGCGCCGGCAACGGCGGCCGCGCGGGCGGAGGGCCCGAGAAGATGTTCGCCCTCGGCGTGATCGCGCTGATCGTGATCGGCGCCCTGATCTTCTATCACGACGACATCTGGGCCTGGATCGACGACTGGTGGCGGAGCATGCAGGACGAGATCGACGCCCACGACCTGCCCCAGCCCTGAGCCCACGGCCGCCTCACATGACTCAAGACGAATCCCCCCCGACGCCCGACGTGGAATCCGTTTCGATGGATGAGCCGCCATCGTATCGCGGGCTCCGGACCACCCTGACCGCCACGTTGGCGCTGCTCTGCCTGACCGCGTTAGGGATGGCCGGCTACATCGCCAACGCCCGGCACCAGCAATCCCAGGCCCGCGCCGTAGCCGCCGACCAGTTGCTGGGAGACGCGGGCCGGGCCTTTGAATCGGGCGACTACTCCGGGGCCCTGCTGATCTACAACCAGGTCGGCCAGGACTGGCCCGTTGACACCGAGCGGGGCCGCGCGGCGCAGGCGTGGCGCCTGGTCGCCCAGTCCAGGCTCGACGCCGCCGCCGGCCGACACGACGCGGCTTACGCGGCCCTGCAACAGGCCGCGGGCCTCCACGCCATCGAAGAAAGCCGCCTCGGCGGCTGGCTCGACGCGGCGCAGCGACAAGCGGCGTTTCACCACGCACTGGGTCAGATCGAAGAGGAGATCCGGGCCCAACGCTTCGGGAACGCCCGCGAGACCCTGCGGGTGTGGCGCGGCCGGGCGTCGAGCGAGGCCGAGGTCCGCCAGCTCAACGAGCTCGCCGCCCGCCTCGAAGATCAGCGCGCCGCCGCCAGCGCGAAGCAGGTCCTGGAGCGGGTCGACCGGCTGGTGTCGACGGGCGATAAGAGCCGGGCGATCGCGGAGCTCGATGACGCGGTGACCCGCTCGCCCAACCGCCGGCTGCAGGACCGGCTGGATCAACTCCGGGCCGAGGTCGGGTATGAGCAGGCGATGGTCGGCGCCGCCGTGGCGGAAGCGGCGGGTGATTGGGATCAAGCGGTCACGCTGTATGAACAGGCGCTCGCGTTGCAGCGGGACGAGGCGTTGGAGGTGAGGCTGAAGAAGCTCCGGTCCCGACGGGAAACCCGCAACGGGCTGGAGCTGATCATGGCGGGCGACCCCGCCGCCGCCGAGGCGGCCCTGACGCGGGCCCTGGGCTTTGACCCGGAGAACGACGAGGCGCGAGCCGCGTTGAAGGGCATCGAGTCCTCCTCGCAGATGCAGTCGTTCATCACCGCCGGCGACGCCGCGATGGCGTCCGATGAGTACGACGTGGCGGTCCAGCAATACCGCAACGCGTCGGAATTCGGGACCAACAACGCCCTGCAAGCCAAGCTCACCGAGGCGCGGGTCCGGGCGTCGGTCGCGGCGGGCCTGGCGGCGCTGGACGACGGGAAGTACGACGACGCCAACCGGCTGATCACCCAGGCCCTGCGGCTGTCGCCCGTCGACGCCCAGGCCCTGGACGCCCAGGAGCGGCTCGCCGTCTACGGCCGATATGCCGGCCATCGACAGGCGGGGGACGAGGCCCGCGACCGTTCGGATTTCGGCCCGGCCAAGTTCCATTACCTGCGGGCTCAACGCGTGTTTGACACGCCCGAGATCCGCATGCGGCTGGACGAGACCGAATACGCCCATCTGGTCGCCCAGGCGCGGGCGTTTCTCGCCGCCGGCGACTACGCCCCGGCCCAGGGCCTACTCCGCATCGCCGCCTCCCTGCGCATGACCGATGAGGTCCGCGAGTTGCTGGACGAGACGTTCAAGCACGCCCCGCTCCCGGACTCCGACGAGTTGCAGCCCTAGGCCATAGCCGTCTTAGCCGGGCCGCTACGCGGCCCCGGACCAGGCGGGCGTAGCCCGCCGGCTATATACCTCGAACACCGCCCGCGGCTTGTCCGGGGCCTCCCACACGCCATAATGAAGAGATGAGTACGCTCGACACCCAACCCTCCGCCCTGGACCGGTTCCCCGACGCCCAGGGACGTTTCGGCTCGTTCGGAGGCGTTTTCGTCCCGGAAACCCTCCATCACGCCCTCGAGCAGACCGCCGAGGCCTACGCCGCGGCGCGCGAGGACAAGGATTTCCTTGCCGCGTTCGAGGCGCTGTTGAAACATTACGTCGGCCGTGAGACGCCGCTGTATCTCGCGCGGCGGCTCACCGAACGCTGCGGGGGCGCGCAGCTCTGGCTGAAGCGCGAAGACCTGGCCCACACCGGCGCGCACAAGATCAACAACGCGCTGGGCCAGGGCCTGCTCACCCAACGTATGGGCAAGCGCCGCGTCATCGCCGAGACCGGCGCCGGCCAGCACGGCGTCGCGACCGCCACCGCCGCCGCGGTGCTCGGCCTCGAATGCCACGTGTTCATGGGGACCGAAGACATCCGCCGGCAGCAGCCCAACGTCAAGCGCATGAAGCTGCTGGGAGCCGAGGTTGTCCCGGTCGAGTCCGGCTCGTGCACCCTCAAGGACGCGACCAACGCCGCGATGCGCGACTGGATGGAATCCAGCGACACGACCCACTACATCATCGGCTCGGTCGTCGGGCCCCACCCGTTCCCGATGATCGTGCGTGACTTCCAGTCGGTGATCGGCCGGGAGTGCCGGCGGCAGTGCCTCGACCAGATCGGCCGGCTGCCGGACCACGTGGTGGCGTGCGTCGGCGGCGGGTCCAACGCCGCGGGGATCTTCTATCCGTTTATCGCGGACGGATCGGTCCAGTTGCTGGGCGTGGAGGCGGGCGGACGGTCGGGGGCCATGGGCGACCACGCGGCGCCGCTCAACTTCGGCGCCCCGGGCGTCCTCCACGGCAGCCTCAGCTACGTGATGCAGGACGGCGACGGCCAGACCGCGCCGGTCCACTCGATCTCGGCCGGCCTGGACTACCCCGGGGTCGGCCCCGAGCACGCCTGCTGGCATGACGTCGGGCGCGTCCGGTACGAGTCCTGCTCCGACGACGCGGCGCTCGAGGCCTTCACCGCGATCACCGAGGCCGAGGGGATCATCCCCGCGCTCGAATCCGCCCACGCGGTCGCCAACGCGATGACGCTGGCGGCCAAGCTGCCCCAGGACCAGACCGTGGTCATCAACCTTTCCGGCCGCGGCGACAAGGACCTCGACGAAGCGCTGCGGCTGCTGGGAAGATAGGAAGCCCAGGGATTGCAATCTCGGGCTGCGGCTTCACTCGATGTCCTGGCGAGTGTAGACCTTGTTGAGGATCGCCGGGCCGTTGATTTCACGCACCCCGGCGCGGATGGGGTGTTGCTGGAGCGCCGCGGCGGCGTTGGAGAAACGGAAGCGGCGGACCGCGGTTTCGCCGGGCTCGAGCCGTGAGATGGGGCGGTTGAGGCGCTCGTGGCCGGGGAGGCTGGCGAACACGTAAAGCGACTGGGGCGTGTCGCCGGTGTTGGTGACGACAATGGAGAGGACCGCGTCCCGGGCGCCGGGCTTCTCGCCGGGCGTCATGGCAAGGGTGGCGTCGAAGTCGACGCCGGTCAGGCCCAGCTCCATCGGGGTGGTCATATCGATCTGGTAGCGCTGCTCGGCGGTGAAGTCGAACCGGGCGGTGAGTCGCTTAGGACCGGCGACCTCGGAGACGGGAAAGGTCAGCCTCAGCGGGAAGGTGGCGGAGCGGCCCGATGCGATGGAGAAGTGGTGTTGAGCGGGCTGGAGCGTCCAGCCCTCGGGCCCGGTGAGGCGGAACGAGCCGGTGATGGTGCGCGGCCAGGGGTTGGTCAGCGTGATGGTCCGGTCGTGGGGGGTCTGGGCGGATTCAATGAAAGACGGCTCAACGGTGAAGCCTGCGCGGAAGAGCGCCAGTTCGGTGTCGATGCCGGTGATAAAGGTCGGCTCATCGGTCAGCGGGACCCGGTGTTTCCCGTTGACTTCGGCGGCGGGCGCGCGGTTGCCCCAGACATCGATCACAACCGGCGCGGCGCCCAGGTACGCATCGATCACGGCCTCGTGATCCGGCGCGCTTCGGTTCCATGCGACGATCATCCCGCCGCGCGGCCCGTCGAAGATGTGCGACACCAGACGCGGATCATGATCCATCCGCCCGACGGCGCGCCGCCCGGCGAGGCGGTGGGCGGTGTTGGCGAAAACGCCCAGGAGCGGGTCGGGGAGGATCGCGTTGCGGCGTTCGAGGGCGTCCGTCCAGGGTTTGTTGATGGCCATGCCCGCGACATCGGCCTCCCAAGCGTAAATCATGCGCAGCGCCAGATCGGCGATGCGCCGTTCGTGGCTGAGTTCATCCGCGCCCAAAGCGTCGATCTGGAGCCAGACGTCGTGGGACGAGTCCCGCCATTCATGGAGATGGTCGCCGATAAACGCGGGCTCGACGCTGACAGGCAGAAACATGGCGGCCACGGCGTCGTCAGGCAGGCCGTGGCGGATCGACTGGCCGACCCGCCAGGGGACGTGCAGCCGTGGGTGGGCGACCAGCTTGCGGAACCGCTGGTCGACGCGGACGAGCAGGTCGGGCAGGTTGTCATAGAAAAACGCGTCGGCGCCGGTGACGGCTCCGAGCTGCCAGCGCTGGACCCGCTGGCCGTGCCGCAACAACGCCGGGGTCAGGTACGGCAGCCACCGGCTCGAGTCGCCGCGCATGACGCCGAGCGGCTGGGTCGCGTCGTTGCCGTGATCGCCCGACAGCTTGGCGGGCACCGGGTCGAGCGACAGGATCACCTCGCCGCCGCCGGCCATCACCTCGTGCAGGATGTCATCGAGGACGTCCTGGCGCTGCTGCAGGTCGTGAAGGGTCGTGTCGTGATCCCACACGCTGAACACCGCGACGTTGAGGCCGGCCGCATGGAGGACTTTCGGCGCCATCGTCAGTTGGTCCATGGGCAGGCGTTCAAGCGCCAGGGCGAAACGGTTGGCGTCGGGCTCGGGCATCGGGCCGTCGTCGGGCATCCACAACACGGCGCCGACGGTTCGCGCGACCTCGCCGGCGTGCGGGCCGTCTTGTTCACCGACCCTCAGGTCCAACAGGTACCACCCGAAGCCGGGCAGGTCCGGCGTCCAGCTCCACTGCACCGGCCGGCCCTTGCCGACCGGGCGCCGGGTGTGCGCCACCCGCCGCAGGCGGTGGTCGTAGACGCTCGCCTCGGCCGACAGCCGGCGGCCGGTCAGGTCCTTGACGGCCACGTTGACCTGCGGCCGCTGCGGGGCGCGGATGATGTTGATCGGCGCCTGCGACGACACCTGGACGTGGGGCAGCTGCCAGACGGCGATGTCGTCGAACCACGCGGCGCCGGTGATGTCCTGGAGGATCACCTGCTGAGCGCCCAGCGGGCTGCCGGGCGTGGGGCGGGGCTGGAGCAGTTCGAGTTCGAGGCCGATCCACGCCGCGTCGGGGTAGCGGCCTTCGAGCTTGACGCTGACGGGCGCCCATTGATCATCGGTGCGGAGCAGGGGGGTCGACGCGCGGCTGGCCTCGATGCGGGCGCCGCCCTTGTCGATGAAGTAAGCGGTCAACTGGGCCGCGGCCCGCCGCAGCCCCCGGGTCCGCACCTGGGCGGTGATGAGGTAGTCGCTCTCGGGGATCGCCGCCAGGGCGCCGACCTCAAGGTACGCGCCGGCGCTGCCGCCGTTGAGCCCGAAGAAGAAGCCGTGTTCGCCCGACACCGCTTCGCGTCGGTCGAACCGCACCTGGGTGAAGGAAGGATACCCCGGCCGGTGGATCAGCTCCTGGTGGAGCGGCCGGCGGTGGAAATTGGGGTCGGCGTTGAGCGCATCGCGGCCGATGACGTACCAGTGCATGGGCAGGTCTTCGAAGTTGCCGTCGTCGCGCTCCTCGAAGTCGAAGAATTTGACCAGCCGCTTGGGGCGCACCGCGTCGGCAGGCACAGCCGCCGCGTCGGCCAGGACCGCTCCCACCAGCATGAAAATCAACAGCAGCGACCATCGCATGACCTGATGGTTATCGGGTGTTTGCCCCCCCCGAGGCCACGATTTGCGTGTCCTGCATGTCCAGGGGCGACCGCCTCACAGCGCCGCCAGCCGCTGGGCGCGGTCCTGGGCAATCAGGGCCTCGACCATGGCGTCCAGGTCGCCGCCGATGACGGCCTGCAGGTTGAACGACTCGCCCAGCCGGTGATCGACCGCGAGGTTGTCCTTGTACCGGTAGGTGCGGATCCGCTCACTGCGTCCGCCCGAGCCGATCATCGCCGACCGGCTCTCGGCCCGCTCGGCGTCCTTCTGACGCTGATGGTGGTCGTGCAACCGGGCCCGCAGCAGCTGCCAGGCCTTCTCGCGGTTCTGCTGCTGGCTCTTGCTCTCCTGCATCCGCACCTCGATCCCCGTGGGCCGGTGGATCAGGTGCACCGCCGTGGCGACCTTGTTCACGTTCTGCCCTCCGGGGCCCTGGGCGGTCGTGACATGCACGTCCACGTCGGCCTCGTCGATCTCGACCTCCAGTTTCTCCGGCTCGGGCAGCACCGCGACCGTGCAGGTCGACGTGTGCACCCGGCCCTGCGCCTCGGTGGCGGGCACCCGCTTGACGCAGTGCACCCCGCCCTCGTAGCCCAGCCCCTGCCACACCCCCGGGCCCTTCACCGACGCGATCACGTTCCGCAGCCCCCCCTGCTCGCCGGGCGTGAACTCCATCGCCTCCAGCTTCCAGCCGCGGCGCGATGCGTAGCTCTGGTACATCGCGTACACGTCGCCCGCCCACAGCGCCGCCTCCGCCCCGCCGGTCCCCGCCCGCACCTCGAGGATCACCGACCCGATCGACTTGTCGTCGGCCGTCACCAGCTCATTGCTGACCTCTTCGATCATCGCCGCCGCCCGCTCCCGCAGCTCGGGCAGCTCGGCCTTGGCCAGCTCCGCCAGCTCCGCGTCCTCGCCGTCGGCCGCGATCTGCTCATGCTCGGCGATCTGCCCGGCCACGCCCTGCCACGCGCGGTAACGCTCCACCACATCCGCCAGCGCCGCCCGGCGTACGCTCAGCCGCCGCACCTGCTCGTGGTCGGCCGCCACCTGAGGGTCGCTGAGCTGGGTCTGCAATTCGTCGTATTGCAGCGACAACTGGTCCAGCTTGGCGATCAGGTTCGCGTTGATGTCGCTCATGACCGGCGGTCCGCCGCGTTTCGGGATCGATCGGGAGGCGCACAAAAAAGCCGCGGCGAAGGGTGTGCGCCACGGCTTGGAGGTGACAGGTCGCTACTTCTTCTTCGAGAAGTAATTGCCGGCGAACTTGCGCTGGAACTTCTCGACCCGGCCGGCGGTGTCGACGAACTTCTGCTTGCCGGTGAAGAACGGGTGCGAGGCCGAGCTGATGTCGACCTTGACCAGCGGGTATTCGTTGCCGTCTTCCCACTTGATCGTCTGGTTGGTCTTGACCGACGAACGGGTCAGGAAGGCGTGGTCGGCCGAGACGTCCTGGAAGACGACCGGACGGTATTCGGGGTGGATATCTGGCTTCATGGCGTCATCGCTCGCGGTGGAGGGCCCTGGGCGTGCGGGACCACGCCCGTCACGCCGAGCAACGTATATTAAGCGTCCGCCCGGCCCCATGCAAATCCGTTGAGCGGCGAGGCCCGCCCCGGACTCCCGGCCCCGATCGAGTCCCGAACCCCTTAACCACCCGACCCAAGAACCTATGGACTACTACCTCAACGGCCAGATACTCGCCCCCTCCGACGCCCGCGTCTCGGTCGAGGACGCCGGCTTCCAGCACGCCGTCGGCCTCTTCGAAACCATGCAGACCTACCGCGGCCGGGTCTTCCGCCTCGGGCAGCACCTCGACCGCCTGGCCGAGTCCGCCCGCCAGTTCGGCCTCGAAGTAGACACCGCCCGGCTCGCCGACGCGGTCGAACAGACCCTCGCCCACAACCGTCTCGACCGGGCCCGCCTCCGGCTCACCTACACCCCCGGGCCTCTCTCGCTCCTCAGCGGCGATGACGCCCCCTCCGCCGGCTCGACCCTCCTGGTCGTCCCCTCCCAACCCACCGAGTACGACCCCGCCTACTTCGATCAGGGCATCACCACCCTCATCGCCCAGCCCGCCGCCAACCCGTTCGACCCCGTCGCCGGCCACAAGACCCTCGCCTACTGGGGCCGGCTCTTCACCCTCCGCCGCGCCGCCCGCGCCGGCGCCGGCGAAGCCATCTGGCTCAACGTCACCAACCACCTCGCCTCCGGCGCCGTCTCGAACCTCTTGCTCATCAAGGACGGCCAACTGCTCACGCCGATCGCCCGCGGCGAAGAGGTCGACGGCGCCTTGCCCGCCCCGGTCCTCCCCGGCGTCACCCGCGCCGCCGTCCTCGAGCTCGCCGCCGATCTGGGGCTCGATGTTCATCGCCGCATGCTCAGCGTCGACGACCTGCTCGGCGCCGACGAGGCGTTCCTGACCAATTCGAGCTGGCTGGTCCTGCCGGTGACCCGTGTCGAGAAAGCGGCGATCGGCGACGGAACCGTCGGCGATGTGACCCGCGAGCTCCGCGGCAGGCTGCTGGACCTGATCGAACGCGAGACCGCGCCATGAGCCCGCGCCCGCCCCTGGTCGATTTCGCGTTGCGGCACGCCCGGGTCACCGCCGGGCTGTGCACCCGGCAGGTGCGGGAGACCGGTTACACGCTCGAACATCGGGTCTTGTCCGACACCAACCTGATTTTCGTGACGCGCGGCCGAGTGGCGTGGGTGATCGACGGCAAGCCCTGTGAGCTGAAGCCGGGCGGGCTGGTGATCGTCCGCCCCGAGCTGCCGCACCATGCGTTCAGCCGGACGAAGCGGGTCACGCTGCTGTCGATCCACGTCGACGCCGCGCTGCCTGGCCGCCAGGACGTGTTTGACCTGCTGGTCCCGCCGAGGCTGCAGGAGGTGGTTGCGGGGAGCCGGCTGGATCAATATCTGCGGGGCGCCCTCGACGAATATGAACGTCCCGACATCGCCGACGCGAAACGGATGCTGCGGAGCTGGAGCCGGCTGGTTGTGTTGGAACTGCTGAGCGACAACAGCCGCCGCGGTCTTCTGGAGGTGCGGTCGCCCGACCCGCTGGTCGCGGAGCTGCTCGACGAGCTGGACCGTCGCGTGGGCAAGCCGACGGCGCTGGCCGACCTCGCGCGTGTCGCCGGCTATTCGCCCCAGCACCTCAACCGCACGTTCCGCCGCGTGCTGGGCGTGACGCCGCTGCAGCACCTCACCGCCCTGCGGATGGACCGAGCGGCCGACCTGTTGCTTGACAGCCACCTCACCGTCGCGGCGGTCGGGGCCCGGGTCGGGTACGACGACCCGGCGTACTTCAGCCGCGTCTTCAAACAGCACCGCGGGGCCAGCCCCGCCGATTACCGCGCCGCCGCAGGTTCAGATTATCCAACCCACCGTTCAACCCCTCCATTCCCTCGATAAACCGGCGTGTTTAAGATTCAGCCGTCTCGAATCCTCCGAACGGAAAGGGCTTACGATGGACACGATCCTCAGCGATCAGCAATGGCTCGACTACACGCGCGACGGCTACCTGCGGCTCGGCCAGCTGCTGAGCGACGATGAACTCGGCGCGCTGCAGCAACGCATCGACGCCATCATGCTCGGCGCTGCCGACGTCGACTACGACCGCATGCTCATGCAGCTCGACTCGGACACCGGTGAGTACGGCGACGCCAAACCCCAGTCCAAGGGCCACAAGGGCGCGACGCTCAACTACCGCAAGATCGAGCAGCTCGAATTCGACCCGGTCTTCCTCCGCTACATCCAGCGGCCGGTCTTCAACGAGATCTGCGCCCGCACCTACGGCGGACACGTCCCCGTCGGCGTGTTCCGGTCCATGTTCATGAACAAGCCCGCCGGCAAGGGCACCAAACTGCCCTGGCACCAGGACCGCTGGACCGATCTCGACCGCGACCCGCTTGTCACCGTCTGGACCGCCCTGGACCCGGCGACGGTCGAGAACGGCTGCGTCGCGGTCATCCCCGGCTCACACAAGTTCGGGGTGCTCAACGCCGAGCACGCCTCGGGGTTCCTCAGTGACGATATGGCCGCGGAGCAATGCCGCGAGGAAGACGCCATCCACCTCGAACTCGAGCCCGGCGAGGTCGTGCTGCTGCACAACTGGCTGCTGCACGGCTCGGACAAGAACCACTCCGACCAGTCTCGCCGGGCGCTGTCGGTCTGCTACATGGACGCCCGCACGGTCAGCGCCGGCGGCCAGTCGTTCCCGGTCGTCTTCGGCGATGAAGCGCTCGACCCCGACCGCCTCGCCCCCGCGCCCGCGTCGTCATGACGCCTTCGCACACCGCAAATAGCCTGCGGGCTACGCCCGCCCGGTCCGGAGCCGCGTAGCGGCCCGGCTATTAACCGCGGGGCCCGCGCCCTCCTCCTCCGCCGCCGCCACGCCCACGGCCCGGGAACTGGTCGCCCATCCGGTCACGCAGGTCCCGCATCATCTGCCCGACCAGCGGGCCGTGCTGCGGGTTGCCGGTCGCGGCCGACTCGCCCATGCGCTCGATCATCTCGTTGCGGCGCTGCTCGCGGCGCTCGGCCCGCTGCTCCTCGGTCATCGGCTGGCGGTCCTCGGCCCGCCGGCGCGCCCACATCGACCGCATCTGCATGAACTCGGCCATCAACTCGTCCAGGATCAACTGCTTTTCCAACTCGTCCGCCAGCGCGTACCGCTTGGCGCGATCGATGATCATCTGGCGCTGAACGTCGCGCAAGGTCTTACGCAATTCTTCATCCGCCCGGACCTGGTCGAAGAACGCCTGGCGCTGCTCGTCGTCGAGGTCGACCAGCAACTCACGAATCCGCCGCGCGTAGTCGGCCTGGCGGTCGGATGACAGGTTCGCAAAACGGGACGAGGTCAGGACGGCCCGGGCCTCGTCGACCGTCTGAGGCATCGGCGGCGGGGTGAACAGCCACCACACGTAGATCCCCCCGCTCAGCACCCCGGCAGCAACCACCGCCAGCACGCCCGCGCCGATCCGTTTTTTAGTTTCAGTGGTCATGTTGCGCACCTTTCTCATGAATCACCCACCCGCCCCTTTTACGTGCCCATCGGCGTAGAGCAGGTTCCGCTCGCGATGGAAAAACGGCACATCGATCGTCTCGGCGCCAAGCAGGAACTCCCCCCCGTCCATGTCGCCCATCACGACGATCTGAGAATCCTCCAGCCCCAGCCGCCGCACCATCCAGTTCTCGTCACGCGGCCGGCCGCCCAGGCGGTGCCGGTAGTAGTAGCTCATCCCCGAAGCCGCGTAGACCTGATCGTCCCCCGGGCACTCGTAGACGCGACGCGACTGCTTGTCGCTCAGCGGGATGTAAGCGTCCATCGTCTCGTTGAACGACGGATCGCTGCTGAGAGGTTCAAAAGGGGCGGGCATGAAACTGGCCTTGGGCATATATTCGTCGTAGTCACCCAGGTACATCTCCAGCACCAGCCCGATCTGACGCAGGTTCGACGCGCAGCCGACCTGCTTGGCCCGGGTGCGCACCGCCGAGAGGGTCGGCAGCAGGATGCCCACCAGGATCGCGATGATCGAAATCACCACGAGAAGCTCGATCAGCGTGAAACCGGCGCGTCGGCGTAAAGTAAAAATCATCGAGTGACTCTATCCGTTTAGCCCCGGGCTCCGCCCGGGGACGACACGACTTATCGCGCAAGACGACGACGGATGCAACGCCCCATCGCATGATCTATTGCAGGCTCCGGGAAAATTCAACCCGCCGGCGCCGGCTCAAAACGCAGCACCAGGTCGAACAGCTCCCCGCCCATCTCGCCGGCGATGCCCAGGTCCTTGATCATGCAGAGTTTAAGCGCATCGCAGACGAACGCGGCGTCGTAATTGCTCTCCAGGGCCCGCCCCATGCCCTCGAGGACCACCAGGTCGACCCCCTCGCGCTCGACCGCGGCGACCAGCTCGGGCGACAGCCGACGCAGATCGATCAGCGGCGCGCCGTTGCCCGAGGCGATGAGCTGGAGCGAGCCGTCGCCCCGCGCGTCGCGGATCAGCGGGTCCAGCCCGGCGGCGTGGTCGATCAACTCGTGGAGCTCGTCGATGGTGACGTCGTTCAGAGACGGGTTCGTGTTGGCGGTCAGGATCACCCGCGTGCCGCGTTTGAGCAGCTCCCGGGCGAAGGGGATCATCCCCAGCACGATGTCGGGGCCGGCGTTGTCGACGAACAGCGCCGCTGCGCGGTGAGGCGGGCCATCCAGACGGACGAACCAGCGGTCGAGGTCGTCGACCAGCCAAGGGCGCGGCTTGAGTTTCTCGCGGGTGTCGTGGAAGTCGACCGTCCGGTCTTTGAACATCGCCTGGGTCTGGGTCGCGCCAAGGTCGAAGATGTTGCCCGCGAAGACGCCGTCGATCGCCGCGCGGCGGCGCGGCTCTTCGGGCAGTCCGTCCAACTCCGCCAGCACGTCGGGCAGGAAGCGCAACGCCGATTCGTTCTCGCGGTGCTTCGCGTGGCGGTAAGGGTCCGCAAAGCCGTGGCGGCGCAGGACGCGTTCGCGTTCGTAACAGATCTCCAGGATGTTCAACGGGCCGAGACAACCGGGATCGGCCTTCAACCGGTCGAGGTACGCCTGGAACTCTTCCATCACGCGCTCGGCCCGGGGCCCGGCGGCCTCGCCCTCCTCGCGCACGGCCGCCTCCCCCAGCGTCGAGATATGTGAGGCAAACAGGTCCAGCCAATACCGGCGGATCTCGTGTTCGGCCGTCAGGTCCCACATGCACGGGCGATACCCCTCGGGGTCGGCCAGCAGGGGCAGCACCCCGCGGTGCGGCGTGACGAGATCGTTCACTGCATCAACCATCCCGTGGCCCTCACTCACAACGCCGCGAAGTTCTCAAGGATCTTCAGCCCGACCCGCTGCGACTTCTCGGGGTGGAACTGGGTCGCCCAGACGTTGCCGCGGTGAACCGCGGAGGTGAAAGGCCGGCCGTAATCGGTCCGGGCCGCGGTGACCGCGTCGTCCTCGGGCCGGGCGTAGTAGCCGTGGACGAAATACACGTACGCGTGGTCGGGCTCGATACCGGCGAACAGCGGGCAGCCGTCGTCCCACGCAAGCCGGTTCCACCCCATGTGAGGCACCTTGATGCGCGAGCCGTCGGGCTGGCGTTCGTGGAACCGGACGACGGCGCCCGGGGTCACGCCCAGGCCGGGGACCAGCGTGTCGGGCGACTCGGCATCCTCCTCGGAGCCGTCGAAAAGCAGCTGCATGCCCAGGCAGATGCCCAGCGTCGGCGTGCCGGCGTCGACCGCGTCGAGCAGCGGGCCGACCCAGCCTTGATCGCGAAGGTTGGCCATCGCGTCGGCGAACGCGCCCACGCCCGGGAGGATGAGCTTGTCGGCGGCGGGCAGATCGGCGGGGGCCCGGAGGATGGCCGCGTCGACGTCCAGACGCTCGAACGCCTTCTGCACGGAGCGGAGGTTGCCCATGCCGTAGTCAATGATGCCGATCGTCATAAGGTCGCAAACGCGGGGTTGGAGGGCGGTTGGGGCGGGTTACTGGTTGAGAACGACCACGATCTCAACGCGGCGGGACTTGGCCTTGGTGGACTGGGGCTTGGACTCACCGAACCCGGCGGAATAGAGCCGGTCGGCGTCGAGGCCCTGCTGGGTGAGATACCGCTCGACCGCGGCGGCGCGTTGGAGGCTCAACTCGAGGTTGTCCTTCCAGCCGCTGCGGCGGATCGGGTCGCTGTCGGTGTAGCCCTCGACGCGGATCTCCTGGTCGGGGTAATCGGTCTTGATGACCTGGGCGATCTGGTTGAGGGTTCGCTTGGCGGAGGACTTGAGGGTGACCTTGCCGGGGGAGAAGAGCACGTCGCCGGGGACGCGGACCGCGATGGCGCCGGGGGTCTGGGTGGTGGTGACGCCGGGGATGGCCTCGAAGCCGGTGTTGGCCCGGGCGGGGACCGACTCGATGATGGTGGTCGACGGCTGGGCCTGGAGCATGTTGATCTGGCTCTGCAGCGCGGAGCGGTCGGCCTCGGAGGCGTCGAGCGCGGTGCGGGCGCGGTCGAGCTTGTCCTGCAGCTCCTGGTTCTGGTCGTACAGGGCGTCGCGCTCCTGCTTGAGGCGGTCGGAGTTGCAGCCGACGAGGCCGAAGGAGGCGATCAGGAGAACAAGGACGCAACGGCTGGAGAGGTGGGTCATGGCAGTCCCTTTCATATGGTCGGCCGCGGCTGCCCTGCCGCGGGGTCAATCGTCAGCAAAGGATACCAAGAAAACGCAGGATCGGGACGCGGAAGAGCATCATGATGACCGCGGCGCCGGCGAGGTACGGGCCGTAAGGGATGATCCGGGTCTTGCCCTTGAGGATGGCGGTCAGGCCGACCAGAATCAGGGCCGCGGCGAGGCCGAAAAAGGGAGCGATGAAGAACGTCACCGTGACGTCCATGGCGCCGATCACCGCGCCGACCGCGGCCATGAGGTGGACGTCGCCGAGCCCCATGGCTTCCTTGCCGAACACGAGGGTGCCGAGGATGCGGGTGATCCAGACCATCCCCCCGCCCACAAGATAGCCGGCGATGACCCCGCCGAGCACCTGGACGTACATCGGCGCCTGGCTGGGGCCGAGTTGCAGGCCCTGGTTGTACGCGGTGACCAGGCCGATCAGCATGCCCAGCAGGGGGAAGCCGACGAACAGGAATTCTTTGAGGATCTCCCGCCGGGGGTGCGGGTGGGCGAGGAACGTCTCGGGGTCGGGGCTGTCCTGCTCGAAGATTTCTTCGTCATCAAACGACCGGGGGATCACCTTCAGCTGCATCAGCACCAGCGAGAGGATCAGCCCCAGCAGCCCGCCGATGGCGATGATCATGCCGACGTCGTTGACTGTCGGCGCTGCGTTGACGAGGCACGACGCCGCACCCGGAGGGGTGTTGGGAGCGGGCGGGACGACAACCGGCGTGTTGGGCATCAGGCCGCTCAGCGCCGCCAGCGGCAGGATGACCAGCGCCGCCGCGGTCACGAACCACGGGATCTGCAGCGGGATGATGAAGTGACGGAAGTCGATCATCGTGGCCGCGATCAGCGCCCCCAGGAGCACGAGGTGAACCACAAACGCGGGCCAGGTCTGGCTGAGGCCGGGGATCGAGAACGCCGGGCGCAGGGGGGTCATGTAATAGACGACAAACAGCCCGCCGAACGCGACCGCGGTGAACGCCTCGACCAGCGGGTACTGCACGCTGATGCGCTTGCCCGAGTACCGCGATCGGCCGCGCAGCGCGAGCCAGCTGAAGATGGGGATGTTCTCCCACCACTGCAGCTTGTCGCCGGTCTCCGGGTCATGCGACCCCGGGCGGACCAGGCTCTGGCCCTTGGGCAGCCGCAGGATCACGACGTTCAGGAAGCTGCCGATGCAGGCGCCGTACGCGGTCACGAGGATGAGCCAGGGCCATAGCGTCAAGATTCGGGTCCGTCTTCTTCGTCATCCACGACCAGCCGCCCGTCTTCCGTATCGGTCAACTCGGCGATCTTCCTTTCGGCGGCGTCGAGGATCGCGCGGCAGCGCTTGATCAAGGCCTGCCCGGCCTCGTAGTGTTGCATCGCCTCTTCGAGCCCGACTTCGCCGGACTCGACCTTTTCGATCAGGGCTTCGAGTTGATCGACGGCTTCCTCGAAACGCGGGCCGTCCTGATTCGACTGAGTCATGACGGGAGAGTGTAACAGCGTCAAACCCGACGCACCGGCCATCTCACGGTTGAGCGGCCAGGCCAGGCCCGCGCGCCCCAGCTACTCAAAAAGCGTGTCCTGACCCTGAACCCGGCGACGCGGCTTCCGCGATTTCAGCTTAGGCGCAGGCGGCGACGCCGCGCCGTCCACGACGCTGGTCACCCGGCCGTCGACGAGCACGGTGATCAGCCGATCGCCCGGCTTCGCCTGGGTCTGACTGCGGATCAGTTGGCCGTCGGGGCCGAGGGTGTAGGAATAGCCGCGCTGCAGCACGCTGACCGGGCTGACCGAGCGGAGCTGGCGGTCGAGGGCGTCGACGCGGCTGAGGCCCTGGACCACCCGCCGCCCGGCCGCCTGATCCAGCTGCCGCGTCAGCCGCTCCAGCCGCTCACGCACCGGGGCGAGCATCTGGTCGGGCCGGGCGATCAGGCGGCTGCGGCCGGCGGCGTCGACGCGCTGGCGGGCGTGCTCGATCCGGCGCTTGATCAGCAGGGTCAGACGCTCGTGGAGCTGATCCGCCTGGTGATGCAGGGTCGCCGCGTCGGGGATCAGCGTCATCGCGGCCTGGGTCGGCGTGGCGCAGCGCAGGTCGGCGACGAGTTCGGCGACGGTGGTGTCGGTCTCGTGGCCGATCGCCGCCACGACCGGGATCGCGCACTCGTAGATGGCGTCGGCGACGACGCGCTCGTTGAACGCCCAGAGGTCTTCGATCGACCCGCCGCCGCGGGTGAGGATGACGGCGTCGATGCCGAGCTTGCGGCCGTGCCTGGAGATCTGCCGGATCGCATGGGCGATCTCCTCCGCCGCGGCCTCGCCCTGGACACGCACGTCCTTGAGCAGCAGCCGGCAGCCGGCCCAACGTTGCTGGGCGGTGTTGATCACGTCCTGCAGCGCCGCCGCCGCCCGGGACGTGACCACCGCGACGGTGCGCGGCAAGGCGGGCAACGCCCGTTTCAGCTCGGCGTCGAAGTAGCCCAGCTGCCGCAGCTCCTCCATCAGCTCGCGCAGCCGCTGTTCGAGGTCGCCCCGCCCCACCGGCGCGATCTCGTCGACGTACAGCTGAACGCTGCCCTGGGCGTCGTAGAAATCGACCCGGCCGGAGGCGACGACCTGTACGCCGTTGCCGATCCCCGACGGCGCCCGGCGGGCGGCCGACGCGAACATGACGCACCGCAGCGTCGCCGACTCGTCCTTGAGGCTGAAGAACCAGTGGCTGCGGTCGCTGAAGTTGCTCACCTCGCCGACCACGCGCAGCTTGCCCGGCAGGCCGGCGGCGACCGCGGCCTTGATCCGTTGGGCCAGCGTCGACACGCTCAGCGGCCGGTCATGCGTCGGCTCCAGCGGCTCGGATTCGAAGGGCAGGCGGCTCATGTTCATCGAATCCTCACCCGCCCGGCCGCCCCCGTCAAACCCTCATTTGACACCGGCCCGGAACTCCCTACCGTGGAGTCTCGTGATCGGATCGGTGCCCGCCGTCCGGTCGGCTTCCCCTCCAATCTGTCCTGCTTTACCGGAGATTGAGACATGGCTCTCAAGGTTGGTATTAACGGATTCGGCCGCATCGGCCGACTCGTCTTCCGCGCCGGCATCGAAAACCCCAATATCGAGTTCGTCGGCGTCAATGACCTGTTCCCGCCGGCCTCCCTGGCGTACCTGCTCAAGTACGACTCGGTCCACGGCAAGTTCGACGGCACGGTCGAGGCCGGCGACAACGCCCTGATCGTCAACGGCAAAACCATCCCCGTCTGCGCCGAACGCGATCCCGCCAACCTCCCCTGGGGCAAGGTCGGCGCCGACTACGTTGTCGAATCCACCGGCCTGTTCACCGACTACGACAGCGCCTCCAAGCACATCGCCGCCGGCGCCAAGAAGGTCGTGATCTCCGCCCCCACCAAGAGCCCCGACCAGGTCCCCACCATCGTCATGGGCGTCAACGACCAGACCCTCGACGCCTCGGCCAAGGTCGTCTCCAACGCGAGCTGCACCACCAACTGCCTCGCCCCGGTCGCCAAGGTCGTCAACGACGAGTTCGGCATCGTCAAGGGTCTGATGACCACGGTCCACGCCATCACCGCGACCCAGCCGACCCAGGACGGCCCGAGCAAGAAGGACCTGCGCGGCGGGCGCGCGGCGGGCGTCAACTGCATCCCCGCCTCCACCGGCGCCGCCAAGGCCGTCGGCCTCGCCCTGCCCGAGCTCAAGGGCAAGCTCACCGGCATGGCCTTCCGCATGCCTACCATCGACGTCTCCGTGGTCGACCTCACCGTCGTCACCGAGAAGTCGACCAGCTATGACGAGATCAGCAGCGCCATGAAGGCCGCCAGCGAAGGCGCCATGAAGGGCGTCCTGGGCTGGACCGACGAGCCGGTCGTCTCGACCGACTTCATCCACGACCCCGCCTCGTCCACCTTCGATCACGACGCGGGCATCGAGCTCGACGCCAACTTCTTCAAGCTCGTGTCGTGGTACGACAACGAATGGGGCTACTCCAACCGCGTGGTCGACCTGCTCCTGCACGTGGCCAAGCTCGACG
Source organism: Phycisphaeraceae bacterium (assembly GCA_028277745.1). GTDB lineage: Bacteria > Planctomycetota > Phycisphaerae > Phycisphaerales > Phycisphaeraceae > JANQFR01. The sequence continues at coordinate 30,371 of JANQFR010000022.1, forward strand.
GCCTGCTCTGAACCGCCGCCCCCACTCACAATCGCACGCAAAGCCCCGGCTGTCTGGCCGGGGCTTTGTTGTTTGGCGAGTGCGGCGTAACCGGGCCGCTACGCGGCCCCGGACCAGGCGGGCGTAGCCCGCCGGCTAAGGCGTCCAAGCGATCGACTGGAAATGGATCTGTTTTATCGCGCGGCCGGTTTTCGCAGGGGGCGGTGGTCTGCGATACACTTCGCCGCATATGAGCCAGCCTTCCCCCGCCCCCGCCGCCACGGTCCCCGCCCGCCTCGCCCTGGAAGACGGCAGCGTCTTTCACGGGCAGGCCTTCGGCGACGTGAGCCCCCGCGCGATCGATGGTGAAGTGTGTTTCAACACCTCGCTGAGCGGCTACCAGGAAATCATCACCGACCCGTCGTACGCCGGGCAGATCGTCACGATGACCTATCCGCTCATCGGCAACTACGGCGTCAACGAGGCCGACCTCGAGTCCCAGACCCCGGCGATCCGCGGTTTCGTGGTGCGCGAGCTGGCCCAGACGGCGAGCAATTACCGCGCGACCGACCAACTCGGGCAGTGGCTGGCCCGCCACGGCGTGACCGGGATCACCGGCATCGACACCCGGGCCCTGACCCGCAAGCTCCGGACCACCGGCGCCATGCGCGGCGTCTTGAGCGCCGACCCGGCGCTGAGCGATGAACAACTCGTCGAAAAAGCCAGGCAGGCGCCGGGGCTGGTGGGTGTGAACATGGTCCGGACGGTCAGCCGCTCGGAGCCGGTCGCGTGGTCGGAGAACCTGGGCGAGTGGACGCCGGTGCAGGGCAAGGTTGAGCGGGCCGACCAGCGCTTCAAGGTCGTCGCGCTCGACTGCGGCGCCAAGCTCAACATCCTGCGGAACCTCGTCGACGCAGGATGCGACGTCACCGTCCTCCCCTTCGACGCGACCCCGCAGCAGATCGATGAGCACAAGCCCGACGGCCTGTTCGTGTCCAACGGCCCCGGCGATCCGGACCCGGTGCAGCCCACCATCGACCACTTGAAACAGATGCTCGGCAAGCGGCCGATCTTCGGCATCTGCCTCGGCCTGCAGTTGCTGGGCCTGGCGATGGGCGCCGAGCGCTTCAAGCTGAAGTTCGGCCACCGTGGGGGCAACCAGCCGGTCCAGAACACCCAGACCGGGAAGGTCGAGATCACCAGCCAGAACCACGGCTTCGGGATCGATGCCGACTCGCTTAACAAAGTCGGCGGCGAACCGACGCATCTCAACCTCAACGACGGCACGCTCGAGGGCTTCCGCCACCGGTCCGAGCCGATCTTTGCCGTCCAGTATCACCCGGAGGCCAGCCCCGGGCCCCATGACGCACGTTACCTGTTCGACTGTTTCATCGAGATGATGCGTACCGGACAGAGCCCGACCGCCGACCAGATGGACGCGGCGCAACGTCAGCGTAACGCTATTTTACGGTAAATCTTCATCTCTCCGCCGCAGGGCTGCATCGACGCAGTCAATGGCGTTTCCAAGACTTATAGAATATTGGCCAAGGCTCAAGAATTGAGCCCGCCAAAGACATATCCATATAAGGAACTTTAGGGCTTGTCCCGAGTATGCGGCTTCGCTACGATGAATTACGGAATTGTTCAGGCAGGGATAATCTGAGATGAAAGTTAGTCTCAGATCATGTCAGGGTTGTATCGACATCGTTCTGGCCACTGCTACAAAAATGCCATGGGTGCATGAGAGCGAGGGTGACGCTTTGTTGAAGTTGAACGGGGATCAAAGGGCAACTAAGACTTTTTTTGCGACGGTCTGCGGTTTGGCGATCGGTGCGGCCACGCTGCCCGCATGGACGAACCACGCTGACATCCTTCACGGGGATTTCAACGGATCAACCGTCTCTTACCTGGGTGTCACGGAAGCGGCGACCACAGACGATCCCGATCTTCTGTATGGCGCCCCGACGATCACCGGCGATACCCTGGTCTTCTCCCCGACCGGCGATTTCGCCTCCGAAGCGCCTGACAACGGTGATGCCGGAGACAGCACCGACGGCAAGCTCTCGTTCACCCTGTCCGCCTCCAGTGGGCTGCTCGATTCGCTGATCATCACCGAGTTCGGCGAATATTCCGTCTTCGCCGTGGGGTCAGATGAGGCCGGCGCCTTTATTTCCGGTGAAGTCTTGATCTCCTCGGGGGGCAATCTGCTGCTCACCGCTCCGATTGTGATCAGCCCCGTGCCGCCCTTCTTGGGCGGGTCTGGAACCGGCGTCTGGATCGGCCTGGCCGAGATCGACCTCTCGGGCCTGGGCGTGAGCGAAGTTGACATCGTGATCAACAACACGCTCCAGACGGTGGCGAATGGCGCCGCAACGGCGAACGTGACCAAGAGCGGCTTCAGCATCAACGCGGTGGTGCCCGAGCCCTCGGTCATCGTGCTGATGCTTGCCGGGGGCGGGCTCATCGCCGCCCGTCGCCGCCGCTAAATCCTGTGAGATTTCTTTAATGGCGAAGCTGCCGTTTGGATAATCCAAACGCAACGGTGACGTTGTGTGTGGGTTAGCCGAGTTGCCAGCTGCTGCTGTGTACGGCGACAGCGCGTGACGGGGCGCAGACGAGTACGATACGGCGTGATGTGCCCCGACCCCGCGATGGCCGCTCACACCCCGACCGCCCACGACGCCGCGTCGTGCTACCGGCTTGCGGAGTGGAGCGAGGGGCTGTTTTCGATTGACCCGCGAGGCCGGCTGGTGATGCAGCCGGGCGGGGCGGGACAGCCGGGGCTGGACCTTTATGAGCTCGTGTCGGACCTGGCTCGCCGGGACCTGCGGGCGCCGCTGCTGCTGCGGTTTTCCGACATCCTGCGTCGGCGGATCGCGACGCTCGCCGAGGCGTTCGCCCAGGCCCGGGCGGAGTTCGGCTACCGCGGCGACTACCGGGCGGTCTATCCGATCAAGGTGAACCAGCAGCGTCACGTGGTCGAGGAGGTGCTCCGCTTCGGCAAGCCGCACGGCTTCGGCCTCGAGGCGGGGTCCAAGCCGGAGCTGCTGGCGATCCTGGCGCTGGTGGACGACGACGACACGCCGATCGTGTGCAACGGCTTTAAAGACGCGGCCTTCATCGAGGCGGTGATCCTCGCGACGAAGCTCGGCCGAGCGATCGTGCCGGTGGTCGAGAAGTTCAGCGAGCTGCGTCAGATCATCGCCGCGGCCAAGCGTCACGACGTGCGCCCGCGGATCGGGATACGGGTGAAGCTCTCGGCGGAGGGCGCGGGCCGATGGCAGGAGTCGGGCGGGTCGCGGTCCAAATTCGGGCTGTTCGCCAGCGAGCTGCTCGACGCGGTCGAGCTGCTGCGGGCCGAGGACATGCTCGACAGCTTCCAGATGCTGCACGCCCACATCGGCAGCCAGATCAGCGACGTGCGCAGCCTCAAGGGCGCGGTGATCGAGTTGGCCCGGGTCTACGTCGAGCTGAGGCGGATGGGGGCGGGGCTCAACACGGTCGATGCCGGCGGCGGGCTCGGCGTCGACTACGACGGCTCGGCCACCGCCAACGACTCCTCCACCAACTATTCGCTCCAGGAATACGCCAACAACATCGTCTTCCACGTCGGGCAGGCCTGCGACGACGCCGGGGTCGAGCACCCCACCTTGATCACCGAATCCGGCCGGGCGATGGTGGCGCACCACTCGGTCCTGATCTTCAACGTCCTGGGCTGGTCCGGCTTCGACCACTTCGAGGCGCCCACCGACCTGACCCCCGACCAGCTCGCCGAGCTGCCCCTGCCCGTGCGCACGCTGTACGAGTCTTACCACGGCGTCAACGCCGACAACTTCACCGAGTATTTCCACGACGCCCAGCTCAACCGCGCCGAAACGCTCAGCGCGTTCAGCCTGGGCTATTGCCGACTCGAACACCGCGCCCTGGCGGAGCGGCTCTTCTACGGCCTCGCGTCGCGGGTCAACGCCATCGCCAAGACGCTGCCCGCCGTGCCCGACGAGTTCGCCCACCTCGACGCGATGCTGGCCGACACGTATTTCTGCAACGGGTCGATCTTCCAGTCGCTGCCGGACCACTGGGCCATCGGCCAACTGTTCCCGGTCATGCCGATCCACCGGCTCAACGAGCCGCCCACCTGCCGCGGCGTGCTGGCCGACATCACCTGTGACTCCGACGGCAAGATCGACCGCTTCATCGGCGAAGGCGCCCCCACCCCCGTCCTCCCGCTGCACCCCTACACCGGCGCGCCCTATTACCTGGGCGTCTTCCTTGTCGGCGCGTACCAGGAGATCCTCGGCGACCTGCATAACCTCTTCGGCGACACCAATGCGGTGCACATCTCGATCGCCGACGACGGCTCACCGGTGATCGAGGAGGTCGTCGAGGGCGACTCGGTCGCCGAGGTGCTCAGCTACGTCCAGTTCGATCCCGACCAGCTCCGCCGCAGCGTCCGGCAGACGTTGGAGCGCGCGGTGCGCGACGGCCGGCTGACCATCGAAGAATCGCAGGTGCTGCGGCGGTTTTACGACCAGGGGCTCGCGGGGTCGACGTATCTGGATTGACACAGAATGCCCGCGTGCGCATGCGGGGCCCCGACGCCCGGCCTGATCCGCTAAAGTCTGGCGATGCCTATCCTCCCCGACGGCACGCCCCTGTGGTGGTACCTCACCGCGATATCCACCGCGGTGGTCATCATCGGCATCGCCAAGGCCGGGTTCGGCGGCGGCATCGGCATCCTCGCGGTGCCGCTGATCGCCAACGCCCTGCCCGCCCAGCGGGCCCTGGGCGTGATGCTGCCGATCCTGATCTTCGCCGACCTCTTCGCGGTCTGGCACCACCGCCGGCACTGCAGCTGGCGCCACTTCCGTTGGACGATCGTCGGCGCCGTCGTCGGCGTGGCGGCGGGCACGGCGGTCCTGTGGCGCTTCGAGCACAGCCCCGCGGGCCTCACGGCCCTGCTCAACCTGACCGTGGGCGCCATCTGCTTGGTCTTCGTGCTGCTGCAGTTCTACCGCATGCTCGGCGGCAAATTCCCGCACATCCCCCCGGGCCCGGGCGGGGGCGCCGGGGCCGGGGGCGTGGCGGGCGCGGTCTCCACCCTCGCCCATTCCGCCGGGCCGGTGATGTCCATCTACTTCCTCGAACAGAAGATGGAGAAGCGGCTGCTGGTGGGCACCATGGTGTTCTTCTTCTTCGCGCTCAACTGCACGAAGCTGCCGACCTATTTCGGCCTCGGGTTGATCAACCGCGCCACGCTGGTCGAGTCGACGCTGTTCTTCCCGCTGGTCCCGGTCGGGGCGGTGATCGGCATCTGGATGCTCAAGCGGCTGCCGCAGAAGCCGTTCACGTTCATCATGTACGCCGCCGCCGGCGTCGCCGGGGCGCGGATGATCTACAAGGGGCTGGTCTGATGTCGGTTCACGTGGCGATCCTCAAGCCGCAATACCTGCGGCTGATCCTGGCCGGGCGCAAGACGATCGAGAGCCGGCTCACGCTGACCGCCCAGCCGCCGTTCCTCCAGGTCAGCGCCGGCGAGCGTCTCTTCTTCAAGCAGTCCGGCGGCCCGTTCGGCGCGACCGCCCTGGCCCGGCAGGTCGAATCGTTCGCCAACGTCACGCGGGACCAGATGCGGCGTTTCTACACGGAGCTCAACGAGCGCATCCAGGGCGACCGCGAGCACTGGGTCCAGAAACGGGACGCGAACTTCGCGACGTTCATCCACCTCCGCGACATCGAACCGCTCGACGTGGGGCCGGATTACGGGCGGGCGAACATGAAGGCGTGGTTCGTGCTCGACGACGCCGACACGGTGCTGCTGGACGTGCCGCTGACCGGGGGGGCGATCCGCAACGGGTGGGTGCGCGTCCCCACGCGTTACCGCCGGTTCCCCACGGGCCCGGCCACGCTGCTGATGCCCGACGGCGAGTTGCTGGAGTCTCAGATCAACGCCCGCCGCCACATCGGCGGCCGGGGCTGGCGGCGCTATCATAGCGCCTACGGCGTGCAGGCCGGCGACGCGGTGCGTCTGGTCGTCGTCGGCGAGGGCCGGTATCGGGTAAGCTTCGTCAAACGCCATGAGTGAAACCACTGCACCGTCCCTGCGGGCGTACATCTCCGACGTTGACCTCCAGGCGCTGATCGAGCGCGCAAAGGCCGAAGACATGGGCAAGGCCGGTGACGTCACCTCCCAGCTCTTTATCCCGGAAGACCTGACCACGGAGGCGTCGATCGTCGCCCGCGAGCCGGGCGTCCTTGCGGGCGCCGCCCTGCTCTGGCTGATCGCGCTGGCGTACGACGAAGCGATCGAGGTCCGCCTGACCGCCCACGACGGAGAGACCGTCGCCCCGGGCCAGCCCCTCGCCCGGCTGACCGGGCCGCTCCGCGGGCTGCTCGCCATGGAGCGCGTCGCGCTCAATTTCGCCTGCCACCTCTCGGGCGTCGCGACCCTGACCCACGCCTACGTCGAGCGGGTCGCCGGGACCGACGCCAAGGTCTATGACACCCGCAAGACGCTGCCTGGGTTGCGCGCCCTGCAGAAGTACGCGGTCGCCTGCGGCGGCGGCGCGACCCACCGCATCGGCCTCTTCGACGCGGTGTTGATCAAGGACAACCACCTGACCCACCTCGACGCCGGTGACCTGGGCAAGGCCCTTAAACAGGCTGTACGCAAAGCCCGCAAGGAACACCCGAAGCTGAAGTTCATCATGTGTGAGGTCGACCGTCTCGACCAGCTCAAGCCCGCGTGTCAGAGCGGCGTCGACCTGGTCCTGCTCGATAACATGAGCCCCGACCAACTCGCCGAGGCGGTCAAGCTGCGCAACCGGCATTACAAGGGCGTCGAACTCGAAGCCAGCGGCGGGGTGACCCTTGAAACGGTGAGCGAGATCGCGGAGACCGGCGTCGACCGCATCTCGGTCGGGGCGCTGACGCACTCGGCCCCGGCGCTCGACCTCGGGCTTGATATCGTGTGATGCTGGAAACCGCCGATCCGCGCGGATGAAAACAGAAGGACCCACGCCGCCGGACGCGATCCGCCGATGCCGACCCATGCGACCATTGACATCCCGCTGCTGCACCTGCTGCTGGAGAGCCGTCGGCCGATGACGATCGAGGCCATCGCGTTGCGACGCGGGGTTTCGCGCAGCCGATGCCTGCACGAGATGGACCGGCTCCGCCGGGCCGGGTGCGTATTCGCCGAGCACCCCCAGCACGGGCTGGAGTTGATCGCGTCGGGGCTGGGGGCCTGGGTCGATTACCTCGAGCCGCTGGCGAAGGGGCGGGTCGTGCTGTACGGCCGGACGACCAGCACGCAGGACGTCGCCCGGCAGTTGGGGCCAACGGCGGACGGCGCCTACGTGATCGCGGACCACCAGACCGGCGGGCGCGGCCGGCTGGGGCGGGCGTGGTCGGCGCCGGCGGGGACGGCGGTGCTGCTCAGCCGGGTCCATACGCTCGACGCCCGGCAAGGGAAAGGAGACGCGGGGGGAGGCGAGGTAGACCGGCTGACGTTCGCGGCATCGTCCGCCGTGGCCCGGGCCGCCGACGCGTTCCTCGGCGAGGGCCGGGCGGGGATCAAGTGGCCCAACGACATCGTGGTCGACGGCCGAAAGCTCGCGGGCATCCTGGTCGAAATCACCAACCAGACCGCGGTGATCGGCGTCGGCTTCAACGTCGGGCTCACCGCCGAGCAGTTGCCCGCCGCCCTTGGAAGCAAAGCGACGAGCCTGGCCATGCTCCATATCGAAGCGGATCGTCTGCGTGTGCTGGGCGAGTTGATCGCGGCGCTTGACGAGGTGCTTACGAACGACGATCCGGCCGCGCTGCTGACCGACTGGCGTTCGCGTTGCGTGATGCTGCATGAGGCCGCCCGTTTCCGCAGTGACGGGCGGGAGGTGCGGGGCATGGTGATCGACCTCGACCCGCGCGAAGGGCTGATCGTGCGCACGACGACCGGCCCCATCGTCCATCTCCACGCGGCGACGACGACGGTGCTGGATTAGAATTTTTTAGCCGGCGGGCTACGCCCGCCTGGTCCAGGGCCGCGTAGCGGCCCGGCTATCGACTACCGCCGCGCCAGCGAGACCAGCACGTCGAGGCCGCGCTCGAGGGTGTCGTCGTCGCAGGCGTAGCTGAGCCGGAAGTGGGTGTCGCGTTCGCTGAAGACGGAGCCGGGGATGATCAGGACGTTGTGCTCGATCGCGCGTTCAACGAATTGCGTGGCGGTGACGCCGAGGCGGTCGGGGACCTGGGGGAAGGCGTAGAACGCGCCGCCGGGCGCGGTGATGTCGAAATGCGGGGCAAGCTTGTCGATCACGCGGTCGCGCTTCTTCGCGTAGGCAGCGACCTGCTCATCCATCTCGACGCCCAGCGCCGCCGTCCCGGCGACCTGGACCATGGAGGGCGCGCAAACAAAGGAGTACTGCTGGAGCTTGGTCATCTCATGGACGATGGGCGCGGGGCCGACGACATAGCCCAGGCGCCAGCCGGTCATGGCGTAGGTCTTGGAGAAGCCCCGCATGAGCAGCAGGTTCCTCGTAAAAGAGGCCGGCGACGGGCAGCGCGGCGGGTCGCCGGACTTGACGTAACAGAACTCGTCGTAGATCTCGTCGCTGAGCAGCAGCAGGTTGTGTTGGCCCGCGAGTTCGGCCACCCCCCGGCAGACATCGGCCGGCGCAACCACGCCGGTGGGGTTGGAGGGGGAGTTGAAGATCAGCACCTTGGTGCGCGGCGTGATCAACGGCTCGATCCGCTCGGGCGTCGGCAGAAAATCGGGGTAGGTGTCCACGTACACCGGCGTCGCGCCGGCGAGCGTGACCAGATGCCGGTACATCACAAAATAGGGGTCGGGGATCAGCACCTCGTCGCCGGGGCCGACGGCGGTGAGCAGCGTCAGCAGCAGCCCGCCGGAAACGCCGGAGGTGATCAGGCAGTCAAGGTCGCCGTGGAGGCCCCCGTCACCGCCGAGGGTGTGGGGGAACTCGCGGGCCACGCGCTGCACGATGGCGTCGCGCAGCTGGGCGATGCCCTGGGTCTGGGTGTAGCGGTTGAAGCCGTCGGCGATGGCCTGGGCGGCGACGGCCTTGACGGGCTCGGGCACATCGAAGTGGGGCTGGCCGATCGAGAGGTTGATCGGGTCTTCGAGGTTGGCGGCGAGGTCGAAGACGCGGCGGATGCCCGACGCGTCGATCGCGCGGAGCCGATCGGTGATGAAACGGTCGGGGTCGAACATGACGGCGAGGGACGGTCAGGGCCGGGCGGGGCCTATTCTTCTTCCTTGGCCTTCTTCTTGGACTTGCCGCCGGCCACGATCTTGCGGTTGCCAACCTTGGGCAGCCCCAGCGGGTCGCCGCTGTCCATGTCGAACTTGTTGCTGCCGGCGAGCTTGGCGATGCGCTCGGCGCGGGTGAGGACGTTGCGGTGCCGGGCCAGGCCGCCGCCGATGTTAAGGGAGCTGTGGATGGTCATGACGCGGCTCGCGGGTTGGCGGGCGACGTGTTCAGTCGCCCTTGTAAAGTTCCAGGTACAGGTCGCTGAGGTCCTTGCCCTTGTTGCCGTTGGCGGCCTTCCACTCGCGGCCGATCCGGCGGAGCCGGGCCTCGTATTCTCGCCGCCCGTCGCTGACCAGCTGGTCCCGGCTGAATCCGCGGAGGGCCACGACTTTGGCGAGCCCGGTATTATGCCCCGGAATGACGGCCGCTTCAACCCCGTAGGTCGCCAGGAACCGCACCAGGGCCTCGGCCTGCTCCGGCGGGTTGTGGGCCAGCACGAAATAGTTCAGCCCGGCCCGGCGCGTCGCAGGGGCCTCGCCCCCCCCCGTCGATGGCGAGGCCGTGTCACCCGACGCCTCCCCGCTCGACGCGGCCCCGCCGCCACGTGGGGGAAGCCGGGGATGGGACAGGCCGGCCCGGTCCGCCAGTTCCTGCGCGATCCGCTCGGCCGCCGCCGCGTCGCCCCGCGAGTGCCCCACCCAGTACGCCAGCACCAGCAGCCCCAGCACCCCCGCCAGGACCAGCGCCGCCACCCCCTTGGGGGTCCGCAGCACCACCGGCTCGTTCCAGGTCCGCAACCACTCGCCCAGCCCCGCCATGCTCTCCGCTGCGGGCATCCGTCCCGACGCCGACGCCTTGGGCGCCGCTCCTCCCTTGGGCTCCCCTTCCGCCGCCCCCTCGCCCCGGGGGGTGCGGCCCATGATCTCGTAAGGCGGTATCTGGTCGCGTCGACGCCATGCCATGATTCATTTCCTATCGTCGCCCCGGCGCGTTTGGCTGCAACCGGGCCGTCACCCCGAAGCCACACCGATCGCGCTGGCCACCGCGTGGGTGCGGATGTGGCTGAGGCTCAGCCACCACGCGTCAATCCCCAGCCCCCGGGCCACCCGCGCCGCCTCGCCGTGCAGGCGCACCGTGGGCCTGCCCGTCGGCTCCCGCACCACCTCCGCGTCGGTCCAGGCGATCCCGCCCGACCAGCCGGTGCCCAGCACCTTCAGGATGGCCTCCTTGGCCGCAAACCGGCCGGCGAGGTGCTCCACCATGCGGGCCCGGTTCGCTTCACAATACCGCCGCTCCTCTTCCGTAAAACACCGCCCCAGAAACCGTTGCCCGTGCGACTGGAGCATCTTCTCCACGCGAGCCGTGTCCACCAGGTCGATCCCGTGCCCGACGATCTGCATCCCATCCACCATAACATGCGATCGGCCGGGGCGGAACGCTGATAACGGATGCGTATCGCCGCCCCAAGCCCCGCATGCGCATGCAGGCTCCGCGAAACATGGAAAACGCCGTCAGGCTTCCCGCAACACCATCACGCCGTGCGGGGCCAGTTCGACCGATCCTTCGAGCCGGTCGCCGGTCAATTCATCGATGTACGCTCGCGGCAGGTCCGCGACGGCGGGCGCCGCCTGATGATTAATCACGATCAGGCGCTCGCCATCGCGGCCCGGCCGACGGCTTACCTCAACGCCGACCGCCGGGGCCAGCGCCGGCGTCGACGCCGCGCTGTGTTCACAAGCCCAACCCACCGCCGCCTCCATCAACGACGCCTCCAGCCATGCGCCCAGGCAGCTGATCCGTCCCTCGCCCACCCGTCGGGTCACCATCGCGGCCCGGCCCTCGCTCCAGCCCTCGACCGAGGCGCCGTAGCTCAGCAGCACCTGCGCATCGTCCGCCGAACAGGTCAGGAACTCGGTCCACACGTCCGCCCAGCCCGAGCCGATCGGGCCCGCCGCCGGCACACGCTCGGCCGGGATGAGGTACCCCTCGACCGAGGCGCCCAGCAGTTCCGCGAGACGGTCGCCGGGCTGGCGTGACGGCAGCAAGGCGTTGTGCTCGTCTTTGAACCCGGAGCGCGGCCCGAGCAGGAAATGCCCGCCCTGCCGCACGAACGCCTCGATCCGGCCGACCAGTTCGGGCGTCAGCAGGTGCAGGCTCGGCGCGAGGATCAGCCGATAGCCCTCGAACGGGTCGGCGGGGTCGATCACATCCACGTCATGCCCCGCTTTGCGCAGGGGGCGGTAATAGTTCGACAGGTGGTCGGCCATATCAAACGCGGGGGTCATCCGCTGGCCCTCGATCGCCCAGCAATCGGTGTAGCCCTGAACGATCGCGACGTCGGCCCGGACCCGTTGATCGGCAAACACGCCGGCGACCCGTTTCATCTCCCGGCCCGCGCGTTGGATCTCGCCGTAAGCCGGGCCCGGCTCGCCATCGTGCCCCAGCACCGTGCCGTGGTACTGCTCCTGCCCGCCCAGCCCCGCGCGCCATTGCCAGAACAGGACCGCCTCGGCGCCGTGGGCCAGGTAATGCCAGATCAGCGCCCGGAATCCTCCCTTGGGAAGCGTCCGATTGACGGGCGACCAGTTCACGTGCCACGGCTGGGTCTCCATAATCCAGTGCGGCCGGGGCCTGAGACATCGGCAGCGGTCGCTGATCCATCCCAGCCGCACGGGGTCCATCGCCCGGTCGCCGACGTAAACGTCCCACGACGCCAGGTCGAGGTCCTGGCTGATCGTCCGCCAATCGATCTTGTCGTAGCCGTGGCTGTTGTGCGTGATCCACCGATCGGGTGAGACATGCTCGCGCAACGCGTCGATCTGATCGCGTTGATAGTCGACAAAACACTGGGTGACAAACCGGCTGTGATCCAGCACCAGGCCCGGGTTGTGCCAGCCGACCGGGAACGGGACCTGGGACCAGGCGGTGTAAGTCTGACTCCAGTACTGGGTCCCCCATCGGCGGTTCAACACGTCGAGGCTGCCATGCTTCCGCTCGAGGTAGCTGTGAAACAACTCAAGCGTAGCCTCATCGTAGGAGGGGTGGACATACTCGTTGCCGATCTGCCAGCCGATGACGCCGGGGCGCCGGCCAAAGCGCTGGGCCAGGGTCGATGCGATCTTGCGCGAGAATTCGCGGTATCGTGGGCTGGTGGGCGAGAAGTGCCGCCTCCCGCCATGGCCGACCCGCTTGCCGGTTTCGTCGGTCCGCAGGACGTCGGGATACCGCTGCGTCATCCAGGCGGGGGGCGCATCGGTCGGGGTGCAGATCACCACCTCAAGGCCGTGCTCGACGGCGAGGTCGATCGCCCGCTCCATCCAGTCCAGGTCGAGCCGCCCTTCTTCGGGCTCGAGACGCGACCAGGCGTAATCGCCGATCCGCACCACGTTCATCTCGGCTTGCCGCATCAAAGCCACATCGCGCGGCCAACGGTCTTCGGGCCATTGCTCCGGGTACCAAGCGCTTCCTAGGTATAACATGCGTGTCCCTGCCGCTCGCGGCTTGCGGACCCCCTTGACCGCGTTCCTGATCGCCAAACCCGGCCACAGGATAGCAGACCGGCGAGGTTAGCCCCGGGCTCCGCCCGGGGGATGAGCCGGCATGTTTTAGTCATTTGAGGTTTGATGGGACCGGAGCTATGAGGTCAAAACTGAATCCGGCTTTTCCCGGGGCGGCTTAGCCTCGGCCGAGACGGTCACTCCGGCGGGCGGGTCGTGGTGCAGCGGAGACGCGGCCGGCTGAGGATTAGAAGCGCCGGTCCGCAGATAGTTCAGATAGCCGTCGGGGTCGGCCACCACGCGGCTTCGGATCTGCTCAAAAACGTTCTGGTTCTGCTTGAGGCGTTCGGCGCCGCCCATCCAGCGATGGCACAGGACCGCGGCCAGACGCTTGGCTTCACGTGCCCACGCCCATCGCCCGGGGCGGAGGGTGCGTCGGATCGCCTGGAACCACGCCGCGTTGTTGATCGGGTCGTCCTGGCGAAAGGCTTTGTTGGCCTGGGCCGCGGCCCCGAGGTGAAACACCACGTCGCCGTAGATCGCCCCAAGGATGAAGTGATCGTTGCGGGCGTTGCTGCGGGTCAGCTTGATCCAGTCCAGGCGGTTGGCGTTGAGGCAGTAGGCGTAACCGAGCCCGCAGAACCCGCGGAGGGGCAGGCCTTTGCAGGCTTCCTTGAACGCGTGGCTTTGCTTCACGTCGTCCGAGACCCAGAACCGCGGCTGGTAGGTGTGATAGAAGTCACGGGTCATGAGCATGAGGATGCCATTGGGCAGCTCGTGCTCGAAGTTCTCGGTCCGCATCACGCCTGCGAGCGGACGTTTGTCGGTGAGTTGGTCGATCAGCGACGTTTCCCAGCCCCGTCGCACGGGGAACGAATCGAGGTGGAGGGTGGCGACGTGGGTGCAGCCGTCCTCGAAGGCGAGCCGGGTCAATTCATCAAGATAGATGCCGTGCTCAACGGACGGGTCCGGATTGGGCGGCGGGTGGGGCAGGTCGACCAGGCGGACCTTGGGATGGTCGTCCAGGCGCCGGCGGATCTGCTCGTCGAGGTCGAGCGCGTTGCCGTAGATGGCATAGGGAAGCGTGGTGTGCCGTTCGATCTGACGCAGGTGCAGGTCGAGCAGGTCCCGGTTCTCGGGGCACACCATGTAGACGCAGACGATGCCCAGCTTCATCACGCCGCTTCCTGCCTCATGGGGTAGCATTCTTCATAGAGCATGTAATCCCCGCGGTTGGGATCGAGTTTGACATCGGCGAGGGTGATGGGGCTGTCCTTGGCGATGTCGCGTTTGAGGGTGACATGCTCGGCCAGGCAGATCGGCAGGCCCGCGGGCTTGGACTTGGGGTCGCAGTTCTCGATCAGGCCGTAGCAGCGGTAGCCGCCGATGCCGTCCAGCTCGTCGCCGGCGCGGAGATCGGTCTTCGCGTAGCTGAAGACGTTGGTGCGGAAGCCAGCGGTGGGCTCGAGCAACGACACCCCGTCCAGCACCGCCTCGGCCACGCCGCGCATCGCTTCGACGTGGCACAGGTGGTAGGGCCGATACATCACGTAAAACGGCCCGTCGCCGAGCTTGTAGTACTTGAGCATGTCCCGCTGGTAGGGGTGATCGCAGTGGCCGACGACAAACACGCCCCCGCCGGGCTCGGCGCCGAGCACGTAGTCGACCACGCCGGTCCCGCTCTCCCACATCCGCCGGAGGTCGAACAGGTCGAGGGCCTCGCGGGCGTGCGCCGCGCGCGGGCCGTGCATCCCCGGCACGTCGGTCGACAGACCCAGCGCGTTGGCGCACAGGGCCATCTCGACATTGAGCTTGGTCCCGTCGGTGTAAGACGCGCACATGCGGTAATCGAGGTTGCGCTTGTCCGCCTCGGGGATAATCGTGGTGGGATTGGCGTAGCGATCGAGGAAGCCCTTGATGTTGCCCGCGAGGAACGGGGTGATGTCCCAGAGCTGCATCTCGTCCCAGATCCGCTTGATGACGCCGTGCTGGTCGCCGTCGCAGCTGGTGTAGACCACGCCGTTGCGGCGGGCCCGCCGCATCAGCGCGGGGCCGAAGATCAGATCGATCTCCGCGTTCATGAGGACCAGGTGCTTACGGTTCTCCAGCGCGGTGACCGCGAACCGGGACGCCGCTTCGATCGCGCTGGTCGACTCGATCAGCGCATCGATCGAGTCCAGCGCCGCGACGATGTCGCCGTCGGCGCAGACCGCAACGCGGCCCCGGCGGATCGCGTCCTCCGCCTCGGTGACGCTGCTCACCCGTTGGTGCACGCCGCCCATCTGGGCGACCGCGGATTCGGCCGCTTCAAGATTCAGGTCCGCCACCGCCACGCACGACATGCCGGGCGTGACCTGACACTGGTAGAACAATCCCTTACCCATCGCGCCGACACCGACGATCCCCACCTGAATCGGGCGATTCAGGGTAGCCAAGCGCTCACGCAGAGTTGAAAACCTTGCCAAAAACGACCTCCTCTCCAGAGACGACTTAGGCGCAACGTAGCTGATATGTGCAGGTATCGGCCGATTTACATGGTTTGTTTCCTGAAGGCTAACTCAAAAACGAAATGTCTCGCAGACCTGACAAGCTTGCAGGCCAATCGACACCTTGAGATTAACCTAAAATCGGCTCAGGGTTCAAGCAAAACTTTGACCACCCCGGGCTTCGAGGCCGTGCGCAGGGCTTCAACGCCATCCGATAACCGCATCCGCCGGCTGATGAGGCTCAAAACGTCGATTTTCTCCGAAGACAGCGCATCCAGCGCCGCCGCGAACGGGCCGCAACGGCTGCCGACCACGTTGATTTCATTGATCACCAGGGGCGACAGGTCGATCGGCTCGGTCTGTTCGGTGACGGCGACGGTGGTTTTCATCACGATCGTGCCGCGCGGCCGGACCATGGCCATCGCGGTGGTGAACCCGCTCGCCGAGCCGGTGCAGTCGACGACGATGTCCTGGTCCTGCCGAAGCCCGACGTCGGCCAGCAGCCGGTGCTTGACGCCCCATTTCTCGCACCGCTCCAGCTTGTCGGGATGCTTGCCGACGCACCGGACGGTGGCGTTGAGCTGGCTCATCACCTGGGCGCACAGCAGCCCCAGCCGGCCGTCGCCCAGGACGGTGATGTAGGGCCGACCCTCGATCGTGAGCTGCTGGAGGATCTGATACGCCGCGGCGAGCGGCTCGGTGAACACCGCCTGGTCATCGTCGAGGTTGTCGGGGACCTCATACAGATTGATCGCGGGCAGCGTGAACCGCTCGGCAAAGGCGCCGTCGCGGTCCTGGATCCCCAACACGGTCCGGTTGCGGCAGTGGGTGCTGAGCCCGGCCTTGCACATGTCGCACTTGCCGCAGACGCAGTTGATCGAGCCCACCACCCGCTTGCCGACCCACTTCTTGCCTTTGGCGTCGGCCGCCTCCTCCACCACGCCGACAAACTCGTGCCCGAGCACGCCGTTGAACCCCATATACCCCTTGCACAACTCGAGGTCCGTCGCACACACGCCCATCCGCGTCGGCCGGATCAGGACTTCGCCCTTGGCCGGCGCCGGGACCGCGTGGGATGTCTCCAACGTGGCTTGCTGACCCTTCAGAACAATTGCTTGCACGTTGATCCCATCCTCGATAATCAGAGAATCCCCCATCATATCGGTCAGCCGCGACGGTGCTCGCCAGTCGGTAAACTACCCGTCATGTCGCCCGATGCCCCGGACCAGCCCCACCACCGTGTCATTGTGCTCGCCAATACGTCCAAGCCCCAGGTGGTGGAGGCGATGGGCGCCCTGCGCCCCTGGCTGGCGGAGCGGTCCCGGATTGTCGCCGAGCCGGACATCGGCGATCTGAGCCGCGACGTCGCCCGGGAGTTGCCGGAGGCCGACCTGGCGATCGTGCTGGGCGGCGACGGCACGCTGCTGTCCCAGGCCCGCCAGCTGGTCGACCTGGAGATCCCCATGCTGGGCGTCAACTTCGGCAAGGTCGGCTTCCTGGCGGAGTTTTACCTCGAAGACGTCATCGACCACTGGGACCACATCGCCTCCGGGGGCTGCCGCATCTCCCGGCGGATCATGCTCGACTGCCTGGTCTACCCCGTCGGCGCCCCCGAATGGGGCGACGGCGACCGGCCGATGCCCGACCCGGTCTTCCGCGCGGTGGCGATGAACGACGCGGTCGTCACCGCCGGGCCGCCCTACCGCATGGTCGAGATCGAGCTGGCCATCGAGCCCCGCTA
>JANQFR010000019.1 GCA_028277745.1 Phycisphaeraceae bacterium
CGTAGTACGCCCCCACCGCCGCCGACCGCGCCCCCGCAGCCGTGCCGCAGAACACGACCGCAAGGTCCACCGCCAGCACATCGGGAAGCACGTCGGACATCCCCGCCATGATACCCGTGCGCCCGCGTTTCCATCTCAACCCGCGCCGGCCGCCCCCGGCGGTTGAGTCGCCTTGATCGCGTCGAAGATCCCGGTAATCACATCGTCCTTGCCGGCAAAAAGTTCGTCGGGGCCGCCCGTGTGCAGGTGGCTGAACGGCGGCTCGTATAACGCGGCCGGTTCGATCACACCACGTGCCGTCAACTGCTCGATAATGGTCTCGACAAATCGAATCTGTGGCGACGTTAAGCTGCGATCGTTCAGCAGGTCGGCGAAGGCAGCCTGTGCAGCGCTTCGATCCATACCGACCAGGCTGCGCACGAAGTGAACCAGCGACGGCGATTCGCTTCTTGCCAGTAAATCCGACAGCAGCCGCTCGCCGTCGTCCTCGCCAATTTCAACCAACATCATCTCGAGCTCTTGTAGATCGCTTTCGGTCAACGGCTCGTTCACGCGCAGGCG
The DNA here is from genome assembly GCA_028277745.1 of Phycisphaeraceae bacterium. GTDB lineage: Bacteria > Planctomycetota > Phycisphaerae > Phycisphaerales > Phycisphaeraceae > JANQFR01. The sequence goes on from JANQFR010000019.1 coordinate 562, forward strand.
GTGGATGACGATGTTGTTCAGATGGTTGTGCAGAAACTGTTCGACCTTCCGCTGGTACTGCGCGCTGGTCATACGTGGGATGTTGACGACCGTGTCTTCGTCCACGCTTCTGATTTCGTCTTCAAAGTCGGTGTAAACGATGTGCCGTTTCTTGCGATCCAGCAGCGGGACCAACTCCCGTAGGCGCAGCCGCATCTCTTCCAACCCCTCGAGGTTGATTCCGATCCAGAACTGCGTCTCCTGCATCGCTGCCAGATAGCCAAGCTGTTCAGCAACCGCGGGGATCGCGCTCTTTTCTTCGAGCAGCATGGCAATCTCCACTGCACGCTTGCGGTCTTTTTCAAACGCGCCGGGGTCGTGCTCGACGGTCGCCAGTTGCATGCGCAGCGTCAACAGGTCGAACAGTCGCGGCTCAATGTCATCGGTTTCAATCTGACTCGGCAAGCCGGCCACTTGCTCCTTGAGTGTCTCGCGGTCGTCTTCGCTCAACTCGTCCCAGGCCTCCCGTTCCTGAAACCGCTCCACTGCTTCGAGATGCATGCGCACGATGAAGTTGTCGCGGTTCATCGCTACGACCTCGGCGTGCAGACCGTCCGTTGTCGGCGTACGCACCTTGTCGTTGGGGTCGAGGTCGGGCGTGTGCTGCACGTGGCCGATGAGCTGAACGCGCGAGCGGAACAAGCGAGCCCCCAAGGGCATGCCGCCGCCGCGTTCGATCCCCTCCGGGTTGACCTTGAAGAAGTCGAAGTTGTAGCAGAAATCGAACACGCGGAAGTCGGTCTTATCCATGCCCGGGCCGAACAGGTCCGGGCACAGCCGCGTGCCGCGGCCGATCATCTGCCAGAACTTGATCTTCGAGTACACCGGCTTGAAGAACACCAGGTTCGCCGCTTCCGGAATGTCGATGCCTGTGTCGAGCATGTCCACCGAGATCGCGATGTGTGGCGCCTTGGCCCGAGGCCAACCCTTGAAAGACGCCTTGCGCGAGGCGAGTGGCCGAGACGATCCACCAAAGAAAAAAGCCCCGGCGGCCAGGCCGAGGCGGCAAACGAAACCACAAGCAGTATACCCGACCCCAGACGAAGCGATCGCTGTTCTGGAAAAGAAACACGGCCAGACTACAGCCCGTTGGACCTACCACGACACCGCGGGCGAGTCGGTGGGATTCGTGCTGCGATGGGATCCGCAAGCCTCCGGCCAGGGGAAGATCATCCGGCCTGTGTCCCACAATGGCGATGGCTGGATGATCGGCGGGATGCCTCAGCCTCGGCCGCTCTATCGTCTGCCGGATTTGGCTGACGCGGAACAGATCTTCGTAGTCGAGGGCGAGAAAGCGGCTGAGGCCGGTCGCATCTGGAATCTCGCGACCACGACTTCGCCTCATGGGAGTAAAAGCGCGGCCAAGGCGGATTGGTCCCCATTGGCGGGCAAAAGGGTCGTGATATTACCCGACAACGATGCTGCCGGAGAGCGGTACGCGGCGGATGTAGCTGCCCAGCTGTCCCGTCAAACCCCACGACCGGAAGTGCGCGTCATCCGATTGGCTGAGTTGTGGCCTCATCTGCCAAAAGCAGGCGATCTTGCCGACCTCGTTGAGTTGAAAGACGACGATGAGGTGGCAGATATGGGCAACGTATTCAAAACCAAGGCTACTTCAGTCTTTATGGAGAATCCTGACCTGCCAGTTGAACCACCTGTTGAGGCGTATCAGACGTTCCCGATCGACGCCATGCCTGAACCTGCAGCGGCTTTCGTACGCGAAGGATCCGAGGCCATCGGTTGTGACCCCGCCTATATCGCACTGCCGCTGCTGACGGTATTGGCGTCCGCGATCGGTAACACGCGGCGGCTGCGGATTAAAAACGGTTGGGAAGAGCTTCCGATACTCTGGGCCGCGGTGGTTGGCGAGAGCGGCACGATGAAGACGCCAGCGTTTCGTCTAGCACAAAAGCCGTTGCGTGAGGTCCAGGCAGAAATGTTTAAACGTTACGGTAAGGACAAAGCGGCCTTCGAAGCTGAGAAGCTTAAACACGACAATACGTTGCGGCACTGGAAGCGTGCCCCCGAGGGTGAACCGCCCGAATCCCCGGCAGAGCCGACCCCGGCGCGGTGTCTCGTTGCCGACACAACCATTGAGGCTTTGGTCCCGATCCTGAAGGACAACCCGCGGGGCGTGTTGTTAGCGGTCGATGAACTGGCGGGCTGGTTCAAGTCTTTTGACCGCTATTCCGGCGGCAGTGGTGGCGCCGACGTGGCGTATTGGCTGAGCCTGTTCAACGCTGAGCCGTTGATCATTGATCGCAAGACAGGGATGAGGGTGACTCATGTTGAAGGGACCGGCGTCTGGGTTTGCGGTGGGGTCCAGCCTGGGGTACTCAAGCAGGCGCTTGGAGTTCAGAATCTGGAGAACGGCTTGGCGTCGCGCCTGTTGGTCGCCATGCCGCCGCGTCGCCCAAGCGGTGGACAGAGGCAGAAATCGAACCCGCTGCGGAGGCACGGACCACATTGCTGATCGATCGTCTGCGTGATCTACGGTCGAACCAGCTTGATGGTCGGTTTGAACCCTTGCCGGTGGCGATGACCCCCGCGGCCAAACGACTGTGGATCCGCTTCTATAACGAACACGGCCGAGAGCAGTCTGTGCTGTCGGGAGACCTAGCGGCGGCCTGGAGCAAGCTGGAAGGCTACGCTGCTCGGTTGGCGCTGGTGCTCCACTTCATCCGATGGGCCGCAGAAGACGACGCTCTGACCGGCGCCGACCGTCTCGATGAGGTCAGCATGGCGGCTGGCGTAAAGCTGGCTCGCTGGTTTGGGCACGAGGCGCGCCGGGTGTATGCGATGCTGCGGGAATCTGAAGAAGATCGCGATCAGCGCCGGCTGGTAGAGTCCATTGAGGCTCGGGGCGGATCGGTGACGCCACGGGAACTGATGCTCGCTCAGCGGTCGCGTTATCCTAGAGCTGACTTCGCGAGAGATGCATTGGGCCGGCTGGTGGAATCGGGCCGGGGCATCTGGGAATGCCCGCCCCCGGCCCGAATGGCGGCCGTCCGATTAAGCGGTTCCGCCTGTTGCCCCCAATCACAGAACACGGAACCCCACTCCATGGCGTCAAGACCGGGGGTTCTGTGTTCCGTGATAACGGCATTAAGACCACGGCCTCCAACCTTCCTCGTTCACCAGGAGATCCTCATCGACCGGGTTGAAAGATGGGCTGAGTATCTTGCTGCATGAAAAGCCAACCAGATCTAAGATGTCAGGATAATCAAAGAAAGAGAGACAGCATGGGCGCTATCTACCGTGCAACCTACACCAAACCGCTCCCGGCCGATGCCGAGACTGTCAACCGCAAGGGAGATCGATATGCAACTTGGCGTGATAAACGCGGGCGTAGGCGAACCGCCAAGATCACGACCACCAAATCTGGCGAAAAGCTGCTGATCGAAGCCGGCACCTACACCGCCAAGTACCGCGACGGGACGGGAATGCTGCGAAAGGTATCGACCGGCTGCCGCACGCGTGACGCCGCCATGGCGGTGCTGGTGGAGCTCGAAACGCGGGCCGACAAGGTGCGTTCGGGCAAGTGGACAGCTGCTGAAGATGCTGTACTCGATCATCAAGCCGCACCGCTGCTCCTACATATCGAGGCCTATCTGGATCATCTAAGGACCAAACGCGGCAAAGGCGGTAAACCGAAGGTCTCCCCCCGACACATTGCCAACGTGGAACACAACTTGAGCCGCATCGTTGCTGATTGCAAATTCAAGCACCTGCGCGACTTGAATCGTTCGTCCGTCGAAAGCTGGATCAAGCGGCAACTTGAAGCAGAAACTCCGCTGGCAGCCCGGACGATCAATGCGTATCTGGCCGCGCTGACGGCGTTCGGCAACTGGTGCGTCGAAACCAAGCGGCTGGTGTCGAACCCACTCAACCGTCCGCCCAAACTCGACGAGAAGGCCGACCGCCGCCGGCAACGTCGGGCGCTGACCGACGATGAACTGCAGCGCCTGCTTCGTGTCGCTCGGCTTCGGCCACTGGCCGAGTATGGCCGTGAAACCGTGCCGCTACCCCCGGCCGAACGCAAAGGGCGCCGGACTTGGTCCAGGGCCCCCCTCACGCTCGACAACATTGATATGGCAGCAGTCCGCGCCCACGAAACGCTTGCCGACCGTCCCGCCTTCATCACAGAGCTCAAACGCACCGGTCTTGAACGAGCGCTGATCTATAAAACGCTGCTGCTCACTGGGCTTCGTAAGGGTGAATTAGCGTCCCTCACCATCGGTAAACTCGACCTGGATCTGCGTAACGGGCCGACCGCCTATGCGGCGCTCGACGCCGCGGATGAAAAAGCCGGCAAGGGTGCCGATGTGCCCCTACGCACCGACCTAGCCGACGACCTGCGGGGATGGCTCGCCGATCGACTTGAAGCCGCAAGAGCTGAAGCCAGGGCTTTAGGTGAACCATTGCCTGCAAGGTTGCGTCAAGATACCCCGCTATTCAACGTCCCAGCGGGTCTGATCCGGATCCTCGACCGTGACTTGGCCGTCGCCGGCATTCCCAAAAGAGACGAACGCGGCCGAACCGTGGATGTACACGCGATGCGGCATACCTTTGGTACGCACCTGAGCAAGGGAGGGATCTCGCCCCGCACGGCTCAGGCTGCGATGCGGCATAGCACGCTCGACCTGACCATGAACACATACACTGCCCCGCGTTTACTCGACGTAGCCGGCGCGATGGATGTGCTGCCATCGCTGCCGCTTGGCGAAGACTCCGCCACTGACCAGGCCAAAGCCACCGGCACCGACCCAACTTCGCTTGTACCAATGCTTGTACCAAACCCCGGCAATCAGCGTCCACTAACGTCAGTTGATGGCAAACCTGGCAGAGCAGACGTTTCGCAACAAGACGCCGTAAGCCTGGCTGATGACAGCGGTAGTGAACCGCTGACAAGACGTGACAAAAAGCGGGCGAAGGGACTCGAACCCTCAACATTCAGCTTGGAAGGCTGACGCTCTGCCAATTGAGCTACGCCCGCGAATGGATCGCGTATTGTAGCGTGGCCAGACGCGGAAATGCAAAACGTGTTGACGCATGAATCAGGATCGTTGTCGCGTGGTCCTGGCGTGGCTTTGCGGAGTTTTGATCATTCGTGTTCGTTGCACGAGCCTGAGGTTGCGAGGACCGCGGGGTATGCTTTTCCGCTGACGAGGCGTTCTCCGTCGGTGAAGCCTTCGGGGCGGCGGGCGAGGCGTTGCACCAGGCGCAGGCGCCATGTGGTGAGCCTTTCGGCATGTTTCGGCGACGGGGCCAGGTCGCGGAGTTCGCGGGGATCATGGCTGAGATCAAAAAGCTGTTCGCTTCCGTCGTCGGGTCGCCAGATGTACTTGAAGCGGCCGTCGGTGAGGTAATGATGGGCCTGGCCCGGCGTGTAGCATGGGGCGTGTTCGCCGTGGAGGACGTCGCGCACCGGGCGGTCACTGCCGTGGAGGATGGGGGCCAGGCTTCGGCCGTCGATGTGGCCGATCGCTTCCAGGCCCGCAAGATCGAGCAGCGTCGGCAGTAAATCCTCGAGGCAGACGGGGCCGGCGTGGACGCGGTTGCCGGTGAACGCGAATTCCTGCGAGCCCATGATCAACAGCGGGATCCTGGCCGAACCTTCGTATGGCTCACACTTGCGGAAGTAATGGTGGTCGCCGAGCATCTCCCCGTGGTCGGAGGTGTAGACCACGAGCCACGGCCTGCGCCGCCGCTCGCTGCGTGCGCAGAATTCCCGGATAAGCCAGTAGAGGTGGTCGTCAAGATGATTGACCAGGCCGAAGTAGCCGGCTTGGGCGGAGCGTAAGGCCTCGCCGTCGAGTCGGACCCGATTGCTGTCCTGCCCCCAGCCCATGCCGGGGTCGCGTTGGAGCGAAGCCTCGGCCCATTCGCCCACGGCCGGGGCGGGCGGCTCCATGCGCAGATAACGCTCCATGTAGAAAGGCGGCGGCATCAACGGAGGATGCGGCGCGTAAGTTGACACCTGGAGCATAAGCGGTCGATCAGTTGAAGGCCGGTCCAGCAGTTCGCGTGACCGTTGCACCACCCACGTGGTCGGATGCAGGTCTTCGGGGAATGGCCAGGGCCGCGCGGCCCAGCCGTTGAAAGACAACCCGACGCCGCGGATGCCGCCCGAGTTGGGGAAGGCGTTTTCAAGATCGCGTGCGTAGTCATCATTTTTCAGGTAGGTCGATCCGGAGACGATCTGCTCATAACCGTAAGGCTCGTTGGGGGGAAACTGATGCGTGGTGCGTCCGACCAGGCGGGTGTCGTAGCCGGCGTCGTGCAACAATGCGGGCAGGGTCGGTGAAGCGATGGGCAACCCGTCCTGAAAACCGACGAGCCCGTTCGTGGCCGGGTGCTGGCCGGTCAGCAGCGCCCGGCGTGCGGGGATGCATGACGGACACGTTGCGTAAGCGCGGGAGAACCGCACGCCGCGAACGCCGATCGTGTCGAGGTTCGGCGTCAGCACCGCGGGGTGTCCTTCGCACGACAGGCAGTCCCCCCGGTGTTGGTCTGAAACAATGAAAAGAATGTCGGGGCGGGGCGTCGAATCGGTCATTGGCCGAGTTTCCGGGTTTCAATCGAGTCAGTTTATCCAGGCATGCAGCCAGCACCGTGATTCAAAAGCAGATGAGGAGCCGATACCGAACTAAATGTATTGAAATCTTCGAGGGCGCGTCACGCTGGCGCCGAGGAGTCGGGCGGTGGGGTCAGGCGGATGTCAAAATGGGAAATGTTGGTTGAGAAACGACAAAATAAGTTCAGAGATTTTTGATATTCCGTATTGACTTTGAAAAGGCGGGGCAGTATTACTGAAAACACTGAACCTTCATATCCGTATTTGAAGGCCGACATTCCAGGGCATTTCGCGACTGGGAGGGTGAGTTTTTCTCAGCGCAGCTTCGCGCGACTTGAGTACGCGCGCCGGGGTGATCCTGGAACGACTGATGTTCAGACAGGCGGTGTTGTCGGAGTGTGTGATGGTTTTAAAATTTTTTAATTTAGTGTATTAGTAAAATAATAAATTTAATGACAACTAATAATTTATAAAATTGCCTATTTTAACAGAAAAATGATTCTTAAATACATGTTTACATTATCTATTTTCGCATAAAGGCAATTTTTGTCTTCGCTTTAATTTAAAAATACTCTAAATACAAAATCACAAAAACATCAATTTTTTCGATAGAAAATACATAATGCATATGTACTCCGAGGCGCACAAAACAAAAATCGATAACAATTAATTGCGTGTCCGGCCCCGGGGGGGGGGCAATTGATTACCGGCGGGACCCAACCCCTCATGTCGTTCGGGAATCCGCCTTAATCGCTGTCGCATTTACGCGACTACGGGATGGAGAATCGTGCTATGAGAAGGCAGCTATCGTGCGCGCTGACTTTGGCATCGTTCTCGTTGGCCGGCGCGGCCAACGGTGCGGTGATCGAGGTCAACACAGACACCGGAGTCATTCTTGTTGACGGGGCCGACAGCCTCGGCGCCCTGAATGGCACCACATTCACCTCGGTGGACAACGGCGGGATCAGGACTTTCTACTTTCTCGGCGACCTGTCCATCGGCGCTGGCGATCAGGTCGTCGGAACCGGGAGCAAAGCCGCGGAATTTGTCGTTGGCAACGATGTCAACATCGGGGCGGGAGCCACGTTCGACTTCTTCGGCGCCGGCACGGCCGCCGGTCCGGGCGGCGGCGCAGGCGGCATGGGCGGCAGCGGAGGTGACGGCGGCACAGGCGTCGCCGGGTTGCCCGGAGGAGGCGGCGGCGCCAACGGAAGCGGCGGCGGGGGCTTCGGCGGCAACGGCGAACACGGCGGTCCAGGCACGGCCGGCAATCTGGGCCCGGCCGGTGGCGACAGCGGCCAGGGCTCTGATGGCGCCGCGGGTACGTCAGGTTTTGGCGGCAGCGCGGGCGGCGCCGCGGTCGCCGGCGGCACCGGGGTCGTTGGCGCCAGCGGCGGCGCTGCCGGAGCGGCTGGCGGCGGCGGGAGCGGGGGCAGCGGCGGCTTTGGCAATGACGGCAGCCCAGGCGCCTCGGGCTCAAATGGGACTGCCGGAGAAGAAGGAAGCGACGGCAACGACGGCGCAGCCGGCAACGGCGGTCAACACGCCGGCGGCTTTGCCGCGGGCGGCGGCGGCTCCGGCGGTAGCGGCGGCAGCGGCGGCGCAGCAGGCGGCGCAGGCGGCAGCGGCGGCGGCGGTGGCGGCGGCGGCGGTGAAGAAGGCCCATTCATCGGCAGCGGCGACCGAGGCGGCGACGGCGGGGCAGGCGGTGCAGGCGGCATGAGCGGCGACGGCGGCGCAGGCGGCGACGGCGGCATGGGCGGCAACGGCGGCGGCGCCCTGTCGATCCACGCGCTTGGCCTGCTCAACGTCGATGCCACTTTCGACGCCCGCGGTGGCAACGCCTCGACCGGCAGTAGCGGCAACAGCGGCGACGCCGGGATCAGCGGAACGCCCGGAGCGGCCGGTGAAGACCGACCCGGCGGCGGCGGCGACGGCGGCAACGGCGGCAACGGCGGCGTCGGCGGCGACGGCGGCCAAGGCGGTGCAGGCGCTGCCGGCGGCGGCGGCGCGGGCGGCGCTATTCAACTGCGCAGCTCGGTCGCACAGGTCGCCGCGTCAACCAACGTCAACGTCGCGGGCGGCAGCGGCGCCAACGCCGGCCAGGACGGCGCCTTCCTCTTTGGTTCGAACGTCGGCGGCTTCGGCGGGACTTCCAACGGCGCGTTCCAGGCGATCACCGGCTCCACCAGCGCCAACCCTTACACCGAGGTGGACACGCCGCATCTCATCAACCTCAACCGGGCCGATGAGACCGACATCGCCGACTCCGTAGGCTTTGTCGATCAAGGCGCAACCAACATCAACCCCACGAACCTCGGCCTGGCGCCGCCCCCCGACAGCGTCCTCGCGGTCACCCGCATCTTCGACGGCCTCGAACCGCTCGGAGGCGATTTCCCCGACTTCGACCTGTTGCTGTTCGTCAACCTGGAAACGCAACCGCTCGAAGACTTCAAAATCAGCATCGACGAGGCCGGGCTTCTCGGCCTGATCGATCGCGGCTTTGTTGCCCGTTCCGAGTTCGGCGGGATCGGAGCCGATGTGATCGATGCCCTGGCGATCGGTGAAATCTACGCGATGCTGATTCCCGAGACGACCTCCCTGGTTGAGATCAGTCTGGACCTTGCCGCGCTGAATCTGATCGACCTTGAAACGCAAGTTGTTGCGGGTCCCGATTCAACCACCACGTATTTCGTGGGGATTATCCCCGAACCGAGCACGATCGTCTTGATTGCCGCGGGCACGTTGCTCATCGCAGGATCACGTATGCGTCGATCCAACAAACGTTAATCAACGAGCGGCGACATACTCATCAGGCCGGGCCCCATCAACGGGGCCCGGCTTTTTTCTACGCCAAATCACTGATTCAAAACTTTGGGCAAGGCTGCCCGAATTCAAGTTTGTTTCGGAGACGTCCAACTCGCCGTGACGAACTCCAACACCGAGTCATCGGCCCTCCTCTCAAAACCGGTGGTTCACCAGCCCCCGCCTCCGCCCCCTCCCCCGCCCCCTCCTCCGCCGCCGGAGCTGACGCTGGAGAAGCTGCCGCCTGAAGCCCCCGTCTGGCTGATCGGCGTGGTCGCGGTGTGCACCGCTGTTTTGAGCACGTGGTTCAACGAATGGCCGAACTGGTTGAGGTCCCAGGCCGCGGCGGTCGCGCCGTCGCACCAGTTGGGGTGAAAGCTCACGTCCCGGCGTCGCCCGCCCTGCGTCGCGTCGTTCACGGCCTGTTCGAGCCGGTCGGCCCATTCATGATCCGCCTCCAGCGCGACGGCGAAAGCCAGGTGTTGGTTGAACAGGGCGCCCGCGTTCTTCTCGTTGCGGTATTCGCTCGGCCAGTCGAGTTCGCCCCGGAGGAACCGCCGGAAGCCCTCGATCGTGTCGAGCACCCGTCGCCCCCGGCGGGTCGGCGCCTTGATCAGGCGGCGGAACACCAGGTTGAGCGTGATCAATATGGGAATCGTCGTCAGAAAAGTGAGAACCCAGGTGTTGTTCAGCGGCTGGCTGATCACTGACAGCACGACGGCCCCCGCCAACGCCGCGATCGATAGCAGCAGCCCGCCGTAGAACCAATACGAGTTGGAGAGGAAGTAAAGGCCTTGATACCGATGCCGCAACGCCCGTTGAAAGGCGCGGACGGCGTGCTGCACACGGGTTCGATTCGTCTGAGTCAGTCGGACCCGTTGAGTGGCGTAAAACAACTCGTTGGCGATCACCGCTTCATCGTCCGCGAGCGGGGCGTGGTCTTTCTTCCCTCGATACCGCAGCGTGTATTCGCCCAGGTGCTCCTCGATGTCGAGAGAGCCTTTGACGGCCATGCTGATCAGGGCCGTGGTGAAGCACGCGGGGTCGTAGCCCATCTGTCTGAGATAGCGGGCGCCGGCGGGCGAGACGTCCTGCGGCGGGTCGGGCCGGGCGCGGACATCACCCCGGCTGGGGTCGCGTCCGACCAGCAACCAGCTCAGCAGGAAGTAGAGTCCGACCGTCGCGCTGCCCCCCAGCCCCACGCACAAGCCGGGGTTGTCCGACGCGAACGCGCTCAGCCGTTGACCCAGACCGGGCCGGGTCACGAACCCGCGGGGCCAGTTGACCATGAGGGTCAGTCCTTCATGGGGCGGCAGGGGAGAGGTGGTCTCAAAAGACACATACGACGCGCGATCATCGCTGTCGACATGATCGATCGTATCCGATCTGCCGTAGTCATCGACAGAAGCTGCGATGCGGATATCGGCTGGAGAGATCGGGCCGGGCAGTTGCACCGTCGCGGAGGCTTTCATGACCGGCAGCGACCACTCGCTGCCGGTCACGTTCCAGAACAACTCGTCGCGTGAATTGAGGAACGTGACCCGTTGGCGGACGCGATACTCGATCATGTAGACGTGCCGGCCGCGGGGGATCAGGACGCCGCGCTCGCCGATGTAAAGCCGGATCATGCCGTCGTCCTGAGGGATGATGTGGTGCGGCTCAGGCTCGCCGTTGCGCGTCACCGAGAGGACCTCGATCGGCGTGGTCACGGTCGTGAGCCAGGGGCCGGCGTAGCGCGTCGGCAGGTCGCGGTAGATCCCCCGCTTGATCTGGTCCCTCTCGGCGATGGCCGTGATGGTTTCGGCCACGGTGATCGAGCCGTCAGCGTGAACGGTGATCCGGCTGTCAAACGCCGCGATGGACTCGGCGGCTTGAAGGGGCATAGCCGCCGCGATGACGAAGAAAACCCCGAAAGCGATCTTCCAACGCAACATGCCTCCATCTTAATGGGGCGAAGCTGGCAGATCAGTGGATTTCTCCCGCTGCTTTCCCGGGTTTGGCGCCGTCACCGCGACCGCGGCGGGCGGCGATCGTCGCGGTTGGGCGGGGACTGCTTGCCGCGCGGCTGATCGTCGCGCTGGGGCAGCATCGAGCGGTAGCTGTCGGCGGTTTGCCTGGCCTCTTCCGCCGCCCGTCGTTTGGCCGGCTCGGTTGAGTCATGGAACCCCCGGTGCAACGCGGTCAGCTTACGCACCGCCAATGCCAGGGCGCGCTGGTTGCCGTCGGCGTGCGCCTGCTCGGCCGTGCCCTTGAGATTGAGATACCGCGCGTAAACCGGGTCGTCCTCGGGGCGCGGCGGCCGCTCGGCCTCCTCGCGATCCAGCGGGACGGGAGCCTCTTCGGGCGGAAGTGCTTCGGCTGGCGGAGGCGCCGCGGCGACCGGCAGGGCGGCCGCCGGGGTCGGCGGGATTTCCGGAATAGGCTCGGGTTCGGGCAACGGCGACGATTCATGCACGGGTGTGGGCGTCGCGACGGCTGACGCCTCGGTTGTCGTGTGAGGAGGGGCGGCGGGGGACGCCGCGACCTGG
>JANQFR010000089.1 GCA_028277745.1 Phycisphaeraceae bacterium
GGACAGTTCAGGTTCATCACCGCCGCGCAGCAGACCACCGACGGCACGCCGTTTTTCGTCGCCTCGGTGGAAGACGCGACCACGACCAACCGGATCGGCGCCGGCCTCTACAGCGGCGCCGTCCCCACGCCGATCCTCAAGACCGGCGACAGCGTCAGCGGCGACGCCGGGACTATCAGCGACCAGTCCTTCACCGCCAACTCCGTGCTCAAGGCGTCGGGCGACTACATCACCGCCGTCGGCCTGACCGACTCGACCGCCGACGTCACCGCTCGCACCGCGCTGATCGTCAACGGTGCGGTGGCGACCGAGGGCGGCAATGCGATCGTCACCGGCGGCACGTTCACCGGGGCCCGTACCGGCGAGGTCTGGCAGGGCGTCAGCAACTCCCTCGCGATCAACAGCTCCGGCCAGTGGGTCGCCGCCGCCGACAGCAACGCCTCGGGCGACGACGCCTACCTGATCGTCAACGGCGTGATCGACACCACCATCGTCGACCCCGCGGGCGGCGCCGGCGGCGACCTCGAAGCCGTCGCGATCAACGAAGACGGCGACTTCGCGTTCGTCTTCGAGGATGACCTCTACATCAACAACCAGCTCGTCTTCGCGACCGACGACCCGGCCTTCGAGATCGACGTCAACGGCACGCCGACCGTGATGGACCGCATCTTCGCGCTGGGCAACAACCTCACCCTCACCGACCGCGACGCCAGCGGCCAGGTCATCGTCTACTTCGCCGTGTCCCAGGACGACGACCCCGGCGGCGCGCTGGGCGACACGAAATCATTCGTCAAGCTGGCGTACACCGTGCCCGAGCCCGGAACCGTGGTGATCCTCGCCGGATTGGGGACGTTCGTCGCGCTGCGTCGTCGCCGTCTGCCAACCGCGTGACACGCACGTTGAATTGAAGCACCAAGCAAAGCCTGCTGACTCAAAACCGAACGCCCATTTTTGGGAAGGGATGACCCGATGAAAACCATGACCGTCGCAACCTTGGCGCTCGCCTTGGCGACCAACGCCGCCAGCGCCACGGGGTATGTCCAGGTGGCCTCGTTCAGCGACATCAACTTCGACAGCAGCGCCAACGACGCGCTCGTGACCGGCACGGTCGTCGGCGACGACGGCTACTTCCTGATCAAAGGCGGGGACGGCCAGCGACTGGTGAAGATCGCCGACCTGGGCGGCGCCAAGACCGGCTCGAACTTTGCGACCAACTTCACCAGCCTCGGCGATGTCTCGCAAGACGCGGCGGGCATCCTCGAATCGTTCGGCTCGACGCTGTACCTCAACGACATCGCCAACGACGCGATCTACACCTTCTCCACCACTGGCCCCAATGAAACCGCGGCTAGCGAGTTCCTGAAAGAAGCCGACGGCGACGCCTACGCCGTCATTACGCCCACCAATTCCTCCGGCCCGCCCACCACCTGGAACCCTCTCTTCGGCTCTGTCGATCCCACCGACGGCAGCTACGTCGTCTATGACAGCAACACCGACTCGGTCGCCCGCATCACCAGCGGCTCGGCGTCCCTGGTCCTCCGCGACGCCGGCGCCACCCCATCGCTTACTACGGTCATCGGCGACGACATCCCCGCCGGCCTGACCGTCACCGACAACGGGCTGCTGGTGTTCGGCGACCCCACGGGCGGCGCCACCGAAGAGATCGTGATCTTTGATCCATCGAAACCGAACGATCCGGTCAAGACCATCACCGAGGCCGACATCCTCCCGGTGTCGACCGGGACCGACGTTGGGTTCACGAACACCGGCTTCTTCTTCGCCCCCGATGGCCGGGTGTACTTCTACCAGAACGGAACGGTCGACAGCATTATGAGCTTCGACCCAGACGACGATGACCCCGCCTCCACGCTCGAGCTGGTGATCGCCGAGGCCGCCCTCGACGCCGGGCCCGCCAACAGCTCGTTCGTGTCGAGCCTGACCTGGTACAACGGCAACATCGCCTGGATCCAGACCCTCAGCGCGGGCGGCCAAGTGGCCGGGCTCTACGCGATCCCCGAGCCGACGACGCTGGCCCTGCTGGGCCTGGGCGGCCTGGTGATGCTCCGCCGCCGCGCGGCGTGAGAGCCGTTAGCCCCGGGCTCTGCCCGGGGGCTGTTTTGTGGAACAACGTTGCGCGTACGCTCCCCGGGCAGAGCCCGGGGCTAACGAACACGTGAACCGCGCCTACGCGATGAACGACAATGTGTCGGCGACGGTCGCCTCGGCCATCGCGCCCTCGCAGGGGACCGCGAGCGTGGCCCCCGGGGTGTGGCGGCCCCACTTGACCACCGCGAACGCGATCGCGGTGTGGCTGAGCATCGGCGAGAGGGTGGAGCTGGTCACCGCGCCGACCGGGTCGCCCGCGGTGGCGGCCTCATCGGGCCCGGCGGGCACGTGCACCGGGGCGCCGGCAACCGGCAGGGCGTCGGCGCCGAACCTGAGCGGGACCAGCACGCGCTTGGGGTGGCCGAGGTTTTGCATCCGCGCGACGATCTCCTGGCCGAGGTAGCAGCCCTTGGTGAAGGAGACCGTCTGGTCAAGCAGGGCGGTCTCGGCGGGGATCGAGTCGGGGCCGAAGTCGATGTGGAACAGGGGTGAGCCGGCTTCGATCCGCGCGGTGTTGTACGCCAGCCACCCGATCGGCCGGCCGCGGAGCGTGTCGCGGCGGCGCTGGGCGACCGCCGGGTCGTTGGGGTCGTCTTGCGGGTCGAAGCCCGCGTGCTCCAGCAGCGCCTGATAAAGCTCGGCCGCGTGCTCGATCGGGGCGAGCAGGTGCAGCCCCATGGCGCCGGCGTCGTCGAGCCGGTACACGGTCGTGGGCCGCCCCAGCAGAGGCAGGACGTGGTGCGTGCCCGGCGTGTTGACGGCGGGGGCCGTGTCGGCGTCGGTCAGCTTCTGCAGCAGCGCGCCCGCCGCCGGGCCGAGCAGGGCCAGGTGGGTCCGTTGGTCGGTCAGGTCGTCGATCGTCACGTCTTCGGTGAACAGCCGGGACTCGAGCAGTTCGCGAAGCGGGGCGATGTCGACCGCGTCGAGCTCGAGCCAGGTGTCTGCGTCGCCGTGGTGCACGAGCAGGTCGGCGACGATCCGGCCCTTGCTGTTGAGCTGGAACGACCGGCGGGTGTCGCCGCCCCGCATGGCGTTGATGTCCTGGGTGAGCAGGCGGTGAAGGAAGTCCTGCCGGTCGTCGCCGGTGAAGCGGAGCAGGCCGCGCTGGGGCAGGTGCAGGATCGCGACGCGTGAGCGGATGGCGGCGTACTCGGCCTCGTACTGCTCGAACGACGCGACGAGCGGCGTCGCCGCGTCGCCCTCGCCGAACGCGATGAACTCGGCGCCGGCGTCCTGCTGGAGGTCGTGGATCGGCTGAAGATGCGGCGGCGGGGCGGCGTGCATGGCGGGGGTGTCCGCAAGGGGCAAAATCGAATCTATGAATAGTTTAGCGGCGGGGCTTGCCCCGCGTCTTCCCCGCGCACGACATAAACCCGCCGCTAGCGCGGCTCAACTTTTGGTTTATCGCTTTGGACCCTTTAGCCCCGCGGCTTGCGGCGGGTGAACGCGGGGCAAGCCCCGCGGCTAAATGAGGCCAAGCGATACAGATGAGGTAGAAACGCTCTAAGCAAGGCGTTCACCCACCGCAACTGAACGACGATGAAGACTCAAGCCCCCCGGCGCGATCGGCGTAGCCCGAAACATCCCAGCCCCATGGCCATCAAGGCGGCCACGGAGGGCTCCGGCACGTACGTAATCACCAGTCTCGGGTCAGCGCCAAACGAAGATTCAAGCGACTCAAAACGAACATCCGTCCCATCGTCCGCACTGAACGGCAAGGACAAAGCAACCGTAACATAGGCGGCGCCGCCGTCCGCCAAACGCTGAAAAGCAGGCAACGAAAGGCCGTTAACGCTTAGAGACGTTTCACCAAGTTCCGTCACATCGGTTGTTGCTCCAAGTAGATAATCGTTCCCGTCGAGGTCATCCAGACCTACGACCCCGTCGCCTCCTTCTTCCTTGAATAGCGTCAAGATGGTCGGGAACTCATTACCTCCCGGCGTGATGTTAAACGTGAACAAATTGACGTCCACCACCACGGCAACATCAGTGATGACCGCTCCGGCCGGCAAGCTGGCCAGCGAAAACTCAAGGATTCCGGTCGAGGTGGTCTCACCCGTCCTCCCGTTGCTCACCGTGATATCAAACGAACCATTGATTACGTTATTGAGACCGGGAGGTGGCGGGAAATTCCCTTGACCATCATCTGACGCAACGATTTCAACCTGCTGGACGGCGGCCTGCGTCGAAATACCCATCATCGCCGATACGAACGCAACGATCACTACACCCAGGATTGGTCGCGAAACCATCTCAAATCCTCCTCAAACTAAAAATTGCACCGGAAAATAAAACATGCGGATCTGTAATATACGACCTGCGCAATCTTCATGCAATACCGGGCTAGCCCTCATCGCCACATCACACGGCCGGTTTGTGCAACCCGCGGCCACACGGTAGAACTCATGGTCCGCCGACGAAGTGCGGAGAAGGAGTTGGACCGATGGCCAAGAAAACGATCGCCGACGTGGACGTGGCGGGCAAGCGGGTGTTGATGCGGGTGGATTTCAACGTGCCGTTGAAGGACGGGGCGATCACCGACGACCGGCGGATCCGGATGGCGTTGCCGACGATCCAGGACGTGCTGGACCGCGACGGGTCGCTGGTGCTGATGTCGCACCTGGGCCGGCCCGGCGGGACGGGGCCCGAGCCGGAGATGAGCCTCAAGCCCGCGGCGGCGCGGCTGAGCGAGTTGGTCGGTCGGCCGGTCACCATGGCGCCGGATTGCGTGGGCGAGGACGTGGCGATGATCGTCGCCGACTCGCCGAAGCAGCGGGGCGTGGTCATGCTCGAAAACCTCCGCTTCCACAAGGCTGAGAAGAAGGGCGACGAGGCGTTCGCCCGGCAGCTGGCCGACCTGGCCGACGTGTACTGCAACAACGCGTTCGGCACGTGCCACCGCGAACACGCGTCGATGTACGCCGTGCCCAAGATCATGAAGAGCCAGGGCAAGCCCGCGGTCGTCGGCTTCCTGGTCGAGAAGGAGATCAAGTACCTCAGCGAGACGCTGGCGGACCCCGACCGGCCGTTCGTCGCGATCCTCGGCGGGGCGAAGGTCAGCGACAAGATCAACGTGATCGATCACCTGTTGGGGATCTGCGACAAGGTGCTCATCGGCGGGGCGATGGCGTACACCTTCGCGCTGGCCAAGGGAGAGAAGGTCGGCAAGTCGCTGGTCGAGCCGGACAAGACCGACCTGGCCAAGTCGTTGATGGACAAGGCGGGTGACAAGCTCGTGCTGCCGATCGACACCCACGCCGGCGACGACTTCTCGGCCGGCTGCAACAAGATGGTGGTGAAGGCGGGCGAGATCCCCGACGACTACGAAGGGCTCGACATCGGCCCCGAGACCGCGACGATGTACGCCGGCATCGTGAAGGACGCCAGGACGGTGGTGTGGAACGGCCCGATGGGGGTGTTCGAGATGCCGCGGTTCGACGAGGGCACCAAGGCCGTCGCCCAGGCGATCGCCGATTCGGACGACAGCACGTCGATCATCGGCGGGGGCGACAGCGCCGCGGCGATCGAGCAGCTGGGCTTCGCCGACCGGGTCAGCCACGTGAGCACCGGCGGCGGCGCGTCGCTGGAGATGCTCGAGGGCAAGAACTTCGCCAGCGTGGACATCCTCGACGAGAAATAGATCAGTTCCGCCGCCCGAAGCTCGGGGATTGCCATCCCCGAGCTTCTATGCGCCACACCGCTGCCCTCATTTTCGGCTAACCTGATGGCCAGGACGCATCGGGACAGGTAATCTCTACGCACCTGCGTCCCCCTCTGGAGTTTGTCATGCGCACGCTTGCCGTTGTTTTGCTGTTCGCCGCCGCGCCCGCCGCTTTCGCCCAGTCCTCGCCCCGAATCAACCTCGCCGGCCAGTCGGCGGCGACCAGCCTCGTCCGGCCTTGGTCGCCCGGCAACTTCCTCGAGGTCTCCAACCACGGCATGCTCCAGCCCCGGGGCGACAGCGAAAACACCACGTTCGAGACCCGCCTCACCCAGTTCCTCTCCCTCGGCCGGGTCCGGCTCGACAACGACCAGCTCTTCAAGCCCTCCTTCGCCTACAGCTACTACCTCATCGACATCAACACCAACGACCCCCGCCTGCCCGGCGACCTGCAGGACATCAACTTCGCCCTCGGGTTCAGCCACGACATCGACGAGACCTGGTCGGTCAAGATCGCCGGCGGCGCGGGCTACGCGGGCAACGCGCCCTTCCAGGACAGCGAGGCCGTCTACGGCACCGCCGACGTCCTCGTCACCCAACGCCTCGACGAGAGGTCCGGCTTCCTCTACGGCCTCAACTACAACGGCGCCCGGTCCATCTTCCCCGACTTCCCCCTGCCCTTCCTCGGCTACTTCAACAACTCCAACCCCGAGTTCACCTACATCGTGGGCATCCCCTTCGCCAGCGCTGCCTGGCGGCCGATCGACAAGCTCACCATCGAAGCGACCTACGCCGTGCCGGTTAATTTCTCGATCGAGGTCGCTTACCAGTTGCTTGACGAGCTGACCGTCTTCGCCGACTACGACACGTACACCTCGCGGTTCTGGGTTTCGGACAAGGGCGTGCAGCAGCACGTGATCTTCCAGCAGAGCCGGGCCGAAGGCGGGCTGCGGTGGTCCCCGGTGGAATGGGGCGAGCTGGTTGTCGCGGGCGGCTGGACGTTCAACCAGAATTTCAGCGCCGGGTTCGATTTCCGCAGCGACAGCTCGCTCCGCGACATCAGCCCCCAGCCGTTCATCCGCTTCGGCGGGCACCTCAAGTTCTGACCCCCGGAGCCCGGAGCGGACCCCGATGCTCGACCTCAACGCCAAGCCCGACCGGCCGCTGGTCGCGGCGTCCATCCTCTCGGCAGACTTCGGCTACATGATCCGCGACTGCCGGGAGGTGCTGGGCAAGGGCGCCGACCTGCTGCACGTCGATGTGATGGACGGTCACTTCGCCCAGAACCTCACCATGGGCCAGGACATGATCCGCGCCCTGCGGCGCCACTTGCCCGACACCGTGCTGGACGTGCACCTCATGGTGGAGCGCCCGGGTGATTACATCGACGATTTCGCCAAAGCCGGCGCCAGCAACTTCACGTTCCACCTCGAGGTCCACCACGGCGACGACGCACGCGCCCTGATCGACCGCATCAAAGACGCGGGCATGACCGTCGGCATGGCGATCAACCCCGCGACGCCCCCCGACGGCTTGGCGCCGTTCCTCGACCTACTCGACGTGGTGCTGGTGATGAGTGTCGTGCCCGGCGCCAGCGGCCAGTCGTTCATGCCCGAGGTGCTGCCCAAGACGCAATGGGCGGCGCAGCGCGTGGGTGACAAGACCCGCGTGGAGATGGACGGCGGGCTGAGCCCCACCACCGCGCCCGCCGCCGCCGCCGCCGGGTGTGACATGATGGTCACCGCCTCGGCCCTCTTCGGCAGCGACGACCGCGCGGACGTGATCCGCGCCCTGCACGAGTCGGCGCCATGAACGACAACGCCCCGGCCCCGACGATCGAGGCGATCGTCTTCGACTTCGACGGCCTGATCCTCGAAACCGAAACGCCCGTCTACGAGTCGCTGCGCCTCATCTACCGCGAGCACGGCCACGACCTGCCCATCCAACGCTGGGTCGACATCCTCGGCCAGCCCGCGCACAAGAGCGACCTGGTCGGCGAGCTCGAAGCCCTCATCGGTCGGCCGCTCGACCGCGATGCGCTGCGCACCCGCCGGCGCGCGTGGATCAAAGAGCGCCTCGACCGACAGGACGTCCTGCCCGGGGTCGCAGCGCTGATCGATGAAGCGATCGGAGCCGGCGTCAAACTCGCGGTCGCCTCCGGCTCCGACCGCGCATGGGTCGAAGGCCACCTGCGCACCCACCGCCTGCTTGAGAAATTCGACGCGGTCGTCACCGCCGAGGACACCGACGAGCACAAGCCCGACCCCGCGCCCTTCCTTGCCGCCTGCGCCGCGGTCGGCGCGGCGCCGACCCGCTCGGTCGCGCTGGAGGACTCGCCCAACGGCGTGCGTTCCGCCAGCGCCGCGGGCCTGTTCACCGTGGCTGCGCCCACCACGATGACCGCCGAGCAGCCGTTCCCCGGCGCCCACTGGCGCGTCGACACCCTCCACGGCGTCACCCTGCCCCGCCTGGCCGCGGCCCTCGCCGATCACCGCCCCGGATGATTCACGCGCCCCCGTTGAGCGCATCGACAATCGCATACTCCACCGGCGAGTATTGAAGCGCCTCGTCGCGCTGCAGGTTCTTCTTATCGTGCAGCGCGATGCACATGTTGGACGCGAGGCGGATGCGGTCGCCCAGGTGCTTGCTGGAGCCGTGGTACGTCTGGGGGTGCATCAGCAGCAGGTCGCCCGCGCGCCCGGTGGCTTCGACGATCGGCAAGCCCGCCGCGGCCTCCCCGGCGACGCGGTTGATCTGGGATGGGCTGAGCCCGTCGGGCTCGGCGGCGTGCAGCGCGCGGGCGGTCGTGCGGTGCGAGCCGACGCTGATCCACGTGCCGGCGCCGTGGGGATCGACATCGGTGTACATGAACACACCGACCAGCCCCTGCTCGCGGCCGTCGAGGTGGTGGTGAAAGTGGATCCCGTCGACGTGTCCCCCGCCGCGCGGCCCCCACGGCGGGTCGTCGAAGCCCGGCAGCGCCCCCAGCACGTAACCGGTGCCGTGGCGCTCGGGCCAGCCCCCTGGCCCGACCAGGTCGTCGATCGCCTCGCAAACCCTCGGCGTGTACAGGCCGGCGAACACGTCTTGCGTAAAGCTCTTCTTGATCAGGAACCGGGCGTCCGTCCAGGTGGAACGGTCCTGGAGGTCAATTCCCTGCTCCGCCAGCGCGAGCGGCAGCAGCGCGTCGCCGATTTCACGCGGGAACGCGTCACGCAGGACGGTGAAGCCGTCTCGGAGGAATTGTGCGAGCTGCTCCCGAGACAAGCGACTGAGCGGACGTTCATCGACATACGCCATATCGTCAAACACCTTGGGGACGCGATCCGGACCCGCCACGCGCCGGCATCCTATCGGCCGCCGGGGGCCTGTCAATGCGGGGCGGTCACGGCCGGGGGCGCCGGGCCTCAACGGCGGGCCGTCCGAGAACCCGTCCGCCTCGGGCGCCGGGGCGTTTTGGCTGGCTTCCGCGGTTTTCGCCGATAAAGGGTTTGACGCGTCGGCAGGCGCGATCTAGCATGGCGGGTTGCTGATTCGACCGCACCTGTAGGCCCATGGTGTAATCGGTAGCACGAGTGGTTCTGGTCCACTTAGTCGGGGTTCGAGTCCCTGTGGGCCTGTTGAAACCGCCCGGAAGGGCGGTTTTTTTATTGGCGTCTACTTATAACGCAGCGTTGGCCGCTTGATTCAAACTGCAACGTTCAACATGCCGTCGAAGCCCAGGGACTGCAGTCCCTGGGCTTCCGATCACCACCAATTCATCGGTTGCCCATCGCCCGTCGTCGGCCCTAGGATTCCCGGCCATGCGTTACACGTTACAAAATCGTCGGCCGGGAACGTACTGGGGCGGGCTCTGGCTCGTGGGGGTGATCGCCGTGTCGCTGGGCTGCGCCCATCAACCCGACGAGGTGAGTTGGGTGGACTGGCCGCGCTTCGGGGCGCCGCATGATGGGGAAGGGCTCGACCTTCACGGGCACACCAATTCGCTGCCCGACTTCGTCGGGCCGATCGACGGGTCGGCCAGACTCACCATCCTCACCGAGGGCAATCACTTCCCCGTGCTGCTGCCTCTCGTGCTGGAGGAGTTCCCCGCGTGGAGTGAAGCTCACGGCGACTGCGCTATCGGGGCCGAGGAGATCCTGATCGTCACGCTGCCCCAGGTGATGGTGGTCCAGGCGCTGTCCAGCGGTGAGATCCGGCTGGGCAATGCGGTGCTGCCGCTGCGCCCGGGAGGGGTCTACCCCGATCTGGTCATGGGCGGGACCGGGCCACTGGGCCGGCTCGCGGCGCGGGGCGTGGTCGATCGCAAGGCCGTCGTCTTCGCCAAGCACCGCGGCATGGGGCTGCTCGTCCGCAAGGACCATGCCGACCGGGTCCAACGTCTGGAAGACCTGCCCGATGCGGCGGTGCGTGTGGTGGTGGCCACGCCCAACGAAGCGGGCGCCCGCCGGCAGTACCGCACGACCCTGGAACAGTTGCTCGGGCCCGCAGCCGCGGACCGGGTCTTCGATCGGGAGGTCCCGACGTTTCCCGGCCGGCTCCAGATCCAGCACCGCGATGTGCCCTACGCGCTGCTGACCAATCAGGCCGACGTCGGGCTGATCTTCGGCCACCTCGCGGACTTCTACGCCCGTTCGTTCCCCGATCGTCTCGTGTACGTGCCGGTGGAGGAGGCCGCTGCGTTCGGCCAGACGATCCATCTCGCGCGGACGCCTCAGCCGTCTGACCCGGCCGCGGCCTGCTTCGAGCGGTTCCTGATGGAGCGTGCCGCGACGTACTACCCCCAACGCGGCTTCGCGGCGCCGGACACGTTCGGCTACGGCCAAGAGCTGGAGTTAGGCGCAACTGAAAATCGTTGACCGTACGCCGCGGCGCGGGTCCGAACGGCTTGCATCCGTCGCGGCACGACCATCGCCGGCGGGCGACGCCCGCCTGGTCCAGGGCCGCGTAGCGGCCCGGCTAGAGGCCTGCATCACCTCGCGGCCATCTAACGCCACCTGCTTGACTTCAAACACGGCCGCTGCAACGTCTCAGGTGGTCGACTCATCCAGTCAAGTTCAGGAACTGTAAATCTCCCGAATCGATTTCGAGCAGCGCAGCGCTAAGCCGGTCGGCGCGGTGCAGCGCGCCCGGGCAGATCCGGCGGACCCCATCAAGATCAGCGTCTGCAGGGATATGAGAATGGCCGTGCAGCAGGTAGTCCGGGCGCCTGGCGGCCATATCCCGCATGCCGATGTGCCCATGGACGACGGCCACGCGTTTACCGCCCAGCTTGATCACCCCACCGTCTCCGAGGCAGGTTCCATCCATTTGCGAAATAGCGTGTTCCAGCTCCGGAGCACGGTCCGCGTCGTGGTTGCCGAGAGCGAAGAAACAGGGCAACACAGCGCAGATTTGAACGATCTCGGGGCCGGTCAGGTCGCCGCAATGAACCAACACTTCGGCCCGCTCATGCTGCAACAGCCGCACCGCGTGCCGAGTGACCGCGAGTTGATCATGGGTATCGGAGATGATGCCAACCCGCATCGGTTTGCTGAACTCCGTTAACGCAGAACGTCTGTCACCGGTTCATTGGTGACGGCCTCTTCTCTCATTGCCGTCGCCGGTCGATCGTGAGCGTCTGCGCTTTGAGCGTAAGGCCACGGCTTGTTCCTGGGGTAACGCATGTACCAGAAACCGGTCTCCACCCAGCGAAGCGGGGTGAAAATGTAATAGCTGATGCGGGCGGTTTGATTAGAAGGATTGAAACCAGGCCCCAGGTCACCGATATCAATCCGGTGGCTGTCGGTGTTCCCGTTGGCAAAGCTGGAATAGTGAACGAGGAGGTTTTGGCTCCGGACGTAAAGGTAACCGCCGACGTAACCGACGCCCGAGATGGTGAGCACAAGGATGGGTAACCGCCATCGACGCATATCAGCCTGCCTTCGCTCCGTTCAATTGCAACGGACGGCTAACCGTCTTCGACCTCCCAGCGGAGCAGTAATTCTTCAGGCTCATTTTTTGAATCTGAATGTGCAATGAGAACCGTGCCGCAGTTTGGGCACGTCGCACGATATATGCCGCCGCCAGCAGGTCTGCCGTCGCCGGTTATCCCATCCCATAAGCCAGCACAGCGATCGCCACCGGACACCACGGCGTCGCATTCCGGGCAGAATCCGGCACAGCAGGCAAGATATTCGTTATCGCTGGACATCTCGGAATAAAGCCGATCATTCAACGGCTGGCTCACCTCGCGGGATGAACGCTTGAAGTAATGATCTATTCTCCATCCCGTACACCGCTGGTCAACCTCCGCGGGGCGGGTTGGGCGCCCCGCATTCCGGGCAGTCGCCCGACGAGGCACGCAGGTCATAACCGCATTGGGGGCACGGGTGGGCGACGGACGGCTTCCTGAGCAACGGCCATCCCACGCACCGCCGTATGAGCGCCGCGAGCGAAAACCCCCAGAGCAGGCTGTTGAGCGGCAGCAACAGCAGCCCGACCGGGCCGGCGTACGGCATCAGGAGGTAGGCGGGCGAGAGGAGGACGATGCCGAGCGGGTCGAGGGGGCATGGCTGCTCGTAGTAGCGAGTGAGACAGTAATAGCCGATCGCGACGATCGCCGCGAAGTGGCAGATGCTCAGCCCGATGATGGTCAGCCACCATGCACGACGTGTCATGGCATCTCACAGAGTTCTGAACCGTCCGGCGATGGGGTGAGGCCGATTCAGCGAGTATCAGCGGGCCGCGGGCGGGTGTCAAAGGTTTTCGCCGCGTTTCATGCAGACATGGACGATGCCGGGGTGATAGAAAAAGGCGACGAAACTCGCGTTTCGTCGCCCGGAGGGAAAAGAGAGACGCAGGTTGGACTCCGGCTGGGGCCGGCGGGGCCGGTCTGGGGGGCCGGAGTGCCGCGGATCGTCGCCGCGGCGCGGGCGGCCGGGTTCAGACGACCGCGTTGTTGAAGATGCTCTTGGCCTCTTCCATAGCCTCGGGCACCTCGTTAGCGATTTCATCGACCTGAGCGGGGGTGAGTTTCAGTGCATCGAGGACGGCGGGGCTGATTTCCGGGTGTTCGATGCCGCGTGTAAAGCCAATGTCGAGTTTGGCGGTGATGGCGTCTGCAACGTGTACGAGGCTGGTGAGGGTGCGGTGCTGCTCGGGGAGGTCCTCGGGGTGGTGGTGGAACCCGGTCACGTAGGCGAAACTGGCGGGGAACTTCCAGAGCTTGCACAGGGCGGCGCCGAACTCCTCGTGGCTGGCGCCGAGGACCTGGTTCTCGGCCTCACGCAGGGTGAGTTGGGGGTTTTTATCGAGCAGGGCCATGACCTCGACGAACTGGGTGCGTCTGGCCTGGATCTCGACCATGATGCCGATGTCGTGGATCAGCCCGGCGAGGAACGCCTCGTCGGGCAGGCCGAGCCCGACCTGCTTGGCGAGCAGGCGGGTGGCGGTGGCGGCGGCGATGGACTGGTTCCAGAGGTCGCGGGCGTCGAAATTGGGGCAGATCTTGCCCCCGCGGAAAAGCTTGGCCAACGAGGCGGCGATCGCGATGTTCTTCACCGCGTTGAGCCCCAGCAGCACGATCGCCCGGTTGATCGAGCCGATCTGCCCCGGCAGGCCGTAGAACGCGGAATTGACCACTTTCAGGATCCGCGCGCCCAGGGCCGGGTCGTTGGAGATGACCTGGTTGAGGTCCTGAGCGGTGGA
This sequence comes from Phycisphaeraceae bacterium, assembly GCA_028277745.1. Classification (GTDB taxonomy): domain Bacteria; phylum Planctomycetota; class Phycisphaerae; order Phycisphaerales; family Phycisphaeraceae; genus JANQFR01. The sequence continues at coordinate 13,457 of JANQFR010000089.1, forward strand.
GTCGGGGTCCTCGACGAGTTGGATGATCTTCATCGTCACCTCGGGGAGGGTGGCGATATGGGAGATCTCCTGGATGGCGTCCTGGACGATGGCGTCCTGGGGCGTGGTCGGGGCTGCGGACATAAGTCACTTCTCCGCTCAGGGGTAGAATCGTTATCTTCCGTATCGTCCGCCTAGGCGGGCGACTTAACCGGAAGAAAACGCCTAAAAAGACCTGACCGGATCGACCTCAGAGAACACCGCCTGCTTCGAGAATCAAAACGCGGGCCGGGATTGAATGGACCACAGAAAGACAGCGGCTCTCATTTTTGGGACGCTTTGTGGTTTCCTTCGCACCCTCTCCACACGCGGGTCCATTATTCTTGGGCGAAGCGTTCCAAATCAGTGGATTGACGAACGCCCCGAGGCCCCCGGCGTATAGAATGCCGTCATGACGTGGAAAGCCTATATCCGTGAGCATCCGCAAGTGGGCCAGTGGTACGTCAGGGCCGAGCAGCAGCCGAATTGGGTGGTGCGGGCGGCGATCCTCGCGGCGGTGCTGGTGGTCGTGGTGCCGATCGTGGTGCTGACGCTGGCGGCGGTGCTGGCGGCGGGGGCGGTGTTCCTGGTGGGCTCGCTGATCGCCAGCCTGCTGCGGTTGTTCACCGGGGGCCGCCGGGCGCCCGTCGCGCCTCGCGACGGGCGGGAAAACGTGCGGGTGATCCAGCGCCCGTAATCGGCCCGGGGGGGCGAAACCGACATCAAGAGGCGGATCGGCTACATTGACGCATCATGCGCGTCCTGTTGCTGATTATCGGGATCTCCCTGTTCGCCCCCCTCGCCGTCGCGCAGGACGACAAGGCCGATCCGCTGAGCCAGATGCTCGACCCCTCCGCCGAGGCGCCCACGCTCAACAGCCCGCGGGCGACCATGGACGCGTTTCTCAAAGCCATGTACCGCCTGCGGTGGGGCACCTCCGCGGAATGGGAGGCGGCCACCCGCTGCCTCGACATGTCCAACGTCGATTCCGACGACGCCCAGAACCTGGCGGAAGACCTCTACGCGGTTCTCAACCGCATCGAACGGATCGACGTGGACACCTTGCCGGGCGCCACGGACCCGAGCGTGCAGGCGGATAAGCCGTTCACCTACTTCCCCCAGCCCCGCGGGGCCCGTTCGGAGGGGCAGCAGCGCATCCTGGACGAGATCGGCTCCCCGGCCGGGCGGATCATCATTGCGCCGAACGCGAACGGGCAGTGGCTCTTCTCCGCCCAGACGATGGAGGACCTGCCGACGCTGTACCGCCAGATGCAGTCGCTGCCCACGGTCGCCGGCCGGCAGATCGTGACGCCCACGCGGTGGATCGAGGCGCGACTGCCCGCGTTCCTGATCGAGGAGCGGGTCCTGAACGTCAAATACTGGCAGTGGCTGGCGCTGCTGCTGGTCATCCTCCTCGGGCTGAGCATCGATCTGGTGGTGCGGTTCCTGCTGCGGCTGCTGGCGCGCCGCCTCGCGGGCAAGGAGTTCGTGCAGGACGACGAGGAGGGCCTGCGCAAGAGCCTGCGGCCGATCGGTCTGCTCGCGGCGGCGGCGTTCTGGATGATGACGCTCTACATCGTCGGCCTCGAGGGCACGGCGGTCGACGTGCTCGAGGGCGCGCTGAACGTCTTCGCCGTCCTCGCGGGCGTCGTCTCCGCCTGGCGGCTGACCGACCTCACCGCGGCGCTGCTCATCTTCAAGGCCGCCTCCACCAAGACCAGGTTTGACGACGTCCTGATCCCCCTGCTGCGCAAGACCGCCAAGATCTTCATCTTCGTCATCGGGCTGATCTACGGCGCCAGCGCGCTGAACATCCCCATCGTCCCCCTGCTCACCTCGCTCGGCATCGGCGGCGTCGCGTTCGCCTTCGCCGCCAAGGACACCGTCGAGAACTTCTTCGGCTCCATCGCCGTCCTCCTCGACCGGCCCTTCGACGTGGGCGACTGGGTCGTCGTCGACAGCCACGAGGGCATCATCGAAGAGGTCGGCTTCCGCTCGACCCGCATCCGCACGTTCTACAACTCCCAGATCACCATGCCCAACTCGAACCTCGTCCGGGCGGTGGTCGACAACTACGGCCGACGCACCTACCGCCGCTGGAGAACCATGCTCGGCGTGCAGTACGACACGACCCCCGACCAGCTCATCGCTTTCACGGAGGGCATCCGCGAGCTGATCCGCACCCACCCCTATACCCGCAAGGACTACTACCAGGTCTACTGCAACGAGTTCGCCGACTCATCGTTGAACATCCTGTTGTATATGTTCTTCGAGGTCCCCGACTGGAACACGGAGCTGCGCGAGCGTGACCGGCTGTTCGTCGACATCGTGCGGCTGGCCGACCAGTTGGGGGTGAGCTTCGCGTTCCCGACCCAGACGTTGCATCTGCATCAGGAGCAGCCGGGCGACGCGGAGGTCCGGCATGAGCCGCCCCGGATGATGACCGAGCGGCGGGCCCGCGTCCGGGGCATCCGCGCGGCTCAGAAGCTGATCGACCAGCAGCCGTGGGTCGCGCAGAAGCCCGGCCCGGTGGTCATCACGGGGACGCGGACGGATGTCGCTTATGATGATGCGGGCAACCCGATCGAGGAAGACGAGGACTCGCCGAACGAGGGCGGGCGGAAACCGGACTGATTCGGTCATTTTGATGCGCAATCGCACGGGCACGCGATGAAGAAAATCCTGCTGTTGATGTTGTTGCTGGGGCTGTCGGCCGCCTGTCAGAAGCCGCGCGAGCGCGGGCCCAAGCCGCAGCCGCCGGTGGTCGCCCAGGCGCCGGACACGGTGCGGTTCGCGGCCTACAACGCGTCGCTGAGTCGGCCCGAGTCCGGCCAGCTCATCACCGACCTGTCAACGCCCAACGACCCGCAGGCGCGGAAGATCGCCGAGGTCCTGCAGCGTACGAGGCCCCAGGTCGTGCTGATCAATGAGTTCGACTTCGACCCCGACGGCCGGGCGGCGGAGCTGTTCAAGCGCAACTACCTGGAGGTCCCCCAGGCCCCGCCGCCGAAGGACAAAGAAGAGACGCCGGTGCCTCCCATCGTCTATCCCTACGTGTACCAACCCCGCGTCAACGCCGGTGAACCGACGGGTCTGGACCTCAACCGCGACGGCCGGGCCGCCGGCGCCGCCGACGCCCACGGCTGGGGCGAGTACCCCGGCCACTACGGCATGCTCGTGCTCTCGCAGTTCCCCATCGACACGCTCAACACGCGCGCCTTCCGGACACTGCGGTGGGCCGACATGCCCGGCAATCTTATGCCGCGCGACCATTACTCGGAGCAGGCCGCGGCCACGCTGCGCTTGTCGTCCAAGACCCACGCCGACGTGCCCATTCTCATCAACGGCGCCGCGGTCCACGCCCTGATCAGCCACCCCACGCCGCCCGTTTTCGACGGCCCCGAAGACCGCAACGGCAAACGCAACCACGACGAGATCCGGCTCTGGGCCGACTACATCTCCGACGACCCGGCGCGTCAGACCTACCTCGTCGACGACGCGGGCGAAGCCGGCGGGCTGGCGCCGGGCGCGTGGTTCGTCATCCTCGGCGACATGAACGCCGACCCCCACGACGGCGACTCGGTCCCCGGCGCCATCCAGCAACTGCTCGATCACCCGCGGGTGGTCGCCGTGCCCACCCCCGCCGGCCGCGGCGGGATCGCCGACGCCCAGCGCGACGGCGCCAAGAGCTGGGGCCACCGCGGCCGGCACATGCACGACACCGCCGATTTCCCCGACACCGACGGCGGGCCGGGCAACCTGCGGGTCGACTACGCGCTGCCCGGCAAGCCGCTGCGCATCCAACGCGGCGGCGTGTATTGGACCACCCCCCGCGAGCCCTGGCACGACATCATCGACGCGTCCGACCACCGCCTCGTGTTCGTCGACCTTCTCCTCCCCGGCGTCACGCCGCCGGCCCCGCCGCCGCCGCCCGGCGCCAAGCCATGACCCCCACGGCCCCGCCCTCCGCCATGATGCCGTTCATGATGAGCATCTGGATCGTCGCCGCCGTCGGCCTGACCGGCGTGTTGCTGCTGGTGATGGGTTGGCGTGGCCGGGCGGTTGATGACCACCCGGTCTGCCGCAAGTGCCGGTTCGACCTCACGGG
>JANQFR010000002.1 GCA_028277745.1 Phycisphaeraceae bacterium
AACGTCACCTCTGGGGGCCGCGGTTCTCCAACACCCTGACCGGCAGCGTCAACGACTCGCAGGTCAGCCCGCCGTAGGGCAGGCGTTGGGTCACGGTGAAGTCGTTCACCAGCCGGCCGACGGTCTGGCGTTCGCCGCCTTCGAGCGGGCTGACCTGCGAGTCGTTGACGCTGCCGGTCAGGGTGTTGAAGAACCGCGGCCCCCAGAGGTGACGTTCGACGATGAGCGCCAGTGTGACGAGGTAGAGGTCTTCTTTCTGGTTGCGGTACTCGGGGCTGTTCTCGAGGGCATAATCGAGGATGCCGACGAGATCGAGGCGGACGGGCGGCCCCTGATCGTCGATGCCGTAGTCGCGGCCGCGTTCGAGGATCTCGTCCGCACTGACGGGGGCGGCCGCGGTCGCGGGCAGTTGGGAGGCGGTGGGGTTGTCGGTGGGCGGGTCCTCGTCGTAGACCGCCTTGGGCGGTGGGGGAGGCAGGTCCGGCCGCGTGAGGTCGAGGTCCGAGACACCGGCCTCGCCCAGCACGAGCTGCTGGCGCTGACGGATCATTTCCGCCGCTTGGTCATCAAGTGCGTCCAGTGGGCCGCGGGCGCATCCGGACGCGATCGACAGCGCCGCCGCACCGACGGTCAGCAAGGCCAGGGCCCATCGCATCCGGGTAGTTTACCGGATGTTGGAGCCGGATTGCAGCCTCCGCCGTCCCAGCCTATGGTTGCTTTCCCCAATGACCGCCTTTTAACCGGAGATTTTGATGGCAACGGTGAGCTACGACGGCCAATCGTTCCTCCTTGACGGCAGACGGGTCTGGCTGGTCAGCGGCGCGATCCACTACCCTCGGACGCCCCGGGACCTGTGGCGGAGCCGGATCCGGGCGGCCAAGCAGGCGGGGCTCAACTGCATCGAGACCTACGTGTTCTGGAACCTGCACGAGCCGCAGCCGGGGCGGTTCGACTTCGAGGGGGAGAAGGACCTGCGTCATTTTGTCGAGCTGATCGCCGAGGAGGGGATGTTCTGCATCCTCCGGCCGGGGCCGTATGTGTGCAGCGAGTGGGACATGGGGGGGCTGCCGGCGTGGCTCAAACGGATGAAGCACCCCAAGACCGGCGAGCCGGTCGAGGTGAAACTGCGTCAGTCGGACCCGCTGTTCCTGGAAACGGCGTCGCGCTACATCACCGCGGTGATGCAGCAGGTCCGGGACCTGCAGGTCACCTCACCGATCGAGGGCCTGCCACGGCCGGCCCGGCCGGGCAACGCCCCGGGCGCGGCGGCGGGGGGGTTCACGCCGGGTCAGACCGGCGGCGGACCGATCCTGATGATGCAGGCCGAGAACGAATGGTTCTGCGCCAACCCCGACGAGGCCGACGCCTACCTCCGCGAAACCGTGCGCTGGCTCCGCGAAGGCGGCTGCACCGTCCCGATCAACAACTGCAACAACCTCTGGCAGCGCATGGACGGGACGATCGACTGCTGGAACGGCTCGCAACACCTCGCGGAGCACATGCGTCAACTCGCGGTGCTCCAGCCCAACGCGCCGCGCCTCGTGACCGAGTACTGGCCCGGCTGGTTCGATCAATGGGGCGGCAAGCACGCCGACACCGTCGACGCCGGCAAGCACCTCTACCGCATGGCCGGCCAGCTCGCCGTCGGCAGCCAGTACAACATCTACATGTTCCACGGCGGCACCAACTTCGCCTTCTGGGGCGGGCGCACCGTCAACGGCCTCGATTGCTTCATGACCACGAGCTACGACTACGACGCGCCGCTGCTCGAAGCGGGCGGGCGCGGCGAGAAGTACCTGGCCACCAAACGCATCAGCACGTTCGCCAGCCAATTCGGCGCGATCTTCGCCCATCTCAAGCCCGACGAGCCCCACGCCGCCTGCAGCCTCAACGAAGCCAATCACCCGCTGAGCGTCATTCACCAGCGCGGCAGCCAGGGCGACGTGGTCTTTCTCCTGAAAACCCAGAGCGACAAGACCCGGCAGGTCGACCTGATGCTGCCCGACGGCGTCACGCTGCCGGTCCCGCTCGACGGCGACCGCGCAGCCTGGCTGCTGCTCGACGCCAACCTCACCGGCGTCGCGACGCTCAACTACACCAACCTGCGGCCGTGGGCCTTCGTCGACCGGAAGATGCTGGTCCTGTTCGGCCCCGCCGGCGCCGAGGGGGTGGTGTGCATCGATGATCAGCCGACCCAGGTCAAGGTCCCGGCGGGCAAGACGCCGCACGTCCATCACCAGGGCCCGGTCACCGTGGTCGTGCTCAACCGCGCAATGGTCGACGCGGCGTACCCGTGCGAACACGGGCTCGCCGTCGGCGCCGCAGGCGTCGATGACGAGGGCCAGCCCCTGCCCGTCAAGGGGAGCACGCTGACGCGGATCGATCTGGACGGAAACATCACCAAACCCAAGGCCTCGCCGCGCCAGCGTCCGGCGGCGCCGCGCCTCGGCTCGTGGCGGATCGCCGAGCTGCCCGACCTGCTCGACGGCTCCAGCGACGCGTTCCAGCCGATCGACGGCCCCGCGTCCCTGGAAACCCTCGGGCAGGACTACGGCTACGGCTGGTACCGCTTCAACGTCAGCCAGGTCCAGGCCGAACGCCTGTTCATCCCCGAGTCCGGCGACCGTCTGCACCTCTACAGCGACGGCAAGCTGCAGACGATCGTGGGCCTGGGCGCCGGCGCCGAGTTCCATCCTGTCAAAGCGGCGCTCAACGGCGAAGCCGTCGTGCTCGCGGACAACCTGGGTCGGTTCAATTACGGCCAATATGTCGGCCGGGACATCAAGGGCCTGGCGGGTCACCTGTTCAACGTCTCGCCGGTGAAGCTGCCCAAGGCAAGGATTGTGCCGGGCCGGGCGCCCGACCCGTTCGAGCTGGAAGGCTACGTGACGCACCGGCGCAAGGGAGATCGCCCGCCCGCCGACGCGCTGGTCTGGGAGGTCAAGCCCGCCGGCCGCAAGCCGATGGTCTTCGAGTTCGACGGCTTCCCCCTCGACGCGGTGGTCCTCATCAACGGCCAGCCCATCGCCCTCTACGCCCACGCCAACAACGTCGGCTCGCTCCGCCTCGTGCTCACCCCCGGCGAGCGGGGCTTCACCGGCGGCAAGAACGAGCTGTGCGTCGCCCTTTATCAGCCGTTCGACAAATCGATCAAGCTCGACAAGACAATCAAGCTCTATCAGGCCGCCGACGTCCTGACCGGCAAGTCCAACTGGGCCTTCGCCAAGTGGACGACTCCCCCCGACGAGGCGTTCCGCGAGGCGCCCAAGACCACGCCCGCCCGCCCGTCGTGGTACCGCGGCACGTTCACCGTCGCCGACCGGTCCGTCCCGCTCTGGCTCGAGCCCCGCGGCATGAGCAAGGGCCAGCTCCACCTCAACGGCCATGACCTGGGCCGGTACTGGGTCGCCACCGCCAACGGCAAGGCCGTCGGCCCCCAGAAACACTGGTACCTGCCCGAGCCCTGGCTCAAGGACGGCGACAACGAGCTGACGCTTTTTGACGAGCACGGCAAACACCCCGCCAAGTGTCGGCTGCTCTATAACCCGATGGGGCCGCACCACACATGAGCACGTCCACCGACGAGCACCGCGCCGCGGCCCGCGGCCAGTCCGCCGCGTGCGTGGTGCTGACCGTCAGCGACACCCGCACCGAGGCCGATGACCGGGGCGGCGCCCTGATCCGGCAACGGCTCACCGACGCCGGCCACACGGTCGCCGATCACCGCATCGTCCGCGACGATCCCGACGCCGTCGCCGGCCAGTTGCAGGCCTGGCTCGACGGGCTGCGGCCCGACGCCGTGCTGACCACCGGCGGCACGGGCATCGCGGCGCGCGACACCACGGTCGAGGTCGCCCGCCGGTTCATCACCAAGGAGCTCGAAGGCTTCGGCGAGCTGTTCCGCATGCTCAGCTGGCAGGAGGTCGGCCCCGCGGCCATGCTCTCCCGCGCCGTCGCCGGCCTCGCGGGCGACGCCCTGCTGTTCTGCATGCCCGGCTCCACCAACGCCGTCGACCTGGCGATGACCCGACTCATCATCCCCGAGCTGCCGCACCTGATCTGGGAGCGGAAACGGTAGAACGATGGATCCGGCCCACCGAAAGCCGATGCGTTGCCCTTCCTGCCGCGGGGCGGTGGGGGAGGCGGACCGGTTCTGCCGGCACTGCGGCCGGCCGCTGACCGACCGCCGGCCGCGGTCGCCGGGGCGGAGGTCGAAGAAAACCGCGACCGGATTGACAGTGCTGGCGTGGCTGACGGTCGCGATCACCACGTTGTTAATCATCGCGGTTGACGTGGAAGTGATCGTCGGGGCAGGGCCGCTTCTCGTGCTGCTGGCGTTGGCCATGCTCGTGACAGGCGTCGTGTTGCGGTCGCGTCGCGTCATGATTCTTGCGGTCGCGCACATCGCGGTTTGCGTAGGCGTTTTTTTGATGATCGAGATCATGAGACTCGGGCCGCACAACGCCGGGACGCCGTGCGGGATCGTGGGCGTTGTCTGGACCGTGCTGGCGTTGCCGTGGACGCTGTGGGTTTTCTTGCTCCGCCTGCCCGCCCGCAACCCTTGGGAGTGCGTCAAGTGCGGATACCTGCTGGTCGGGCTCGACTCGACCCGCTGCCCCGAATGCGGCGCCCCGTTCACCCCGCCCGATTCTGCGACATCCCCGCCCCCGAACCTCAAACCCGATGCGGGCCCGGCACTACCATAGACGGCAATCTCAGCCTGTTGACGGCGCCTTGCGTTCAACAAGCTGAACGACCGGGATGAACGATGCCTCAAGCCATGCGTCGTGAAAAGCTCAAGCCTTGCCCCTCGTGCCGCGGCGCCGTGGCGGAGCCCGACCTGTTCTGCAGGCACTGCGGAGAGGCGCTGACTAGCCAGCGGCGGCGATGGTCGGGGCGGGACTGGAAGCACGCGGCGCTGGCGTTGGCGCAGCTGGCGTGGCTGACCGTGGTGTTGACGACGTTCCTGACGGTTTTCTACAGCATGGAAGTGATCGCGGCGGCGGGACTGATCCTCCTGTTGCTGGCGCTGGCCATGGCCTGGCCGGGCGTCAAGCTGCGGTCACGCCGCGTGACCGGGTTGGCGGTCGGGCACATCGTGGTGTGTCTGGTGACCTACCTCCTGGTCGTCTTTCTGGGATTCAGACTCGCTACGGTGGTCGGGATCGTCTGGACCACGGCGTCGCTGGTGTGGACGCTGTCGATTTTCCGGCTGAAACCGCCTAGCCGCAACCCGTGGGAATGCGTCAAGTGCGGCTACCTGCTGGTCGGGCTCGACTCGGACCGCTGCCCCGAGTGCGGCACGCCGTTTCTGCCGCCCGATCCCAGAAAATCGCCTTCCGGGGACATCAAACCTGCGGCGGGGCCGGCTTTACCCTAAAATCACAGAAATATGACAGATGTGACCCCCGCCGCCCAAACCCCGCTGGAAACCGTTGAGCCGATCGGCAAACGGGTCCTGATCCGCAAGGACCAGGACAAGAAGCAAACCAAGTCCGGCATCCACCTGCCCGACAAGATCGAGATCCCGACCCTCACCGGCCGGGTCGTGACCGTCTCGGCTGAGGTCGCCGCCGACTCCAACTACCCCATCGAGCAATACGACCGGGTCCTGTTCAACCCCAAGGACGCGATCCCCGTGGATTTCGAGGGCGACAACCGGCTGTTCGTCGTCCCGGTCGAGAACATCGTCGCGGTCTTCCGCCGCGCCAATTGAACCGCTCGCGGCCGAGCCTCTGCACCTCCCATGCGCCACTACCCCGACCAGATCGAGATCGAACCGCTCGCCCAGCCGTTTGACGCGACCCTGCGCATCCCCGGGTCCAAGAGCCTGACCAACCGGGCGTTCCTGCTCGCCGCCCTGGCCGACGATGAGTCGACCGTCCGCCGCCCGCTGATCGCCGACGACACCAACCGTATGCTCGACGCGTTGCGCGCGCTGGGGTTCGTCATCGAAGACCAGCGCGACGCGGTCCGGATCGTCGGCCGATCCGGCGCGATCCCCGCCCACCAGGCCAAGCTCAACCTGGGCAACGCCGGCACCGCCACGCGCCTCCTCACGGCCGCGTGCTGCCTCGACCACGGCACCTACCTGCTCGACGGCGTCGCCCGCATGCGGCAGCGCCCCATCGGCGAACTGGTCGAACCCCTGCGTCAACTCGGCGCCAATATCACCTATTGCGGTCAGAGCGGCTACCCGCCTCTCCAGATCCACGCCGCCGGGCTCGACGGCGGGTCGATCACGATGAAGCCGACCTTGTCGAGCCAGTTCATCTCCGCCCTGCTCATGGCCGGTCCCTACATGGAGCGGGGCCTCACGCTTCACTTCGACGGCCCGGTCACCAGCCGGCCGTACGTCGAACTGACCCTGGGCCTGATGAGCGAGTTCGGCGTCGACGCGACGGTCGACGACGCGTTTACGCAGGTCAGCGTCGCCCCGGGCGTTTACTGCGCCGCCGACTACACCGTTGAGCCCGACGCCAGCAGCGCCACCTACGCCCTGGCCGCCGCCGCCGCCGTGCCCGACTCCCGCGTGGCGATCCCCGACCTGGGCGCCGACAGCCTCCAGGGCGACACCGCGTTCGCCCAGGTCCTGGCCGACATGGGCGCGGGCGTCACGGTCGCCGAAGACCACATCGCCGTGCGGCACGCGGGCCCGCTGCGTGGGATCGACGCCGACCTGAACCACATCCCCGACGCGGCCATGACCGTCGCGGCCCTGGCCGTCCTCGCCGAGGGGCCGACCACGATCCGCAACGTCGGCAACTGGCGCGTCAAGGAGACCGACCGGATGGCCGCGATGCACGCCGAGCTGATCAAGCTCGGCGCGGGCGTGGTCGTCGCGGGCGATGACCTGACCATCACCCCGCCCGCCGAGGGCCGGATCAGGCCGGCGACGATCGACACCTACGACGACCACCGCATGGCGATGAGCTTCGCGGTCATCGGCCTGGCCCGGCCGGGGATCACCATCAACGACCCGTCCTGCGTCGCCAAGACCTACCCCGGGTTCTTCGACGACCTCGACGGGCTGCGACAGACGCAGGGGGCCGGCGCATGAGCGCGTTCTGGTCGTTCGCGCGCGGCATGGGGCGATACAAGGGGTTGATCGGGCTGGGCCTCGCCGCCGCCCTGCTCGACGCCACCGCCGCCGGGTCCGGGTTCGCGGCCCTGATCGCGCTGATCAAACAGCTCTTCAGCGAAACCACCACCGTCCGCCAGCTGGCGCTGGACTGGCTCAACAACGAGACGGTCGTTTCATGGATCGGCCGGCACGAGCACCTGGCCGAGTGGATCCCCGCGGGCCGGTTCGGCGGGTTCGCGTTTGTGCTGGGCGTGATCCTGATCCTGGCGGTCTTCGGCTCAACGATGCGCTACATCCACCAGATGTGCGCCATTACCGTGGGCCTGCGCGTGGTCATGCGGGTGCGCATGCAGGCGTACCACCACCTGGTCCATACGCCGTTCGAGATGCTGGGCGCCCACGGCTCGGCGGACCACCTCTCCCGCGTGGTGCGCGACTGCGCGTCGCTAGCCCGCGGGTTCAACGCGCTGATGGCCAAGGCGGTGCGCGACATCCTCATGGGCGCGGTGTTCCTGCTGATCGCGCTGATCATCAACTGGCAGCTCACCGGCATCTTCCTGATCGGGGCGCCGTTCATTTACCTGGCGATGCGCAAGTTCGCCAAGCGGATCCGCCGGGCGAGCAAGCGGGCGATGTCGGCCTACGGCGGGATGACCGGCGCGGTGCAGGAGTCCATGCAGGGCATGGCGGTGGTCAAGACCCACAACGCCGAGGGCTACGAGCGGCGGCGGTTCAACGCGATCAACAAGAAGGTCTACAAGCAGGAGGCCCGGGCCCGCACCGCGCGGGCGATGCAGTCGCCGATCGTGGAGCTGATCGCGATGGCCGGGTTCATGATCGTGACGCTGGTCGCGGCGTGGTACGAGTTCCGGCCGGGGGGCAACCCGGCGGACATCGTGTCGGTGCTGCTGATGCTCGGCGCTGCGGGCGCGTCGTTCAAGCCGCTGGCGAACCTGAACAACGACCTCCAGGAGGCCGCCGCCGCCGCCGAGCGGATCCAGGAGATGCTGCAACTGCCGGTCGAGACGAACAAGCGCGGCCTCGAGGAGGACCTGCCCGACCTGCCCCGCCACCGCGACGCGGTCACGTTCGAGAACGTCGGCTACGCCTACCCCGACGCCGAGCGCGACGCGGTCCGCGGTATCGACCTCGACGTCGAGCACGGCATGACCATCGCCATCGTCGGCCCCAACGGCTCGGGCAAGTCGACGCTGCTGAACCTGCTGCCCCGGCTGATCGACCCCAAGGCGGGCGTGGTCAGCATCGACGGCGTCGACATCCGCCACGTCAGCCTCCGCAGCCTCCGCCGGCAGATCGCGGTCGTCACCCAGCAGGCGGTGCTGTTCGAGGGATCGATCGCCGACAACATCGCCTACGGCCGACGGCACGCCTCGCGCGACGACGTCGCCGCCGCCGCCAAGGCCGCGTTCGCCCACGAGTTCATCGAGCAGTTGCCCGGCGGGTACGACGCGCCGCTCGGCGAGGGCGGGGCCGGCCTGTCGGGCGGGCAGAAGCAGCGGCTATGCATCGCCCGCGCGATCTTGCGCGACCCGGCCATCCTCATCCTCGACGAGGCCACCAGCCAGGTCGACGCCGACAGCGAGGCCAAGATCAACCGCGCCCTCGCCGCGTTCCGCGCCGACCGCACCACGTTCGTCATCGCCCACCGCATGAGCACCGTCGTCAACGCCGACCGCATCGTCGTCATGGTCGACGGCTCGATCGTCGACCAGGGTACCCATGCCGAGCTGCTGCACCGCTGCCCGACGTATCAGAGCCTGACGCAGACGCAGCTCGGCGGCGACGAGGCCGCATGAAGCGGCGTACAATGCGGGCATGAATACCATCCGGGCCTTCAGCCTTATCGAACTGCTCGTGGTGATCGCGATCATCGCCATCCTCATCGGCATCCTGCTGCCGGCGCTGGGGCGGGCGCGCGATGAGGCGAGGCGGATCACCTGCGCGCAGAACCTGCGACAGATCGGCGTCGCGATCCATGCATACGCCACGGATTCCGATGGGTCTATACCGCATGATCCCGATAACGCGCTATTCACACCGGCCCGTGGATATTTCGGCGCAACAGTTCCAACCAACGCAATTTATCTGAACGGCAGCGGAAGGTTAGTCGGACTCGGCCTGACACTTCAAGGTTATGTCGATGATGAACGCATCATGTTCTGCCCCGCCGATGACTCCAACAACCCCGTGGAGGAGTTGGAAGCCATCGAAACTAAAACGCGGTCGGCTTCGTCCTCGTATTACTACCGCCAACTCATTGATGATACACGCCCGCGCATCGATGACTTAGGCAAATCCATCGATGACTTGACGGCGACAGCGCTCGCCATGGACGCCAACTCGCTTATTACGCTTTTTCCAGACGGATTCAACACCAACCACCAGAATCAGGTGGTCAACGTCGTCTACACCGACGGCCACGTGGACACCTACGCCAACAGTTCCGACCTCGAAGACGGTGTATTTAGCGTTCGTAATCAGGACGTATCGGACTTCATCACGCGCCTCCGCCAGATCTTCATCAACGCCGATTTCGGCCTCGTCGGCGAGCCCGAGGACGCGCCGCAGTTGTAAAGCCGCGGGCAACGCCCGCGGCCGGCGCCCCACGACGTTCCCCGCGGGCGTTGCCCGCGGCTTTACAGGAGGCGCGGCTGGCAGCGGCGGACGGCGGGGACCGGCTGGAGCCTGAACCAACGTGTGCGGCGGCGCTGCTCGGTCAGGGTGATCCGCGGGTAGATCAACGGGTCGGCCTCGAACACCCGGCGGAGCCTGGTCGGGTGGTTGCACTGCTGAGAACGGTGCATCAATAAAACGTGACGCAACGCCGCCGCGGGGGAGGCGGCGGCGATCCGCTGGACGGCGTCGAGCGACTGCTCGTTGGAGAGGTGGCCCGAGTCGGAGAGGTTGCGGCGGTTGACGAAGCTGGGGCGGGGGCTGTTGATCGTCATGCGCTCGTCGTAGTTGGCCTCGATGCAGAGCAGGTCGACGCCGGCGAGGTGGTCGATGAGACGGTCGGGGGCGTGGCCGAGGTCGGTGCAGTAGCCGACGGCCAGGCCGCGGTCGGCCTGGAGCCGATAGCCGACGGTGCCCTGGCGGTCGTGCTGGAGCCGGACGGCGTGGGCGGTGAGGCCGGGGAGGAGATCGAAAGGATCGGCGTCGAAGGTGCGGGCGAGGCCGGCGTCGAGCAGGTCGCGTCCGCCGGGCACGCGGAGCAGGTCGGGCTCGTGCCAGTGGTGGAGGTGAAGCGGGATGTCACGGTCGAGCAGGACGCCGGGCCAGGTCTTGCGGAAGTGGTCGGTATCGAAGTGGGTGACGCAGACGGCGGCGAGGTCGTCGAGAGCGGCGCCGGCCTGGGCGAGGCGGCGGGCGGTGGTGCGGGGGCCGAAGCCGGCGTCGATGAGCAGGAGTCTGCCATCATGGCGCAGCACGGTCGCGTTGCCGCCCGAGCCCGAGCCGAGGACGCAGAGGTCGACGGTCGGCCGGACGGGCGCGGGAGACGGAGCGGGGAGGCGGGCGGGGCGCGGGGCGCAGGCCATCTCAGGGAACAGGGGCATTTGCACGGCGACCGACATCCTTGGCTCCGGTCCTGACAGAACCCGAATCGGCATGTTGACGCGGCCGGGGGCGTGCGTCAAGGGCTGGCGTCTGTGCGGATTGGTCCGGATAGCGGGCCCGATAACGGCGCGCCCGCATGCGAAATCACGGGTCGGACGATGCGTCAGGAATGATCGAATGGCACGCTTGAGCCCGGTGAAGCCGGAGGAACGGAGCACCGCGCGTATGAAGACGGGCATGACCACGTTGGCGATCCTGATCCTGGTCCTCGGGCTGGCGGGCTGCGCTGTGCAGCGTGAGCCGGTCGCGACGATCACGCCGAGCTATTCGTACGTGGAGGCCGGCGTCGAGCTGCGGGAGGCGCCGAGGGGCGCCGCGGCGTTCACGCGGGCCGACCCGAGCCGGCTCCCGCCGTTGCCGGCGGCGCCGGGGTTCGAGGGCAAGAGCCTGCTGGTGGAGATCGGCGTCAAGTAAGCGTCACGCCCCGTTAGGTCGTGCGGGCGTGGGCGTATATTTTCCCCCGTCATTCGTGTCGTTTTCAGCCGCGACGTCCTCGTCGCGGTTGTGTCGGCTGGAACCCCAGCAGACCGCGACGAGGACGTCGCGGCTACGAAAAGCGTCAAAGAGGAAGGAATGGTGGAGCACATGTCCACACAACCCACCCCGGGCCAAGCCCGGGGCTAACGGGGCGTCACAACTCGACATATTCGAGATCGGACTTGGCTTTGTCTGAGAGGTCGGGGTGGTGCACCTCGTGGACGAAGGCGTCGCCCATCTCGACGCGGACCTGCTCGGCGTTGAAGAGGGTGCGCTGGCCGTGGCCGGTCGCGTGGATGAGGTCGAGGGCGATCTGCCCCTCGGGCTTGGCCAGCTCGATCACCGGGATCGCCTGCTCGAAGGACTGGAGGCGGTGGTCAACGTTCTCGAATGTGCCGGCCTTCTCGGCCCAGGTCGCACCGGGCAGGACCACGTCGGCGGTCTCCGACAGGCTGGTGGGCAGGGTGTCGATCAGGACGACATACGCGTCGTCGACGGCGGCGGTGAGCTGGGGGGTGATCCAGTCGCTGGGGTAGTTGCCGGTGAGGATGACGGCCTTGGCGGCGGCGGCCTTCTCGACGAACGCGTCGTACTCGAAGGCGTTGTCGGTGAGCTGGCCTAACGCCCGGCGGACGCCCCGGGCGTTGGGGCACTTCTCGGCGTAGACGGTGTACCCGCCGGGGAAGGTCTTGTCGGCGCCGTGGACCGGGACCGGGCCGATGCCGAGGACGGCTTCGTCGTCGAGGCCGATGGCGAGCTTGCCCAGCAGGTAGGCCTCTTCGCACGAAAGCATGGGGCTGACCATGAGGGCGATCGACCCCGAGCCGTGCTGGTTGCGGATGTCGCGGAGGGTGGAGGCGATCTGGTCGTAGGCGGCGTTCCAGTCGCACTCTTTGGTCTGGCCGCGGAGGTTGGTGAAGGGCGAGCGGAAGCGGTCTTCACGGTGGATGAACTTCCAGCCGAAGCGGATCTCGTCGCTGGTCCACCAGGTGTTGACGTCCATGTTGGTGCGGGGCTTGAAGCGGTAGATGCGGCCCTCGTTGGTCTCGATGGAGAGGTTGTCGCCCGACGCGGTGATGCCGTCGATGCTGGGCGTCTTGGTCAGGTTCCAGACGCGCATGGACATGAGGAAGTCTTTGTCGAGCAGGGCGCCGACGGGGCAGATGTCGATGACGTTGGCGGAGAGCTCGTTGTCGAGGGCCTGACCGGGGAAGATGTCGATCTGCTCGGCGGACCCGCGGCCGAACACGCCGATCTCGTTGGTGCCGGACACCTCGCGGGTGAAGCGGACGCAGCGGGAGCACATGATGCAGCGGTCGGAGTAGAGCAGGACGTGGGGTCCGAGGTTTTTCTTGGGCTGCTTGATCTTGGTTTCTTCAAAGCGCGATGCGCCGCGGCCGTAGCGGTAGCTGTAGTCCTGGAGCGAGCACTCGCCGGCCTGGTCGCAGACGGGGCAGTCCAGCGGGTGGTTGATCAGCAGGTACTCCATGACCGCCTTCTGGTTCTGGACGCTCTTGGGCGAGCGGTTGTAGACCACCATGCCATCGACGGCGGGGGTCTGGCAGGTGGGCACGAGCTTGGGCAGCAGCTCGACCTTGTTGTCGTTGCGGGGGTTGGGCTGGGCGACCTCGGCGAGGCAGATGCGGCAGGACGCGACGATCGACATGCCGGGGTGGTAGCAGTAATGGGGGATCTCGACCTCGTGTTCGATGGCGACCTGGAGGATGGTCTTCTTGCCTTCGAATTCGCAGGGCTTGCCGTCGATGATGAGCGTGGGCATGGCGTCTCCGGGGTTGAGCGGCGGGTCGGCCCCGCGGGGGCAGGCCCCGCCGCTAAACGACGATTAGCGTCATCCTATCGTATCGCCCCGCGGCGGTCCCGCCCACGACGCCCTGGCCAGATCGGCCTGGGTCTTGAGGGCCCGCCAGAACCAGACGAGCAGGACGATCGCCATCGCCAGGAACCCCAGCCACGCCCAGCCCAGCGTCGACCAGGCACGATCCAACAGATCCCAGGAGTCATACGGCAAATAGGGCTCTAAGAAAGCATATAGAAGATTGGGCTGCGACGACAACAAATTGCTGGTTATCCAATCGTCGTACCAGTCCACAAAAGCGTATTGCCAATACCACGGGTTGGCGCCGAGCATCAGAGTGGGTAACGACAGCGCGGCAAAACCCAGCACATTGATGTAACTGAACCACGCTAGCCCCCAATTAGGAATCCGACGAGCCAAGGCGGCGCCGTGCATCAGCAGCGCTGCGATCGTGAACGCGATCGTGGCGGCCGGGAGAAATACCCACCGAGCCCCCTCGAACGGCTGATGCGACGCCCTGATCGTCGCCACGACGAACGCGACCAGCGCCATCCCGGCTGACCACCGCGCGATCCGCCGCGCCCACAGCACCGACACCTGCCCACCCGCGGGGTCCGGCGTCGTCGAACGCCAGAACCCCGCCAGCAACAACGCGATCGCCGTCGACACCCATACCACATAAACCGTCAACATGGCCCACTCCGCCTCCCCACGCACCCGCAAGCTCAACGATACGCCCGCCTCGGACGCCACATAAAGCGCCGCGAACATGACGACCGCCACACCGAACCGGTTGGTCCCCCACCACGTCTTGCGGAGCCAGTCCGGGTCGCAGTACCGCAGGTAGTTGCCCACCGCCGATCGGCCCACCGCCTGGCCGCACTCGGGGCAGCGGCCCTCTTCCAGCGACAGGGTCCGCAGGTTGTAGCCGCACTTGATGCACGACAGGTCCTGGTCGACCCGGCCAGCGGCGTCGACGCGGATGTGAGCCAGCGTCTGATCGATTGTGGAGCCCGGCATGGATTCAGTGTACCACCGCCCCGCCCGGGGACGGATCGGCGGTATGATGCTCGTGCTCGCGCGGTCCGCCCCGACCTTTTAGTCCCGAACGAACACGACAACCTATGCCCCGAGATATCCCTGTTGGCAACGGCCAGATGCTGGTCACGTTTGACGAACTCTACCGGGTCCGCGACCTGTACTTCCCGCACGTGGGCCAGGAGAACCACGCCGGCGGCGGGCCGTGCCGGTTCGGCGTCTGGGCCGACCTGCCCGCGCCTTCCACGGACGACCGTCGCCGCAACCGGCTGTACTGGACCGACCAGGGCTGGCGGATCGAACGGAAGTATCAGCCCGACACGCTGGCGACCGACGTGACGCTCGCGCACGACGGGCTGCAGCTCAAGCTGCGCTGCTGCGACGTGGTCGACTTCCACCGCCCCGTGTTGGTCCGCCGGATCGAGATCGCCAACCTTGTCGACAAGAGCCGGGAGGTCCGGCTGTTCCACCACCACGACGTGCAGATGTTCGGCACGCGGCTGGGCGACACCGCGTACTACGACCCGCAGCTGCGGTCGCTGATCCATTACCGCAAGTCGCGTTACCTGATGGCGTGCTTCTACGTCAACGGCGAGCCGCAGATCGACGACTACGCCACCGGCACCGCCGGCTTCCAGGGCGCGGAGGGGACGTGGCGCGACGCCGAGGACGGCCGGCTGGGCAACAACGCCATCGCCCAGGGCTCGGTCGACTCGACCATGATGTGCCGGGCCCACCTGCCCGCCAACGGCAAGACGGTGGTCTACCTCGTGCTCGCCTGCGGCTCGCAGATCGGCGACCTCGAAGAGCTCCACGCGTTCCTCCACCGCGAAAGCCCCCAGGGCGTGATCGACCGCACCACCGCGTACTGGCGGCTGTGGCTCAGCGCCGCGTGGTCGGACATCACCGACGAGCACCCCGACGCGATCCCGCCCAAGGTGCTCGACCTGTTCAAGCGGTCGCTGCTGCTGGTGCGCACGCAGATCGACAACGACGGCGCCATCATCGCCGCCAACGATTCGGACTACATGCAGTTCTCGCGCGACACGTACTCCTACCTCTGGCCCCGCGACGGGGCGCTGGTCGCCGATGCGATGGATGCGGCGGGCTTCCCCGACCTCGCGCGGTCGTTCTTCACGTTCTGCAACCGGATCGTCAGCGAGGGCGGGTATTTCCTGCACAAATACAACCCCGACGGCTCGCCCGCCTCGTCGTGGCACCCGTGGGTCGACGGCAACGGCCAGCCGCAGCTGCCGATCCAGGAGGATGAGACCGCCCTGGTCGTCTGGGCGGTGTGGCGGCACTTCTCACGCTACCGCGACATCGAGTTCGTGCGCCCGTTGTGGATGCGGATGATCCGGCCCGCGGCCGACTTCATGGTCCGCTTCCGCGACCCCGACACCCATCTGCCGCTGCCCAGCTACGACCTGTGGGAGGAGCGGTTCGGGGTGCACGCGTTCACGGTGGCGACGGTCTACGGCGGGCTGCGGGCCGCCTACCGGTTCGCGGTCAGCTTCGGCGACACCCGGCGGGCGGCGCGGTACAAGCAGGCCGCCGACGAGGTGAAGGCCGCGTTCTGCCGGCGGATGTGGTCGGATCGGCTCGGCCGGTTCGTGCGGCGGATCACCCCGGTCGACGCGAAGCGCACGGCGATGCTCGTCGATGAGGTCCGGCAGGGGCGGGCCCCCAGGCCGGAAGGCTCCGACGGGTTCGAAGAGCTCTCCGATCACAACGGCAACGGGTCGTCCAGGAAACGCAAAGCCAGGCGGGCCGCGGCGGCCGACGTCGAGTACGAGGTCGACCCGGTGATCGACGCCTCGATGTACGCCATCTTCGCGATGGGGCTGCTGCCGGTCGAGGATGAGCGGGTCGCCCGGACGATGGCCGCGATCCGCGAGGAGTTGTGGATCAAGACGGACGTCGGCGGGGTCGCGCGGTACACCGACGACTATTACCACCAGGTGACCCAGGACACCGACCGCGTGCCGGGTAACCCGTGGTTCATCTGCACGCTCTGGCTGGCGGAGTACGAGATCGCCCGGGCGACCACGTTGGAGGGGCTTGAGGAGGCGATGCGGGTCCTGGAATGGACCGCCGATCACGCCCTGGCGTCGGGCGTGCTGGCGGAGCAGGTCCATCCTGAAACCAACGCCCCGCTCTCGGTGAGCCCGCTGACGTGGAGCCACGCGACGGTGGTCTCGACGGTGGTCAAGTACATGAACAAGTTCGAGGATTTGACCGAGGGCGGCCCACCTCACGACAAGCCCCGCCGCCGCCGGGCGACCGATCCGGTGCCGCTGACGGGCGGGGATTGACCCCCGGCTTGACCCCCGGATTGCCCCCGGGCGTCGCTTGTTGCAAACCCCTACCGGCACCCATATCCTGTGCCAGACGTCGGCGGGTTTGCGTTGGACCAGCGCCGGCACACCTCTCCGCGGGACGGAGTTGTACGCAAACGCTTATGCAAACCCCGATTGCGATCTACATCGCGTCATTCATCGGCAGCGTCGGCCTGCTCCTGATGATGCCCAAGCGCTGGCTGAACCTCCACAAGCTCGGGGCGTTGCTGGGCGCGGCGGCGCTGGGTGGGCTCTGGCTGTTCCTGAGCTGGAAGCTGCCGTGGGGCAAGCTGGGGGTCAGCGACGGCTCGTTCATCTATTACTACATCTTCAGCGCGATCAGCATCATCGCATCGGTCCGGGTCATCACCAACACCCGCCCGGTCTATGCGGCGCTGTGGTTCGTCATGGTCGTGCTGGCGTCGGCGGGGCTTTTTCTGGTGCTGGGCGCCGAGTTCATCGCGTTCGCGGTGATCATCATCTACGGCGGCGCGATCCTGGTGACCTACATGTTCGTGCTCATGCTCGCCTCGCAGGCGGGCGACCCGCAGGACCCCCGGGACATCCCCGTGGCCGACCGGATCGCCTTCGAGCCGGTGCTTGCGATCGCCGCGGGGTTCCTGCTGCTGAGCGTGCTGCTGACGCTGGCGTTTGAGCCGATGGCCCCCAACCCCGCGGCCAGGGCGCCCAGCGACGAGCAGATCATCGAGACGATCCTGTCCGACCGGTCCGCGCCGGTCGTGGCGCGGACGCTGGCGGGGGACGACGCCGACCTCCCGGCGGTCCCTCCGCTCGCGGACCCCCGGAAGCTCAGCAACACCGAACGGGTGGGGCTGGACCTGTTCCAGAGCCATCCCCTGGGGCTCGAACTGGCGGGCGTGATCCTGCTGCTCGCCCTGATCGGGGCCGTGGTGATCGCCAAGACCAAGGTGGCCGGCGAAGACACGGTGAACCCCGAAGCCCGCTCGGTGTGGGACCGAGCCAACACCTGGCAAGACCTTTGAGACGCTGATGACCGGACCGATCGATCAGATCACGCTCGCCCACTTCCTGCTCACCGGAGCGGTGCTGTTCGCGCTGGGCGTGGTCGGCTTCCTGACGCGGCGGAACCTGATCATCATGTTCCTCTGCACGGAGATGATGTTCCAGGGCGTGGCGGTGTCGCTGGTGGGGTTCTCGGCGTTCCACGTCAACGTGACCGGCCAGACGTTCGTCATCTTCGTGTTGACGATCGCCGCGGCGGAGGCGGCGCTGGCGCTGGGTTTGGTGGTGCTGCTGTTCAGACGCAAACGCACGCTCGACGCCGAGGCGTGGGCGGGGATGAAAGGGTGAGCTGAAGGGCCGTCATGTCCGAGTTGGAGATCGCCAAGTTCATCCCCTGGGTCCCGGCCGTCGGCGCGGCGTTGTGCGGCTTGTGCTGCACGCGCGAGCGGTTTCGCGCCTGGGCGGGGCCGATCTGCGTCGCGTCGATCCTGATCGCGTTCGCCATGAGCGTGGGCATCTACTCGCACGTGGTCGGCGACGGACACGGCGGCGAAGCCGGGCATCACATCGCGGGGCCCCACGTCGTCACGCTCTACACCTGGATGACCGCCGGCGCGATGACGGTCGACATGGGCTACTTCCTCGACAGCCTGACCATGATCATGTTGTTCGTGGTGACCGGCATCGGCACGCTCATCGCCACGTACGCGATGGGGTACATGAAGCACGACCCGGGCTACCCGCGGTTTTTCGCGTTCGTCGCCCTGTTCATCTTCGCCATGCTTACCCTGGTGATGGCCGACAACCTGATCCTGCTCTACCTGGGCTGGGAGGGGGTGGGCCTGTGTTCGTACCTGCTGATCGGGTACTACTCCAAGTACCCCGTGGCCGTCGTCGCCGCGAAGAAGGCGTTCATCGTCAACCGCGTGGGCGACCTGGGCTTTGCGCTGGGCATCTTCCTGACCTACTACCAGTTCGGCTCGATCGACCTGAACGTGATCATCCCCGCGGCGACGCAGATGATCGAGGACGGCTACACACAGACCGCGGTGCTCTCGTGGATCCCGTTCCTGCTGCTGATCGGCGCGGTGGGCAAGTCGGCGCAGATCCCGCTCTACACCTGGCTGCCCGACGCGATGGCGGGCCCGACGCCGGTCTCGGCGCTGGTCCACGCCGCGACGATGGTCACCGCGGGCGTCTACATGATCGCCCGGCTGACGCCGGTGTTTCAGCTCTCGCCCTACGCCCTGCCCACGGTGGCGCTGGTCGGGGGCGTGACCTGTCTGTTCGCCGCCACCATCGCGCTCAACTCCAACGACCTCAAGGGCGTGTTCGCGTACTCGACCGTCTCGCAGATCGGGTACATGTTCCTGGGCGTGGGCGTGGGCAGCGTGGGGGGGGTGTTCCACCTCTCGACCCACGCGTTCTTCAAGGCGCTGCTGTTCCTCACCGCCGGCTCGGTGATGCACGCCCTGGCGGGCAACCTCGACATCCGCACCATGGGCGGGCTGCGCCGGAAGATGCCGGTGACCTGCTGGCTGATGTTCTGCGGCTGCCTGGCGCTGGCGGGCTTCCCGTTCACCAGCGGCTTCTACTCCAAGGACCTGCTGCTGGGTGACGCGATGGCGGTCGGGCAGACCTGGGCCACCGTCGCCGGCGTGCTGGGGATCATCACCGCGTTCGTCACCGCGTTCTACACCTTCCGCCTGTGGTTCACCGTGTTCATGGGCAAGGAAAAGTACGACATCGGCGACGCGCACCACACGCCCGACAACGAGCTGGAAAAGGCGATGATCGGCGTCGCCAAGGAAGAGGCCGAGCACACCGGGCATCACCCCCACGAGCCGCACGAGATGCCGTGGTGGCCGATGAACGTTCCGCTGCTGATCCTGGCGGTCGGCTCGCTGTTCTACGGGATGCTGGTCAAGAAGATCACGCCGTGGATCGCGGACATGCTCCACGCGTCGACGGAGTTCGCCGCGATCCACGTCGAGCATCACGGCGCCGACTACGGAGGCGGGTTTGATACCCACCAGGTCGTCGAGATCATCAGCGGCGCGCTGGCGGTCCTGGGTGTGCTGCTGGCGATGGTGCTCTACTGGCTCAAGCCCGGCCTGGCCGGCAAGCTGACCGCGCCGATCCGCCCCGTCGTCACGCTGCTGGCCAACAAGTACTACGTCGATGAGCTGTACGACCTGCTGTTCGTCAAGCCGCTGCGCGTGATCGCGTACCTGTCCTACGCGATCGACCAGTTCATCATCCACGGCCTCGTGCTCGCCTTCGGGTGGGTCCCGCGCCTGGTCGGCATGACCGTCCGGCCGGCCCAGTCCGGCAAGCTCCAGGGCTACGGCATCGGGATGGCCTGCGGGCTCGCGCTGGTCGCCTTCATCGTGTTCTGGGCCACCGCTTAATCTTTTAAAGATCATGAAAACGCCAAGACGCCAAGACACCAAGACGCCAAGAGAGACCCGGGCATATCCCAGATGCGTCGCGGCCTCTTCAGGTGGCTTACCGGCGGGGTATGCAGAGGCGTCGGGCGATGATCGCCTTCTCTATCTTCTTCCTGGCGTCTTGGCGTCTTGGCGCCTTGGCGTGGAGAGGGCATAACGCAAACCATGGACTTCCAAGCCTTCCTCCAATCCCTGCAGCCGCTGCTCATCCCGGCGATGATCCTCTTCCCGCTCGCGGGCGGCATCCTGCTGCTGCTGCTGCCCCGGCACGAGCTGCACAAGATCTGCTACGGCACGTTCTACACCACCTTCATCACCCTGCTGCTGGCCCTCACCGCCGCGGGCGTGTTCGACTGGGAGCGCTCCGGCGAGGTCCAGCTCAAGTTCGACCTCAACTGGATCAACGCCTTCGGCCTGCGGCTCGAGGGCGGGGTCGACTCGCTGAGCATGTGGTTCGTCCTGCTCACCACCTTCCTCATGCCCCTGGTCATGCTCGAGGCGTTCACCCACCTGCGCCAACGCACCGGCGACCGGGCCAAGGAGTTCTTCTTCTGGCTGCTCTTCGCCGAGTCGGCCATGATCGCGGCGTTCTGCGCGACCGACCTGATCTTCTTCTACGTCTGCTACGAGTTCACGCTCATCCCGCTGTTCTTCCTGATCGGCGTGTTCGGCTCGACCGACCGCAAGAAGGCGGCGATGGTCTATTTCTGCTACTCGTTCACCGGCTCGATGCTCATGCTCGCCGGCATCCTCTATGTCGCCTGGTTCAACACCACCCTCCCGGTCGAGGAGTTGGTCGCGACCGGGGCGCTCGCCGCCGACACCCGCCTCGCGCTGCCGCAGCTGGGCGAGTGGACGTTCAACTTCAACCACCTCAAGGAGGCCGCCCAGTACATGGACGGCACGCAGCAGGCGTTCGTGCTGCTGGCGCTGATGTGCGGCTTCGCGGTCAAGGTCCCGATGTTCCCGGTCCACACCTGGCTGCCCCTGGCCCACACCGAGGCCCCGACCGCCGGCTCGGTCGACCTCGCCGCGGTCATGCTCAAGCTCGGCTCGTACGGCATGCTCCGCTTCGCGCTGCCCACCGCCCCGATCGCC
The DNA here is from genome assembly GCA_028277745.1 of Phycisphaeraceae bacterium. Classification (GTDB taxonomy): domain Bacteria; phylum Planctomycetota; class Phycisphaerae; order Phycisphaerales; family Phycisphaeraceae; genus JANQFR01. Next base: position 20,923 of record JANQFR010000002.1, read on the forward strand.
GTGGTCGACTACGCCCCCTTCATTGCGGTGCTCTGCGTGATCGGCATCCTCTACACCGGCTTGATCTGCTGGGTCCAGAAAGACCTCAAGAAGCTCATCGCCTATTCCTCCGTGTCCCACATGGGCTTTGTCGTGCTGGGCCTGTTCGCCATCAACAACATCGCCATCGGCGGGTCGGTGTTCTACATGCTCAGCCATGGCCTCTCGACCGGGGCGCTGTTCCTGTGCGTGGGCATGATGTACACCCGCCTGCACACGCGGCAGATGTCCGACCTCTCGGGCCTGGGCAAACAGTTCCCGGTCTGGGCGTTCTTCGTCATCTTCTTCGCCCTCTGCTCGGTGGGGCTGCCGGGCCTCAACGGGTTCCCCGGCGAGTTCCTCACGCTCATGGGCACGTTCCAGGCCCCGCTGCTGGGCTGGCCCTTTGCGCTGGCCGCCGGCCTGGGGATGATCGTCGCCGCGATGTACATCCTCTACTTCGTCGGCAAGGTCATCTTCGGCCCGCTGAAGATCCCCACCGACACGAGCCACGGCCCGATCGAGACCCACGACCTGAACTTCAAGGAAATCTGCACCCTCGCCCCGATCGCCGTCGTCTGCCTCTGGCTGGGCCTCTACCCCAACCCGGTGCTGGTCACCGTCGAGGAGGCGATCGACCCGATCATCATCCCTGCCGAGCGGGTCATGCAGGCCCGGCTCGAAGCGGCGCCGATTGAGACGGCAGACGGCTCGAACGCCGACTGGCGCGGCCAGACGCTGGCGGCCAACGCCGAGGGGGGCGAACCATGAACGGCATGGTCGAAAAACTCTCGACGCTCGGCCCCGAGATGTGCCTGCTTATCGGCGGCTGCATCTGCCTCGTGACCGGGCTCGACCGGCTCGGCGCGGTCCGCCGGGCGACGGTGTGGGTCGCCGCGTTGTCGCTGGTCTGCGCCGGGTTCCTGACGGTGGATTTCGAGGCCCACGACCACGGGGTCTTCCGCGTCGGCGGGATGGCGCCTTATATCAAGCTGATCGTCTGCGGGGTCGGGCTGATCCTGCTCATGATCGCCGCCGGCGTGCCGATGCAGCTGCGGCAGACCGTCCAGGCCGAGAACGCCAAGGATTTCGAGCCCGGCGACATCCTCCGCGGCGAGTTCTTCGCGTTCTTCCTGTTCAGCCTCACCGGCGTGATGCTCTGCGCCAGCGCTGATGACCTGGTCTGGCTGTTCCTGGCCCTCGAGCTGACCAGCCTGCCGACGTACGTCATGGTCGCCACCGCGCGGGAAAAGACGATGGCCCAGGAGTCGGCGGTCAAGTACTTCTTCCTCGGCGCCATGTCGGCCGCGGTGTTTCTCTACGGCTTCGCGCTGATCTACGGCGCCACGGGGTTCACCAGTTTCGACATGATCCGGCAGACCGCGGCCATGCAGATCGAGACGCACGGCGCCATCACGCCGATGCTGTTGATCGGCATGGTGCTGGCGGTCATCGGCGTGTGCTTCAAGATCGCCGCCGTGCCGATGCACTTCTACGCCGCCGACGTCTACGAAGGCGCGTCGACCCCCGTCACCGCGTTCCTCGCGTTCACCCCGAAGGTCGCCGGCTTCGTCGCGCTGATCCTGCTGCTGGGCCTGGTCGCCTGGTTCCCGGTGGACGGCGAGTTCGTCCAGTTGCCGCCGGTCCTCGTGGCGTTGCTGTGGATCATCGCGGTGCTGACGATGAGCGTCGGCAACGTGCTGGGCCTGCTGCAGAAGAGCGTCAAGCGCACGCTGGCGTATTCGTCGATCGCCCACTCGGGCTACATCCTCATGGGCGTGCTCGTGGGCCCGGGGCTGGTCGGCACGCACGGCGCCGTCGGCGACGGGATCGCGGCGGTGCTGTTCTACCTGCCGGCGTACGGGCTGGCGACGATCGCGTCCTTCGCGGTGATCGGCTGCATGCGGCGTAACGGCGAGGAGGCCGACTCGTTCGACGACCTCTCCGGGCTCGCCCGCCGCCACCCCTGGCTGGCGTGGATCATGATGCTCAGCGTCTTCTCGCTGCTGGGCATCCCGCCGTTCGTCGGGTTCCTGGGCAAGGTCTACCTGTTCGGCTCGGCGATCCAGGCCCAGTACATCTGGCTGGTCGTCATCGCGGTGGTCAACTCGGCGGTGTCGGCGGGGTATTACCTGCACATCCTCGCGGCCTGTTTCTTCGGCGACCCGGACAAGGACGTGCAGCGCTACCCCGCGCCCGGCCGCCGGCTCGGGGCGGGCATCGCCGCGTTCGGGTGCATCGCGCTGGGCTTCCTCGGCGGCTGGATCGTCAACGCCACCCACGACGCCAACATCCCCGGCGTCGACAAGTCCGCCGCCCCCATCACGCTCGACGACTCGGACGACCAGGTTTCCGCCACCAAGCCGTAGTGATATGACGCCCGGGGTAACCCTATCACGGTGAATTCCGCCGGGGTGAAAGACCTTTAAAGCCAGCAATTCCGCCGGTATGATGAGTCTCGCGTTGGCGTACGAGTTTCTCCCCGGGAGTCCCCAATGACGACTTATCGCTGTTTCTTCGCGCTCGTGGTCATGCTGTCAATCCACGTTGATCGGGCACACGCAAATGATGTCGTTGTTGCGTCGGACGACCCGATCGTCGGCCATGTTGCGGACCAGCCAGTCCATTTTTCACAAATCATTGAATCGCACCTCAAGACCGCGGACCCAAACCATCATGATCAGCTCAGGCAGATCGTTCGCGCCCGGATCCAGCAGATTGTGCTTGATCGCCTGATCCTGGCCGAGGCGGAAGCGTCGTTAACCGACGAGGAACGGGAAGCCGTGTCCGAGTTGGTCGCGAAGCGAGTCGCGCAGATCGACCCCGCAGACCGCGAAGCGTTTGCACGTGATTTCCGCCAACAAGTGATCGCACGGAAACACCTCCGCGACACTCTGACTCCGCAAATCCACATCACCGATGCCGACATCGAGCGTGATTACCAAAAGCGTCGGGCGGAATTCAATCCGCCCGCCCGACGTACGCTTCGCAGGATCCAGGCCTTGCCGTCGGACGCCGACACCGTGGAGAAAAAACTGGCCGAGGGCGCATCATTCAAGGAAGTCGCTTCGGGGTCATTAAATCAATACCGCCCGTCCAAAGCCGGGTTGATGGGCGATCTATCCGTTGACGCTTCGTTTGCCGATGCAGCGATTAACGAAGCCGTAGCGGCGTTGGGCGACCGGCCCGGAGCCGTCACCCCCCGCATCGACGCGGACGGCTCATCGCATTGGTTCTATCTCGAAGCTTACAACGCACCGCCATCGAGGTCACTCGATCAGGTGCGGTCGGAGATTAGCGACATGCTGCGGCAGAAACAATATCTGTCGCTGTCTCAAACGATGCGGCGAAACCTGATGGATGGCGGCAACTACACGCCGCTCGACATCATGGTCGAAAACACGCTGACGCTGCTTGACCGACGCACCGATTAACGCCTTTGCATGGACAGCCGGGCCGCGGAAATCCATGCCATCTGCGCCGACGCCCGATGGAATCAGGGAGGACGGCAGAACCCGTCGGGTCGTGATATTCTGACGCGTCCCGACCATTGTTTGTATTGGACCTAAGACGATGCCCGACACCGCGACCCATCGGATCTTCAATTTCTCGGCCGGCCCCTGCACGCTGCCGCTGCCGGTGCTCGAGCGGGCGCGGGACGAGCTGGTCGATTATGGCGGGACGGGGATGTCGCTCATCGAGATGAGCCACCGGTCCATGCCGGTGGTCAGCGTCTTCGACGAGGCCGAGGCGCTGATGCGCGAGGCGTTGAGCGTGCCGGCGTCGCACCACATCCTGTTCATCGCGGGCGGGGCGACGTTCCAGTTCGCAATGACGGCGGTCAACCTGCTGCACGGCGGCAAGACAGCCGACTTCACGCACTCGGGCGCCTGGGCCAAGAAGGCCATCGCCGACGCCAGGAAGGTCGGTCGCGTCAACCTCGTGTTCGACGGCACGGACGCGAACTACACCACCCTGCCCGACCCCGCGGGCGTGGCCTGCAGCGACGACGCCGTCTACCTGCACCTGACCAGCAACGAAACGATCGGCGGGGTGCAGTGGAAGGCGTTCCCACGGGTCGGCCGGCCGATCGTGGCGGACATGAGCAGCGACATCCTGAGCCGACCCTTGCCTTTCGAGCAGTTCGGACTGATCTATGCGGGGGCGCAGAAAAACATCGGCCCGGCGGGCGTCGCGGTGGTCATCCTCCGCGAGGACGTGCTGGCGCAGTGCCCGGGCGATCTGCCGGGATACCTGAACTACGCGGGTCACGTGGAGGGCCAATCGATGCTCAACACCCCGCCGGTGTTTCAGGTGTACATGATCAAGCTCGTGCTGGAGTGGCTGAAGGAACAGGGGGGCGTCGCGTGGGCGCAGGAGGCGGCCGCCCGGCGCAGCGAGGCGGTATACGATGCGATCGCCCGTCACGCCGACTTTTACCGTTGCCCGGTGGACGAGCGTTGCCGGTCGAGCATGAACGTGGTCTTCCGTCTGCCGGATGAAGACCTGGAGGCCCGGTTCATCCGGGAGGCGGAAGCGGCGGGGATGAGCGGGCTCAAGGGACACCGCAGCGTCGGGGGCTGCCGGGCGTCGCTCTATAACGCGATGCCCCTGGAGGGCGCCGAGGCCCTGGCGTCCTTCATGGACCGGTTCGCAACGACGCATGGGTGATCACCCCACGACGTCCTGCCGCTGATCGAGCGCTTGTCGTATCCCGGAGAGGCCATCCCCGGGCTTCGTTCGTTACTCGTGCTCGCCGAAGAGCGCCCGGCCGACGCGGATGAGATTGGCGCCTTCCTGAATGGCGACCTCGAAGTCGTTGGTCATGCCCATCGACAGGATGTTGCACGAGCCGCCGCCGATCTTCTGGGAGCGGATGTCGTGGAAGATCTCCGCGACGCGGGCGAAGGGCGATCGAGAGTCCTCGGCGTTGTCGGAGTAGGGCGCCATGGTCATCAGGCCGCGGAGGCGCAGGTGCATCATGGTGTCGATCGATTCGGCGAGGTGGACGGCCGCGGGCGCCGCCACGCCGGACTTCTGCTCCTCGCCGGCGGCGTTGACCTGGATCAGGATGTCGACCACCTTGTCCTGCCGGGCCGCGAGGGCGTGCAGCTCCTCGGCCAGGCGGAGGCTGTCGACGCTGTGGATCAGCGAGACCAGCGGCATGACCTGCTTGACCTTGTTGCGCTGGAGGTGGCCGACCATGTGCCAGCGGACGGTCTCGGGCGCCTGCACCTCGGTCCGCGTCACGGCGCCCGCCAGGGTCTTCTTGCGGCTGAGAAACTCCTCCAGTTGGGGGACCCGCTGCGCCAGTTGCTGCACCCGGTTCTCGCCCAGGTCCGCGTGGCCCAACTCGACCAGCGTGCGGATCTGGTCGGGCGTGGCGTACTTGGTCACGGCGACCAGATTCACGTCGTCCGGCCGCCGGCCGGCTTTCGCGGCGGCGTCGGCGATCCGGGCCGTCAACTCGTGGTACGCGTCACGCAACTCGACAGGGCTGACGATCTTGTCTGCGGGCATTACGTGAATGTAGGGGGTATGGGGCGAACAAGCAAGGGAACACCCCACTTCCTCACCTGTGAAATCCGCGGACCGCGCCGCCATCGGGCGATCCTCAAACGATCGCACAGGCCTTGTCTCACGGCGGCTTACGAGGCCTGCTGGGCCGCGGGCGGCTCCTGCCGCTTGCCATAGATCAAGAAGGAATACACACAAGGCGTCAGGCCGGCGACAGCGACCAGAACCATGAACACGACCAAGAGCAGCCATCCGTGCAGCACCAGGGCCGCGATCACGGCCCCGACGCCGCCGCCGACAAAGGTCCAGCCCGCCAGGCGGTGGGTGCGGCGCCAGACCGTCTCACTCGAAAGCGTCCACGGCGTGCGGATGCCGGCGAACCAGTTGGATCGCAGCTTGGGCAGCACATTGCCGATCACGATGAACATCACCCCCAGCAACGCGATCAGGACGCCCTCGTTGAGTTTCATGTCCGCGCTCAGCGAGGCCAGGATGACCAGCACCTGGACCGCCAGTTGCAGGCCCGCCGCCGCCAGGAAGATCCATCCCAAGGCGCCGCGAGACCGCTGAATATGCTCGCGCCTCGGGTCCAGCCAGTAAATCACGGGGAACAGGGTCGAGATCACAACGATCAGGGCGGGGAAGAACAACAACCCGAAGGCTTTCGGCCAAAACGAATCGGGCTCGCCATCGATGTTCCAGTGGACCGGCATCGCATCCGGGACCCGGCTCCACACCACGAGTGAAACCGCCAAGCTGATGCCCGCCAAACCAAGACACTTAAAGTAGCTTGACCACATGAGATCGCTCCTTCGCCGACCGCTTCACGCCCTTGACTTGAAACAAGTCCAACAGCATTCCAAGCACCTCCTCGAACACCGAAGTATTGATCTGGTAAAAAACAAAACGCCCACGCTTCTCGCGGTCAATCAGCCCGGCGTGCACCAACAGGCGCAGGTGATGCGAAAGCGTGGCCTTACCGAACGTAAAATGCCTGGCCAGATCGCCCGCGGCCATCTCGCCGTGCCGCTTGAGAATCTCCAGCACCCTCCGGCGCTCCGCGTAGCTGATAGCTTCGAACACCTCGTTCGTCACACCCCTATTATTTCGATAATTGTCAAAATGTCAAATCGTTTCCCGTGTTCAGCCCGTTAAAGGATGAAGACACGCCCCATACGGTTTGGTTTAAACGGTGTTCGGATGTAAAAGGGCAAGACGTGTTAACAGCACGCCTTACAAATCCGCCGCAGCCACCCGGCGTTTGAGCACCAGCTTGACGGCGATGAATCCCGCGATGAGCAGCAAAACCGTTACGATCGCGACGATCTGGCCGCTGGCGACCCATTGCTTGACGCGCTCGATGTGCTCGGCGAAAGCGTAGGCGAGGAAGAAGATGGTCGGCACGCTGATCGCGGCGGCCGAGCCGTCGTAGAGGAAGAATTTCCAGTAGGGGACGCGGAACGTGCCGGCGGTGAACATGGCCGGCGCCCGCAGGCCGGGCAGGAAACGGGCGGTGAACATGAACTTGCCGCCGTGACGGTGGAGCCTAGCCTCGGTCCGGGCGAGCCGATCGGGGGTGAGGAAGCGCCGCAGGAGGGGGATTTTCGGAACATGGTGGCCGTAGACCCGCCCCAGCCAGAACACGATCGCGTCGGCGCCCATGATCGCGATAAAGCTGCCAACGAACATAATCGTCGGGTCCGCCCGCCCGGTCCCGGCCAGCCAGCCGCCCACCACCAGCGGGATGTCCTCGGGGATCGGCAGCCCCATCCCGCTGGCCAGCAACACACCGAAAATAATGATGTAGGGCGCGTTGGCCGCGGTCTCGGTGATCCACTGCTCCATGAACCACGTATTGTAGCGGACCGGGCGGCCTTATCGCGTCATCTCGGCCGCGTTGCGCAGCCACGCCAGGGCCGCGTCGCGATCGTCGATGACGTGCTCCAACTGGGCGTCGTACGCCCCGTCGAGCAGCTGTTTGAAACGTGGGCCCGGCTCCAGGCCCATCGCGATCAGGTCATCGCCATTGACCAGCGGCGGCGGCGCGACGCCGTCGGCCTCCAAGGCCGCCACGTCGGCGCCGATCCGGCCCACGCCCGGCTCGACCGCCCGGGCCAACGTCCACGCCCCGGCCCACCACGGCGACGCGAGCGTCCGCTTCCGCTGCGCCACGCCCAGTTCGTCCCAGTCCCGAATCGCGCCCAGCAGCCGCAGTTGGCCATGGAGCGCGTCGCGCACGTCGTTGCTCAGCGACAGCGCCCGCCGCCACCGCCGCAGGACCATGTCCAGGCTCAGCCCCGCGGCCGCGGTCAGCGAAGACGAGCCGCCCCGCCGGTCGAGCATCCACGCCGCCAGCGCGGTCGGCGCATCGATCGGCGGCGTCAGCCGGGCCAGCACCGCGGGCTCGGGCTCGGCCGGGTCCTCGTTGAGCGTGGGCGAGTCCAGCTTCAACGCCTGCATCAGCCGGACCGCACGCACCGGGTCCGGCCCGGTCAGCATGGCCAGCACCTCCTGGCCGATCCGCTCCCGGCTGATCTGGCCGAGGTACTTGGCCAGCGGCCGGATCGCCGCGGCGGTCTTCGCCTCGACCTCGAACCCCAGGCGGGCCGCGAACCGCACCGCGCGCAGCATCCGCAGGTAGTCCTCGCCGAACCGCTGGTCGGGGTCGCCGATCGCGCGGATCAGCCTCGCTTCCAGGTCGGCCCGGCCGCCAACGTAGTCGATGATCTCATCCCCGCCGTCGCGGGGATCGGCGAACAGCCCGTTGATCGTGAAGTCGCGCCGCCGGGCGTCGTGCTCGGCGTCGGTGAACTCGACCTTGTCCGGCCGGCGGCCGTCGGCGTAGCCCCACTCGAGGCGGAACGTCGCCACCTCGATTGATGCCGAGCGCTGGGCGACCAGCACCACGCCGAAGGCCTCGCCCACGTACCGGCTGCCGGGGAAGAGCCGGCGCACCGCGTCGGGCTCGGCGTCGGTCGCCACGTCGTAATCCTTGGGCTCGATGCCCAATAGCGCGTCGCGTACGCACCCGCCGGCGAGGTAGGCGGTGTGCCCGGCGCCGCGCAGCCGCTCGATGATCGCGACCGCGGCGCGGCGGGATGGGGAGGCGTGGCTCATCACACCGACAAGTGTAATCGCTCCGCCGGGTTATCATCAGGCCATGCCGAACCGGGCGGCCAACAACCTCCAGGCAGCGCTGGACGCACACGGCCGGCTGACCATCGACCGCGACTGCGTCGGCTGTGGCTACAACGTGCGTGGGCTCGACCACGACGGACAATGTCCCGAATGCGGCATGGCGGTCGCCAGGTCGGTCCACGGCGATGAGCTGCGCTTCGCCGACCCGCAGTGGCTCGCGGTGGTGTGCGGAGGTTTGCGGTGGATCCGCATCACGCTGGCCAGCGCCTTGATCGCTTTCCTCCTGCTCATGGTCGGATCGACCGTGACGACACTGATACCGGCCGCCAGCGTCGACTCTTTCAGCACCTTCTCCCTGATCGTCGCCGTGATCGGCCTCTTGATTTCTTTGGTACTGCCTGTCACCCTCGCATGGGGTGTGTGGCGGCTCTGTCGCCAGGAGCCGAAACAACTGAGCCGCGAACCTTCGTTGTCGTGGAGAAACGTGACGAGATTCGTCACGCCTGTCGCGATTGCGCTGTGTGTCGGCTACACGGCTTCACCGGCCACGGCCACGCTGATGACGATGATCTGGTGGATCGTGACGATGCTGGTCCTGGGTGTCGCGGCGGTCGCCTTGCTGTCGTATCTGGCGGCCCTGGCCCGCCGCATCCCGGCGCCGGATCAAGGCCAGCGGCTGCGGCGGCTGCGGCGCGAAACCGTTCTGGTGCTGGGTTGCGTTTTGCTGATCAACGCCGTTGAACTGGCCGTATGGGTCGGGGTCGTTCAGCACATCCCCCCCAGCAGCGCCTCATGGATCAACCGATATCACGGCAACTTCGAATCGTGCATGAACGCGATCATCGCCATAGGCACGCTTTATCTCGCGATCGCTTATCCGATCGCGGTCAACGTCACGGCGCGAAAGATCGACGCAGCGCGGAGGGCGGGGCTTGAACTCACCGGCGGTTAGCCGGGCCGCCACGCGGCCCCGGACCGTGTGGTCAAGCCGGACCTGAGCGGAGCGAAGGTCCGGATCACGTCGACGCCATCCATCCGGACCTTCGCTCCGCTCAGGTCCGGCTTCTGACGTACGTTTCCAAGGCCCTGAACCGGTCCGCGTCGCCGGGCGTATCAACCCGTAGCCTCGGTTTGTCATGTCTTCGAGGAGTTGATCATGTCCGCCACGCTTTCCGGCCACGCCGTGCTCGACCGCGACACGCCCTGCCTCAACTGCGGCTACAACCTCCGCACGCAACCGGTCACCGCCGACTGCCCCGAGTGCGGGATGGCGGTGTCGATCTCGCTGCGCAACGACGGCCTGGCCGACGCCCCGCCGGGATACCGCCGGCGGCTGCGGCACGGCGCCGCGTGGTGGCTCATCGGCACGCTGCTGACGCTGCCGCTGCTCTACGTAGGCGTGCTGGTCGCCGCCGTCGGGCTTTGGATGCTCACCGCCCCCCAGCCCGGCCGGGCCGAGCCCGCGGCCGACCGGGCGCTGCGCCGGTTCGGCCGGCTCGGGTTCGGGCTCGGGGCCCTCGGCTTCCTCACCCTCTGCGTCGGCCTCGGCTACACGGTCGTGACCGGCCAGGCGCGGCTGTTCGACGCGCGCCAGTCCTTCGACATCGCTTTCATCCTCGTCCACGGCGCCTATACCGCGGGCCTGATCGTGACCTGGCGTTACCTCGCCGGCCTCGCTGAACGCGTCGGGGACGCGGCCGTGGCAGGGCGTATGGACCACCTGCGCCGCTGCTGGATCGGCGCGGTGGTCGGGTTGTTCGCCATCGGCCTGGTCTCCACCGCCGCCAACTGGGCGTACACCCGGTTGAGCGTTTACCAGCCCTGGGTCGCGCCCCTGCTGGCGGCCCTCATCGCCGCCATGCTGGTCTGGCTGTGGATCGAGACGTGGCGGGCGGCGTGGCGGTTACGGGGCATGCTGGCCGCGATAGGATGACGTCATGTCCGAAGGCGCGAGCGCATCGGTGAAGCTGGACGCCCAGGGGCGGATCGCGGAAGACCTCGCCTGCATCGGCTGCGGCTACAACCTCCGCACCGCCAACCCCCGGGGCCGCTGCCCCGAGTGCGGGACCGCGACCCCGCGCACCCTCTGGGTCGCCCGGCTGCGGTTCTGCGATCCGCGGTGGCTGCGGCGGATCGCCAAAGGCGGCGGCTACCTGATCGTGGGGTTGGCCACCGTGCTGCTGGGGCTCTTGCCGCTGACGTTCGTGCAACTGCCGCCGATCCTCCTGCTGGCGGCGGTCATCGCGGTGGGCGCGGTGACGTTTCTCATCGGGTGCTTTCTCATCACGACGCACGACCCGGGCCAGAAGCCCCTGTCCGCTTTCAACATCCTGGCGACGTTGGCCCGGGCCGCCATGATCATCGGGATCGTGGGCACACTGATCGCCATCGCCGCCCGGCGGCCAACCTCCCCCGTCGACACCGAGAACCTGGCGATCTCCAGCCTGTGGATCGGCGCCATCGGCGTGCTGGGAGCGCTGGCGTATACGTTCCAGATCGTGTTGCGGGTTCAACACCCGGTTCTGCCGTGGATCATCCGCGGTTTCGGGTGGGTGCTGAGCCTCACGCTCCTGCTCCTGGCGGTTCAGTCCATCCTGATGGAGTACATGGCGGAACTGAGCTCTTATTTCAACATGATGGGCTGGCGCACCGCCGGCTTCTATCTCGAACTGGCGTATGACTATCTCCATTACGATTACCCCTCGGCGCCGTGGTGGATGCTGCTCGTGCTGGCAATCCTGCTCGAGCCCCTGCTGGTGTGGTTCGTCATCCGCGTGCGCGACGCGGGAAAACGTCTGTGAGAAGCCGGACCTGAGCGCAGCGAAGGTCCGGATCACGTCGACGCAATCTATCCGGACCTTCGCTGCGCTCAGGACCGGCTTGATCGCATATGTTAGGGGAACAGCGGCGAGTCCGAGCCGGCGCTGCCGGGCGTCATGGCGACCGTCGTCGTGGGCAGGCGCCGCCGGTGCGACGCCAGGGCTTCGGCATGTTGGTCTTCGCCGGCAAGGTTGCGCCATTCGTGCGGGTCGGTCCGGTGGTCGTAAAGCTCCTCCGAGCCGTCGGCGTAACGGATGTACCGCCAGTGCCGGGAACGGACGGCGTGGTTGCCGGGGCCGAACGTCGTCAGGGCGGTGTGGGGCCAGTCGGCGTCGGCGTCGGACATCAGGGGGATCAGGCTGCGGCCGTCGAGGCCCGGGCGTTCGGACAGGGCGCACAGGCCGCAGAGGGTCGGATACAGGTCGATGGTCCCCACCGGTTGATCGGTTCGGCCGGGTCTGACCCCGGGGCCGGCGAGGATCAGCGGGACCCGGCAGGACTCCTCCCACAACGAGCGTTTGCCCCACCGATGCTTCTCGCCGAGGTGGAAGCCGTGGTCGGACCAGAAGACGACCACGGTGTTGTCGGCGTGGGGGCTGGCGTCGAGCGCATCGAGGAGCCGGCCGACTTGGTCGTCCATGTAGCTGACGCTGGCGAGGTAGGCGCGCACGGCGTGCTCCCACTGGCCGAGTTCGACCACCTCCTCGTGCCGGGGCGCGACCGCGGCATGGGTCAGCTTCCTGGCGTAATCGGAGATCGTGTCGCCGGCGTCGGGCGGCATCGGGGGCATCCGCACGCCGCCGGGCGGGTAGCGCTCGAACCACTGGGCGGGCGCGTACATCGGCACGTGCGGGCGGAAGAAGCCGGCGCCGAGGAAGAACGGCCGGTCATATCGCCGGCCCAGCCGCTCGACGGCCCAGTCGGCGATGCGGTCGTCGGGCGTGGGCGAGCCGTCGGTCGGGTAGACGCCCCAGTCCCAGAGCGGGTGGCCCTTTGGGTAGCTGATCTTGCGGTCGGGCGTGGGGCCGTACTTGTTGGTGATCTTGCCGTTCTCATCGAACGACGCGGGGTCGTTGACGCCGTGAAACACCTTGCCAACGGCCATGGTGCGGTAGCCGTGATCGCGGAAGTGCTGGGGCAGGGTGACGCTTCGGCTGAGCGTGGGCGTGTTGCGGAACAGAGGCGCGAGGAAGTACAGGCCGGAACTGGCCGGGTGCGTGCCGGTGAGCACGCCGGTGCGGGCGGGCGTGCAGATCGGCGCGGGGCAGCTGGCGTTTTCGAAAACGAAGCCGCGTGCGGCGAGACGGTCGAGGTGGGGCGTGTGCGCCTGCGGGTGGCCGCCGAGCGGGCCGATCCAGTCGTTGAGGTCGTCGACCGCGATGAACAGCACGTTCGGCGGGCGCCTGAGGCCGACGTCGCCCGTGGCTGTGGGTTTAAGAGCCGTCATCCCGATCGCGCTCCCGGCGGCCAGCTGCATGAATCGGCGTCGGCTCAGCACGTCGCCGCCGCCTTCCCGCCGATCGCCGCGGCGCGATTAGCTTCGTCCGCGGGCCGCGGCGTCGGCAGCGCCCGGCGGATGAACCAGCTGGGCGTGCAGCTCCATGCATGACAATAGCTGTTATGCAGGTGGCTGCCATAGGGCGACAGGGTCGGGTCGCCCGGGTCGTAGAGCTCCCAGAAGGTGGTGGCGCCGCGGTCGAGCATCGCCCCCCAAAACGCGCGGACCCGTTGCCACGCCAAGTCCTCCATCCCGGCGGCGAACATCGCGGCCACGACGGTGTGCTGCATGTACGGGGTGACGGGCGGGACCGCGTCGTCAGCCTCGAGCAGACGGCGGAGGACGCGTGCGCCCTCGCCGGGCGGGGCCACGTCGGCGAGGACCATCCACGCCTGGGTCGCCGACGCGACCTGCCCGTTTTTTCCAGAGACGAAGAGCCCGCGACCCGCGTCGTAGAAGTGCTCACGTGCGGCGGCCGCCAGCGCATCGCGCCGGCGGCGCAGCGGCCGGACCGCGTCGCCCCGGCCGGCGAACGGCGCCAGCTCGATCAGCGCGTTGAGGCTGTAGATCGCCACGGCCTGCTCGGCAGCCTGCGGGTCGAGCGACTCGTTCCAGTCGATGAACCGCCAGAGGACGTCGCCCTGCGGATCGAAGAGCCCCTGCGCGTTGGCGTGCTCATCGAAGAGCGTGTGCTGGTGGACGGCGATGCCGAAAAGGTCCGCCGCCGCGGCGCGGTCGCCGGTGGCCCGGACGTAATCCAGCAGGCACGGCGCGAACAGCCAGGCGTAGGACGGGATCAGCTTGTGGCTGCCGTGCCAATGCGGCTTGGCGAACACGCACGGCGAGATTAGGCCCCGGTCGCACGAAGCGCCCGCGAACAGGTAAAGGCAACGCTTGACCAGCGCATCGGCGCGGAAAGTCAGATAGCTCGTCTTGGCCTGGACGTACAGGTCGCCGAGCCACAGTCGGCGGTCGCGTTTGGGGCCGTCCTCGAACACCTCGTGCATGCAGTTGCGCAGGGTGTGCAGCGCGACGCGGTCCAGGTCACGCTGCCAGGGCTCGGCCGCGGGGTCGAGCGGGGGGTCGGACCACGACGCGCTGGTCTGGGCGACGACCTGCGCTGACTCGATCGCCGCCGTCTCGGACTCGACGCCCTTCTGCTCGACCCAGACCCGCGCATAACGCAGCGCCCGCCGCCCGGGAACCGTCGCCCAGCCGTCGCCGTCCGGGTCGAGTTCGAAGGTGTTGAGCCACTCGGCGCCGAGGGTCCCGGGGAACCGGCTGGGGGGTTCGCAGACCTCCGCCGGCGCCTCACCGAAGCGGACGAGCACCCGCCCGTCGTCGCCGCCGAGTTTGAACCGCACGCGCCCCACCAGGTGCACGCCGAAATCCAGGATCACCGGCTCGCGACCCACAAGCACGCCCCGCGCCGCGCCGGATCGATCCAGCCGCCAGCCCTGGTAGGCCGACGCGTCCTCGACCGGGCGAACCACGGAAACGGCGGGAAACAGCTTGGTCTCGATGACGGGCGCCAACGCGTCGGCGACCGCCATCCAGCGTTCACGATCAGACTCAAACATTCACTGCTCCGGACCCGTACACGCCGACCGGAAAGCCGCCGGCATCACTCGCTCACTCAAAGATCACCAGCGGGAACAGGCTCGGCTCCTTGCTCCGCGCGATGCCGTCGGCGACCTGCGCCCAACCTTCGCGCCCGCCGCCGTCGTCGTCGTTGACGATCAGGTTGAACCGCATGCCCTCGTTCCGCAGCCGGGCCGCGTCGGTCCCCATGCTCTTACAGGGCATCGACAGGCGGTACCGCAGCCCGCCGTCGATCCGATCGATCGTCAGGTCAAACGCTTCAGACGGGTCGGGGTCGCCCACCCCCGCCGACAGGTAGGTCACCGCCGCCGGCCCGGACTCGCGCAGCCCGGCGCCGAACTCCCAGTGACGGGATTGGCCGGGGAACTGGAACGCGAACTGCAGCCCGTCGGCCTTCCACATCGTGCCCGACGGGTTCGGCTGCAGGTGCACGTCGTCCGACACATCCGCCTGCATCACCAGCGCATCGCCTTCGAGCCCCAGCCAGACCGATACGCCCAGGTCCTCCGCGCCGCTCCAGACATACTTCGCCCGGTTCGGGTCGGCCTGGTTGACGTTGATCACCGTCGCGTTGAGCTCGTTGAGTACGAAGTCGGGCGGGCGCTGGCCGACCGACCCGGCCGGGATAAGCTGGGCGACGCGCAGGGGCGTCGAGAGCGATCCGGCCATCGCGCCATTGTTAACGTCGTACGTCAAGGAGAGTTGGGGCTCGGCGCCGCCGGCGGGGGCGGCCGGGGGCATCGTCAGCGCATACGTGATGCGCTGACGCTCGGTCCCCGCCGGCACGGTCACGGTCCGGGTCGCGGGCGCGTTGCCGGGCGCGCTCCAGGCGACGGTGTAGGTCAGGTCGTTCTCGGTCGGGTTGCTCAGGAAGGCGCCGGCTTCGACGCGTTGCCCGGGCACGCCCGCCGGCGTGGCCGGCAGGGACGCGAGTGTCCCCGCGACGCGGCCCGCCCCGCCGGTGATCAGCACGTACCGGACGTCTTCGGACAACTCCAGCACCGCCAGCCCGTCCCGGACGGGCAGCGCCGACGCGTTGCCCATGATGTCCACCACCTGCGCCGTCGCGCCCGCGGGCAGGGCGAACACGACCAACTGACCGACCGCCTGGGTCTGCTCGGCCCATGCGACCGCGAGGCGGTCGTTCTCGCCAGCGAATTCGAGCACCCAGGCGCCCGGGCCACAGTCGTGTTCCTTCTCGAACGTCCGGCCGCGCATCATCTTGGCCAGCTCGTTGAACGCCGCGACCTGTGGGAAGGGTGAGGCGGTCCTGCCGCCGCTGACCATCGCGTAGTGATTCTCGTGGCGCATCCGCATCACGAACCACGTGAAGCCCTGGGCGCCGCGCGCCCGCGCGAAGGCGATCTTCTTGACCAGCTCGTGCGCTTGCCGCTTCCGCGAGATGTCGTGGCCGGTCGCCACGCCGGTCTCGGTGAAGAAGATCGGCTTGTCCTCCCGTAGCCGCGCCCGGTATTCCGCCATCGGCCCGTCGACCGCCTGCCGGAAGCCGCGGAAGTGGCCGTGCTGGTGGAGGCAGACGCTGTCGTAGTAATCCTGGCCCTCGACGATGCTCCGCTCGATCAGGTCGGGGTTGAGGTTGTGCCCGCCGTGCCCAAGCATGGTGGCGATGCCGGCGCCGAGGAGCACGGCGTCGGGGTGGTGGGGCTTGACCTCCTCGTGGGCGATCCTCATCA
Organism: Phycisphaeraceae bacterium; assembly: GCA_028277745.1. GTDB lineage: Bacteria > Planctomycetota > Phycisphaerae > Phycisphaerales > Phycisphaeraceae > JANQFR01. The sequence goes on from JANQFR010000002.1 coordinate 37,210, forward strand.
GCTCGATGAACTGATCGGTCGTGCCGCGGTAGAAGCCCGAGAGGTCGGGCTCGTTCCACAGCTCGTAGGCGATGATGTTCTTGCCGCTGCCGTACTTGGCCATCTCACGCACGAACGCCCGCCAGGCGTCGGGGTCGGGCGCCATGCGCGAGGGCGGGCCGCTCGGCTTGAGGTTGAGCCCCTGCCGTTTGATCCGGGCCTGCAGGTCGTCCATCGCGCCGTCCGCGACGGCCCACTTGGGCGTGAAGGTCAGGCCGTAGACGCCTTTGAGCCCGTGCTCTTCGAGCAGCGCGAGCTCGGCGTCGAGCTGGGCCCAGGCGAACGAGTCGCCGGAATTGCGCTGGATCTTCGGCCAGGTGTGCCCCACGCGCAGGTAATCGGCGCCGATCAGCGACGCCAGCTCCGCCTGCCAACCCCCTTGCTTGGGCGAACCGATCCGGGCGTCGATGCCGAGCCAGAACCCCTCGGCGGGCGGGTGCGCGCGCCGGCCCGCGGGCTCGAGGTGCAACAGGGTCTGCGCGCCCTTCTCGACCTTCCCGTCCTCGGCGCCCAGCGTCACCCGCATCTCGTACCAGCCGGTCTTGTCCAGAGCGTCTTCGACCACGATCTCCTGCGTCTGCTGCGCCGGCACGGTGAGGCCCGGCTTCGACCATTGCGCAACCGTGCCGTCAAAGTGCTCGAACGCCAGCTCCAGGTCGAACGACGCGTCGGCGCTGCCGGCGTTGCGCACCTGCACGACCACCGGCTCGTCCCGGTCGGCGCGGAACAGGGGGATGTTCGCGGTGCGCTTCAGGTCGACGCTCACGCGCGCGAGCCGCGCGTTGGCCGAGATGTCGTTGGGGTCGAACGGGTTGCGGCTGATATGGCCGAGCTTGACCGAGCCGCCTTGATCGTTGGGCGCCAGCAGCAGGAGGCTCTGGAAGCGCATCGGCAGGTCGATCTTGCCGCGGTGCTTCGCGTCGCCGCCGTAGCTGGTCTCGAAAGCGTTCGGGTCGAGTTCGACGCGCACGTCCCGCCACCCGGCCGGGCCGGGGGCGAGGCGGATCGGCCACTGAAAAATCTCGCCATTGGCGTCCATCGCGCGGACCGCCATCTTCGAGAAGCCCTCGTAGCCCGTGGGGTCGATCGGGATCGACAGGGTGACCCCCTTGTCGAACGCCAGCAGGTCCGGCCGGCCGCCGATCGGGACTTCCATCAACCGCTTGGCCCCGTTCGCCCAGCGCAGCTCGCGCCACGGCTGACCCTCGCTGGCGTCGGACATGGAGTGTTTTTTCTTCTTCGCGGCGTGCTGAGAGATCGCGCGGCTCTGGTCGACGCGGGCCAGCACCACCGGCAGCCCGCCCTCGGCCGGGGGCGCCTCGAGCGCAGCCGCGTCGACGTTCGCCGCCGCGTGCGCCTGCCTCGTCGCGGGCGCCGCACCGCCGGTCTCCCCGGAAACGGCCGCCATGGCGTCCACCGCGCCGCCCTCGGTTTCGCTGATCCACAGACTCACCGGCTCTTCTGGTTTCTGCCGGGTGACCATCACCAGGCCGAACCACTTGGGCGCCCCGTCGAACGCCTTGTTCTTGTCCCCGCCGTAGGTCGTCTCGGCCTGCGCGGGGTCGAGGGTCCAGGTCAGCTTCTGCCAGCCGTCGGCGTCAGCGCTCAGCCGCCTGCCGAACTGGTAGACCTCGCCGCTCTCGTCGACGATGCGCAGCGCCACCGCCTTCACCGCGCCCGCGGGCTCGTCACGCACCCAGAGGGTGACCTCCATCCCCGGCTGCCAGGCGTCGAGCGGGGGCCGATCGGGCAGCATCACCTCCATCAGCGACCGCCCCCCGCCGTTCCAGCTGACGCGGTACGCGACCCCATCCGCGCCGTTGTCCGCATAGCCGCCGGATTGGTTGTGCCGGTCGGCGCGCCAGACATTGAGCTTGGGTTTCTCGTCGAGTGGGACGGCCGACGCATAAGAGGCGGCGACGAAGGTAAAACAAAGGGCGAGGGAGCTAAGACGTTTCATATCGGTGCTTCTGCAAACGGGGGTTGGTCGGCCGAACCGTTCGGCCGCGGTTGGGGTTTCTCGTCAGGGCGCCGGCTGCCCCCTGAAATAGCGGAGGCCATCGGGCGCAATCCAGAACAAGACATCGTGATCGAGCAGGCCCTGGTCCTTGAGCGTCTCCGCGTGGCCGTCCATCGCCCACACGTTGACGCCGCCGAGGTGACGCTGGTGGCTGATCTGGTTGCGGGAGCGATTGTTGTTGACGCCCAACTGCCACTGGCCGGTCTGCTTGAAGTGAATGCTGTACTCGGCGGTGTCGGACACCAGCAGGAACTCCGACGGCTGATGCTCGTCTTCCAGCTCGTGAAATTCGAGTATGCGGATCGCGTCGCGCGCCGGCGCGGGCTCGTTGATCTGCGGCCACGACACGTCTTTATCGATACGGATGCCGTAGATCCTGCCGCTGCCGTCCCAGACAAACGGCTCCCAGGCCGGGCACACCCCCGCGTCACCCGAGGTTAGGTAACCGTTGTCGAGCAACGGGCTGATCCAGTTCGTCACGTCGCGGAGGATCTTCCCGTTGAAATCATCGGCGTAGATCTTCAGCGCGATGCCGGCCTGGCGCTGGTTGCTCAGACACTGCGCGCTGCGGGCCGCGTCGCGCGCGGTCTTCAACGCGGGCAGCAGCAACGCGACCAACAGCGCAATGATGCTGATGACGACCAGCAACTCGATCAAGGTGAAACCGTGGTGACGCATGGCCGGGCTCCATCAAGTGAGTCGAAATGGGCGGCGGGCCAGTCGGGCCCCGCCTCAGGAGCAGGAGCAAACATCAATCACTTCGCTTCGAAGATGAACGGCCCAGCAGGCACAGGCCGCCAAGCCCCAGAAGCGCGAGCGACGTGGGCTCGGGCACGAGGGTGACCAAGAAGTTGTCGTAGGCGATGTCTTCCAGGTTGGCGTTGGCGAACTCGGTGATGATCAAGTCGAGCGTCGACTTGCCGGCGGTCACCGAGTTGTCGAGCGTCAGCGTATAGGTCTGGAAGGCCGAGGGGGTCGCCGCGTTGTCGCTCCCGTCAGACGGCTCCAGGAGCGTCGTACCCGAAAACGTGCCGACGAACCCGCCCAGCCCGTCGCCGCCCCGGTCGGCCAGGATCGTCAGCGGGGTATCGTCGTCGAGCTTGATGCTGACCTCGATGCCTTCGGCCGGCTGGTCCATCCCCGCGAGCGACGCGGCCTGAAAGCTGATCACGATGCCGCTCAGGCCCGAGATATCGAGGTCGGCGATCGTGATGACCGCCGTCGCGCCGCCGAGCTGATCCGCGAAGAGAAAGTTGCCCGAGGCCCCGCCGGGAAACGTCTTGCCGAGGGTGGCTTCGGTGTGGATCGGCGCATCGTTGACCACGTCGGTCGCGACCAGGCCGCTGACGTCGGTGCTGTCGTCCACCCCCGCGGTGAAGGACTCGAAGTCCTGCTGATAGATGATTACCGCCGACGCCTGCCCGGCGACGAGGCCGGCCGCCACGGCCAGCAGTAAAGCTCTGCAATGCATGAGAAACCTCCGTTCGTGAAAAGTAAGACGTGAATCACTGGACATATGTTTTCGACTTCATCAACTCCATACGCATGCGCCGCGTTTTCTCGCGATGCGTCTCATGAAGACCTCTCCACCTCGATCAGCCGGGACGGGATCACCGAAAACCGGGGGGCGGCGTCGCGGTCCGCGACGCGTTCGAGCAAGACCTCGACCATCCGCCGGCCCAACGCCGCGTCGTCCTGCCTGATGGTGACGATCGGGCCGGCCGACTCCCACTGCGCTTCGGGGCATTGCTCCCAGTCGCCGTCGTAGCCGGCGATCAGCACGTCCCGGTTGGGTTCGAGCCCGAACAACCGGCAGGCGGCGGCGGCCTCGTACGCCAGCCGGTCGGTCGGCGTGAGGATCGCGTCGACGCGGCCGGGACCGGTCAAATATTCGACCAGGTACCCGGCCGCGTGACGGACTCGGGTGTCAAAGTACGCCTTGCCTTCGATGCCCATCAGCTCGGGCCGGGCGCATTCGAGCGCGGGAAGCGCCTCGAGGCCCAGCTCCTTCGCCGCCAGTTCGTAGCCCTCGTCACGATGAGCCAGCCACGCCGGGCGAAGGGGCCTGCTGATCCGGTAGGGCCAGTAACGCAGGACCCGCTTGCAGCCGCGGGCGGCGAGCCAGCGCGTCAGCTGCGCGGCGCCGTCGACGTGGTCGCCGGTGACCATGTCGTAACCGTCCGACACGATCTCTTCACCGAACAGCGCGACCGGGATGCCCGCCCGCCTCAGGCGCACGAGCATCGCGGCGTCTTCGTCAGGGCTCTGGCCCGTGGCGATGACCACGCACCCCATCGGGCGGCCCTCGATCAGCCGGCCGAACTCCTGCTCGTCCGTCGAACGCGGGTGCACCAGCATCGCGTGGCAGCGCCGGTCATGCGCCGCGGCGAGCAGGCCCTCGATCAGCTTGCCGAGCCAGCTCGACGTCCGCCGGGCGCCGTGCAGGCCCTGCACCGACGTGAGCACCAAAATGGAGCCCGACAACAGACCCCGCGCCGCGGCGGCGCGCGGCGCCGACCCGGCGACATGGAGCCGCCGGCCTTCACGCCGGATCAGGCCGTCGTCCTGCAACGCCGCCATCGCCCGGCAGACCGTCCCCTTGTCCACCCGCAGCGTCTGCGCGACATCGCGCATCGTCGGCAGCGGCTCGCCGGTGCGCACCTCACCCCGCTCGATCCAGCCACGCACCGCTTCCAGCACACGGACCTGCCCTTTCGGCTGAGTCGGAACACGATCAGAAGTGAGTGGAGGCATCGACGTTAATCTCTCTTGATCCAGCCGCCATTATGTATGCAAGTCTGTATGTATGTCAACAGAATTCGCTAATTGTACGCATATTTTCTCGATTTTATTGATTGTATGCACTATTGTTCCGTGCGAAAGTTCGCGTCATCCACGACACATCTCTCAAATAGAATCGCGCCGAGCGGGCGGGGCCTGCCCCGCGCTCGGTTCGCCACCGGCTGTTGCTTCCGTCGTCAAGCCGTTTGAAGCAGCTCGCGCGCCTTATCCACCGCGTCGGCGAGGGGGACGAGCTCGCCGCGGTCGCCGTTGGCGCCGTTGCGGAGCTTCATCTCGACGTTGCCGTCCTTGAGGCCCTTGTCGCCCACGGTGATGCGCAGCGGGAGGCCGATGAGGTCGGCGTCCTTGAACTTCGGGCCGGGCCGCTCCGCGCGGTCGTCGATCAGCACGTCATGCCCGGCCGCTTCGAGGTCGGCGGCGAGCTGGTCCACCACCGACCGGACCTGCCCGTCGTACTTGATGGGCGTGATGATGACATCGAACGGCGCCAGGGCGCGGGGCCAGATGATGCCGTTGTCGTCGTGGCCGGTCTCGTTCTCGATCGCCGCGGCGAGGATGCGGTTGACCCCGATCCCGTAGGAACCCATCAGCACCGGGACCTGCTGGTTGTGCTCGTCGAGGACGGTCAGGCCCAGGGCGCCGGAGTATTTCGTGCCGAGCTTGAAGATGTGGCCCAGCTCGATGGCGTGGTGGCTGTGCAGGACGCCCCCGTCATTCTTGGGCGAGGGGTCGCCGTCCCGGGCGTTGCGGATGTCGGCGACGATGATCTCGTGCTCGCCGATGATGCTCGACACCTCGCGTTTCCAGTTGAAGTGCCTGACGTGGTGGTCTTTCTGGTTGGCGCCCGCCGCCCAGTCGTGGTCCTGGGCGGCGTCGATGTCGACGACCAGGCGGGTGATCGGCTCGACGTCGACCGCGTGCGGGCCGACGTACCCGACGACGAAGCCGCGCCGCTCCGCGTCGTGCGGCTCGATCAGCGACACGGTTTCGATGTCCGGGTTGATCGATTCGACGATCCGCTTGAGCTTGGCTTCGTTGACCTCATGGTCGCCGCGGACCACGGCGATCACGAAGAACCGCTCGCTGACGAACGCGCGGGGGTTGGGCACGGTGGCCGCCTCGACCTGGTGCTCCTTCCTGACCGTCTGCGGATCGCTGAGGCTGGCCTCGTAGACCAGGGTCTTGAGCATGTCGCGGGGCTGCACGCCCAACAGCCCGGCGACCTGCTCGATGCCCGGGGCGTTGGGGGTGTGGACTTTCTCGAGCTTCCGGGTCGGCTCGGCGGCGAGGGTGTGGGGCCGATCGCCGATCGCACATTTCTCCATGTTGGCGGCGTAGTTGCCCTTGTCCGAAACCAGGACGACGTCCTCGCCGGTGGGGGCGGGGGCCATGAACTCGTGGGACGCATTGCCGCCGATCGGGCCGGCCTCGGCCTCGCAGACCTGGAACGGGATCCCGCAGACGGTGAAGATCCGCTCGTACGCCGCATACTGGGCCTGGTAGGCCTCGCCCAGCCCGCCCGGGCCGTCGAGCGTGGCGTGGAACGAATAGGCGTCTTTCATCTGGAACTCGCGCGACCGCAGCACGCCGAACCGGGGCCGGTACTCGTCGCGGAACTTGGTCTGGATCTGGTACAGCGTCTTGGGCAGGTCCTTGTAGGACTTGATATATGCCGCCATGAGGGCGGTGACGACCTCTTCGTGGGTCGGGCCCAGGGCGTTTTCCCGGCCGTGGCGATCGCTGATCACGAACAGGTTCTCGCCATAGACCTTGCGCCGGCCGGTGGACTCCCACAGCTCGATCGGCTGGAGCGAGGGCAGCAGGACCTCGGCGGCGCCGATCGCGTCCATCTCCCGGCGGATGATCGCCATCGCCTTGTGCAGCGACCGCAGCCCCAACGGCAGGTAGTCATACACCCCCGAGCCGACCCGGTGGATCAGCCCGGCCCGGATCATCAGCCGATGAGAGGGCACCTCGGCGTCGGCGGGGACCTCCCGCGCGGTGGGGATCAGCGTCTGGGACCACTTGGTGGGCATGGCGGGGCATCCTGATGCGGTTGGATCGGAGAAAACGGCATCTTACCGGCTGCCCAACGGTTGTGGGCCCGCCGGGCGACGGTTATGATCCGTGGATGAGGCTGCGTTGGGCGTTGACGTTCCCCCTGATGGCCCTGATGGGGCTTGGTTTGATCGGGTGCAACGATCCGCTGTTCCCTGAGGACGTGCCGCGGTCGCCTTACGCCCGATACTCGGACCTGCGGGGGCAGAACCGGGCCAAAACCGAAAAAGACGCGTTCGGCAGGCCTCAGCCGGCGCTGAGGGAACGGCTGGCCCCGCTGGAGTAGGTGGCCGGCAGCACTGGCGGAGACGGTTTTATCAGGCTATTTGGGACCGAATCTCAAAGTTTGCTTGATCTTTCGCCGATGTAAGGTAGGAATGGTGTGCGGCCGGGCGCTGCACACGGCAGGTTTTTCAGGAAACGGTTCGGAGCGGGAGCAGTCGGAGTTGACACGCTTGGCGCCTGATCGGCGAACCATCGTGGTCCTTGGATCCCTGGTGTTCGGCATGACCGTCGCCAGCAGCATCCTTCTGGCCCTCGAGCCCGGGCCGTCGGCCCCGCTCCCGGGCGTGACCCTCCAGCAGCTCGAACGCGTCGCCTCCGAAGACCGCCTCTTCGACATCCCCGCCCCCCTTGACTGGCGCGCGATCGTCATCCATGACTCCCGTTCTCAGGCCGGCTCCGCCGACTCGATCAACAAGATCCACCACGAGCTGGGACGCGGCGGCCTCGGTTACCACTTCGTCATCAACAACGGCACCGAGGAGCTCGACGGCCTCATCGAGGTCGGCTACCGCTGGCAACGCCAGATCGTCGGCGACTACCTCGAGGGCGAGGGCGCCGAGTGGTTCCACAAGCACGCCATCGGCATCTGCATCGTGGGCGACGGCGACCAGGGCGGATTCACCGACGACCAGATCCGCGAACTGGTCTGGCTGGTGCAGGAACTCCAGAGCCGCTTCCACATCCCCAAGCAGGCGGTCTTCCTCCAGATCGGATCGGACGACCCCCAGGCCACGTCTCACTTCCCCACCGTCTCCTTCCAGAGCCAGCTCCTGGGCCGCTAGCCCTTCCCTAACATGAAACGATCTGGCAGGTTTGCCGTATCCGTGATCAAGCGCAGTCGCTGATCATAGCCAGGCCGCTACGCGGCCAGATCGGCTTCAAGTTAAGTCTTTATCCGGATACGCCGAAAAATGAATGAAACCGGTATTGCGGCTCAGGTCTTTACCGGTTATGTTTGAGCCATACGTTTATCCCTTTTTCAAACGTGACAACTTGAAGGAAGGACGGCCTCCAAAGGCTCTGACGCGGTTTGTCTGTGCGTTTGGGGGGCCGGTGCGTCCATGCCGCAGTTCCAGGATATTCTTGGTTATGAAGTGCTTTCCACGCTAGGACGTGGGGCGAAAAGCACCATCTTTGCTGTGCGCGACCCGAAAGACGGGTCGCGATACGCCCTCAAGCGAGTTGAGAAGACTTCGCCGAGCGATCAACGCTTTATTGATCAGGCGGTGTCGGAACATGACGTCGCCAGCAAGTTTGATCACCCGCTTCTGCGGCGCAGCTTCAAATTATTCAAACAACGCAATTTTATCCGCACGAGCGAAGTGCTTGTGTTGATGGAGTTGGTCGAAGGCGTGACGCTGGAGCAGTACGAGCCCGCCGGCATGGTGGAGCGGATCGATATCTGCCGCGATGTGGCTGAGGGGCTGGGGGTGATGCACGCCCGGAAGATGGTGCATGCCGACATGAAGCCGAACAACGTCCTGGTCAGCCCGGACCGTTCGGTGAAGATCATCGATTTCGGCCAGAGCTGCCCGATCGGCACCCAGAAGGAGCGGATCCAGGGAACGCCGGACTACATCGCTCCCGAGCAGGTGCTCAAGCGGGCGATCACCCCGCAGACCGACGTGTTCAACCTCGGGGCCACGATGTACTGGCTGCTGACCCGCAAGCACGTGCCGACACTGATCCCCAAGGGTAAACCCGGGGTGACGCTGCGGAGCGAGAACGACAAGAAGTGCGTCCCGCCGATGGAGCTCAACCCCGCGGTGCCGCCGGCGCTGTCGAGCGTGGTGATGGACTGCATCGAAGCGGACCCCAACGACCGCCCCCGGTCCATGACGGAGGTGGTCAGCCGGCTGGAGATCGCCGGCGCCCAGGCGCACCGCCGGGCGGCGTCGAATGACGGCGGGTCGGAGAACGGGACGGGCTTCGCGGACCCCGACGCGGAGCCCGACGCCGCCGATGTGCTTCCGAGACGAAACGCCAGTTAATACAGAGCAGCCATGAAGGCAATCATGAGATCAGAACGTGATTCGATGGGAACGGAAGGGCCGTGAAGGGGTGACCTTGGCCTGAGGGGATAAGTCGGCCCCGGCTCGCGGAGGAGCAAGGGTCGCGAGGGGGTTGGGGGAGAAACGGGGACCGGGGGGTGAGGGCCGTGGGGTAGGGGTTGCGGGCATCTAAGCCCGCAAAAGCGCGGGGGCGGCGTCACGCGGCGTGGAGACCCGCGTGACGCCGTGAATGGAGGGGAGGTGACCGTTGGCGCCATGATGCGGCCGGGATCGGCGTGTAAACGCCGGTGCGGTCATCTGCGCGGCCTCTGTCCAGGCCCCCGCATCCGGACGCGGGGCTTCGTTCGTCAGGGGTGAAGGGGTATGATCCAGCTTATGCGTGACCGGGGCGCTGGGCATGAAAAACAGGTCGCGGCGCTAGGCGTCGACGCCCAGGCCGACCTCCGTGCGGAGCCGGAGACGCCCGCGGTCGACGGCCCGGTGCTGCGGCTGGCGATCGCGTTCATGGCCGGGATCGTGGGGGCTCACTCCATCAACGGAGGTTGGGGGTGGCTGGCGCTGGCCGCGGCGGCCCTGGGGTTGATGGGCTGGGGGCTGCGGCGTCAGAAGCGGGGTTGGTCATGGGCGTGGGGCCTGGCGGCGACGGCGGCGCTGGGCGGGACGTGGTATGAGCTGCGGGTGGATCACGCGCCTGCGGATGACATCGCCCGGCTGATCGCCGACGAACCGGTGCTGGCCGAGGTGCGCGGCCGGGTGGCGGGGCCCGCCAAGCGGACGAGCACCGCGGTGGGGCCGTTCGGCGAGTTCGATTACCGTTCCCCGGGCACGGTGTTCGAGCTGGACGTCGCCTCGGTGACCGAGGGCGATGAGCAACGGCCCGCGTCGGGGCGGCTGCTGGTCAAGCTGGAACAGGTGGAGCACCGGCTGACCCCCGGGGCGACGATCGCCGCGGTGGGCTGGCTCAGCGGGATCGACGGGCCGCGCAACCCCGGCGAATTCGACTACCGGCAAAAGCTGGCGTCCCGCGGGGTCCACGCCCGCCTGACCGTCAAGTCGCGCGGGGCCTGGACCCTGCTGGCGCCGGCGCCGATCTGGGGCGACCCGCTCGGCGCGGTGCGGCGGTGGGCGTCGTCCTCGGCGTTGGCGTCGCTGGAGCTGGGCATGGCGAACGACCCGCGCGGGTTGGCGCTGCTTGAAACGATGCTGCTGGGGGTGTGGCGGGGAGACAGCCGGGGCACGGTGGAGGCGTTCCGCCGGGTCGGGCTGGCGCACCTGCTGTCGATCAGCGGGGCGCACCTGGCGATCCTGCTGGGCATGGTGTGGCTGTTGGCGCGGCTGTGGATGGACCGGCCGCCCCGCGCGGCGATGGTCGTGCTGGTGGTGCTGGGGCTGTATCTGCTGGCGGTGCCGCTGCGCGCGCCGGTGGTGCGCGCAGCGGTCATGGCGGGGCTGTTCGCCGCGGCCTACGCCAGCGGGCGGCGGATCAGGCCGCTGGAGCTGATGGGGCTGGCGGCGATCGTCATATTGCTTTGGCGGCCGAACGACCTGTTCAGCGCCGGGTTTCAGTTGAGCTTCGGGGTGGTGACCGGGCTGCTGCTGTTCACCCGACGGGTCTCGCATTGGCTGTGGCCCGAATCGCCGCTGGCGATCGCGACGGCGGGGTCGACGGCGGTGCGGTGGGTCGTGGACTACCTGGCGGTGAGCCTCGTGGCGTTCCTGATCGCGGCGCCGTGCGTGGCGTATCACTATCAGTTGGTGAGCCCGTGGGCGGTGCTGCTGAGCGTGCTGGCGTGGCCGGTGGTGGGGGCGGTGCTGGCGGTGGGGTATTTCAAGATCCTGATCGGCCTGGTGCTGCCGAGCGTGTCGCTGATGCTGGGCGGGCTGGCGGGTTGGCTGGCGGACACGATGCTGGGGCTGGTGGACCGGGCGGGGGGTTGGCCGGGGTCGAGCGTGGAACTGGCGGCGTCGCCGGGGGTGGGGTGGACGCTGGGCGCGACCGCGGCGGCGGCGGCGCTGCTGGGCGGGCTGTTTGCCGGGCGACGTCGGGCCCTGGTGGGGTGCCTCGCCCTGCTCGCGGCCTGGGGCTGGTGGGACATCCACGGCGTCGAGCGCACGACACCGGCGCCCGGCGGGCTGGTGGTGAACATGCTCGCGGTGGGCGACGGCAGTTGCTTCGTGGTGCGGTTCGACGACGGGCGGGTGCTGATGTTCGACTGCGGCTCCCAGGCGTACCTGGACATCGGCAGCCGATCGGTGCTGCCCGCGCTGCGTCGGCTCGGGATCGATCGGATCGACGTGCTGGTGCTTTCCCACGCGGACCTGGACCACTTTTCCGGGGTGCTGGACGTGATGGAAGGGGTCGGGGTCGAAAGGGTGTGGGCCCCGCCGCAGTTGATGGCGGAAGCGGAAGCGGCGATCCGCGACCGCCGATGGACCTCAACGCGGCTGCTCGTGGAGTCGCTGCAGGCCGAGGGCCTGGTGATCGAGGAGGTGACGCGCGGCCACCGGGAGCGGTGGGGGTCGGCCGAGTTGGAAGTGCTCTGGCCCGCGGACGGCGAACTGATGAAGTGGGCCAACGACACGTCGGTCGTGCTGTCGATCCGCGCGGCGGGGCGGCGGGTGCTGCTCAACGGCGACATTCAGCAGGAGGGGATCACCCGCCTGCTGGCGTTGGACGACGACCTCGAGGCGGACGTGACGGACCTGCCGCACCACGGGAGCTTTGTCGAGGCCTCGCCCGCCTGGCTGGACGCGGTGCGGCCGCGGGTGGCGCTGCAATCCAGCGGCAAAGGGCGGCTGCGCCGTGACGCGTGGGACGCGATCTGCCTGTCCCTCTCGGTCACGCGCCTGATCACCGCCCGGTCCGGGATGGCCGAGGTCCGGATCGACGCGGGCGGCGGGCTGTCGTGGTCGGCGTTTGCGCAAAAGCAAGAAAGCAGAAAAACAGGAAAGGCAGGAAATTAAGAACCACAGGGTCGGATATGTGTGAGATCCTACGCCTCGAACATTTCCTGTTTTTCTGCTTTCCTGTTTTCCTGCTTTTTCAACGCAATCTCCGAACGAAGCATGGTGGTTATCGGGCCGAGACGTAAAATGGGGTTTGAGGCAGGGTCATCGCGTAAGATGGTGCGGTCAGTGGACGATGATGGGCATAGAGAGGCCCATTTCAGGCCGATACGGTCTAGGGGAGATCGAGACCGATGATACGCCGGATCACAGATGAATCTCTGGACGCCGCGGTTGAGGCGTCCGATGCGGAAGGGGCCACGCTTCCGCTCCGCGCCGCGGTGCTGCTGGCGGGGTCGGTCCGGACCAACCGGCTGCACCAGTCGACAGGACGGAACCTGGTGGACCTGCCGGTGCAGCCGGACCAGACGGTGCTGGACGTGTGGCGGGGCGAGTTGCTCGAACTGGCGATGTGCTGGAGGTTGCCCGCCCTGCCGGTGCGGGTCATGCTCGGGCGGACGTCGTCCCCCGTGACGCTCAAGGGCTCGCCCGAGCCGTTGATCATGCGGCTGGAGCAGGACCCGTTCGATTATCGGGGGACGGGCGGGCTGCTGAGCGACCTGGCCCGGGAGTACGGGGACGACGATTACATCCTGGTGGCGAACGCGGCCCAGGTCCTGATGCGGCACATCACCCAGGTGGCGGAAACCATGGCGGGCCACGGCGCGGACATCAGCCTGCTGGCCGACGACCGGGGCACGCCCGGCGGGGTGATGCTGATCCGGTGCGGGAGCCTGCGGACGATCAAGCCGATCGGTTATGTGGACCTGAAAGAGCAGGCGTTGCCGTCGATCGCGAAGGATTTCGACGTGCGGGTGGTCCGGCTGGACGGGGTGGTGGGCCTGCCGATCCGGACACGGACCCATTACCTGGAGACGTTGCGGGCGCACCACCGGCAGAGCAGCGGCGTGGCCGTGCCGACCGACGCGTGGCCAGAGGACTGGCAGGCCAGTTTCGGGCTGGTGGAGGAAGGGGCGACGGTGGCGGAATCGGCGACGATCCACGACTCGGTGGTGCTGCGTGGGGGCGTGGTGGAGCCGGACGCGGTGGTGGTGCGTTCGATCGTGTGTGAGGGCGGCGTGGTGAGCCGCGGGGCTTCGGCGATGGACCGCTTCGTGACGGCGAACCATATGGGCGACTGAGGCGAGAAGGCACTATGAAGGCAGGAGCGGGGCGGACCCGATAGACAGCTTATGTCAACATCGGCCAGCCACCATCCCGGTTCCGGGGCAGGCCATGTCTGGACGTCGTCCGCGGCGGCCTCGGCGGCGGCGGAGGCGACGCGGTCGGGGGCGACGGTGTGGGGCCTCGAGCCGGTGCAGCTGCACGACCGCTTCTGGGCGGCGCGCGGGGTGCAGGTGGTCCGCCGCGGGGAAAACGCCTTCCTGGAGGGGGACGCCGAGCTTTACCTGCTCACCGAGCCGCAGATCATGCTGCTGTTCAGGACCGCGCCGCTGGTGGACACCCTCAACTGGCTCAAGCCGCGGATGATGCTGCTGCGGGTCCACGACACCCACGACCACGGCTACCAGGAGCGGGTGATCGCGGACAGTAACGACCGCTTCGTGCGGTTCGAGCGGGAGTACGGGACGGTCTTCGACCGGATGGCGCGGATCGCGCTGACCACCGACACCGAGCTGGCCCGCCAGTGGCAGGAGGCGACGGACGGCCGGTCGGGCTGGCGTGCGCTGCGCCGCGAGGTGGACCAGATGGACCGGACGACGGTGTCGATCGAGGGCAGCGTGTACGACCGTCGTTCGCCCGAGGAGACGGCGCCGTTCATGCGTGAGCTGGTGCAGACGTGGGCCCGGCCGGACGTGACGGTGCAGCGGGCGCGGCGGACGACGGGGGCGGCGGAGGTCACGGCGTGGCGGGACCAGGACGTGCAGGTGCCCGAGTCGGTGCGGTTTGTCGGGCCGGTGTGGATCGGCGCGGGCCGACGGCTCAAGCCGGAAATGCGGGTGGTGGGGCCGGCGGTGATCTGGGACGACCCGGCGGTGCGGCCGCAGGTCGAGGAGATCGACTGGCGGGAGATGGAGCCGGCCGAGCTGGAGTTCAGCGACGTGCACGTGCGGCGGATGTCGTCGTTCCAGCGGGGCTCGAAGCGGCTGCTCGACCTGCTGCTGGCGACCGCGGCGCTGTTGGCGACGCTGCCGTTCTACCCGCTGGTGATGCTGGCGATCTGGCTGGAGGACGGCCGGCCGTTCTTCTTCGCCCACCGCCGCGAGACCCTGGGCGGGCGTGAGTTCCCGTGCCTCAAGTTCCGCACCATGCGTAAAGACGCCGAGCAGATCAAGGCCCGGCTGCAGGCGGAGAACCAGGCCGATGGCCCGCAATTCTTCATCGAACACGACCCGCGGATCTCGCGCGTCGGACGCTTCCTCCGCAAGGTGAACATCGACGAGCTGCCCCAGTTCCTCAATGTGCTGGTCGGACACATGTCGATCGTCGGCCCGCGCCCCAGCCCACACAAGGAAAACCAGTTCTGCCCCGCGTGGCGCGAGGCGCGGCTCTCGGTCCGCCCCGGGATCACCGGCATGTGGCAGGTGTACCGCTCGCGGCAGGACGGCCTGGACTTCCAGGAATGGATCCGCTACGACCTGTACTACGTCGAGCACGTCTCGTGGCGGCTCGACATCAAACTCATCTGGCTAACCTTCGCCCAGATCGTGGGCCTAAAGAAGAAACGCGGCGCGTGAACAAGGCGCAATAGCCGGCGGGCTACGCCCGCCTGGCCCAGGGCCGCGTAGCGGCCCGGCTATCAATGGATCACCGATCACGACGCGATCGCTCTGGTATAGAATCCATACATGCGTTGGAGATTCTCACGTCCCGCGTTACTGATCTTCACTATCGTCGCGGCGCAGCTGGCGTGCCTGCTGGTGGCGGTCTTCGCGTTTGAGGCGTGGCTGATTCAGGCGGTGGAGGCGATGCTCACGTCGGAGGACCGCGACCGTGCGGCCGGGTCGATGCTGCAGCGGTCGTGGTGGCTGCTGTTGCTGATGACGGCCCTGGTGCCGGCGGTGAGCGGGGTGCTGATCGTGGTGTTCTTCCGCAACTACGAAGACCGGCTCCGCCAGCTCAACACCGGGCTGGAAGGCAAGGCCCGCGACCGCGCCAAGCAGCTGAGCCGCAGCCGCGACGCGGTCATCTTCGGGCTGGCGAAGCTCGCCGACACGCGCGACCAGGAGACCGGCGGGCACCTCGAACGGATCTGCTCCTACGTCGAGCTGTTGGCGCGCCGGCTGGCGCCGGACCACCCCGAGCTCGACGACGCAACCCTCGACGCCCTGACCACCACCGCCGCCCTTCATGACATCGGCAAGGTCGGCGTCCCCGACGCCATCCTCCGCAAGGACGGGCCGCTGACCGACGACGAACGCCTCGTGATGCAGCAGCACCCCTGCATCGGCGGCGACACGCTCATGGCCCTCAAGCAGCGCTGGGGCAACGACGCGTTCCTCAACACCGCCTCGCAGATCGCCTACGGCCACCACGAACGATACGACGGCGAGGGCTACCCCTTCGGGCTTCAAGGCGACGACATCCCCCTGGCCGCGCGGATCACCGCCCTCGCCGATGTGTACGATGCGCTTCGCTCCCCGCGTCACTACAAGGCGGGCATGTCGCACGAAGAGGCGAAGGCCATCATCACCAAAGACCGCGGCGCCCACTTCGACCCCGTGGTCGTGGACGCGTTCCTCGCGATGGAAGAAGAGTTCCGCGCCGTCGGCGACGCGGCCGCCGAGTCATAAAATTCAACGAAGCTCCGGGATGGCAATCCCTGGGCTTCATTCACATGAACTACCGCCGCCGCCGGTTTTTCCAGCCGAACCAGGTGAACGGGGTGTAGACCAGCCCCAGCAGGCCCGACACGCTGGTCAGCCCGCGGATCGCCTGGCCGGTCTCTTCATAGAGCGCCGCCATCACCCGGTCCGAGCCGGTCTCGCCGCTCTCGCGGACGAACGCCAGGCGGTGCAGCGCGTAGAACGCAAAGACCACCGACGAGAGGAACAGGAAGTCGAGGCCCTGCATGTGGAACGGCTTCCAGGACTGGATGTTGCTGGGGGACGTCGAGTCGGCGTGATCGATCCATTGGATGATGAGGCTGACCTGCTCGGGCTCGAGCTGGTGCGCCATGATGCCGCCCAGCGCGGGCGCCAGCATGCCCATGACGCCGGCGACCAGGGCGTTGGCCGCGAGGAAGCTGGTGGCGGACCCGCGCGGCGCGACCTTCAGGGCCAGGTTCCCCGAGCAGAGCGTCGCCCCGGCGGTGGCGATCCCCGTGATCCCGTGGATCACCACCAGCAGGCCGATCGGCATCCAGTGCCCCGGCAGGTCGGTGACGAACAACCACAGGCCTAACGCGAGGGTCATCAACAGCCCCGCCACGCCCAGCGTGCTCTTGTTGCTGTAGCGGTCGGCCAACCGGCCCCAGGTCCGGAGGAACGCGACGTTGGTGGCCTGGCTGAACACCGAGAGGAGGATGATGGTGGTCATGTCCAGGTCGGCGCGTTTGAGCATGTACACCACGTAGAACGGCCCGGCGAAATTCAGGGCGAACGTCCACGTCCCGGTGAAGCCCAGAAGCCGGCGGAAGTTGCGGTTGCCCAGCGGCTCGAGCACCTGCCGCCACAGCCCGCGCGCGGGCGGGTCCTTCATCCGCGGCTCGGGCATCCGGCCCAGCCACATCACCGCGAACAGGCCCATCGCCGCGCCGCTGATGAACAGCGCGCTGTAGACCTCCAGTTGCAGGTCGTGATGGTGCTTGCCGTAGTCCACGAACCAGCCGCCCACCAGGCTCGCCGCCGCGCCCACCGCCATCGACCAGGCGGTCCGACGGGCGAAGTACCGGCCCATGATCCGCTCGGGCACCAGGTCCCGCACCCAAGAGTTGTACGAGCACGCCGAGACCGCCGCCATGCCGTTGTACCCCAGCAGGCAGATGAACAGCAGCGGCACCTGAAGCACCCCCGGGACCACCCACGGCAACGCCGCGATCACCAGCCACATCGCCCGCCCGATCGCCGACGACAGCACCGTCACCCGCTGGCGGCTGCGCCAGCGCTGCACGAGATAGATCGTGGGGATCTGCAGCACCTGCGTCGCCGGCGCCACCGCCGCCAGCAGGCCGATCACGATGTTGTTGGCCCCCAGCGCCAGCGCGAACGCGACCAGGAACGCCCCGCTGACCACCGCGTCCATCGCCTGCGAGAACACGCCGTCCATCGTCAACGCGTGCAGGCCGCGACGCAGTTGCTTCCCGGTCACCTTCTCGGTCGGCTCGAACCATCCCAGCATGAGCCGCACTCTACCGGCCAACGCCCGCCGCGTCACCACCGCCCCGCCGTTTGCGGCCCGGCGCCCATCTGGCCGACAATAGGTTCATGACCGCCCCGCCCCAACTCGGCCTCAACCACCCCACCGTCAGCCGCGACGTCGGCGTCCTCGGCGTCTTCACCTTCGCCCTTGCCGTCCTCGCCTACCTGCTGGCCGACTACCGCACCGCCGTCTTCGTGCGCGAGCTGCCCCGGCCCTTACGCGACCTCGCCAGCCAACTCACCGAGTTCGGGCAGATGGGCCATTACGTCTGGATCCTCCCGCTGGCGATCATCGTCAGCGTCCTGCTCAAGCGCAAGACCGACGCGTGGTGGTTCGGCCTGGCGCTGGCGTCCACCGTCGTGTCGGGCCTGCTGGTCAACATCCTCAAGATCATCCTCGGCCGGTCGCGCCCGTCGGTGCTCTTCGCCTACAACGAATACGGCTTCGGCCCGATCCGCCTCGGCTACGACCACGCCTCTTTCCCATCCGGCCACGCCGCCACCTGCGGCTCGCTCGCCGCCGTGCTCTGGCTCAAGTGGCCCAGGCTCTGGCCCCTATGGCTGATCCTCGGTCTGACCATCGCCTTCACCCGCGTCTTCACCCTCTCCCACTACATCAGCGACGTGCTCATCGGCGCCTACCTCGGCGCGGTCACCACCCTGCTGCTCCACCGCGAGTTCGTCCGACGAAAGTGGCTCTGACCCGTTCGCCCGTTCCAGCCCCGCATGCGTATGCGGGGCTCCGATCTGCGCCACGATCAACTCCAGACGTTTGCCCTGTGCCGAGTAGTCGATCGTCGGCCGACGCAACGTCACCACCAGCCCCAGGTCGCCGAATTGCTCGCGGGCGGCGTCGAGGATGTCCGACCGCGTGATCACCGTTCCGCTGCGGTTCTCACGCGCCCACTGCGCTAACGAGGCCGGGTCGGCACCGAGAAAACGCAGCGGCTGATCGGCCGGCCGGTTCAAGTAAAACACCAGGCTCGGCTCGCTGTAGCCCGCGGCGACCACATCCGATCCGGTCACGACCCCCGCCAGCTCCGGCGACGGCTTGGCCTCGCGCTCCACCTCCGGCAGCACAAGCTGCGAGCCGAGCATCACCCCGAACATCACCTGCAACAACACCACGCGCGTCGCCATCACGACCTGCTCACGACGTTGGAACCGCACGATGATCTCGCCGATCCCGATCAGCAACAGCCCCAGCATCGTCCCCGCGATGATCAGCCCCCACCCGCCGATGAACCACGGCCCGATGATCAGCCCGCCCGCCAGGATCAGGTTCACCACGCCGAAGAACCAGATGCCCCCGCGCAGCCAGTCGCGGTCCTTCTCGCTGAGCCGCTCCTGCAGCCGGGCCTCGATCACCGCGCCGCAGAGGATCGCCAGCGCGGGGTAGATCGGCAGGATGTAGTGCGGCAGCTTGGTCGCCACCAGGCTCATCATCACGAACGTGGGGACGATCCACGCCCAGAGGATCGCGCGTTCGCGCGGGCCGCCGAGGTGCTTGCGGATCAGTGCCGACAGCCCGCCGGGCAGCATCAACACCCACGGGAAAAAACCCCCGCACAACGCGACGGCGTAGAACGGCAGCAACGCGAGATAGCCCAGCAGCCCCGACCCGCCGTGGCCCTCCAAGGGCGTGAGGATGCGCTCGATCAGGTGCCGGCCGACCGCCTTCTCGCCCAGCTCGCCGCCCGTCGCCGCGTTCGCCGGCAGGTACCACGCCGCGAACATCCCCAGGCTCGCCAGCACGCTCAACGCGAACCACAGCCAGAACGTCTTGCGCAGCCCGACCGCGCCGCGCCCGAGCACGGCCGCGAACACCACCGTCAGCCCCACCGCCGCCAGCGCGACCGGGCCCTTGGTGAGCTGGCCGAACCCCAGCGCCAGCGTCAGCACGATCCACCACACCCAAGGCGTCTTCTGCGCGTACACAATCTCGACGAACGCCCAGACGCCCAAGGTGATCCAGGCGATCAGCGTGCCGTCCGCGGTCGCCGCCGTGCCGATCACGAGGGTCTGCAGGGTCGTGGGCAGAATGAGCATGGCCCACCAGCCGACGCGCGGGCCGAACATCCGCCGGCCGATGAAGAAGGTGAACACGCTCGCCGCGGTCATGCCGAGGACCGAGGGCAGGCGCACCGCGATCTCCGCGGCGCCGAACACCGCCAGGCCGGGCATCATGAGCCAGTACACCATCGCGGGCTTGTCGGGCCGCAGGTCGCCGTTGAAGGTGGGGGTCAGCAGGTCGCCGCGTTCGAGCATCTCGACCGCCGCGCGGGCGAACCGCGGCTCGTCGTCGTCCCACAGCGACGAGCTGGTCGCCACGATGACCAGGTACATCGCGATCATCGCGGCGGCGCCCACGATGTGGATCGGCTTCGGCGTCCATGGGGAAGAGGGCTGGTTCAAGCGCGCGATCGTACCACATCTGACCTCGCGTCTCGGGGGCGGACGGATCGGGCTATAGGCCTGGGGGATTCACCACAAAGGACACCGAGGGCACAGAGTCGGAAAAGAAGGGAATGGATTTGTTTAGCGGCGGAGCTTGCTCCGCACTCTTTTCGCCATCGCCTCCGTGATCTCTGTGCCCTCCGTGGTTATGCTTCTGGACCCATGTCATGCCGCTGATCGCGCGGCGGAGCCCGACCACGAGCCGGGCTTCATCTCCGAGCACCGACGCCCGCGCTCGCCCGCGCGGTCATCACGATCACCAGCAGCGACCAGAGGCACAGCACCAAGTTCTGAAGCGGCAACTGCAGCGGCAGGGGCAGGCAGTAGATCAGCGCGGCCGTGGGCAGCCAGACGCCCCAGTTGGCCAGCAACAGCGGCACGCCCCGCCGGCGGTACCACCGCGAGCCCAGCGCGGCGCGGGTCCGGGCGATCGAGTAGCCGCAGTCCTTCCACAAGAACGGCAGCACCGTCGTCGGCACGACCCACAGCGGCACGTAGATGAACTGGTCCAGCAGCAGCTTGGGCAGGATGACCGACCAGTCGGCGCTGTCCCCGAACACCCTGGCCTGGGTGATGTAGAGCAGGTCCACCTCGGCGCCCTTGTACGCCCAGTACGCCAGGAGGAAGGGCAGGTCGCGCCACGGCGCCCGCGCTTCGCGGGCCACGAGCAGGTGCTGGATCAGGAGCGGCAACAGCCCGCCGAACGCCGCGGTGGACACGACCGCGAACCCCAGCCCGGCCTCGAGCTTGAACATCGCCAGCGTCTGGAGCGCCCCCCGGACCGGGGCGACCCCGTAATAGCCGCCGACCACCGCGACCGCCACGACCCATAACACCATGCCCGGCAACAGGTTCACCCGCGCCGCGGCGAGCCCCGCCCGCCACGGACGGTCGGGCTCGTGCAACTCGCCGGACGCCTGCGTCATGGGGCGAATCATAAAACAAGAAGAATGGCAGATGTGAGATGGCGGATGGCAGATGGGAAGAAGGCATTTTTCGAAGTGCGTTTGGTTTTTAGCGTAGCGCGGGGCAAGCCCCGCTGCTAAACATCCGTTTTTGACCATCTGCCATCTCACATCTGCCATCTGCCATTCCCTTATTGACAATGAGTCTCAATAATCTACGATGGCGGGCTCACCAAAACGGAGCAACCGCCATGATCCGCCTTCTCGCCGTCCTCATCGCCTGCGTCCTGGCCGCCCCGGTCGGGCTGGCCGAGTCGATCGTCGTCTATTCCGGCCGGTCCAAGAGCCTGGTCGATCCGCTGATCCGCCAGTTCACCCAGCAGACCGGGATCGACGTGCAGGTCAAATACGGCAAGACCGCCCAACTCGCCCTCGCGCTCAAGGAAGAGGGGGACGCCAGCCCCGCGGACGTGTTCTGGGCCCAGGACGCCGGGGCGCTGGGCGCGCTCAAGAAGTCGGGGATGTTCGCCGAGCTGCCCGGGTCGATCCTCGACGAGGTCCCCCCGGGCTACCGCAGCCCCAGCGGTTTCTGGGTCGCCACCTCCGGCCGGGCGCGGGTGCTGGCCTACTCGCCGGCGCGCACCGAGGGCGAACAACGCCCGCGCGAAGTTGATGAGCTGACCGACCCGCGTTTCAAGGGCCGGGTCGGCTGGGCGCCGACCAACGCCTCGTTCATCGCCTTTGTCTCGGCCATGCGCGCCCAGCGCGGCGACGACGCGACCCGCCGGTGGCTCGAAGCGATGAAGGCCAACGGCGCCAAGGCCTACCCCAAGAACACCGCCATCCTCCAGGCCATCGCCGCGGGCGAGGTCGATTACGGCCTGCCCAACCACTACTACCTCATCCGCTTCAAGAGCAACGACGCGGACTACCCGGTCGAGCAGACCGCGTTCAACGACGGCGACATCGGCAACCTCATCAACGTCGCGGGCGTGGGCATACTCAAGACCAGCAGGCACAAGGCCGCGGCGGAGCGGTTCGTGGCGTTCCTGCTGTCACCCGAAGCGCAGGCGTATTTCGCCAACAAGGTGTACGAGTACCCGGTCACGGGGGCGGCGACGCCGCACCCGATGCTGACCGACCGGCAGACGCTTCGGGCGGCGGCGCCGAACGTCGCGCTGGAGGACATGGACGACCTCGCGGCCACGCAGCGCCTGTTGAGAGACACCGGCGTACACTGAGCGGCCGCCCCGCCGCCAGCCGACCCGCTTCCCCGCCATGCCCGCCACCGTGACCTCAGCCCGCCGGCCGCCGTGGTATCTCGCAGCGCCCGCGATGGTGTCAGCGGCGGGGGTGCTCGCGCCGCTGCTGTATCTGGTCGTGCGCGCGGTCGGCGATACGGAAACCTCGGCGTGGGACGCGGTGTTCACCTGGCGCAACGCGGCGTTGCTGGGCAATACGACGGCGCTGGTGGTCGGCGTGCTGGCGGTCACGACCCTGCTGGCGTTGCCGGCGGCGTGGCTCACCACGCGGACCGACCTGCCGGGCCGGCGGTTCTTCGCGGTCGCGCTGGTGATGATCTTCGCCACGCCCGCGTACCTGCTGGCGTACACGCTGCTGGCCGCAGGGGGGGCGTACGGGATGGTGTATCACCTCACCGGGTACGCCGCTCCGGTGCTGCGGGGCTACAGCGGGTCGCTGATCGCCCTGAGCCTGTACAACCTGCCCTACATGCTGCTGAGCCTGCGGGCCGGGCTGTTGCAGCTCGACCCCGGGCTGGAAGAGACGGCCCAGTCGCTGGGGCGGTCGCGGGCGACGATTTTTTTCTCGGTAATCCTGCCTCAGCTCAGCCCCGCGCTGCTGGCGGGCCAGCTCATCGTCGCGCTGCACGTGGTCAACGACTTCGGCGTGGTGAGCCTGATGAACTACCACACGTTCAGCTACGCGCTGTACCTGCGTTACACGGGGTTCGACCTCGGCGGGGCGGCGTGGATCGCGATGATGATGCTCGCGTTCACGGCGGTGCTGATCGGGGGGGAGTTCTGGCTGCTGCGGGGCCTGCGTCTTCACCGCACCGGCACGGGGGTGGAGCGGCGGGCGCGGCGGGTCGAGCTGGGGCCGTGGGCGGGGCCGGCGGTGGCGTTTCTCAGCGTCATCCTGCTGATGGGCGTCGTGCTGCCGGTGGGCACGATCGCGTACGGGCTGACGCGGGTGGAATGGTCTTACACGATGCCCGACGTGGGAGCGGCGCTCTGGGATTCGGTGCGGGCGTCGCTGCCGGCGGCGGTGATCGCCACGGCGCTCGCGCTGCCGGTGGCGTACATCGCCCGGCGTTACCCCGGCAAGCGGTCGCTGATGATCGAACGGCTGAGCTTCCTGGGGTACGCGACGCCGTCGCTGGCGTTCGCGCTGGGGGTGCTGGTGATCACGCTGAGGCTGGCGCCGTGGGCGTACCAGACGCTGGGGGTGCTGGTGTACGCGTACGCGCTGCACTTCATGGCCGAGGCGGTGGCGCCGCTGCGGTCGGCGTTGTTCCGGGCGTCGCCGCGGGTGGAGGAGGCGTCGCGCGCGCTGGGGGTGGGCCCGTGGGGCACGCTGTGGCGGGTGACGCTGCCGCTGCTGCGGCCGGGGCTGGTGGTGAGCCTGGCGCTGGTGTTCCTGTCAGCGATGAAGGAGCTGCCGCTGACGATGCTGCTGGCGCCGCTGGGGTTCGACACCCTGGCGACCAACGTGTGGGGCCACACCGCCGAGGCGGACTACGCCGGCGCGGCGCCGTATGCTTTACTGATCGTCGCGATCGCGTCGGTGTTCGTCGGGGTCCTGGTCTGGCATGAGCAGAAGACGTGATCAAGAAAGGCAAAACAGATGGCGGATGACGATTGATAGAGTTGTTTAGCGCCGGCCCGCAGGGCCGGGCTGCCGCTCAATCCACCCAGATGTCGCGAACCGGCCATTTCACGTCAACGTAAACTGAGAATACAAGGTCGATGGTCGACCGGTTTCACCACAAAGGAGCAGGCGCTATGAAAAAGACATTCATCAGCATCCCCGTCCTGGTCGTGTTGCTGGCCGGGGGCTACATCGCGCTGGCCGGGGACCGGCCGGCGGAGGACGCCAAGCCGCTGTCCGCGATCGCCAAGATCGTGGAGGCCAAGGGCTACGTGATCGCCAAGGCCGACAACGAGAAAGGCGTCTGGGAGATCGACGCCTTCCGCGGCGCCGAGGAGTTCGACCTCCGCGTCGACGGCAAGACCGGCGAGATCCTCTCCGAGAAGCCCGATTAATCACCCGCCGCGATGGAGTTGATGGGTCAGACGATCCCCCTGCCGCAGAGCACGACGCAATGGGTGCTGGACGCCAACGCCCGGCACGCGTTGCTGTGCGTGCACCAGGTGGGCAAGACCTTCCACGGCGCGGAGGCGCCGGTGATCGAGGACGTGACGTTCTGCGTTCACGCGGGGGAGGTGTTCGTGCTGGTGGGGCCGTCGGGCTGCGGGAAGACGACGACGCTGCGGGTGATCGGCGGGTTCGAGCGGGCCGACCGGGGGGAGGTGCTGCACGACGGGCGATTGCTTCAGGGCGGGGACGTGTTCGTTCGGCCGGAGAAGCGGGGGATCGGGTTTGTGTTTCAGGACTACGCGTTGTTCCCGCACCTGAGCGTGATCGGGAACGTGGCGTACGGCGTGCGGGGCGTGCCGCGGCGGCAGCGCCTGCAGGCCGCGCGCGAGGCGCTGGAGATGGTGGATCTGCGCGGGGTGGACGAGCGGATGCCGCACGACCTGTCGGGGGGTCAACAACAGCGGGTGGCGCTGGCGCGGGCGGTGGCGGCGGGGTCGAAGGTGGTGCTGCTGGACGAGCCGTTCTCGAACCTCGACCCGGACCTGCGTCACGCGACGCGGAGCGAGTTGCGGATGCTGGCCGAGCGCGGGGGGCTGGCGATCGTGCTGGTGACGCACGACCAGGAGGAGGCGTTGTCGACCGCGGACCGGCTGGCGGTCATGCGCGAGGGGCGGGTGCAGCAGCTGGGGCACCCCGAGACGGTGTACAACAAGCCGCGGACCGCGTTTGTCGCGCAGTTCCTGGGGCGGACGAACCTGATCGCCGTGGACGCCGACGGCAGCGCGGGAACGTCGGCGCTGGGCCTGCTCAAGCTCGACCGCACCGCGCACGGCGCGGTGACCGTCTCGCTGCGGCCGGAGCACCTGCACCTCGAAGCGGCCGACAACGACGGCGACAGCCCGGCGGGCGTGGTGACGGCCCGCGAGTTCAAGGGCCAC
Source organism: Phycisphaeraceae bacterium (assembly GCA_028277745.1). Classification (GTDB taxonomy): domain Bacteria; phylum Planctomycetota; class Phycisphaerae; order Phycisphaerales; family Phycisphaeraceae; genus JANQFR01. Next base: position 62,392 of record JANQFR010000002.1, read on the forward strand.
GACCTGACCTACCGCGTTCGGCTGGACCAAGCCGAATACGCCGTGCAGACCGACCACCGCGCCCGGTTCAGCGTGGGCGACCGGGTCCTGATCCGACCCGACACGGCGGCCGCGGTGGTCGAGGCCGACTGAGGGTTTACATTCGATTCGTAGCCGATTCACTTTCAGTCGATCGCTTGGCCGCTTTAGCCGGCGGGCTACGCCCGCCTGGACCAGGGCCGCGTAGCGGCCCGGCTAAGCCCGGCCCGCGCGCCATACCTCGCCCGAAGGACGATGTGTGCGAATGGGCATCGTTCCGCACACATCGCCGAGGGGGGGAGATATGGCGCCCGGGCCGCTCTAACTCCGGCGGCAGACGGATCGCGCCCGCTCACTCTCCAACGCGCGCCGATGCGGCCGGCCAAGGCGGCCGCGGCTTACGATCAGCAGGCAGAGGCCCAGCAGCGCCGCGGTGGCGGGCTCGGGGATCACGGTGGCCACGACCCCGTTGAGCGAAGCGGCGTCGGTCAGGCCGGCGGCGAGGATGTCGAGGATCCAGTCTTCGTAGTAGGCGACGCTGATCTGCCCAGAGAGGTCGCCGAAGTCCGAGTCCGCCACGCCGTCGACGCCGTAGCCGAACGAGTTGACGCCGGCGAGCACCCAGTCGTCGAGGACCTGGTCATAGACGAACAGCCCGCCGCCCGAGTCCCCGGGTGCGATGAGGTATTCGAGGTCGGTCACGCTCGACGAGCCGGTGCTGTTGTGCGGCCACCAACCGCTGTCGAGGTCGGAGATCAGCACGTCGTCGCTGTGAACCAGGTCGATCGTGTTGGTGCCGGCGCGCTTCTCGGTGCTGGAGGCGGGGTCGTAACCGGTCGCCCCGGTCCCGGTCACGCCGTAGCCGACGCTGACCCCCACGGCGCCGAGCAGGTCCTCTTCGCTGCCGGTGTAGAGCGTTGCGCCGGTGATGGGCGGGGCGGCATCGCCGGCGAGCTTCACCAGGGCGATGTCGGCGCCGCTGACGATGTCCGCCGGGTTCCAGTCGGCGTGATACGCCCAGGCCTCGGCTTCGTAGGTCGCCCCGCCGATCTCGAAGCTCAGGCTGGTCGCCTCGTCGACGACGTGGGCCGCGGTGAGCACCCACCCGTCACCGAGGTAAACCCCCGACGCGGAATAAGCGCTGGTTTCGGTCGCGCCGATGAACCGGCCCACCGAGTCGAACGCCTCATCGTTGGCCAACGCTTCGTGATCCGTGAATTCGTTCGGGTCGGCGACCGTGCCGGCGGAGGCCTGGCGACCCAGCCCCGACAGCACCATCACTAGGACACCCACCAGGCCCAGTTTCATGAGACACGGCTTCAAGACGGACAAAACCATTGATCACAACTCCCTGAAACAACGCGGATTCCGAACGCACCACAACCCCGGCCGGGCGATGCATGTCGCCCGGCTTCTCAACGTTGAACGGCCTGACGCCGCCTCCGTAAACAGGTCGCCGGCCGAGGCGGGTTCACAACCCGCCGGCTCGGTCTTTTCGAGAAATCTTTACCCCGTGGTTTCAGGCGGATCGCTTAGACTTTAGGGCTCATGACCGATGAGGAACATCTGGACGCGGTGGCCAACGCGCGGGACGTGGCCGCGTTCGAGGCGCTGGTGCGTCGGCACCGCCGACGGGTGCGTGACATCTGCCTGCGCCGGCTGGGCCATGACGCGGACGCCGAGGACGCCGTGCAGGACGTGTTCCGCAAGCTGCTGGAATCGGCCGGGGCGATCGAGGGAAACCTGGCGGGCTGGCTGGCGCGGTGCGCCCGCAACACCTGCGTCGACCTGATCCGCCGGCGCGTCGCCAGCCGTCAGCGCGAGGCGTCGGCGGCGCGTGACGAGTCGTGGAACGACCGGGCGTTGTCGCGTCTGGAGACGGTCGAGTTTGTTCAGCACCTCCTGGCGCAGCTGCCGGAAGACGAGCGCGACCTGCTGCTCAAGCACTTGGTGGAGCGGGTGCCGCAGCGCGAGCTCGCCGCCCAGCGCGGGGTGTCGCAGCAGGCGGTGGCGCGCAAGCTCGCGCGGATGAAGCGGCGGATGCGCAGCTGGGCGGGCGGGCATCTCGACAAGCTGTCGATCGGCGGCGCCGTGGTGGGCGGGTGGTTGGCCACGCCACGGGCGGCGGTCGCGGCGGCGTGGTTGGTTTTCCGCCAGGCCGCGCCGCCGGCGCTGCAGACCCTCGCGACGCCCAAGGCCGCGACGGGCGCCGCCGCGGTCGCCGGCGTATTGCTGGTGATGGAGTCGGCGCCCCATGATCCAACGCCCATCACCCCGGCGCCGCTGACGGCCATGCGGCAGGCGCCGGGCCCAGTCGTCACGCCCGGCTACACCGCCATCTACGCCCAGCCCCCCAGCCGGGCGGGCAGGCCGGGCCCGCATCGGCCGGGTCTGGACGCCGCGCCCGGCCCAGGCGTTGAGGCGAGGCCGGTCTTCAAGCAAACAAGACATTGGGTTGCCGTCGCTCCGCCGCGTCGACAACACGTCCACATCCTGACGCCGATCGGCGGGCCCTCCGCGTCCCTGAGCAGGCGGACGCCGCCGCCGATCCCGGCCGCCGCGCCCACGGCCGACCGGCTCGCCACGGCCCAACCGGGAGGACGCGCCTCATCAGCCGGGGCGGCCCGCCGGGCCCAGCACGAGCGCCCCGCTGCGGGGGCGGCCGCGCCCCGGCGTGACGTCAGACCTGATATCAGCAAGCCGGCCCTGGCCGCCGCGCGGTCCTTGGGGGCCGGGCGCACGGTTTCGCTTTCCGCCCGGCGGCCACGCCCTGCCGCCGTGTTGGCGGCGAGCCCGTTTAACGCGCGGGTGGTGGTCACGTCTCCGACACAAGCCGGCCGGGCGGCGGATCAGAACCGCACGTCTTTCAGGGGCGTCATCGATCGGGCGGTGTTGAACCTGGGCGAGGTCACGCTCAGCGACGCCGTGATCGCGGCGCCGTTCAAGAGCCCGCGCGGCAGCCGGGTGGTGCTGAAAGGGACCAACTTCTTCAACGGCCCGACCTCGGGCGCGGGGGCCCTGCTGGGCGACGGCACGGCCGTGTTCAACGCGCTGCACAGCCCGGGCGATTCGCCGGCGGTGGTCGAGGTGGCCGGCGACGTGGCGTACACCGACCAGGCCCGCCTGCTGATCGAACTGGCGGGCCTGGAGGAAGGCGAATACGACCGGTTGGAGATCGCCGGGAGCCTGGCCCTCGACGGCGATCTGGAGGTGGCGCTGCTCGACGGCTTCCAGACCGGGCCCGGCCAGCGCTTCGCGATCCTCCAGGCCCTGGGCGGGGTGACCGGCCGATTCGATAACCTGATCGAGGGTCAGCGCATCCACGTTCCCGACAACCACGGCCCCGACCTGTTCATCACGTACCTCGCGGGCCATGGAAACGCGGTCGAATTGTTTACGCTACCCTCAGCGGCGCCGACGGTCGCGCTGCCTGAACCGACGACGCTGACGGCGCTCGTGCTGGGGTCGTGGACGCTCCTCCGCCGTGGGCGGAAGGACCGCATCAAGTGAGCTCTCGCAGGACGATGACGATGTTTCAGCCCTTTCGCACGACGGCCGGCGCCCGCGTGCTGCTGTTCGGGGCCGGGCTGCTCGCGGCGGCGCTGCTGACGGGCTGCTCGTCGTCCGAGGGGGACATCGTCTTCCGGGACCCGCCCTCCGACACGCGGCGAACCTCGGCGCGGAGCGGCTCCCGGGCGTCGCAGCAGCAGGCCAAGTCGCGGCGATCGGTTCAGGAGGCGATGAAGCCGGTGAAACAGCTCATCGGCCTGCACGGCAAAAAGATGTTCAACCTCCGGCTGGCGACCGCGATCTACTACCACGACCACCTCGCCTGGCCGCGGCGGGCGGAGGACCTCGAGCCCTACGGCGTGGCGGCCGACGACTTCTTCTCCCTGCGGTTCGAGCCCGACGGGGACGCCAAAGTCAATATATACTTCCACGAAGAAAAACTGGGCCAAGGGCGGCTCGGGGTCCTCCGCCCCACAACCCCGCGGACTCAGGGTGACCCGGCCGCGATCGACAACCGGCCGGGCCCGGACCCACCCTGACCGATGTGTGAAAATCCTGTATGGACGTCATCTCCGTGTCAGATATGACGTTACCATGCTTTCTGTACCGAGGCGCGTCCCTTTACCGCGAGACCCCAGCATGGCAGCATCCGCCGCGACGCAGTCGCACGCGTTGACGACTGACTACCTCCGCGAAGCCGTCCACCACAACCGCAAGGCCTCCAAGCAGGGCGTCCTCGAACGCCTGTTCACGCTCTGGTTCCGCGGCTGGGTGTACAACCAGATCTGGGAGGACCCCCGCGTCGACGCCGACGCCATGCAGCTTGGCCCCGGCAGCCGGGTGCTGACCATCAGCTCCGGCGGGTGCAACGTGCTCAACTATCTGCTCAACGATCCCGAGCAGGTCGTCGCCATCGACCTGAACACCTGCCACATGTCGCTCTGCCGGCTCAAGCTCGCCGCCGTCCGGCACCTGCCCGCGCACGACGATTTCTACCGCATGTTCGGCCACGGCGAGGGCGAGGAAAACCTCGACAACTACAACGCCCACCTGCGCCATCACCTCGACGACACCACCCGTCATTACTGGGAGTCGACCGACTGGCCGTCGAAGAAACTCAAGATCGGCACCAAGCGCCTCAAGTACCTCCGCAAGGGGTTCTATAACGCCTCCAAGCTCGGCCAGCTCATCCGCATCGCCCATATCCTCGGACGCATCACCGGCACGCCGTACGAGCGCCTGCTGGACGCCAAGACCCGCGAAGAGCAGCAGCAGTTCTTCGACGAGGTGGTCGCGCCCTACTTCGACAACGCGTTCGTCAAGTGGGCCACCCGCAACCCGCTCACCGGCTTCAGCCTCGGCATCCCGCCCAGCCAGTACAAGATCATGCACGCCGAGTCCGGCGGCAAGGTCTGCCAGGTGTTCCGCGAACGCGTGCGCCGGCTGGTGGTCGACTTCCCGATGCAGGAAAACTATTTCGCCTGGCAGGCGTTCGGCCGGCGGTACGACCACGAGAACCGCCGGGCGATCCCCGACTACCTCCGTGAAGAGAGCTTCCCGGTGCTGCGGGACCGGATCGGCCGGGTCGAGACGCACGTCATGTCGCTGACGCGCTACCTGCATTCCCAGCCCAGCGATTCGCTCAACCGGTTCGTGCTGCTCGACAGCCAGGACTGGATGCCGCCGCACGTGATCGCCGAGCTGTGGCGGGAGATCGACCGCGTCGGCCAGCCGGGCACGCGCATCATCTTCCGCACCTCGGGCAGCGAGTCGCCGATCGAGACCGCCCTGCCGCCCGAGCTGCGCAGCCGGTTCGTCTACGAACGCGAAGCCTCCGCGGCGTACTACGACCAGGACCGCTCCGCGATCTACGGCGGGTTCCACCTGTACCTCAAGCCGCAATAATCGCCCAGGCCGGCCGCCCTCTTCCCGGCTCGCTGCCGCCATGACCCAAGCCGCGCACGAACACGCCCGCGCCATGGACCGGATGTACCGCTACACGCGGCACGTCTACGACCTGTCCCGCCGCTACTACCTCTTCGGCCGCGACACCCTCCTCCAACGCATGGACCTGCGGCCTGACGACCGCGTCCTCGAAGTCGGCTGCGGCACCGCCCGGAACCTGATCCGGCTCGCCCGGCGGACCGACCGCCAGCCCCTCTTCGGCCTCGACGCCGCCCAGGTCATGATCGACACCGCCCAGCGCAGCGTCGACCGCGCCCGCCTCGCCGACCGCATCACCCTCCGGCAGGGCCTCGCCGAGCAGCTCGACCCCGCCGCCTTCGGCGTCGACCACTTCGACGCGGTCTTCTTCTCCTACTCGCTCTCCATGATCCCGACCTGGCCCCAGGCCCTCAACGCGGCGCTGGCCCATCTCGCCCCGGGACGTACGCTCTACGTCGTCGACTTCTGGGACCAGGCGAGCCTGCCCCGCTGGTTTGCCGCCGGCCTCAAACGGTGGCTCGCCCTCTTCCACGTCCACCACCGCCCGGAACTGCTCGACGCGATGCGCCGCCGCGACGACTGCGAGCTGACCCTGCAGCCCATCGGCGGGCGCTACGCCTACCTCGCGTCATTGACCAAACGCTGAGCCGGGCCGCGCTCAACGACTTCCGGTCCATCCGCCATCTCACATCTGCCATCTGCCATCTGCCATCTGCCATTCAATCAGCCCCTTTGGCCAACCATCATGCAACCTGTTCTAATGGGGCCATGTCCGCCCGACTCCCGATTTATGACCTGGCTTCGCAAGACGGCGTCGCGGCGTTCGAGCAACGCCTCGGCCGGCTGCGGGCCTCCTCCTCGCTGAGCGACCAGTACCGACAGGTCGCCGCCGACCTGATCGAACAGACCCGGCGCGACGGCGACGCCGCGATCGTCGCCCACATGCGCCAATGGACCGACCCGGACTTCACCGCGGACCGCATCCGCGTCGGCCGCGACGAGTTGGAGAAGGCCGACGCGGCCCTGACCGGCGAGCTGCGCAGCGCGATTGGGCAGGCGATCGGGCAGGTGACCGAATACCAGGCGCACATCAGGCCGAGCGACCCCGACCCGATCACGATCCACGGCGCCGAGCTGGGCCTGCGGTTCACCCCGATCACGCCGGCGGGCCTGCTGGTGCCCGGCGGCAGCGCGGTGCTGTTCAGTACGCTGATCATGCTGGCCGTGCCCGCGATCGTGGCGGGGGTGGACCCCAAGGCGATCAGCGTGGTCACGCCCCAGCCGTACCGCAAGGAGGGCGAGCCGGCCCGGGACGTCTCGCCGATCACGCTGGCGGTGGCCAACATGCTCGGGATCGAGCGGGTCTACCGGATCGGCGGCCCGCCCGCGGTCGCGGCGCTGGCCCACGGGACCGACACGGTCACGCCGGTGAACCTCATCGCGGGCCCGGGCCACCCGGTGGTGCAGGCGGCGAAGCTGATGCTCCGCGGCGTGGTCGGCACGGACGACTACTACGGCGCCAGCGAGGCGGTGGTGATCGCGGACCAGACGGCCGACCCCCGCCGCGTGGCTGCGGACCTGATGGCCCAGGCCGAGCACGACCCGGGCAAGTGCTTCCTCGTGGCGTGGGACCGCGGCGTGATCGAGGCGGTGGAGCGGGAGATGGACCGGCAGGCCCCGGGCCGGCGGCGGCGGGACGCGATCGAGCGGTCGCTGGCCGAGGAGTCGTGCGCGGTGCTGGCGCGAGACCTCAATGAAGCAGCGGCGATCGCCGACCGCCTCGCGGCCGAGCACGTCAACCTCGCCGTGGCCGACCCCGCCGCCCTGCTGGCGCGGCTCCAACACGGCGGGGAGTTCTTCCTGGGTGACGCAACCCCTGTAGCGGCAGGAGATTACTACGCCGGCCCGTCGCACGTCCTGCCCACCGGCACGACGGCGCGGTACGCCAGCGGGGTCAGCGTCTACACCTTCCTCAAGCGCAGCGGCACGGTCGCCTACCGCAACGGCATGCCCCCCCAGGCGATCGCCGACATCGCCGCCATGGCCGACGCCGAGGGCCTCGACGGCCACGCCGACTCGGTGCGCGTGCGGGGTTGATCTTTGTATAGCGTAAGATATACTTGGGATGGTAGTGACACCACCGCTAGGTATTCTCGCTTTTCAGAGAATGACTAGGGAACTGTCACACGGCTGGCGACAAACGTTTTTCTGAAGTACGGAAGCTTCTCGAATCCCATGGCTGGACATTAGGACGCATCCGTGGCTCTCACCACACGTTCATCAAAGCGGGACACCACGCGGTCACGATCCCGGTCCACCGCAACCGGGTCAAGCCGGTCTACGTCCGACTCGCGGAAAAAGCCGTCGCGGGCGGCCTCCAAGCCGAAGGCTAAGCAGGCGGTCGACCGCCCGATGGACCCGGTCATTCTGGAGCGGGCGCGGGCCCTCTCCGCCCGGTACCGCATCGTCCTCGAACCCGAGGAAGAACTGGGGTACGTCGGCCACCCCCTCGAGATGCCCGGCGTGATGGACGACGGCCAAACGCCTGACGAGTGCGTCGCCAAGGTGCGGGAAGCGATCGCCACGACCGTGGGCATGATGCTGGAACAGGGCCAAGCCCCGCCGCCCCCGGCCAACGGTGAAAAACGGACCGCACAGATCAACGTCCGCGTCACCGAGGAGGAAAAGGCTCAATTCGAAGCGGCGGCGCGCCGGGACGGGTTCCGCGGAGTGTCTGATTTCCTGCGAGCCGCGGGGTTGACGCTGGTGCGTTAGCCCCGGTACCGCCGCAGGGTCTGGACCACCTTCTGATGCACCTCGAACGGGCGGGCGATCATGATCCAGAAGGCGTCGGTGAAGGCGGTGCCGGCGGTCGCGAAGCCGATGGTGCCCAGGCCCACGAGCTGCTCGCGGAGAGTGCGGATGACCTCGGTCTGCTGGACCTTTTCGAGCGGGGCTTCGTACACGTTGACGCGGAGGACGCCCTCGACGCGGATGACCCGCCGATCGGTCAGGACGTACGCCCGGCTGAGCCACTCCATGAACTCCCAGAACAGGCGCAGGGCGATGATCGCCACGCCGACGACCGCGGTTTCGGTCTGATAGGCGCCGAGGAAGAAATAGCCCGCGATCAGCACGGCGATCATGGTCGCCAGCCCGAGCGCGACCAGGGTCTTGAGCGGCCGCAGGAGGATGAACCAGGGGCTGGGCTTGAGCAGGAGGACGATGATTTCGCCGGGCTGGATCAGGTGGGCGGGGAGCATGGCCGCGGCACGGGCGGTCATGTCGTCGTTGGCGTCCTCGGCGCATCCCTCGGCGCGTCGGGCGTCAGGCGGGGGCGCCTGACGCGGGGGTTTGGGGTCGGCGACGATCAACGCGTGTACACCTCTTGCCTCAGCGTACAGATGTCGGGGAGGTTGCGGTAATAATCGTCATAATCGAGGCCGTAGCCGACGACAAATTCGTCGGGGATGTCGAAGGCCACGTAATCGACCGCCGCCTCCATCGCCTCGGGCCGCTCCTTGCGGAGCAGGACGCAGGACCGCAGCGACTCGGGGCTGCGTTTTTGAATCATTTCCCGGGCAAGACTTAGGGTATTTCCCGAATCCAGGATATCGTCGATGATGAGGATGTGCCGGTCTTCGAGCGAATCGGGGAGCTTGGTCAGGGCCGCCTCGACGCTGGCCCCGCGGCTGGCGGTGGCCCGGCCGGGGTAGCTGGTGACGGACATGACCCGGATCTGCATACGCAGGGGCATCTTCCGGATCAGGTCGGACACGAAAATGATGCTGCCGGTCAGGATCGGGACCAGGGTGATCTCCTGATCCTCCACCGCGGCGTCCGGGCCCAGGTCGGCCACGATCTGCCCGGCCAGCTCATGGACCCGCTGGGCGATCGCCTCGCGGTCGATCAGCACCCGTTCGATATCGGCTTGCATGGCGGTAGTGTAAACGAATCGCTGAACTGTCTTTGCCTGAGGCGGTTTGAAACCGCGGATGAACGCAGATTGACGCGGATAGAAAGGGAGAGCGGCGGACTCGCCGCGAAAACCAATCAGCATTTTATTGTAAATAATTTAAATTTTATTGCTCCGTCTCGCCGCGGCCTGAATCGTATGGGCGGCTCAAACACCATCCTTGGTTTTACCCATTTCCCCACCATCGGCGTTCATCCGTGTTCATCTGCGGTTTCATGGCGCCAAGACGAATCGCCCTTGACCCACGGCGGGGCTTGGCGGACAATAGTCGCCTTGCGGGTTCGTGCTCACAACATCATCCCCAGCTGGCTCTTACCGACCGCGGCGACGGCCCTGCTCGTCATCGTCGCGACGGCGGGCTGCACCATCACCGAGACCCGCGAGCGGGCGCCCGCGGCGGCGCCCCCGCCGACCTTCCTCGGCCCGCCGTTCTTCCGCGGCACCGTCGGCTCCATGGCCATCCTCCTCGATTACGAGCCCCTGCTCGTGTCGGGCTACGGCATCGTCGTCGGCCTCGACGACACGGGGTCCAGCGAGGTCCCGCCGCTGCTGCGGCAAACGCTGATCAACCAGATGCGCAAAATGGGCGTCGGCTCGATCTCCATGGTCGGCGAATTCCCCGAGCTCGCCCGGATGTCGCCCGAGCGGCTGCTCTCGCGGAAAGACACCGCCATCGTCGGCGTCCAGGGCTTCATCCCCCCCGGCGCGGTCCGGGGCACCCGGTTCGACGTGCTGATCTCCGCCTGGCCCCAGACCCAGACCACCAACCTGGCCGGCGGCCAGCTCTGGCAGGTCGACATGGCGCCGGGGCAGCTCGAAAACCCCCGCGAGTTCCTCTTCAAGCAGGCCCAGGCCAGCGGGCCCATTTACATGAGCCCCTTTGACGACCGCTACACCGACCAGCCCAAGCGGGCGTTTCTCCGCCAGGCCATCGTCATCAAGGGCGGCCAGGTCACCGAGGACCGCCCCATCACCCTCGCACTCAACCAGCCGAGCTGGCAACGCTCCCGAGCCATCGCCAACCGCATCAACGAGCGGTTCGGCCTGGCGACCGACGCCAAGCCGATCGCCAGCCCGGAGACCGACCGCATCATCAACCTCTGGATCCCCCCCCGTTGGGCCGGCGACCCGGGCGAGTTGCTGGCGATGATCGGCTACCTGTACATCCAGACCGGCCCCGGGTTCGAGGCGGTCACCGCCCGCCGGCTGACCCGCGAGCTCGTCCGCCAGCCGAGCTTCGCCCCGCAGATCACGGTGGCGTGGCAGACACTCGGCCGGACGGCGCTCGGGGTGCTGCGGGAGAGCTATGACAGCGACAACCTCACGCTCCGCCAGGCCGCCCTGGAGGCCGGCGCCTACCTGGGCGACGCGCTGGCGGGCGAATCGCTGGCCGAGCTGGCGGCCAACCCGGACCCGCAGGTCCGCATCGCCGCCGCCCGCAGCCTGTCGCACCTCACGCGGAGCGAGGCCCTGTTCGAACTGCTCAGCGATGAGGACCGGACGGTCCGCATCGCGGCTTACGAAGCGCTGACCAAGATGAACTCCCGCCTGGTCGAGCGGACCCCGATCTTTGACAAGTACAAACAACTCAAATTCGTCATCGACCGGATTCCGTCCGAAAAACCGCTGGTCTACGTCTCGCAGGTAGGCGTGCCGCGGATCGCCCTGTTCGGCGACCATATCGGATTCGCCACGCCGGAGGTCGGCCGGGCGTGGGACAACCGGCTGATGATCCGCACGACCGCGCCCGACGCCCCGGCCTCGCTGTTCTACCAGCCGCCCCGCGAATCGTCGCCGCAGACCGTCAGCATCGTCCCCACGCTCCCCACGCTGATCTACTACCTCGCCCACTATCCGACGTTGGAGCAGCCCGAGCCGGGGTTGAACCTGCCCTACAGCGAGGTGGTGGACGCGGTCTATCACCTGTGCGAGTCGCGTTTCGTCCAGGCCCCCCTGGAGCTGAACCTCAGCCCGCTCGCCAAGCTCATCGACGAATACGAACGGGGGGCGGATTCGATCGACCGCCGGCCCGAGTTCGTAGACCCGGCCGACCGTGGTGAGATCTCCGTGCAGGACCCGGAGGTCACCACGGACGAATGGACGATCCGCTCGGAGACCGCCGACCCCGGCGCCACGAACGCAGAGGTGATGGCCGTGCCCGCGGAAGAGCCCGACCCGCCGGCGATGACCCGGCCGGAGACCGACAACCCCTGAGCCCGCTCCCGCCCGCCGGTTTTGTATGTTAAGCTCGCGGTAAGCCGATCATGAAAAAGGACGGCGGAGAGACAACCCGAACCGGGCGGAGCCCGGCGCCTCGATCCCGTCCCGACGCGAGGCGTAGTGACACGGAGGTTCGCCGCATGCGGTTGGCCAAACTCACCCTGGCCGGTTTCAAATCGTTCGCCGACAAGACCGAGATCGCCTTTAACGAGCCGATCGTCGGCATCGTCGGCCCCAACGGCTGCGGCAAGTCCAACGTCGTCGACGCCATCAAGTGGGTCCTGGGCGAGCAGTCGGCCAAGTCGCTCCGCGGCGGGGCCATGCTCGATGTCATCTTCAACGGCTCGTCCACCCGCAAGCCCAGCGGCATGGCGTCGGTGACCCTGACCTTCGACAACCCTCTGATCGAAGCCGGACCTGAGGAGCGAAGTGACGAAGGTCCGAATCGCCCCGCCCCCCGCCGCACGCTGCCCCTCGACACCGACAGCGTCGCGGTCACCCGCCAGCTCTACCGCGACGGCACGAGCGAGTACCTGATCAACGGCCAGCGCGCCCGCCTCCGCGATATCCGCGAACTGTTCATGGACACCGGCATCGGCACCGACGCCTACTCGGTCATCGAGCAGGGCAAGGTCGCTCGGATGCTCGAATCCAACCCCAAGGAGCGCCGGCAGATCTTCGAGGAGGCGGCGGGCGTCTCGCGGTTCAAGGCCCGGAAAAAAGAAGCGGTGCGTAAGCTCGAACGCACCGAGCAGAACCTCACCCTCTGCCGGACCCGGCTGGAGGACACCGAGCGGCGGCTGCGCAGCGTCAAGATGCAGGCCGCCCGCGCCCGGTCCTTCCAGGAGCATTCGACCCGCCTCCGCGAGCTTCAGCTCCAGTACGCCCTGGCCGACTACCACCGCCTGCACACCCGGCTCGACGACCTGGCCGACGAACTGGAGCAGGCGGAGATGGACCGCGCCCAGGCCGCCCGCGGCCTGACGCAGAAGGAGCAGGCCCTGGCCGACGCGGAGATGGAGCGGCAGTCGATCCACCACCGCCAGAAGCAGCTCGACGGGGAGCGCCACCAGCAGGCGGGCGCCAAGCAGCAGGCCGAGCAGCGCGTCGCGTTCGCCCGGTCGACCCTCGCCGACGTCAAGCAGCAGATCGAGCGCGACGCGACCCGGCTTGACGAGCTCGACGAGCGCGCCCGCCGGCTCCAGGCCGACCGCGACGAGCAGGCCGAGCTGACCCAGCGTCTCGAAACCGACCGCGACGCGATCGCCGACCGGCTCGACGCCGCCCAGAACGAACACCGCGCCCTGCAGCACCGGCTCAACGAAAACCGCGCCCGGCTCGAGGACGAGAAGAACGGCCTGATCGACCTGATGCAGCAGACCGCCAAGCTGCACAACCAGATCAACGCCCTCGACGCCTTCGAGCAGACCCTGGTGACCAACCGCCAGAAGATCGACCAGCGCACCGGCCACATCGCCGAACAGCTCGAGAACCTGCTCGCCGGCCGGGACGACGCGACCCGCAAGCGCAACCAGGCCCAGAAGCTACTCTACGAGGAGACGGATCGGCTCAAGACACAGCAGGCGCTTGCTGAGCAGTTCGACGCTCAGCAGTCCGAGCTCACCGCCCGGCTAACCGAGAGCAAGGAGCGCCGGTCCGCGCTGGATTCCCGGCGGGCGTTGCTCCAGGAGATGGAGGACAACCAGGCGGGCGTGAGCGACCCGGTCAAGGCGGTGCTCGCCCGGGCCGAGGAGAGCGACGAGTTCCGCTTCGTGCGCGGCCTGCTCGCCGAGGCGATCGAGGCCGACGTGGCCCACGCCAGGATCGTCGAGGCCGCCCTGGGCGAATACCAGCAGGCCCTGATCGTGGACCGGCTGGCGGACGTCTGCCACGACCGCGACGCGCTGGACGCGCTGGGCGGCCGGGTGAGCTTCATCGCGATCGATCAACCGCCGCTGCCCCCGCTTCAGGCAGCCGACGGCGTCCAGCTGACCCACGTGATCGACCTGGTGCGTTACCCCGACTGGCTGGGGCCGGTGGCTTGGCGGCTGCTGGGGCGCACGGCGGTGGTGCGTGACCTGGACGCGGCCCTGATGCTGCGTGCGGCGCTGCCCGGCGGCTACCGGTTCGTCACCGAGACCGGCGAGCTGCTCGACGCCGACGGCCGGGTCTTCGCCGGGCCCGACAAGGCCGGCGCCGGCGTGGGCGGGCTCATCTCCCGGCGCTCCGAGCTGACCCAGCTCCAGGCCGAGTTGCACCATCTCAACGTCGAGATCGCCACCGACGAGCAGGCGCTGGCGGAGCTGTCCGACCACGCAGCCCACGTGGCGGGGGTGCTCAGCGACCTGCGTCAGTCCATCAATCAGGCCAACACGATGCTCGCCGAGGTCGGCGGGCGGATCGAATCACTGGACGCGCAGATCGCCGCGCTCGAGAAGGAGCAGCCGGTGCTCGCGGCCGAGACGGAGGCGATCCACCGTCAACTGGTCGACGCCGACACGAAGCGCCAGAACCACCGGGAAGACGCCGCGACGCTGGAGTCCCAGTCGCAGCAGCGCGAAGAACGCAAGGCGAAGCTGGAGACCGAGATCGCGGCGGCGGCCGAGGAGCTGGAGGCCGCCCGCGAGGCGGTGACCGCGGTGCGGGTCGAATCGAGCACGGTCGCGGAACAGCTCAGCGCGTCGCAGCGGCAGCTGCGCCAGCTGGACATCGCCGCCGCCGACGTGCAGCGGCAACGCAGCGGGATCGAGGACCAGCTCGGCGCGCAGCGCAAGCGGATTGCCGGCCTGGAGGCCGACGAGGCGACCGCCCAGAAGCAGGCGGAGGACGCCGACCGCAAGCTGCAGGAGCTGATCACGCAGTGCGAGCTGATCCAGCGCAAGCTCGACGCGGCCGGGGAGCAGATGGACCAGTTGCGGGCCGACGTCGCGCAGCAACGCGCCTCGGTCGACGAGGCCGACGAGGCGTTGCACGCCCTGCAGGTCAAACGGGCCGAGCTTCAGACCAAGCTCGACGGCGTCCGCCAACGCGCCCACGAGCAGCTCGAGCTGGACGTGGTCGAGGCGTACCGGGCGGCCCGGGATGCGCCGCCGGAAAACGTTGAAACCGAAGAGGATGCGGAAGCGGAAACGGCCGACGCCGACCCGTTCGACATCGACTGGGCGGAGGTCGAGGCTCAGATCAACGACCTGCGCGGCAAGATCAGCCGGCTGGGCAACGTGAACCTCGACGCGATCGGCGAGCAGGAGCAGCTCGAAGGCAAGCACGACGAGTTGGCCGACCAGGTCGCCGACATCGAGCAGGCCAAGCAGCAGCTCGAGAAGCTGATCGACGAGATCAACGTCCGCAGCCGCTCACGGTTCGAGCAGACCTTCCATGAAGTGCGAGAAAACTTCGCGGGCAAGGACGGGATGTTCCGCCGGCTGTTCGGCGGGGGCAAGGCGGACATCGTGCTGCAGTCGGATGAGGAGGGTGAGGTCGACATCCTTGAATCCGGGATCGAGATCATGGCCAAGCCCCCGGGCAAAGAGCCGCGCGCGTTGAGCCAGCTCTCGGGCGGCGAGAAGACGATGACCGCCATCGCGCTGCTGATGGCGATCTTCAAGTCCAAGCCCTCGCCCTACGCGGTGCTGGACGAGGTCGACGCGGCGCTGGACGAGGCCAATGTCGAGCGCTTCACGCAGATCGTGCAGAGCTTCCTGGACAAGAGCCACTTCATCATCATCACGCACCACAAGCTCACCATGCAGGTGTGCGACCTGCTGTACGGCGTGACGATGCAGGAGCGGGGGGTGTCCAAGCGGGTCGCGGTCCGTTTCGACCAGGTCGCCGCGGACGGCAAGATCAGCGACGAAGCGGTGCGGGCTCAGGTCCGCCTCGACGACGAGCAGGCCGCGGAAACGGCGTTCCACGAGACCGTGGACGCCGACGCGGGCCCCACGCCGCTGAGGCAGCGCCTGACCGAGGTGTTCGAGGGCAAGCCGATCGAGGCGAAAGCGTCGTGAAGACGTAAGTAGAATAGCCGGCAGGCTACGCCCGCCCGGTCCGGGGCCGCGTAGCGGCCCGGCTATTGAGCAACATCGTTCTAAGTTGATGTGTTCTGAGCGTCGTACGTGTTGATGCGGTCGATCATCATCCGCAGACGTCCGTAAGCGCGCTTATTGCTGACATAGTAGAGGCGCGGGAGCGTGGGCCACTCGTTGCGCTCTTCTTTGAGGGGACCGCCCTGCCTCATCCGATCCTCCTTGACGAGGTCGGCAAAATCGACGTTCAGCGCGTCGAGCTGCTCGTCGGTGAGCGGGCGGTTGAGGCGCAGGACGTGGGTGTCGCGGACGAAGCGTTCGGAGTGGTAGTTGCGGTAGAAGGCCAGGACGTGCTGGGCCGCGGCGGCGGGGTCGTCGGTGATCCAGTAGAGGTTCTGGTCCTCGGGGCTGATCCAGCCGTTGTCGAGCAGCGACTTCTCGACGTATTTGTCCCAATGTTTCCAGTAGCCGTGGTCGCCCGCGCCGGGCGGGTCGATCATCACGATCGGGGCCATGGGGGCCTTGCCGGTCTGGATGAGGGTGAGGGCCTCGAACCCTTCGTCCTGGGTGCCGAACCCGCCGGGGAAGAGCGCGACGGCGTGGGCCTCCCACATGAACATGAGCTTGCGGGTGAAGAAGTATCGGAAGGTGATGAGCTTGTCGTCGCCTTTGATGATGTCGTTGGCGTTGGTCTCGAAGGGGAGTCGGATCGACACGCCGAAGGACTTGTCGCGTTCGGCGCCATGGTGCCCGGCCCGCATGATCCCGTCGCCGGCGCCGGTGATGACCATCCAGCCGGCCTCGGCCATGTGTTTGGAGAACTCGACGGCGGCGAGGTAGTCGGGGTGGTCGGTCGGGGTACGCGCCGAGCCGAAGATCGAGATCTTGCGGACGTCGCGGTAGTCGCGGAATACCTTGAGCGCGTAGCGCAGCTCCTTGAGCGACCGGCTCAGGAGCTTGACCTCGCCGGGCTCGGCGTCGTCGCGGAGCAGCTTGACGGCGGTGTGCATGATCTCACGGATGTGTTTGCCGTAGGTTGACGCGGGATCGCCCCCGGCGTGTCGAACCACGCGATCCATCGCGTCGATGAGGGGGGCTTCGTTCAAATGCGGCGATTGTTTTTCCGTCTTCACGAGACCATGATAGCGGGCGGCGGTCCGAGAATCCGCCGCGGCCAGCCGGCGGGCGGGATTGGCCGATGATGGTCGAACCCGCCCCCGCCGACGCGGTATCATGACGGTCTGGCCCGACGTGTCGCCGGGGCGAATGGAGCACCTATGGCCCGTTTCAATCCCTACACCACCATTTCTCCCGGCCCGCGCGTGCCCCACGTGGTCAACGCCATCGTCGAGATCCCCAAGGGCCGACGCTCCAAGTTCGAGGTGGACAAGGAGACCGGCCTGCTCAAGCTCGACCGCTACCTCTACTCCTCCGCCCACTACCCCGGTGACTACGGCTTCATCCCCCAGACCCTCGCCGAGGACGGCGACCCGCTGGACGTGCTGGTCATGGTCAACGAGCCCACCTTTGCCGGCTGCCTGATCGAGGCCCGGGTCCTGGGCCTGTTCCGCATGACCGACAAGGGCCAGAACGACTTCAAGGTCCTGGCCGTGCCCAACACCGACCCGATCTTCGCCGACTTCCGCGACCTGTGGCGGGTCCCGCCGCACTTCCTCCGCGAGGTCGAGCACTTCTTCGGCACCTACAAGCAGCTCGAGGGCGAGGCCGAGGTGGTTACCCTCGGCTGGGACCAGACCGACGCGGCCTGCCAGGAGATCCTCGGCTGCGTCGACCGCTACCGCAACGGCCACAACAAACGCCAGACCGACGACGAGACCAAGGCCCGCGCCGAGGCCCGGCTGGCGTGATTTTTCTCATTGACACCGGCCCGTCAGCCGATTAACCTTCCAGCGATGTCGATGCACTTCCCCATTCTGACCGCCGACCTCGGGCTGCTGCTTAGCCTCGAGCTTATCGTGCGTGCCGGATAGGGAATCGCGACCCGATTGACGCGAACTTCACGCCCTGTCCGGCTCACCCGCGACAGGGCGTTTTTCTTTGACGACTCATCACCCAGCGGATCACCCCCAACCAGGACACCATCATGGCCGAGCCCCAGATTATCCGCATCTTCGACACCACCCTGCGCGACGGCGAGCAATCCCCCGGCGCCTCGCTCAACCACGCCGAGAAGATCGAGATCGCCCGTCAGCTCGAGGCCCTGGGCGTGGACGTCATCGAGGCCGGGTTCCCGATCACCAGCCAGGGCGATTTTGACGCGGTCCACGCCATCGGCCAGGACCTGCAGCGTGCCGTGGTCTGCGGCCTGTCGCGCTGCGTGCCCCGCGACATCGACCGGGCCGGCGAGGCGCTCAAAGGCGCCCACCACCCCCGCATCCACGTGTTCTGCGCCACCAGCAAGATCCACCGCGAACACAAGCTTAAAAAGGCGTTCGAGCAGATCGTCACGATCAGCGTCGACTCGGTGAAACGGGCCCGCCAGTTCGTGGAGGACGTCGAGTTCAGCCCCGAAGACGGCAGCCGGACCGAGCTGAGCCACCTGGTCGACATCACCGCCGCCGTCATCGAGGCGGGTGCGACGACGATCAACATCCCCGACACCGTCGGCTACGCGGTGCCCGCCGAGTACGGCCACATCTTCGCTCACCTGCGCGAACAGCTGCCGGTCATCGACGAACAGGGCATCGTGCTCTCGGCCCACTGCCACAACGACCTGGGGCTGGCGGTCGCCAACTCCATCGCCGCGGTGCAGGGCGGCGCGCGCCAGATCGAGTGCACCGTCAACGGCATCGGCGAGCGGGCCGGCAACGCGGCGCTCGAGGAGATCGTCATGGCCCTGCGCACCCGCGGCGACTACTACGACCGCTACGCCACCCGCGTCAAGACCCAGGAGATCTACAAGGCGTCGCGCATGGTCAGCAACCTCACCGGCCTGAACGTGCAGCGCAACAAGGCCGTCGTGGGCGAAAACGCCTTCGCCCACGAGGCGGGCATCCACCAGGACGGGATGCTCAAGCACCGATCCACGTATGAGATCATGGACCCGCGCGACATCGGCGTGCCCGAGTCCAAGCTGGTGCTGGGCAAGCACTCCGGCCGGCATGCGCTGGGCGAACGGGTCAAGGAGCTGGGCTACACCATCGACGACGCGACGCTCGAAGACGTCTACACCGCGTTCAAGGCGCTGGCGGACCGCAAGAAAGACGTCTACGACGAAGACATCGAGGCGATCCTGGACCAGCAACTGGATCAGGCCCGGTCGTTGTGGGAGCTGGTGCGGTTCCAGGTTTCGGCCGGCACCGGGGCGATCTCGATGGCGACGGTCGAGCTGCGCGACAGCAGCGGCGTGTCGCGGATGCAGGCCGCCTACGGCGACGGCCCGATCGACGCCTGCTACACCGCGATCCAGCTCATCACCGGCGTGTCGATCAAGCTCGATTCGTTCGCCACCCGCGGCATCACCGCCGGCAAGGACGCGCAAGGCGAGGTCACCGTGCACGTGCGCCACCACGACCGGCGGGTCCGCGGCCGGGGCTTCAGCACCGACGTGATCGAGGCCGCCGTCCACGCCTATCTCTCGGCTATCAACCGCATCAAGACCACCGAGCCCAAAACCATCACCGCGACGACCCCCAACGGCAACGAGGTGGCCATCGAAGGACAGGCGGCCCAGCCATGAGTGTGTTCACCCCAAAGACGCTGACGCTCAAAGACGGCGCCAAGGTCACGCTCCGCAGCCCGGAGGAGGACGACGCCCCGCGGCTGATCGACTACCTCGATGCGGTGCGCCGCGAGACCGATTTCATCCTCTTCAGCCCCGACGACGACCTGCCGGAACTGGAGTGGGAGCGGAACTGGGTCCGGTCGAACCGCGACGGCGCCGGCGTCCAGATCATGGCGGAAGCCGATGGCGAAGTGGTGAGCCTGTGCGGGATCGGGTGCGGCGGGCACGAGCGCGTCCGCCACCGCGGCGACATCGGCATCTCGGTGCGCCAGGCCTGGTGCGACCGGGGGCTGGGCACGCTGCTGATGCATGAGCTCGTCGGGTGGGCGGAGCAATCCGACGCGGTCGACGTGCTCACCCTGGGCGTGTTCGCCGACAACCCGCGTGCGATCCGCGTCTACGAGAAGGCCGGCTTCGCCGTCGACGGCCGCCGGCGATGGCAGACAAAACGCGGCGATGATTACGTTGATGAGCTCATCATGAGCCGCTGGGTCGGGCGCGGCCCCGAGCCGGTGGGCGACATCGAGCCGGTCGCGATCCCGTTGGGCGAAGACGCCGTGCTGCGCACCATCCTGCCAGGCGACGCCGAGGCGTTGTTCGAGCTGTACGAACGCAACCGAGAGCACCTCCGGCCCTGGTTCCGCTGGGCGCCGTCGGTGACCTGCGTGCGCGAGGTCCGCGCCATGATCGGGCAATGGCTCGGGGCTTCCCGTGAAACGGGCGCGGTCTCCGCGGGGATCGAGGTCGATGGGAACCTGGTCGGCATGACTTATATGATCCGCCACGACGTACAGAACCGACGCGTCGAGCTAGGCTACTGGCTCGACGCCGACGCCGTGGGACGGGGCTACATCACCAAGGCCTGCCGGGCTCTGATCGATTACGCGTTCACCCGGATAAACGTCAACCGGATCGACATCGCGGCCGACGTCAACAACCAGCGATCGCAGAACGTCGCGGAACGCCTGGGCTTCACCCGCGAAGCGGTGATCCGGCAGTGGCTGCGGTTCCCCGACGGGCGCTTCGTCGACATGGCGAGCTACTGCCTGCTCAGGTCCGAATGGGCGGCCACGGGCAAGGCGGTTTCGTGAAGCCTTATCCGCGGTCGGGCAGGTCGTACTCCGCCGCGTAGTAGGGGTACGCCTCGTCGTACACGGCCAACGGCTGGGGCTGCTCGACCCGGCCGCGCGGCCGGCGCTCGGACCCTTCCGGGCCAAGCCTGGCGTTGTGGTCATCAAGCGTCTGTGTCAGGCGCTCGACAACCTCGGGATGGTCCGCGGCGATGTTCTGCGTTTCACCGATGTCGTTGACCAGGTCGTACAACTCGGGCGTGTCTTTATCCGGTTCGCCGTGCGACACGAAAAGCTTGTAGCGCTCGTCGCGAACGGCTTGAAGGTCCGAGCGGGCAAAGTAGCAGAAATCCTCACGGGGCCGGGCGTCGTCATCGCCCAGCAGGACGGCGGAGAGGTCGACGCCGTCGATGGTCCGGGCGGGCATGCGGGCGTTGGCGAGTTGTACGAATGTCGGGAGCAGGTCGATCGCGGAGCAGAGCGTGTTGCAGACCCGACCGGCGGGGATATGGTTCTTCCAACGCGCGATCAAAGGCAACCGCATGCCGCCCTCCCAGGTCTGCCCCTTGTGGCCGCGCAGCGGGCGGTTGGACCCGCCTTCATCGCGGGCGCGTGAGCCGTTGTCCGAGGTGAACAGCACCAGCGTGTTCTCCTCGAGACCCAGCTCCTCCAACGTCTGCATGAGCATGCCGGTCGCCCAGTCGATGGCCATGACCGCGGCGCCGTAGCGCCCGTTGGCGGAACGGGCCAGCAGGTGTTCCGGCACGACCAGGGGCAGGTGAACGTACATGTGCGCGAAGTAGAGCAGGAACGGGCGGTCGCGGTTCTCGCGGATAAAAGAACGCGCCTCGGCCACGTACCGCTCGGTCACCGCGGCCATGTCAAACTGCTGATCGACCACCTCTTCGTCACGCAGCAGCGGCAACGGCGGGTTCGGCGGGCCGTTCAGCTGCCGGCCCATGTCGTTGGAATAGGGGATGCCGAAATAGTGGTCGAACCCGTGCCGCGTCGGCAGGAACGCGCGCTGGTCGCCGCAGTGCCACTTGCCCACGATCTGGGTCGCGTACCCCTGTTCCTTCAACAGGGTGGCGAACGTTTCCTCTTCGGTCGACAGGCCGTCGGGGTTGCCGGGGAACAGGACCCAGCCCTTATCGAACGAATCGAACCCGATCCGCGGCGGATAACAGCCGGTGAGCATCGCGCCGCGCGAGGGCGAGCAGACCGGCGACGCCATGTAAAAATCGGTGAAGCGCGTCCCTTCCGCCGCGAGCCGGTCGAGGTGAGGCGTCGGGTTGACCGTCGATCCGTAGCAGCCCAGGTCGCCATAGCCGAGGTCGTCGCAGTTGATCAGGATGATGTTGGGTGGGGTTGTCATCAGGTCGAGCTTCTCAAACGCAAAGAGGCGGCGAAAACATCGAAAACATTACCGCCGAAACTTACCGGTTATCGCGCGCGTAGGCAACGCGAAAAGCCCGGGGACCGCGGTCCCCGGGCTTCGGCAGGATCAAAACGCTCGATATGGGCGTATGGAGAGGCCCGGGTGAAAACCGGGGAGGACGGGGTTGGCGGCTTCGATCATTCCGGCGTCATCACGAGCCGGGCCGGCTGATCGCCGAGCGTCGTGGCGACGACCGCGGACCGGTTGCCGATCGAGACGCGGACGGCATAGTCACCCTTGAACCCACGGAGGCGCACAACGCCTTGGGCATCGGTCGTCAAGGATTCACGGGTCCGCCAGCGTTGGTGAACGAGCTGGCGGTACGCCTCGCCAACGGGGCGGACGTTGAACGCCGCGTCGAACAGCGCCGCGTTGGGGCGCCAGTGCCGCTGCGACCAGAAGCCCCACAGCAACACGCCCTCCACCTGGGGATGGCTGAACGCGGCCGTCAGGAAGTCGCGCATGTAGTCGGCCTGGAGCTGCTCGTCGGTGATGTCGATGTCCAGCTCGGTCACCTTGATCGGCAGACCCAACGCGGCGAAACGGTCGAAGACCTCGACGAGCCGCGACGGCGGGGTGAGGGTCCAGCCGAAGTGTCCCTGCATGCCGACGCCGCTGACCGGGGCGCCTTCGGCGAGGAGGCGCTCAATCAGCTGGTAGTAAGCGTCCTGCTTCGCCGACGGCGCCAGCCCCGTGGTGAGGATGCCGTAGTCGTTGATGTAGAGCGGGATCGACGGGTCCGCGCCGTACGCGAGGCGGAACCAGTCGGCCATCACGCCATTGCCCAGGATGTCCATCAGGTCACGGTTGCTGATCGCTTCGTTGAGGGCGTCCCACTCATGCACGCGCCCTTGATAAGCCGTGACCGTGTCGACGACCCGACGATTGACGGCCTCGCGCAACGCCTGGGGGTCCGATTCGAGCCGGTGCACCGACTCGGGCAGCCACCGCCATCCCGGCCAGACCAGCGTGTGGCCGCGCACGGTCATGCCGTGCTCCTCGGCCCACCGCAGCGCCGCCTCGATCGTCTCGGGCGAGCCGATGCCGTGGTTGTTCCACTTCATCGCGTTCTCGAACACCAGCTCGTTGAACAGCTCGGCGGCGATCCGCCGGTAGCGCCGGGCATCCTCGGTGTCCGCCGCGATAACGTCGGGCACCACGGCCGATCCGAAACGGAACGCGTGGCCGGTCTGCTCCACCTCCACGACGGCGCCGGCGATCGGCTCGCCCGCTTCGTCACGCACCTCGACCGTCAGGTCCTGCTTGCGGATCCGGTCGATCCGGGCCTCGGCCTCGGCACGCCAAGGCGCGTCCGCCTCGCGGCCCGGGTAAGACATCCGCGTCCAGGGCAGCTGGTCGATATCGACGTCCGACCCCAGGTTGATCACCCGGACGTCGGCGATCTCGATGACCTGCGGCGGGTAGCCGCACTGGAACGCCGCCTTCACCTCGCCCACGTCAAACGACATGCCGGCCTTGAACGGGAACGTGAACCGCCGCCACGCCGGCCCCACGCCCAAGTCGATGCTGATCGACTTGTTCCAGTCGGGAGACGCCTTCTCGAAGTTGAAGCGGAAGAACGCCTGGTCCGTGCTGGATTCCACCGCCCGCACCGCGAAAGACGCCACGAGCACGTCGCCCGCTCTGACCGGGACGCTGTTCAGCGCCATGGCTTCCACCGACCACACGTCCTGGACGCCCCCCAGCGTCTGGACCCGCACCGCGTGGTCAAACGCCTGCCCGTCGAGATCGACGACCGAGACCTTGCCCAGCTGCGACTGACTCCCGCCGGCCTCGGCCGCCTCACGCCAGGGCGTCGCGACGACGGGCGTTCCTTCAGACAGCACGATGTCCAGGCCTTCCTCGGCGACGGCCCCGAACGCCGTCGTAAACAGAGCGGCCCCAGTCATTCCGATCCGTGAGATACGCATAGGCTTCGCTTGCTTCCGATTGTCCATCACTGGTTGTCCACACAGATGTTGCGTTGCAGCAGGTCGGTGCCGTTGGCGTCGAACGGGATGGCCGAGGCGTGCCCGTCGACGAAGACAAACGCCGCCGCCGAATCGCTGGCGTGGCGGCCGCGGATATTGCCGGCGTTCGAGCCGGCGGTGCTGAAATCAATGGCGTCGACATTGCCGCCGGTCTCCACCGCGTTGCCGTCGTCGGCCCCGTAAGGCTCCGATCGCAGCAGGAACGAGCCGCTGAACAGCCTGAAGCCGTCGATGGCGTAGGCCTCGGCCGAGGCCTTGTTGTTCATGCCCCCCTGTTCGATCTGGACGCCGTCGAAGATCATGATCAGATCCGATTGGTTGAGAATGCTGTCCATCATCACCCGGTTCGGCAGACCCGACACCGCGTCATCGCCGTTGTTGTTCCGGCCCGGGTCGATCAGCAGGCGCGGGTGGGCGGAGTAGGTGTTGAAGTTCTGGCCGCCCGGGACCAGGTCGGCCAGGGCGTCGGGGCAGACGAACACGTCGCGGGTCAGCAGCTCTTCCGAGCTCCCCTGCCCGGCGAAGTCGGTCCCCGAGGCGCCCAGGTAGTTGGCCAGCAGCACCGAGAAGTCGGTGCCGCCGCCCGCGGCGTAAGGACTGCCGGGCGACGAGTCCTCACTGAGGGGCATGACGTTGTTGTGGTCGATCGTGTAGCCGTGGACGGCCACGCCGATCTGGCGGAGGTTGGACAGGCACTGCGACTGCCGGGCGACCGTGCGCGCAGCGCTGAGGGCCGGCAGCAGGATCCCGATGAGCAGCGCAATGATCGATATCACGACCAACAGCTCGATGAGCGTAAACGCGTCAGCAAAACAGGAGGGTCGGCG
>JANQFR010000077.1 GCA_028277745.1 Phycisphaeraceae bacterium
GGGCCGCGTCGGCGTACCGGACGCTGCGTCGGGCGGGCGGCCACGCGGCGACGGGCAGCCTGTCGTCGGGCCAGCGTCAGGTGTGGCAGGCGGCGTTGAACAACGCCGACGCGTCGGGGCTTGCGGGGGGGTACCGGTATGTCGCGGGGTTGAGCGAGCAGGAGGCCGAGGCGGTGCGGTTGTCGAAACTCAAACGCCGCACCTCCGCCCCCGTAAGTGCCTTTACCCCCGGAACCACCTTCGCCGCCGCCAGCGGAAACGCCCCCGGCGTCTCGCACTCGCTGCGGCGGGCGGCGGACGCGGCGACGGCGCGGCAGCGTCAGCACCTCGTGGGCGTGATCAACGCCGAGGCCAGGGTCATGCCCGTGCCCGAGGAGCTGCGCGAAGACGTCGAAGGGTTCGTCGTCGAACCGCCGACCCCATGAACCTGAATTCACGTAACCCTTTGCCAACCTCCTTCCGGGGGCCGGGGGGCATGAAAGGACAGCCGCAGATGAGACGACGGCGAACCATGTATGACACGACCTTGCTGCTCGCGGCGCTCGGCGCCACGCTGCTCCTCGCGCGGCCGGTGACGGCGCAGGCCGCGGCGCCATCCAACCTGTCGGCGGCAAAGGCGGAGGTTGAACGCTTGGTCGAAGCCGGACTTCCGGGGGCCGGGCTTCCGGGGGACGCGGACCGCGCCTTGGAGATCAGCGAGGGCCTGGTGGCGTTCTACACGGAGCCGGGGGCCGAGCGGTGGTGGCGGGGGGGCGTGCTGACGCACCTGGAGGCGGCGACGACGCTCGCCAAAAACAAGGACGGCCGCGGCCGGGTGATGGCGTTCGCCGGGCAGACGGTGCTGGCCGATCCGGACGCGTGGCAAAAGCTGTCGGCCGGCGACCTGTTGCTGATGGCCGGCCATTGGCGAGCCACCGGCCGGCCGCTGGACGCGCTGGCCGAGGCGGCGGCGACGAAGCTGCATTATCACGACCGGCGTAAACGCCCGCTCGCGCGGCGTCAGCTCGATCAACTCGAGGAGTTGGCGGGCCTGAGCCGGTCGGCCGACCTGCGGCGGCGCGTGGCGGCGTACCGGGCGGCTCACGCCGACGCGGCGCCGGCGCCGTTCGAGCTGGCGCAGGAGGCGGAGCAGGGCAACGAACAAGCCAAGCGAGCATTAGCCCGGCGGATCGTCGACGACTACCTGCAGATCGAAGGCTTGGCCGACGCGTTAACCGGGCCGGACTGGGTGACGCTGACGCGGATCGTCGCCGAGGCGGGCGACGGCCGGGCCCAACCGCGGATGGCGGCGGTGCTGGAAGAGCGTCTGGAAGCGAACCGGCTGCCGGTGCACATGCTCAGCGCGCAGGACGTCGCTCGGCTCCGCCGCGCGGTAGGGTCGCTCGGGCACGGTCGGTCGCTGGCGGACCTGGTGCTTGCCCGCTGGCTGGGCATCACCCCGGAAACGTTGAAGTCGCTTGATCTGGGCGCCGCGCAAGCGTTCGCGTCGGCGGTCAACGGCGACGCCTCGGCGTTGAAGCGGCTGTCGGACCGCTACGCGGCGCTCGACGACCAGCAGGCGTTGGTGGGCGAGGCGTACGCGGCGATGATCCGGGCGCACCTGCGTTTGAAGGACCGTCAGGCGGCGCGGGATTGGGGGCAGCGCCTGGAGCGATACGTGGGCCGCGTGGTCTCGACGATGGACCGTGAAGACCTGGGCGAGTCGGCGCAGCTGCTGGCGATGACGGGCGTGCGGATCGACGCCGACCGGGCCGGCGCGGTGGCGGAGCGGGTCGCGTCGTGGGACGCGGCGGCGGGGGACGTGCATGACCAAACATACGCGGCGTTGGCGGCGGTGCTGAACACCGACGCGGGCCGGGCGGCGTTGGAGGGAGCGCTGTCGCCGACGCCGGAGGCGTTCAACCTGTCGGTGGCGAAGGCGCTGGCGTGGCAGGCGAAGCAGCGTGACGAGCTGCGTCCGCTGGTGCGGTCGCTGTCGATCGAGGCCGAGGCGTTCGAGGGCGACGCGCAGGCGTTGCGCTGGCTGGGTGTGGCGTACGCGGCGAGCCTGCTGTCGGACGACCCGCCGCGCACGGCGGGGGTGGCGAAGTATGTGAACCAGGCGTTGGAGGCGGCGTCGAGCGAGGCGATGACGCTACGGGCGGTTGATGAGCTGGTCGCGGCGACGCGGGTGAACGGCCGGCACGGCTACGCGCGGGACGTGATCGCCGACGTGTCGCCGACGCTGAGCGACGCGGGGCAAGCGGCGCTGTCGCAGCGGCTTGCGGCGCTGGACGCGATGGAGAAGGCCCGCCGGGGTTGCGTGGGCTGCCGGGACGCGGTCAACGCGCTGCGTCGTCGGTTCCAGGCGCTGCGCGAGCAGGCCGGGGCAATGGGGTCGTAGGGATTCACCACAGAGGACACCGAGTGCACCGAGGAAGAAAAGCGATGGATGGATGGCCGCCCGATGCACAGCGCCTGATGAATTTCGTTTTTCCTAACGCTTTTGTTTTTTCTCCGTGTCCTCTGTGACCTCTGTGGTGAGAAAGTTTTTTCTTCAGGGATCACGAATCGTTTTTGATGGATTCATTACCGGGAATTGAACCATGCTGTCTAAACTCTTTGCCGTTCGGATTCAACCGTTGTCGCGCCGTATGACGGCCCACATGTTGCGGACGACGCTGCTGCTGATCGCGGCGGCGCTGGTCGCGTTGGAGTGGCGGACCGCGGCGGTCTTCGCCGAGTGCGACCTGAAGATCTGCGCCCCCGGCGACCTGGGCGACGACGGCGAGGGCGACGAAGACGACACGCCCGACCCCGACGACAACGGCGAGGGCGACTCCTGCCCGGCCGACAACACCGACGTCGGCCCCGACGGGGAGTACGACGACGACGAGCTGTCCTACAAGTGCCAGCTCGAGGCGTGGCGGGCGGTGCAGAAGTGGCGGAAGCGCGGGGGGTTTGTGACACTGGTAGCAGAATATTACATATCATATGACCCGCCATATGGTGAAAGCACATCTAAGCTGGTAACCACTTTTGGTGGATTCAAACTCGAATCAGGTCAATACGTTGGTCGACGTTTCGGTGACTTTCAGTCCACCGCTACTTTTAGCAATAATGCTTGGAACATCGATGTTTGCCCGGGGGTGACCGCCAAAGCAGAACTGGATGATACTGAAAGAATTTATTCGGAGGGTAGTTCTGATATTAATTGGGAGCGTGCTTATAGAGAAGACAGAATAAGGGTCTCCCAATTAACCGCAAGCGCGTTAAACGCTTCCGTTACAACCACTTTCAATTGGGTGATAGGTTGCGACATCAATAACCCGCCTTATTGCGAAAGTTCTACTGGATCTTCAACGACCACCGACTACCGCCTGCACCTTGCGGGCATCGACATCACGGAGACGGGCAAGCCGGACCCGATCGGGAAGACGGAGGAGGACAACGACCCCAACGATCTGAACTTCGACCCGGGCCTGCCGCACACGATCCGGATCTACATCCCCACGCCCGACGAGCCGGACGTGGATCTGGTGCACCCCAGCTTCACGATCGAGTACCGCTACTTCACGCAGGCCGACGAGACCAACGGGCTGGGCGCGGTGGGCGGGGTCAAGCAGATCATCGAGTCGGCGGCCGACGCCGACGGGAACCTCAAGCCGTATTCGTGGGTGTTCTACCGGCGGTACGCCGACCCGGTCAACGACGGCGAAGCGTACGGCCAGGTGCGGGCGGTGATCAACGGCGACACCGCGGCGAGCCTGGTCGCGCAGGGGACCGACCCCCACGGCCTGACCCTGACCGCGTTCGAGGGCTACGCCGACAAGATCCTGACCTACGACACGCAGGGCCGGGTCGCCAGCTACCGCCGCGGGGCGTGCTGCGGCCAGCCGACCGCGGCGACCACGACCTACGCCTACAGCCAGTACGCCGGCGAGGCGATGAATCGCTGGCGGCAGAAGCGCACGGTCGACGAGCGCGTCAGCGGCGTGGGCCGGGTCACGACCCAATACGTCAACCACCGCGGCTCGGTGCTGCACGAGATCGTCGAGCTGCACGACGGCTCAACCTTCGAGACCCGTCACACCCGCCGGGAGCTGGACGTGACCGGCCGGGCGGTGCGGGAGATCACCCCCGACGCGGTGGCGTCGGCCTACAGCTTCGTCGAGAGCGCCACCGACGGCGTGCTCGACACGATCACCCTCAACGCCAACGACGGGCGGATCAACCTCTACGAATACGGCACGGCGTTCCCCGACGGCTTCCTTGGCGAGTACTTCGCCAACACGACCTTCACCGGCGCGCCCGCGTTCAGCCGGGTCGACCCGATCCCGACCTTCACCTGGCTGGACGAGGCCCCGGTGGCCGAGCTGCCCGCCGACGGGTTCAGCGTGCGGTGGACCGCGACGCTCAGGGCGCCGGCGACCGGCAGCTACACCTTCACCGCGGCCGCCGACGCCGACTCGACCGTCACCCTCAAGGTCGACGGCGTAGCCTACACCGCCCCGGTCAGCCTCACCGCGGGGCAGGACTACGCCCTCACGCTCGAGTACGCCCACCCCAGCGGCGTCGTGTCGGACGTCTCGCTCACCTGGAGCTACCCCGGCCAGACGACGCAGCTGGTCAGCTCGCAATACCTGTTCTCGGGCGAAGGCGCCGGCTCGGCCCGCGTCCTCGACAGCATCCGGAAGGGGAGCAACGGCACGCCGATTAAGCTCGCCGAGTACGAGTATTACAGCCCCTACTCCGGCGACACGAACTACCTGGCCGACATCACGGTGCGTCGGCTCACCAAGACCACGACCCGCTACCTCGACGAGGCGGCCCAGGGGACCAACGACCCCAAGCGGGTCACGGTCCACGAGTACCCCGACGGCTTCCACGACGACATGGGCCGCTACCCCAAGACCCGCATCCGCAAGGTCCAGCTCGGGCCGACCGACTGGCTGATCACCCGCGAGCACTACCACGACGACGGCCGGCTGAAGCTGCGGCAGGACGCCAACGGGATGATCACGTTTTACCAGCACGTCGCCGACGAGCTGCCGGCCAAGGGGGCGACGGTCTACACGATCCGCGACCTGGACACCCGCGACATCGCGACCCTTGAGTCGACCTACTCCACCGCCAACGGCTACGACTTCGGCCTGGCGATCGACACGGTCCCCACGTCGTTCGTCGCCAGCACCGGCGCGGCGCGGCTCAACCAAGTGACGGTCAGCCGGTACGACGGCGAGAGCGGCGAGCTGACCGAGCGGGTCGCGCCCGGCGGGCTGACCACGCGTTACCTGACGATCCATCACCCCACCGACTCGGGCCCGACCGAGCTGCGCGGCACGGTCGAGAGCCGGACGTACAACGGCGTGTTCAACGACGGCGGGACGTGGCGCGCGGCCGGGGGCGTGGACGTGCGGATCGCCTACCCCAACGGCCGGGTGACCAGCCAGCGGTCGACGTCGCTCGCCGCGTGGGGCGGAACCGCGGGGACGCCCTCGGGCACGGACACGCTCAAGGTGCTGGGGCGCACCGACTACACCTACACCGACGCGGGCGACCTCGCGTCGACCCGGCAGTTCACCGCCTACGACGGCACGGGCGCGATCGACGGGACGACCTACCGCGCGTCGACGATCAGCTACGACTCGGTCACGCAGGAAGAGCTCTACCAGACCGACGCCGCGGGGAACGTGGTCTACTCGACCGAGTCGGTCGTCGACCCCGGCGGGTCCTACCCGCTGGTGACCGAGACGCGGCGATACCCCCACGCCCCCGGCAGCGGCCCGGTCACGGT
>JANQFR010000021.1 GCA_028277745.1 Phycisphaeraceae bacterium
GGGCCGGATGTCGCCGCGTTCACGCCGGTGCTGCTTGAGCCGACGCACCCACGCCGGGCTCACCGAGTACTTCTGGGCCACCGCCTTGGTCCCCAGCCCTGCGTCGCAGTCGTCGATCACCCGTTGCCGCAAATCCATCGAATACGCCATGGCAGACCTCCTTGTCTCGGGGGGACCATGTCATAACCGATTCCCAACGATGGCGCTAGCTCAATAGTTGGAACGCTCTAAAATCAATTCACGGGTCGACGACTGACCGCCTTCCCGTATCGCTGAACAGGGTCACGCCCGGCGCACCGGGTAGACCACCTCGACGGGCTCGACGGCGGCGAGCGCCAGGGCGAAATCGCTGGGGGTGTCAAAACGGCTGCGGTCGAGCGTGCGCACGGGGACCGGGGCGTCGACCTCGGCGACGGTGAACGGCCAGGGGCGGACCGTAGCGGAGTCGCCATTGAGCTCGGCGGTGATCGGCGCGGTGTCGTGCTCGATCGGCAGGTGAGCGGTCAGCGGCGTGGGAGGGATCCCGCCCATCAGGATCATGCTCAGGGCATCGGCGAACGTCAGCAGCCGTTGGGCCGCGGCGAGGTGGGCGGGGTGGACCAGCGCCTGCATGGCGTCGCCGGCAGACTGCAACGCGGCGAGGCCGGCGTCGATCCGCTGGTCCACGTCGTCGATGAAGCGCTGGATCAGCTGGGCGTCGTGCGGATCGGGGTGGGTGTGACGGGACACGACATCGCGGAAGTGCAGCGCCACGAGCAGGCCGGCGTAGACGTCATCGGCGCTGACACGGTCGATGGATGCGGCGAGGATGGGCAGGTGGGCGTCCTGCGGCAGGTGGGCGAAGGACAGAGGCCGGCCGTCGGCGTCGAGGGCGGGCATACGTTCGGCGACGCCCCAGCCGTCCTCGTGACGGGCGGCCGCGGTGAGGAAGCGGCTCCACGTGTCGGGGGTGAACCAGGTCGGCCGGCGCCAAGACTCGACCAGCGCCGTGGTGTGGCGGGCGTGGTCGCATTGGGTGATGACCCGCAGGGCGCCGTCGGGTTGTTCGATGCAGATCATGGGCCCTCGATCAATGGAGAGCGGGCGTGGACGATCCGCAGTTTAGCGGACGATCGGCGTCGGCGGCGTCGCGTGTGGTGAGGAGCACGGCCGCGGTCGCGAGCGAGGCGGCGGTGTTGAAGTGCGGGTGCCCGCCGGCGAGGGCGTCGATCAGGACGCGGTGGAGCGGGGGCGCGTCGACGCGGTCGGTGATGTCGGCGGGTGGGTCGCGGTGGGTGATCAACGTGCAGCGGTCGCCCTGGACCTCGACCTGGCCCGCGGCGCCGACGAGGCGGAAGCGGTCGTCGCCGTGGGTCGGCGCGGCTTCCGGGCGGAGCAGGTCGGCGTGGACGAGGGCGGTCGCGCCGTTGCTGAGGCTGTACATCGCCGCGGCGTGGTCTTCCATCGTGGCGTAGTCGGGCTTGGCGAGGTTGCCGTGCCGGGCGACGACCCGGTCCGGGGTGAGGCCGGTCACGAAGCCGACGGCGTCGATCGCGTGGGAGGCGATCCAGAGGAAGGTCGAGGTGTAGTCCTCGCGGTTGCGGTAGAAGTCGGGGCGGCTGCCGAAACGGTAGGACTTCTGCGCGGTGATGAGCACGGGCTCGCCGACGAGGCCGTCGGCGACGGCCTGCCGGGCGGCGAGGAAGCTGGGCCGGGCGCGGAAGTCGAACTCGGTGAGCAGCGGGGCGCGGGTCGCGGCACAGACAGTGCGCAGCGCGTCGAGCTGTTCCCACGAGCCGGCGACGGGTTTTTCGCAGACCACGGGGATGTCGCGGCGTAGGGCTTCGAGGGCGAGGTCGGCGTTGTGGCCGTAGACGCCGCCGACGTTGACCGCGGTGGGTTTGAAGTCGTCGAGCATGGCGACGGGGTCGTCATACCACGCGGCGCCCTGCTCGAGGCGTTGAGCGAACCGGCGACGCGCGGCGTCGGGTTCGCGGCGGTCGGACGCGACGGCGACGGCCTCGACGGTGACGCCGTCGTCGTCGACCGCGGGGCCGAGGTAGTGGTGGCCGAACCCGCCGATGAAGGCGAGCCGATGCGGGGTGGTTCCGGGGGGCGTTCCGGGGGTCATTCGGGCAGGCTCGCGAGCTCTTGAGCGACGGTTTCGATCAGCGGCTCGAGGGTGTCGCGGGAGAAATCGAAGCGGATGCCGGCGGCCTCGAAAAGCGCGGGCAGCGGCCGGCCGCCGCCGAGGGTGAGGGCCTTGCGGTAATCGGCGATCGCGGCGTCGGGGTCCTCCTGGTAATAGAGCCACAGCTGCAGCGCGCCGAGTTGGGCGATGCCGTACTCCACGTAGTAGAACGGGCAGTGGAAGAGGTGGAGTTGACGCTGCCACTGCGCGGCCCGGGCGTCTTCGAGGCCGCTCTCGTCCACGACGCCGCTGCTGAAACGGTCGAGCGTGTCGAGCCAGGCGGCGGTGCGCTGGTCGAGGTCGTGGCCCGGGTGGGTGTAGAGCCAGTGCTGGAACGTGTCGATGACCGCCATCCAGGGGAAGAAGCGGAGGATGCCTTCGAGGTGCTTACGGCGGGCCCGGTCGGCGTCGGCGGGGTCGGCGTAGAACACGTCGAGGAACGGGTCGGCCAGCAGCTCCATGCTCATGCTGGCGACCTCGCAGAACTCGATCGGCGCGTGCTGGAGGAACACCAGCGGCTCGACGGCCTGGGCCCACATGAAATGGAACGCGTGGCCCCCTTCGTGGAGCATCGTCTCCACGTCGCGGTGCTGGCCGGCGGCGTTCATGAAGATGAACGGCTCGCCGCTCTCCAGCAGCGACGACTGGAACCCGCCCGCCCGCTTGCCCTTGCGGCTCTCGAGGTCGAGGTTACGCCCGAACGTGAGCCGGCCGAAGTCCGCCGCCAGCGACGGGTCGATCCGCTCGAAGATCGCCCGCGTCTTGTCGACCAGCACCTGCACGTCGGACCCGGGGAACGGCTCGAGGCGCGGCCGGCCCTTCACGTCCACGCTCATGTCCCACGGCCGAAGCGTCTCGACCCCCAGCGCCGCTTGCCGCTGCTTGTCCAGCTCCCGCACCCGCGGCACGACGGCCTGCTCGATCGCGTCGGCGAACGCCAGGCAGTCGTCGGGCGTGTAGTCGAACCGGTTGTAATGGGTCCACGTGTATGCGCGGAAGTCGGGCTTGTCGGCGTTGTCGGCCATCTGTCTCCGCAGTCCGATCATCTTCGCGAAGATGTCGTGGATCGCCTCGGCGTCCTGCAGCCGGCGCTCGGTGGTCAGCCGCCAGGCCGTCTCACGCGTGTCGCGGTCGGTGTCGTCCAGAAAGAGCGCCATCTGCTGGAGCGTGCGCTGCTCGCCGCGGAACTCGACGGTCATGGCGCCGATCAGCTTGTCGTACTCCTGATTGAGCTTGGCCAACTCGGTGGACAGCGGGATGTTCTGGTCGCGGTAGATCTCCACATCGCTGCGCCACTCGCGGATGAGCATCCGGTAGCGTTCGTCGGTGAGCTGATCGAGACAGGGGGCGGCGAGGAGTTTCTGCTTGAGCTTGAAGCCGTAGGGCGCGAGCTTGGGCAAGACGTTTTCGATGAAGTGCAGATAACGCTTCTCGATGGCCTGGTCATCGGTGTGGCAGGCGGCGTCGATACTCGTGCGCGAGCCGTACTCGCCCACCGCGGCGGAGAGCTCGGAGTAGTCCGCCAGCCAGGACTCGACGTCGGCCGTGGTCGTCAGGCCGCGGTCGAGCAGGGCCTGATACAGCGGCTCGAGCCGGGCGACGTCGGCCAGATCGATGTCTTTGGGAACAAACGTGCGGCGGTCGACGGGCGGGGCGGTGGTCATGGGATCGATCGTCCTGAAAGTGCGTAGGCAAACATGATACGCCAAGCCGCCCACGCCACGGCGGGCACGATGACACGTTGCTCACACAATCCTCAATTTTCCCTCACATCAATGAGATACATCTTCCACCTCTATTAACTTTTCTCACTTTGGGGAGGCGAAGCGATGCATCATCGGAAGCGGGTTTTCATCACCGGGCTGGCGACGGTTCTGGCGGGATGGGCGGCGGCGCCGGCGGGGGCGGGCAGCCTCCGGCTGGAGTCGATCGGGCTGTACGAGACCGGGGTGTTCGATGAATCCGCGGCCGAGATCGTCGCCTACGACCCGCTCAGCCAGCAGCTGTTTGTCACCAACGCGAACGTCGGGATCGACATCCTCGACATCGCCGACCCGACCGCGCCGATGAAGGTGGGCTCGATCGGCGTGCCGGCCAACTTCGACGGGATCAACTCCGTGGCCGTCAGCAACGGCGTGGTCGCCGCCGCGGTCGAGGCCAACGGCCCGCAGGACCCCGGCTCGGTGTTCTTCTACGACACCAGCGGCGCGTTCCTCAACTCCGTGCAGGTCGGCGTGCTGCCCGACATGGTCGCCTTCACGCCCGACGGCCAGAAACTGCTGGTCGCCAACGAGGCCGAGCCCGACGTCGATCTCGACGGCGACGACCAGTTGCAGAGCTTCAACGGCGACGCGGTGGGCTCGGTGAGCATCATCGACCTCAGCGGCGGCGTAGGCGGCGCGACGGTCAACACCGTCGACTTCTCCGCCTTCAACGGCCAGAAGGCCGCGCTCGAGGCCGAGGGCGCCATCTTCTCCCTCGCCGACGCCGAGGACACCTCCGGCACACCCACCAACGCCACCGTCGCCCAGGACGTCGAGCCCGAGTTCATCGCCGTCTCCCCCGACGGCAAGACCGCCTTCGTCGCGCTCCAGGAAAACAACGCCATCGCCATCATCGACGTCGAGGCCGGCACGGTCACCGACGTCCAGGGCCTGGGCTTCAAGGACCACGACCAGCCCGACAACGGGCTCGACGCCTCCAACCGCGATGATGCGATCAACATCGCCAACTGGCCCGCCCTCGGCGCCTACGCACCCGACGGCATGGCGACCTACGAGGTCAACGGCGAGGTCTTCCTCGTCACCGCCAACGAGGGCGACGCCCGCGATTTCGACATCGCCCGCGTCAAGGACCTCAACCTCGACCCCACCGCCTTCCCCAACGCTGACGACCTGCAGGAAGACGAAAACCTCGGCCGGCTCGAAGCCTCCAAGACCGCGTCCGACACCGATGGCGACGGCGACGCCGACCGCATCGTCAGCTTCGGCGCCCGCTCGTTCTCCATCTGGAAGCTCACCCCCACCGGCCTCGAGCTCGTCTCCGACTCCGGCGACCAGTTCGAGCAACTCATCGCCCAGTTCCTGCCCGACGACTTCAACTCCACCAACGACGAAAATGACTCGTTCGACAACCGCTCCGACGACGCCGGCCCCGAGCCCGAGGGCGTCACCATCGGGACCCTCAACGGCCGGACCTACGCCTTCGTCGGCCTCGAACGCGTCGGCGGCGTGA
The DNA here is from genome assembly GCA_028277745.1 of Phycisphaeraceae bacterium. GTDB lineage: Bacteria > Planctomycetota > Phycisphaerae > Phycisphaerales > Phycisphaeraceae > JANQFR01. Next base: position 5,405 of record JANQFR010000021.1, read on the forward strand.
TGGTGTACGACATCACCGACCCGCTCAACCCGTTCTTCGTCGAGTACGACAACCAGCGCGACTTCCTCATCGAGTTCGACCCCGACCTCTACGAAAGCCTCCCCGCCCCCGACGCGCAAGCCCTGCTCTCGTCCGTCGGCGACCTCGGCCCCGAGGGGCTGCTGTTCATCAGCGGCGCGGACAGCCCCAACGGCCTGGACCTGCTGGTGCTCACCAACGAGGTCAGCGGGACGACCCGCATCTACGCGGTGGTCGTCCCGACCCCGACCGCCGCGCTGGCCGGGCTCGCGGGATTGGCGCTGCTGGCCGTCCGACGGCGACGCCGCGGATACTGACCGCCAGCCGCCCTGCTGCGGGCGGCGCCAAACGACTCAGGGAACCTGAACCTGGGTGTGCACCGTCTGGGTCATGAAGCTGTATTCGGTATTGATGCAGATGTCCCAGTCGCCGGTGTAGCTGCCCACGGTTGTGGGGGTCACATCGAACGTGACCGTCAGCGTCTGCCCCGGCGGGATGTCTTTCTCAAAGAAGTAACTGGTGAAGTCCATGATGCGGATTTTGCTGGTCGTGGCCGGCGTGGTCTGGCTGATGACAAAACCGTCGTGCCAGCCGTCGTAGATGTCGATGCTGTTGAGGTTCTGGGTCGTGGTCGCGGTGTTGGTCACATCGACCGTGATCTGGAACGGCTGCCGGGCGGGCGCCTGGGACGGCGCGTTCACCGCCACCGTGATGTTCTGCGGGGGACCGAACCCCCCGGGCGGGTTCAACGACAGGTACAGCAGCGCGGCGACGCCGCCCACACACGTCAGCGCCATGCCGCCGAGCACCGCAACGAGAACGATGATGATCGTGGTTTTGGACATGATGAAACAGGATAACAACCCTTGGAAGCCCAGGGATTGCAATCCTCGGGCTTCACGTCATCCCTCGAACGCCGCCTCCGCCTCGCGGCGGAACGCGGCGTCGCCGCGCTGGTCCGCCGCGTCCATCACCCGCCGCCGCAGACCCGGGTCGTGGCGATAAATGGACAGCGCCTCGACGCTCATCCGCGCCGACGCGGCCGGGCCGTGGGCGATCTGGGCCAGCAGGAAGGCGTTGGGCTCCTCGTGGCGGAGCATGGCGATCGCCAGGAATGCCGTCCGGCGGGCCGAGGCGTCGAGCGTGCGGTCGTGCCAGTCGCGCAGCACCCCGAACGCCGCTTCGCTCCGCGACTGGCCCAACGCCATCGCGGCGCACTCCGCAGCTTCCTCAGACGCGTCATCGAGGCGATGGGCCACGAAGCCCAGCGACGCGTCGGCGTCGAGCTTGAGCATGCCGGCGAGGCACTCGGTCAGGGTCTCGGGGTCCTCCTCACCCGCCGCGACGCGGAGCCGCAGCAGCGGCAGGCCGTCGGGCCGCTCGCTGTACGCCACCGCCTTGGCCGCCATCGCCCGCGCTGCGGGCTCGGGGTCGGCCAGGAGGTCCGCCAGATCGATCATCACGCCCGGGTCGTTCATCCGCACCAGCCCAAGACCGCACCAGCCGCGGAGCTCGACCGCGGTGTCGACCCGCCCGCCGTACACCGGCTCGATCTGCCGCAGCACGATCCCCCGCCGCCAGCGCTCCGCGTCGGCGTGCTCGACCCGATACAACGCCTCGGCCAGCCCCGCCTTCGCCCGGCAGCCCTTGTCCTTGTCGCCCGGGCGCCCGAGCCAATCGTCGAACGCCGCCGCCAGTTCGTCCTCGAGCGCGCCCAGCTCGAACTCGCCGACGATTAACGCCGCTTTCCCCACGACCAGGCCGGTCTTGCTCGCCAGGGCCTTGCACAACGCGTCCCGCGTCCGGTCGGACGCCAAGTCGTCGCGCAGCGCGTTGAGCGCCGCCAGCTGGTCTTCGAGCGTCGGGCGTTTGGCCATGGGCGTCCGGGCCGATCAGCTCTTGAAGTAGTCGGGCTCTCCGCCCGGCTTCCACTTGATGTTGCAGCCGATCGAGGGCGCCTGGTTCGTCGGCGGCGCCCCGCCCGCCAGGGCCGCGTCCAGCGCCGCGCGCAGGTCCGCGCCGCCGGCAGGGTTCTGCGACGAGTCGTATACGCCCGAACGGATACGGTTGGGGCGGCTGTCGTCGAGCTGGCCGCGGTAAAACAGCTTGTGCCCGGCGTCGAACAGGAAGAAGTCGGGCGTGCACGCCGCGGTGTAGGCCTTGGCGACCGACTGGTCCTCATCGTAGAGGTAGGGGAACGCGTAGCCGCGCGTCTGCTTCTCGACGGCCATCTTGTCCGGGGCGTCGTCGGGGTAGGCGGACGCGTCGTTGCTGCTGATCGCAACGATCCCCACGCGGTCGGCGTAGTCGTCGCCGATCCGCTTCAGCTCGGCCGCGACGTGCTTCACGAACGGGCAGTGGTTGCAGATGAACATCATCAGCAGCGGCTTGCCTACAAAGTCATCGCGACGCACCGTCCGCCCGTCGGTGTCCGGCAACGCAAAGCCGGGCGCGGCCACACCTAGTTCCAACATCGTCGAAGCAGTCTGAGCCATGATCGGGTCTCCATAGGTTGAACACCGGGATTGTAGCCCGTCGACTGAGAGCGAAAAATATGAACCACAGAGGCGCTAAGGACACAGAGAAGAAATCATCAGGAAACAGAAACCGGACCGTCGGCCGACAGTGCATTGGCGTGTGGTTTTTATACCCTGTCTTCCTCTGCGTCCTCAGCGCCTCTGTGGTTCAAACAATTCTGAAACACCCGGCGCAGGGAGATGTCAATCTGTAAATGTTTTAATCTGAATATCTCATGACGACCCGGCACGGCGAACCGCTGACCCCCTCCAGCCGCAACGGCAACGCGATGACCTCGCCCCCCGGCGCCACCTCATCGGCCCGGCGGTCGTCCAAGTCCTCGATCAGGTACACCCCCGCCTCCGCCAGGGCGCGGTTGAACCGAAACGGCTCACGCCCCGCCACGACCAGCTCGCCCATCAGCACCCAGACCCGCCGCCCCAGCCCCAGCAGCCTCTCCAGCACGTCTCCCGGGACCTCGATCGGCGGGAACGTCCCCATCACGAACAGGATCGGCTCATCCCCAAAGCCTGCCAGCGCACGCGAGCACGACGCGGTGTCGGCCAGGTCGTGGGCGCGGATCAGGAAGCACCGGCCCATCAACGCATCCGCCCCCAGCGCATCGAGGGTCGGCCCGCCCGGCAGGAAATGGGCCGGGGCGTCGATGTGCGTGCCCGTTTGCGTGCCCAACGCCAGCCGCGACACCCGGAACGGCTGATCCGGCGGGCCGCACCAGTCGGCGACCTCCAGGGGCGGGTCGCGGTAGGCGCCGTCGGCGTAGATCGGCGTCTGGCGATTCAGCGGGCGGGTCAGGTCGATCAACCGATGCGCCATCACGCTGCCTCCGGATCGTTACGACACCACGACGCGACTGTCCGCCACCAGCGGGTCGCCCTCCTGGTGCTCGATCATCAGCCACGGGTCGCGCGTGTCGATCCGCATCTGGATGCAGCGGCGGCGCATCCCGTCGGCCGTCGCGGCGAGCGACGGGTCGTCGATCAGGTTTATCGTCTCCATCGGGTCGGCCACGATGTCGTACAACGCCTCGCGCGGCTGATGGAGGAAATGGTCCGTCGGCCGCTTGCCCATCATCGTGAGGCCCTGCTCGCGCACCGCGGTCCACGTGGGCGACCGGAACAGGTCGGACGGCAGGGGCGTCGGCAGCTGGTGCGCCAGGTTGCGCACGTATTTGTATTGCCGGCCGCGCACGACGCGGTAAGGGTAGTAATTCGTGACCTCGTGGAAATTGTGACTGAACGTGGTCTCGTCCCACCCCTCGGGGTGGGCGGTTTCGAGGATCGGCAGCAGCGACCGGCCGGGCAGGCGGATCGGTTCGTCCGGCGGGTCGACGCCCATCCATTCGTAGATCGTCGGCGCGATGTCGAGCCAGTTGACCAGCGCATCGATGTGCAGGCCTCGGTTTTTCTGATCCGGATGACGGATGATCAGCGGGCAGCGCTGGCCGGTGTCGAACGACGACGCCTTGGCGCCGGGGAACGGCATGGCGTGGTCGGTCATGATGAACACGAGCGTGCCGTCGGCCCTGCCGGAGGCGTCGAGGGTCTCGAGGATGCGGCCGACGCACGCGTCGTATCGGGTGACGCCCTGATAGTACGCCGCCAGGTCGCCGCGCACCTCGGGCGTATCGGGAAGGAAGTCGGGGACGATCACGTCGGCGGGGTCGTAGTGGGCGTCGTCGAACTCGTCGGGGCGGAAGTGCAGGCCGTAGGGGTGGTCGCCGGGGGTGCGGTGGGGGTACGAGGGGGCGACCATGGCGAGGAACGGCTTGCCGGGCTCGTCGGTAAGCAGTCGCTGGAAGCGGTCGTTCATCTCGCGGATCGAGGCGGCGCCGCTGCGGTAGCGGTCGTCCCAGCGGTAGACGTCGTGGGGGAGGGTGTGGTTCTTGCCGATAAGCCCGCACGCCGCGCCGGCGTCGCCGAGCACGGCGGGCAGCGGCCGCATGAACTCGTGGGTGCGGAACCCATGGATCCCGTGGCAGTGGCCGTACTGCCCGTGCGTGTGGCCGTGCTGGCCGGTGAGGATGCAAGCCCGCGACACGGCGCAGGACGGGCTGGTGCAGAACGCATTGTCAAACGCGCAGCCCCTGGCGAAGGCGTCGTCGATGCGGGGGGTCTGGACCACCTCGTTGCCGTAGCAGCGGGCCAGGGGCGACCAGTCGTCGGCGATCAGGATCAGAACGTTGCGGTCGGGGCGGGCAGGCATGGCCCCACCATAACGATCTTCGGCCGGTCTGGCATAATGCAGCGATGGACATCTTCTGGTCGTTTCTGCTTCAGGTGCTCGTGCTGCTGGCGGCGGCGATGGTGCTGGGGGCCATCTTCGATCGGCTGCGGCAGTCGGCGATGGTGGGCTACCTGCTGGCCGGCGTGCTCGTCGGGCCGCACGTGCTCAACCTCGTGATCAGCTCCGAAGACGTGGTCGACGCGCCCCGGCTCACCGTCGACGCCATCGCCGAGTTGGGCGTGGCCCTGCTGATGTTCTCGATCGGGCTGGAATTCTCCGTCAGCAAGCTGCGGGCGATGGGCGCCAAGACCCTCCTGGCGGGGCTGCTGCAGATCGTGGGCACGATGGCGGTGTTCGGCGGCGGGGCGATGGCGCTGGGCCAGGACTTCAGCGCCGCGGTCGCGATCGGGGCGATCGTCTCGCTCTCCAGCACCGCGGTCGTTTTGCCCATGCTCGCCGCCCGCAGCGAGGTCGACTCGGTCCACGGCCGGTTCGCCCTGGGCATCCTGCTCCTGCAGGACGTGGCGGTGATCCCGCTGGTCCTCATCGTCGCGTCGCTCGGCTCAGGCAGCGGGCCGGGCGCGATCATGCTCGGCACCCTCAACGGCTTCCTACTCGTGGGCCTGTTCATCGTCGCGATGTACCTCTTCAGCCGGTTCGTGCTGCCCTACATCGTCAAGTTTGCCGGCGAGGCGGGCAACCGCGAGATGCCGATCCTCTTCGCGATCGTCATGGCCGCCGGCTCGGCGTGGATCGCCAATCAGCTGGGCATCTCCCCCGCGCTGGGCGCGTTCATCGCCGGCATCTTCCTGGGCGAGTCCGTGCTCTCGACCCAGCTCCGCGGCGACATCGGCCCGCTCAAGACCGTGTTCGCCACCCTCTTCTTCGCCTCCATCGGCCTGGTCGCCGACCTGCCTTGGGTCTGGGCGAACCTGGGGCAGGTCCTGCTGACCGTGCTCGCGGTCGTGCTGCTCAAGCCGGCGGTGGTCTGGGCGGTCGGCAAAGCGATGGGCCTGACCCACCGACACGCCATCGCCGCGGGAGTGAGCATGGGGCAGATCGGCGTGTTCAGCTTCGTGCTCGCCAAGGTCGCCTACACCCAGCACGCCCGCAGCGACGCCATCATCACCGACGACACCTTCAACCTCATGGTCTCGGTCACCATCGCGACCCTGTTTCTTACGCCCTACCTCGTGCGGATCGCCCTGCCGACCGGGGCGCTGATCCAGCGGGGCCTGCGCAAAGTCGGCCTGGGCCAGTCCAGCCCCGCCGACGCCGTGGTCAGCTCCACGCCGGTCGAGGACCACGTCGTCATCGTCGGCTTCGGCCCCGCGGGCCGCGAGGTGCAGCAGATGATGCACGCCGCCGGCCGGCCCACCGTCATCATCGACCTCAACCCCAACACCGTCATGGAGGCCCGCGCCTCGGGCATCCCCGCCTACGTCGGCGACGCCGGCCGCAGCGACATCCTCCAACACGCCCAGGTCCAGAACGCCAAGGCCGTGGTCATCACCCTCCCCGACCCCCGCGCCGCCACCGCCGCGATCCGCATGGCCCGATCCCTCTCCACCGCCACGGTCATCGTCCGCGCCCGCTACGCCCGTTACGAGGACGACCTCCGCGCCGCCGGCGCCCACGCCGTGGTCAACGAGGAAACCCACGTCGGCGCCCTGCTGGGGTTCGAGGTGGGCAAGACGGTGTAAAGAAAGTCGGCGGGTCGACAATCTCCGGCTGAAATGGGCCATGGAACGTCGTGCCGCAATAACACCGGCTTGCGCTATTTTCCTGTCTGGGTCAGGTGGGGCTTTCTGGAAATCAGCGTAGAGATAGGGATTTGTGTATCATTACAAATGTCAACTGCCTTCCTCGATGTGCCGCGACGCGGTCTGTGCGACCACCAGCGACATCCCTCCGAGTCCAGTTGCAGCGTTTCGACGGTTTTACCACGGCCATCGCCGCGGCCGTGCGCAACGCACATCCGTTTAGGAACGATATGCAATTCACCAAACTCGAACTCGCCCAACCGATCCTGCGCGCCGTGGCGGCGGAAGGCTATTCCACCGCCACCCCGATCCAGGCCCGAACGATCCCGCACGTGCTGGCCGGGCGCGACGTGCTGGGCTGCGCCCAGACCGGCACGGGCAAGACCGCGGCGTTCGCCCTGCCGGTCCTACATCGCCTCAGCGGCTCTAAACCCAAGGGGCCCCGCCGGGCGCGGTGCCTGGTGCTGAGCCCGACGCGGGAACTCGCGCTGCAGATTGGCGAAAGCTTCGACGCCTACGGCAAGCACCTGCCGCTACGCCAAGCCACGATCTTCGGCGGCGTGAACCAGCGGCCACAGGTGGCCGCCATCCGCCGCGGGACGGACATCCTCATCGCCACGCCCGGCCGACTGCTCGACCTGCTCGATCAGGGCCACGTTGACCTCCGCGGCATCGAGACGCTGATCCTCGACGAGGCCGACCGCATGCTCGACATGGGCTTTATCCAAGACATTAAAAAAATCGTCACCAAGGCCCCGAAGAAACGGCAGACCCTGCTCTTCAGCGCGAACATGCCCGAGGCGATCCAGCGGCTGGCTGACCAGTTCCTGCACCGGCCGGCCGAGGTCCATATCGCCCCCGAGTCGAAGACCGCCGACCGGGTCGAGCAATCGGTCTATTTCGTCGACAAACGCAATAAACCCACGCTGCTGGCGCACCTGCTCGACACGCTGCCGGTCGAACGAGCGATCGTGTTCACGCGGACCAAGTACGGCGCCGATCGCGTGGTCAAGCAACTCCGCCGCACCGGCGTCCACAGTGAAGCGATCCACGGCAACAAGAGCCAGAACGCCCGCGCCCGCACCCTCGACAACTTCCGCAAGGGCAAGACCAACGTCCTGATCGCGACCGATGTCGCCTCGCGCGGGATCGATATCGACGGCGTGAGCCACGTGGTGAATTTCGACCTGACGCACGAGCCGGAGAGCTATGTGCACCGCATCGGCCGAACCGCCCGGGCCGGGGCGTCGGGCGTTGCGGTCTCGTTCTGCGCTCGTGATGAGCGCGGCTGGCTCAAAGATATTGAACGCCTGCTCAACCAACGACTTGATATCAGGACCGATCACCCGCCGTATGAGTCGGTCGACGCCGAACCGGCGCCCCAGCGCCAAAAAAACGCCAAACCCAAGCCCAGCACCGGCAACCCCAACAAACCCGGCCGACGCCATCGACGCCGGCCGTCCGGCAAAACGCCAGACCAGCGCAAGGCTCAAGGCGGCAAACCCCGCCGGCGACGCGGCGGCGTCGGTAAAAAGCCGTCGTAGAAACAGGTCACCGGGCGGTGGTGTGTTCCCGGTCAGTCATGTGCATAAACCGTCTCATGCCACGCCAGCGGCGGCGGCAGCGGCTTGGATGCGCACTCGAGGTGGATCACCCGTCGGCGGCCCTCTCCCGCCGTCCGGCTCGAGGCGTGCAGCAGCAGCGGACGCATCAGCACCACCCCGCCGCGCGGGACGTGACACGCCACTTCGCCATGTTCCTTCCGCAGTTCCAGCGCCGCCCCGGCATCGAGGCAGCCGCGGCGGTGCGAGCCGGGCACGACCCGCAGCGGGCCGTTGTCCGCCCCGCAGTCGTCCAGATGAAACCGAAGCGCGATCATCCCCTCCAGCACCGACGCCGGCGCCTTCACGTGCGGCACGCCCGCCTTCACCGACCACGGGCCGAAGCCCGGCGCCGCGCACTTCTCCCGCACCGCGATCGTCAGGTCCTGGTGCCAGCCGACGAACCAGTTGGCGTCGGCGGACTTGTCGAAGAACAAGCCCCGCACCGCGAAGCCGCCCGGGCCCACCGCCGCGTCGAGCAGCGGCGCCGCCGCGCTCAGCCGCAGCAGCCCGCCCACCTCGGGGATGACTTTGAACAGGTCCCGGAACGCGTGGGACGCCTGATCACCTTGATCACACGCGGCGAACGCGGCGCGCCAATGCTCGACCTGAGCGCCGCTCAGCACGCCGGGCACGATGGCGTAGCCGTCCCGTTCAAGCCTTTCAGCCAGCGAGGCGGTCGCATTCATCACGGCTGACTCAGAAGTGAATCATCCGCCCCTCCGCGCCGAGGGCCGCCTCGTGGGTCGCCTCGCTCATCGTCGGGTGGGCGTGGATGGTGGCGATCACTTCCTCGGCGGTGGCTTCGAGGCGCATGGCCAGGCCGAGCTCCGCGATGAGCTCGGTCACGTGGTCGCCGATCATGTGGGCGCCGAGCACCTCGCCGTGGGGCTTGCCGGTGATGAGCTTGACGAAGCCCTGCGTCTCGCCGATGGCCTGGGCCTTGCCCGAGGCGGTGAGGGGGAAGGTCGCGGTGTCGTACTCGAGGCCTTCATCTTTGCAGCGTTGCTCGGTGTAGCCGATGGACGCGACCTGCGGCTCGCAGTAGGTGCAGCCGGGGATGGCGTCGTAGTTGATGTCGACCGCGTCGTGGCCGGCGAGGCGCTCGACGCAGACGATCGCCTCCTCCGACGCGACGTGCGCCAGCCACGGCGGGCCGATCACGTCGCCGGTGGCGTAGATCCCCGGGACCGACGTGGCGTAGTCGGCGCCGGGCCTGCGGTAGTCGACCTTGATGTGGTCCTTGAACAGCTCGATCCCCAGCGCGTCATCGAACAGCCCGTCGTACCGGCCCATCACGCCGATGGCGACCAGGCACTTGTCGGCCTCGATCGTCTGGGTCTTCGACTCATCCTTCACCGGCGCCACGGCCGCCTTCACGCCCGACTCAGTGGTCTCGAGGCTGACCGTCTTGTGCCCGACCAGCGTCGTGACGCCCAGCTTCTTGTACGCCTTGGCGATGGCCTTGGAGACGTCCGCGTCCTCGATCGGCAGGAGGCGGTCGAGCATCTCGACCACGGTGACCTGCGTCCCAAAGGCGTTGTAGAAGTACGCGAACTCCATGCCGATCGCGCCCGCGCCGACGATCAGCAGCTTCTCGGGCCGCTCCTTGAGGAGCATCGCGTCCTTCGCGTCGATGACCTTGTCGTGATCGAACGGCGCCCCGGGCAGCGACCGGGGCTGGGCGCCGGTGCAGATCATGATGTTCGGCGCCGAGAGGGTCTGCTGGACCGGGCCCTGCTTCGACACATCCTCGGGCGCGTAGACCTCGACCGTGCCGGGCTTGGGGATGAAGGCGTGGCCCTCGAAGTGGGTGATCTTGTTCTTCTTGAAGAGGAAGTGGACGCCCTTGTTGAGGTTGCCGGCGACGTGGCGGGACCGGCCGATGACCTTGTCCCAGTCGAAGCGGACGTTTTCGGCGTGGATGCCCCAGTCGTCGGCGTGGTGGGTGAGCTGGCGGTAGAACGCGGCGCCGGCGAGGAGGGCCTTGGTGGGGATGCAGCCCCAGTTGAGGCAGACCCCGCCGAGCTTGTCGCGCTCGACGCAGGCGACTTTCATGCCCAGCTGGGCCGCCCGGATGGCGCCGACGTACCCCCCGGGGCCGCCGCCGATGACGATCAGGTCGAACGTGTCTGGCATGATGAGTTTTCCATGAAGAACATAAAGGGCAGCAGGGAATCTTAGCGGATTTGTGCGCCGGCGTCGGGGGCTTAGAATCCGCGTATGGCCGCTATCAAAGCCGTTGTCACCGTCATCGGCGCCGACCAGAAAGGCGTGGTCGCCCGGTTCGCCACCTACCTGGCCGAGCAGGGCATCAACATCCTCGACGTGTCGCAGCAGGTCGTGCACGGGCGGTTCATCATGGACATGCTCGTCGACCTGGCGGACATGACCCTCGGCCTGGACGAGCTGATCCCGCAACTACTCAAGCTGGGCGAGCAGATCGAGATGCGGGTGAAGGTGGCGCTGCACGATCAGCGCCGCCGCAAGCGGGTCGCGGTGGTCGTGAGCAAGGAGCCGCACTGCCTGGAGCGGATGATCGAGGACTGGCGCGCCGGGCGCTACCGCGGCGACCTGGTGTGCGTGCTGGGCAACCACCCGGACCTCCAGACCGTCGCCAAGGACGCGGGCCTGCCCTTCGAGAGCTTCCCCGCCGCCGACAAGGAGGAGCACTTCGGCTGGCTGCTCGATGAGCTGAGCAAGTACGAGGCCGACTGCGTGGCGCTGGCGCGTTACATGCAGATCGTGCCGCCCAAGATCGTGCAGGCGTATCAGAACCAGATCATCAACATCCACCCGTCGCTGCTGCCGCACTTCCCCGGCGCCAAGCCGTACCACCAGGCCTGGGAGAAAGGCGTGCGCGTCGCGGGCTGCACCGCCCACTTCGTGACCGAAGACCTGGACGAAGGGCCGATCATCCTGCAGGACGTGTTCCACATCGACGTGGGCAAGGACTCCGCCGCCGACGTGCGCACCAAGGGCCAGCAGCTCGAAGGCAAGGTGCTCAGCGACGCGGTGCAGATGTTCCTCGATGAGAAGCTGGTGGTGGTGGACGACAAGGTCGTGTTCCGCCCCGGGCTCAGCTCGTTCCTCGAGCACGGCGACGGTGACGGCGACGAAGACGCATAACGCCCCGTGCAGTCAATCGGGGCTTGGGCGCAGCCCGGGCGAAACCCGGGATCCGCTTCAACTGGCCAGCTCGGGCTCCTCGCCGAGGCGTTGGCGCTCGACATAGGTCGCCCATGAAGACAACGCCCAGGCCACGACGAAGATGAACATCAAAAAGCCGGTCAACAGCACACAAAACACCTGGCTCTGCAACAGACGCCCCACACCGCCCGGCAGACCGGCGATGGATTGCCAACTGAGCGAGAGCGACCCGTCGGCCCAGACCCCGGCCGCGATCCCGCCCAGCGCGATCAAGCCGCCGCTGATCCCGGCGTACGACAACCCCACCGGCGCCACCCCGACGCCGGCCCAGACAAACAGCATCGCCAGCGACAGCCCCCCGATGCCGAACACGCCCACGCTCACCCCGCCGAACGCGAAGACCCCGACCGCCGCGCCCCCGGCCCCCTCCACCCCCACCGCCCGCGGGCCGATCGCGACCACGCCCCGCGCGG
>JANQFR010000040.1 GCA_028277745.1 Phycisphaeraceae bacterium
CCCCCTGGGTCCGTCGCCTCCACCGCGTCCGCCTCTGGGTCACCGCCAAGCTGCTGATCAACGCCGCACGCATCAGACTGATCCATGCATAAGGTCCGCGCTTGCGGGGCTTCCGGCCCTCAGCGCAGGTTCGCCTCGGGCATCTGCGCGATCAGCACCGCCGCGGCCATTATCAGGTCGTTGCCCTTCCGATCGCTCTGGGCCATCACGTCGAGCACAGCCCGGTTGGACCGCTCGTCCAGCACCCGCCCGGTCATGCGCGCCGCCAGCAGGTCGACCACCCGCTGCCGCCACGCCTCAGCCTCGGCCTCGTCGGCAGGGGGCTTGCGCATCGTCTCCGGCAGCATCCGCATGAGCGAATGCTCCATCTCCTGAGCGAGCTTCCACCGCTGCAGCATCGCGTTGGAGTCGGCGTAGGCCGGGTCCGCCTCGGGGTAGCCGTCGGGCGTGTCCCGATCGAACACGCCGAACCCGCTGCGGTCGAGGAACCCGATCGTCCGCCCGCCGTGCGCTTCGCCGCTGACCCGCGCCAGCCGGACCGCGTACTCCATCGGGTGCGCCATCCGTCGCGGCAGATCGCGGCGGTGCTCCCCGATCTCGTGGAGCTTGAGCAGCATCGCCCGGGTGTCGCCGTGGGTCTGGTGAAACACGTCGACCAGCGCCTCGACCACCTCAGGCGGCGCGGGCGGCGCGAGGTAGTGCTCGGCCAACTTGGTGCTGATGAACCGGGCGGTGCTGGGGTGCGACGCGAGCATCTCCAGGACCAGCCGGATGCGGTCGTAGCGTTCGACAAAATCCTCCGGCTCGTCCAGCCGGAGCCCGAAGACGACGCGCGGCTGGTTGTCGCCCAGCCTCGGGTCGTAACGGAAGTCGGAGGTGAGGTGCTGCCCCCCGCCATGCGGCCGGGCCTGCTCGGTGATGGTCCAGCCGGTGAGCAGGTGGGCGAGCTGGGTGACGTCGTCCTGGGTGTACCCGCCGTGGACGCCGAGGGTGTGCAGCTCCATGATCTCGCGGGCGTAGTTCTCGTTGATGCGTTTTCGGTAGCTTCGGTGCTGGTCGAGGTAGACGAGCATGGCCGGGCTGTAGGCGGAGGCGTCGAGCAGGTCGCCGAAGGCGCCGGCGCCGGGCCGGGCCAGCGCGAGGTGTTCGTGATACTTGCGGGCGGCGCCGGTCTTGCGGTGCCAGGTGGAGAAGTGGTTGTCGACGAACATCCGCAGCCGGCCGCGCACCGGGTTGGGGGTGGTCATCAACTGGTCGAGCGTGCGTCGCCGCAGCGCGTAGCCGTTGCTCTCGCCGGGCAAGGTCGTGAGCGTGTAGGCCCAGGCGTTGGCGTCGGCGGGGTCGTCAAGCGTGGTGAGCGACGACTCGAGGTAGGCGCGTTCGCCTTCCACGAGCACCCGCGCGAGCTGCGCGGGATCGGGGCCGTAGGCGAACCGGTCGAGCAGGCGCACCGCGCTCTCGTAACGCCCGGGCTGGTCGAACGGCTGCGACCGCACCTTCACCACCCGCGGGGCGCTTTCCGCGGCGTTCCCGGCCGCGTCCTGCACGCGGACGGTCGCCGCGTGTTCGCCCGGCGTCCAGCCCCGCATCACCAGCGGCAGCAGGACCCGGCCGTCGCCGTTCAGCCGCGCGCGCACGCCCGTGGGTTCGCCGTCGATGACCAGCTCCGCCCAGGCCAGGCGTCGGTCGTCGCCCATCTCCGCGATGATCGCATCGACGCCGTGGACCTCGGCGCCGTCCGCGGCGGGGTAGACGATCTGCACGGCGGGCGCGGTTTCGTCCTTCGGCCGGACACGCTCGAAGGTGATCGACTCGAAGTAGAAATTGCGGTCCTTTTTCTTTGCGGGGTCGAACAGGTCGTTGGTGAACGCCAGCGTCAGCCGCTTGGGGCCTTCCGGGAGCGTGACCGGGCCGACGCGATACGTCTGGGGCTTGCGCGACTTGATGTCCTGGTCCGCCGTCAGCAGGGGCTCGGGCGCGTTTTCGGCTTCAACGGTCAGTTTCACGACCGGCGGGCCGTCGTACTGGTCCCCCCGGGCCCGCAGGGCGATGGTGAAGGCGCCTTCCATGTCCTCGGGCAGGGTCAGGGTCGCCTCGCGGTTGCTGTGCCAGGCGGCTTCGGGCCGGCCGGCCTTGCGTTTCTTGGTGTTCAAGGACGCGCGGGCGTCGGCGGACCAGCCCCGGCTCAGCGGGGTGAACTCGCGGCGCAGGGGCGTGGGCGCGCCGGCGCTGTCGCCGTGGGGCGTCAGCCGGACGCGCACGGCGGTCGACCGGGCGGCGGTTCCGTCGGCGAGTCGGGCTTCGAGCTGCAGCGTATTGGCGCCTTCCCGGAGCTGGCCGCGGCCGATGAGGAAGCGCGGCTGGGCATCATCGCTCTGGTCGACGGCCTCGCCGTTGGCCAGCAGCGTGACCCGGGGCGGGTCCAGCCGCTCGTGGGGCCACGTCACCGCGCCCCTGATCTCGATCTCCCCGCCGATGACGCGTCCGTCCAGGCGCGGGTCCAGCGCGATGCGCAGCCGCTCGCCGGCGTCCGCCTCGTTTGACATGGCGACCGGCGCGTCCAGCCGCAGGAGTTCGTAGCGGTCGATCCGCAGGTTCCGGTCGTTCTTTTTGCCCCGGGCGAAGTCGTTCTCGAAGTAGGGAAGCAGGAGGTGCTCGCCCTCGCCGATCCAGATCGGCCGGCCAACGGGCGTGCGGTGCCACGGCCCGGCCGCGACCGGCGACGCGGTCGAACACCGGTTGTTGTTGTTCATCCGCAGCCCGACCGTCGGCAGGTCGACGCCCCCCTGGTCGGCGCTGACCCGCAGCATCAGCTGATGCCAGCCCGGCTCGGCCACCGTCGCCGGGATGCACAGCGGCGGGTTCGCGCCGTGGTTGCTCACAAACTTGCCGCCCGAGGCGGCTTCCTGTTCGCCGATCCGCAGCGGCCTGACCTTGTCGGGCTCACGCCGGTCGCGGTAGCGCTCCGGCGGCATCTGGTCCCGCATCGCCTCGGCTTCGCCGGTGGCCAGCGCCGCGTCGCCCGGCTCCACGACGCTCACCCAGACCGGCTCGCTCTCGATCGTCCGCCCGTCCCGCTCCACGGCCGCGACGATCCGGACCGGCCCGGTCATCCCGCTTAGGTCCGCTTCAAACCCGACGTGCCGGATCGGCCCGTCTTCCAGCTTGCGGTCGCTCAGCGGGGTGATGACGGCTTCGCGCCCGTCCTGTGTCTTCGCCTGCAGGCGGACCGGGCTGACGTCGCCGCCCAGTTCCCACAGGCGCACCCCCACGCCGATGGCGCCCCACGCCGCGGCGCCGTGGGTCGGGCTGAACACGATCGGCTTCTCGCGCTGATGCTCACGCCGGGGCTTGACCGTCACGTCGATCGCCGCGCCGCCGAACCGCAGCTTCGCCTTGCCTTCCTTCACGCCGCGGACCCGCACGAAGCCGGTCCGGTGACCCTCGACCACCGTCGGCGTCCGCACGACCTCCAGGACCCCCGCCGGCTCGGCCGTCGCCCGCCAGGTCCGGTCCTCCTCGGCGGCCGCATCCACGCGGAACGGGATCACGCGGGTCTCGCCGACCCGGGCGACGGTCTGGGATGATTCGAACGCCACGTCCGCCGCCCCGGCGAGCCCCGCGAAGAGCAACAGTCCCGCTCCCCAAACCAGACGGCAAGTCAGCATCGGCGATCTCCTTTATCCAGCCGCGGCGAAATGACCGCCTCATCCTACTCGCCGCGGCGGCGGGGCCCAAGGCTGGGTTCGCGTATCCCCGGTCGGCCCTTACGTCTTGAGCAAGCGCCTGTGTCTGCCCGGCGGTGTGGCGCCGGCCAACCTGATTTTACCTAACAAAATACGAATAATTAAGCCTTTTTTTTGCAAAATGTCCGGCCGGGCGCCCGGCCCACAACGCACACACCTCCCAAGAAAAACGCAGGCGTCGAGAGCGCCGGAGCCCCGCATCGCATGTGGGGCTGAGGGGGCGGATCAGCCTTCCCCGGGTCACGCCGCACAGTACACTCACGTCGCTGGGTTGCCGGTTGGGTGTTCGCTCCCGCGGGCGGCCGGCGACTGAGCCTGTTTCGTTAGCGGGCGGGATCGGCCGGCATTGCATGGGCCTCATGTGGCCTGTCGTCTGGAGGCGTCGTTGACTGGTCGCGAGATCAAGGCCGAGGGCAAGCGTCTTTTCGACGCGTATCGGAAGGCGCCGGGCAAGCCGACGCAGGACGCGGTCGATGCGGCGTCGCTGGAGGTCCAGGCGGATGTGCTGCGCCGCGTGATCAAGCGTCACGGATGGGCCATCAACAAAGTCATCACGAGCACGAACAACAGCCGCAGATCGATCGGCGTGATTGCGTTCGGCGATGCTTGGCCGTATAGCTTGGCGTCGCGTCTGCTCGGGCGCCGGCTGCCGCTGACCGACGCGGACCTGACCGCGTTCGTCGAGCCCCTGACTCGCTCGAAGCTGATCGACCCGGGCTTTGACGCTGTGTGGTTCTCGACGTTCCTGCGTTATCTGCAGAAGCGTCACGCCGCCGGCCGGGAGTTGCCGCCGGGGTTGATCGATCCGCTCAAGACGGTGCGCGGCTTCGTGCGGACCGCCGGGTGGCAGGCCAAGGATGGCCGCAAACTCAAAGCCTCGATCAACGAAACGATCAAGCTGATTCAACACCCGCCCGCCGCCGGACGAACGGGCCGCAAGAAGGCGGGGAAAGGCAGGCGTTCGGGGCCGAAAACGTGACGGGCGTGGTCGGCGCCGCACCGCGCTGCCCCCCGGCTGCGATTGACCGGCGGCGCCCGCGATGGAGAATAGAGTCGTCGGTTGGGAGCCTGCTTGTGCGGGCGGCCGGCGGCTGAGCCGAGAGCATTAGGCCGCTCACTTTTACTTTCCGAGGAACCCCATGCCCTATGCCCCATGCTGCTACACGCTAACCGTCGTGGTTTTCTTCTTCAATACGCTGTGCCATGCCGCCGTGATCACTTTCGATGACCTAGCGACCGGACCATTGCCGACGCCCGGTGTCATCAACAGTGACGGGATCGAAATTACGCTCGCCGGATCGGGCGACGCCGCGATCGAACCGATCGGCTTATCTGGCCGTTTATTGAGCTTGGCCAACGGAGTGAGTGCGTCGTTCAACGTGCCCAACGGCACAGCGGCCGCCAGCATCATCTACGTTGATTTGGTATCGACGCTAGCAGCTTTCATCGTGAATGGCGAGACACTCGCGATCGCGGGCGCCGGGGGAACCAGCGGCATGATCGGAGGCGTCGACTATCAGTTCGCCACCCCCAACCCGGTGACGCTTGATCGCTTGGATCTCACTGGTCCGCTTGAGTCCTTTGCTGTGGTCTCGGGTGCGAGTGGGAACGGCGTGTTGCTCGACGAAGTCACGTTCGTGCCCGCGCCAGCGACGGGTGGGATGCTCGGCTTCGGATTATTTCTTGTTTGGCGTAGGACTTCTCGGGCGGGCCCGCCAACCGGCAGCGGGCGGTCGGCGACTGGGCCGCTTTTACGCTAGATGGCTTCCATCACCACTATTGATGACCTTACTCCCGAAGTGGACGCTGCCGTACGCGCCGCGGTGGCGAACGAGTTCCCAGATCGTGATGCTCGTATCCGCCTGTGTGCGTCCGAGCAGGAACATGACATCGTTAGAGTGTTGCTCCCCGTCCCGAAGCTCCACCCGCCGCCTTTCGTGATCTACGCGATTGATCGACGTACGCAGAAGGTCAAGCGACTCCAAGGGGACGCTGCAAAACCGTATCTTATCGCCAACTATAAATAATCAGCCGTCTAACCACCGGCCGCAGTTGACCGGCGACGCCCGCGGGTAGAATAGATTTGCCGGTCGGGTGTCTGCGTGTGCGGGCGGCCGGCAACGGAGCCTTGAGACGTTAGGGGGCATCACGAGCACTCAACGTTCGACCCGATTTCACTGGTTTGCCATCTGTCTTCTGGCGGTTCTGCTCTTGGCTTGTTTTGTCCAGAGGCTTTGGCACGGTTTTACGTCGGGCATCGAGCTTGATGGTGGAATTCATTATTCGTCAGACATCGCCGCACGAATGACCACGCATTGGCACACTCATGGCCAATGGCCTGATCCTGGCGAAGTGACGAACCGTGGCTACTTGTTCCTCGACTCAGAAACAGCCACGAACGGTGAGCGGATTGATCGCTATCGCGGGTTTGGCGGTCCCATCCAAATCTACTTGATGCCCGACGGGACAATTCGTATTCACAATTTCGAAGACGAAGCTCCCTAACCAGCGGCTGCGGTTGACCGGCGGCGTGGCGCCGGCCGGTTTGATTGCACCAAGCAAAATACAAATAAACAAGCTTGTTTTGCACGATTTACAGCCGGGCGCCTGGTCCGCAACGCATACGCATCCCAAGAAAAACGCGGGCGTTGAGAGCGCCGGAGCCCCGCATGCGCATGCGGGGCTGAGGGGGCGGATCAGCCTTGCTCGTGGTCACTCCGTATCGTACACTCACGTCAGTGGATTGCCGGTCGGGTGTCTGCTTGCGCGGGCGGCCGGCGACTGAGCTATTTACGTTAGCCCGTTATGTTCGACGCCGACGATCCTTATGATCAAGTCGCTTGTGTCGTCACTTGGTTCGATTGCGAACGGTGTGATGCGTATATCGACTTTCAAGACTTCGACCTGCCGGTTGACGCCCCGGATTGGGACCATGCTTTTGGTCAATTCGCCAAGCGGCTTGGGTGGTTTGTTGCTGAACGGCCATCAGACGGCTATTGGACGGTTCTGTGTCCAAAGTGCCGCCAAACGGGCGAGCTAACCATCGGCTGCAGTTGACCGGGAAGGTCCGCGATAGATAATCAATTTGTCGGTTCGGATGCCCGCTCCCGCGGGCGGCCGACCATTGAGCCGATTGGCGTCAGCGCTAGAGATGGGACATCACATTTCGGCGATTGTGTGTCGTCCGTCCCGCGATGTCGGCAGGCTCGCCGACTTCGATTTGCCGGTTTTGCGCGCGGGTGACTTCGTGATTATCCCTATGGATGCGGGCTACTGCGATGACTGGACGGAGCGGCTGGATTTGGCTTATGGGCCCAACGGGTCGGAGGTGATCTTCGACTGCCCATTTGCCCACCACGTGGCCGGGATCGGGGCGGCCGGCGAATACGCCCTAATCGAAACAGACTATTTTGGCGGCCATGGAGATCAGGTTGCCGCGGTGTATCGCAAGGGCGTGGAGGAACCATTGTTTGCGTCTCAGAGGGTGCGAAGGGGCGCGATTAACGACGCTTTGCGTAAGATCGGCGTCAGAGCCTGCAAAGGGATGGACGAGTTCGACACCCTTGGGCTCGGACGCCACCGCGACTTCGATCACTACTTCGAGCGTTACGAGTAGATGCTAACCAGCCGTTGCGGTTGACCGGCGACGTCGGTGATAGATAATAGGGTTGCCGGTTGGGAGCTTGCTTGTGCGAACGGCCGGCATCTGAGCCGATTGACGTCAGCCGACAGGGCAAACATCTAACGCAGGGGAATCATCATGTCAGCCGATCACAAAGCGACATCAAAACACCTCCTCGAACTGTGGGGCGACAACGCCCTGCACCGCTCAGACGACTACCTGGCCGCGGATTATGTCAACCACCAGATGCCCGACGCCGCGGGCGGCACGTCGACCAAGTCGCGGGAAGCATGGAAAGCCCTGGTCGCTGACTTTCACCATGGATTCTCCGATGTCAAGATGGAGGTCCTGCTGCAGGTCGCCGAAGGCGACTACGTCTGCTCGCGTTGGCGACTGACGGCCAGGCACACGGGCACATTCAAAGGCCTTTCAGGAACCGGCAAGACCAGCTCCTGGACCGGGACCCACACCGATCGCTACGAAGGCGGCAAACTGGTCGAGAGCTGGGTCGATTGGGACAAATACAGCTTTCTTGAAGGGCTGGGATTGGTGAGCTGATCCCTTTTGCGGTTCCAAACGGATCCGCCAAGTCATGAGACCGCGCCTCCAGCTTGTAGAAGTGAGTTGCCCGGCTCGACCCACTGCCCGACAACACGAAGAAGCAGCCATTCATGAAACTGCCGCGACAGATTGGTCCCGTCTGGAATCTTCGCTTGGTCCGTACAGCGGCCCTGCTGATGTTCTCATTCGTGCTGCTGCTGTTTGTCGCGTGTCTGGTTGCCGGTCGATTCACCAACGCTGCAGTGGTCGCCGTCTCGGTGCTCATCTTCGGCTTCGGGTGGCGGACGGTCCGTCACATCACCCTCCGGTTCGAGCGATGGGCGCAACGTCCAGGCTTCCGAACGCATAGCTTGGCCGCTGACTCCGGTTGACCGGCGACGCCTGCGATGGACAATGGATTGGTCGGTTGGGAGCCCGCTCCTGCGGGCGGCTGGCGGTTGAGCCGAGTCACGTCAGGCAACGGTGTGAGGTTCGGTGTTGAGACAGATACTGATGATCGCGGTGATGGTATTGATGCTCATGGCCTGTGGCTGTTCACACAGTGGGCGTGTGCTGAGCATGAACGTGGCTGGCGTGGGCTTACTGGGCAATGGGTCGATGGCCGAAGCAGAGCAGGCCGCACACAAGCAAGCCTGGGTCAATGCGAGAGAGAAACTGGATCTCATGGGTCTTCACGACTTCGTGCTTGTAGAAGGGGCAACGATCTCGGGCAGGACCGTCCGGGGCGGGTATGAAGTGACGAAGAGATTCTCCGCTTATCCGCCGCAGGTGTTTTATGGCAACTGAGCTCATTTAGTTATGCGGCAACTCACATCGGACGAATATGAAGCCTTCGTGACCGCCAAAGCGGTGGCGGCGATCCATTACGACGCGGCGTGGGATGTCGGCTATCGATCCGGGATGCGTCGCCAAATGCTGGAAGCCGCGGACGCGTTCGGCGAACAGGCGAATTTTGCTGAGGTCGATGTTGATTCGCAGCATGAACTTGCGAAGGCGTTGCCTGTCCTTAATGTCCCGACGGTGGCTTATTACCGCGATGGCGCTCTGGTCGCCGCTCTGGTCGGCGCCCATCAGAACGTTGGGCGACGCGTCGAGCGTCTGCTGCACGGCGAATCAATCGGCTACAAGGACGGCGCCGATGCCGCATAACGCCGCCTGCGGTTGACGGGCGGCGCCGGCGATGGACAATAGGTTGCAGTCGAGAGCTTGTTTGTGCGAGCGGCCGGCAATTGATCTTTTGACGTTATCCGCAGCGACAAGTCGGCACACAGTTACGGAGCAGGCAAACCGATGCCGTTTTGGAAACGCAAGCCGAAGGAGCCGGGACCGCCGGCGCATGGGCCTGATTTCTCTGGCGTCGATACACAAGAAAAGGCGCTCGCATTGGTCGAAGAGGGAAAACTCGAGCCGCTCTATTTGATGCCGCCGGAGTTTGGCGGTCCTGACGATCCCCGAAACATCGTATACGTCCCAATTGGCATCGCAGACATCAAGCGTGGTACGGACCTCAATATCATCGCTCCACTGGTCGAATCTCGTGACGTCCGGAATTACTCGGCGGTGCCGGAATACAGGGGGCGCAGCTTCGTGCCCATGGCAATCAAGATCGTGGCGTCAGACCCAAAGAGATTTGAGAGCGAGATCAACATCTGGGGTGAAGCCCTGGACCGCGAAACAGAAGTGGAGCATCCCAACAGCGGGTAATCGATCGGAGCACGGGAGCGGCGGTTGACGCGTCGATCCTGAGATCGATGGTCACTGGTCACCGCTAGGTTCCCACAGACGTTAGGCGAACATGCGATCTGTCAAGTTGATCATTTGCGTGGCGGGCTGTTTGGTTGCGGTGATTGGCGGCGTGGCTGTGGTAACCGGGGTCATTTTCATGATAGGTGATGAGTCCCTATTTCGTGGCCTCGCGGTGCTCCTGATTGGTGTTGTCTCGCTCGGCGTTGCAGCTCTTATCCAGTTTCTGGATCACGCCGTTGGATCACTTAACCATCGGCGGCGGTTGACCGGCGACGTCGGCGGCGGATAATGAAATTGTTGGCTTTTGAGCCTGCGAGCCCGGGCGGCTGGCAACTCAATCGATTGACGTTAGGCGATGACAGAACCACCCCTATTTAAACAAGATCCGATCGAGTCAGACCCGGAGTTTGCCGGCATCATCCGGAGCGTCAATCAACTTGCTGAAGAGAATCTCTTGAGGCAAGGTCGACGCAAGGGCAGGGGGTTTTGCCATTCTTTCTGGCGCGAGAAGAAGCGGCTGCTTAGAGAATTGCATGACATAGACTGGAACTCGCCAGGAGACCTTAACCCTGGAGTACGTTTTGACTGATGCAGATCGCCCAGCTACCACCGGCGATGCCGGCGATGGACAATAGATTTATCGGTTGGGGCGCTCGTTCCCGCGAGCGGCCGACAACTAGCCTTTTCGTTAGACACAATGAAAAACCTCTCCTGCATTGTCTTGACGCTGTTGTGCTGTGGCCTCTTCCCGATCGGGTGCGCCTCTCCGGTCCAGTCGACGGAGCCCCAGTTGTATTTTCGCGGGACCCGATCCACGCAAGGAGGGACTTGGGCCGCTTTTGAACTCGTCAACCCAAACCCGCACCCGATTTGGATCCAGGGCTTCGGTGCGGATGATCCGCTCGAACATTGGCAGCAACAGCGCGCTGACGGAGAGTGGATCGTAGCGCCTGGGCCAATCAGCGCGACAGGCGCTGAGCCAGCAGTTGTCCCGCCACGATCGTCAGTCTGGATCAACAAGCGCGTTTATCCTGATGCTGAGGTGAATACGTTTCGTCTGGGCGTGCGGGAGATGCTTGAGGGCGGCAGACACTTCTCCGATGGGACGGACATGATTTGGAGTACGCCTATGCGTCTCCCCGCCAAGCGGCCGGCGCCCTAACCACTGGCTGCGGTTGACCGACAATGCTCGTGAATGGAGAATAGCGTAGTTTGTTAAGAGCCTGCTCTCACAGGCGGTCGGCGACTGAGCCGAGAGACGTTAGGGGATTTGACAATGGTTTCTGTTCCCCGTCTGGCCCCGCTTCTTCTTCCACCCATCGGGCCGATTGCAGCGGGGATTGACTTCTGGTCGGATGCCGGGGTTTCATCCATATTGCGCGACGTCCCGATGGCCGTGGTTGTGGCATTGCCTTTTCTTGCGCTCCCGGTTTTTTTTCTTGGTCTCGTTCTCGCAGCGGCCGATTACAAGGCGCCGAAGCTTCGGGCTGTTTGGATCACAACTGAGATTATTCTAGCCCTTGTGATATTCGCTCTGGGATTGTTGTGGCTTGGACCAGAGATGAATTTCTAGGCTTGCAGTCCCCAATCCGTAGCTGCGTTTGACCGACGGCGCCCGCGATGGATGATAGACTTGCCGCTTGGGAGCCCGTTGCTGTGGGCGGCCGGCGACTGGGCCGCATCACGTTAGGCATCACACCATGAGACGTCTCGCTGGCATCGTCACGCTTTTGCTGCTCGCCGGGTGCGGGTCATCATCATCTTCCTCGTCTGGACGCACCACGGTCATGACATTCTCCGACAGCACTGGCTTGGAAATCCGGAATCCCACGGATGTTCAAATACGCAGCGCGCTGGCTGACCTTAATGCGCAGGGCGACGGCGAGAGCTTCGCCATCCTTGCAGGCGACACCGGGTATGTTCAGGTTGCCGGTGATCCTGCCGCGGGCTTTATCGTCGAGTATCAGGAGGGCGGCCCCGACAGGCAATATCAATCCAAACGGGCGGATTACTCGGTTGAAGAAGTGGCCGCCATGATGATTGCTTATCGGGACGGTCTTGTGCAGTGGTCAGAGGTGGGTGAGTGGAGCAAACTCACGTGGTGACGCAGAGCTACAGACTTCAGTTGACCGGCGACACTCGCGATGGACAATAGAGTTGCCGGTTGGGAGCCCGCGGCTGCGGGCGGCCGGCAACCGAACCCCTTTGTTAGCCCGCATGAGCTTTTTATCTCGCATCTTCGGTCGTCAAAAGAAGGTCAACGTGCTATCGACGATGGACGGCGATGCCGGCATCTACCGCGTCGAGCATGATGTGCCGGTGCAGATGCGAAGAGCGCAGTCCGTGCCCGATGAGTTGAGCGAACGCCTCATTGCCGTGTGTGAGGCCGATGCAGACATTGCCTCGTGCTCCTTTCTCGATGTGCGAGATAAGGGAACCGGGGAGATGAAATTTATTGTCAGTCTTGAGCTTGATCATCCCGGTGCGCTTTACCGCGTTGTCCCACACATGCAGGCGATTTTTCGCGACTTTCCGCGGTATGCCAAAATCTACCTCATCGGAGATCAGCCGTTCGGGAAACTAGACCCGGCGTTTGCCGTTTACCGCCGCACGGGCTAACCCTCTGCGCCGTTGACCGACGGAATCTGTAATAGACAATAGGTATGCCGGTTGGACGCCTGATCGAGCGGGCGGCCGGCGACTGAACCCAGAGACGTTAGCCCGACCATGTCAGCACACCCCGGGATGGCCGATCCGATCTCCAACGATGACCTTCAGCCTGGCGATGTCCCGCCCCGAGGCTCGGACTGGTCCGCAATCGTGCGTTTTGCGCAGACCTTCAACGGCTATCTGCAAACGGGTGGCTTTCATCAATGCTCAGATATTGCCAATCACCGTCGGGAGTGTGAGTCGCTTTCCGATTTGCGTGCTTGTCTTTTCTTCGAGTATCGCCGACACAATCATTTCGGCTATCCGCCGGACTCTGGAAAAATGCGGTATATCTACGATCTTCTCGACCGAATTCGTAAAGAGGTGACGGGCTAAATGCCAGCTGCGGTTGACCGGCGGCGCCCGCGAGGGAGAATAGAGTGGTCGGTTGGGAGCCCGCTTCCGTGGGCGGTCGGCGATTGACTGAGCTCTTACATTCGGCCATGGCAGACGATCGGGTTCGGATCATCCCTGTCCCTTCTCTTGTCGCCACGCTCCTCAATCGTGAGCGGGCGAAGGGGGCTCCGCTAACGCGTGACGAAGTCCTTACGATCCGTGACAATTGTCCCTGCGTTGCCATGACGCCCGAGCAACTGGAACGTGTGGAGCGGCAACGGGGGTATCCCGACATCGACCCAGAATGGGCCTGGGAGCAGTGGCAAGAGGCCCGGCAGGATTTCGACGACCTCCGCGAAATGGCCTAACCCCCGGCCACGGTTGACCGGCGGCGCCCACGGTACAATGCTTTTGCTGGCTGAGGGTCTGCTTCCGCGGGCGGCCGGCAACTCAGCGGAATTATATAGACCGCCATGCAGCACATAGTTCGTCAGATCATCCTCTTTATTTGGATCTCCGGACTCATTATGCTCCTCTCTTGGTTTGGGATCGCGATGGTCGGTAACCGATTACAAATGTCAAGTTATGAACGGGAGCATTTTGAATTCCGCTGTCTAATCGTCGCCTGCATCCCGGCGGTGACGATCGGTAGTGTCGCCGTCGCCCTTGTTGAATGGCGACGACGCAAGAAAATGTTGAATGCTGATCTAACTGTGTACGAGGCGAGCTGAACAGATGCGTTGCGAAGACATACACACTCTCATTCGCTGCCACACCCGTCCCAGCATGTACTTCTACTCCAACTCGAAAGAAAGCGTCATCTCGTTTATTTGCGGATATGAAATCGGGTGCGCAGGCGCATGCAATTTCACAGATCTGCTCTCGAAGCACCTTGCCGATCATCACCATATCAAGCCAGATAGTGGCTGTTGGCCGGGTCAAGTCTCCCGACTGGCTCAACAGCGCGACCTTGGTTGGCTGGATGTCTACTATCTTGTGAGTTCTGTGGTGCTTGAGAATGCATACACCTCACTGAACGATGCCGCCGAGCGGCTTTCCACAACAGATTGACGCATATCCCCTTCTACTGAGATCTCCACCGCCTCGCACTCCGTCACGGCGTGGTCGTCGCTGTCTCCGATCTTCTGAAACGCTCTCCCTCTGAGCGACCCGGCCCGGCGGAGCGGCGTTGAACGGGGCGGTCGGACAAATCGGTATCATGCCGTGCCTGCGTGAGAACCGATCCGGGTCTTCGCTCCGCTCAGACCCGGCTTGGTGCTCGATGTCATCCGCTGTGGGCTGGGCCCGCGCATGGTCGGGAGCCTCATGAGCTGTCATTCGAGAGGTGAAACGTGGTGGTTGCCCGTGGGGGTCGGCCTCGGGGGGCTGGGCCTGGCGGGTGCGGTCTGGGCGCAGGCGGGGGAGGCGTCGGCCGACCCGTCGTTCGTGGAGCGGCTGTTCGCCAGCCCGATCTTCACGCTCTTCGCGGTGGTGACGGCGGGCCTGCTGCTGGGACGGATCAAGGTCGCGGGGCTCTCGCTGGGCGCGTCGGGCGTGCTGTTTACGGCGTTGGCGGCGGGGCACTTCCAACTCACCCTGCCGGTGGGGGTGGGCACGGTCGGGCTGGTGCTGTTTGTTTACTGCGTGGGCTTGGGCGCGGGGCCGACGTTTTTTGACGTGTTTCTGAGGCAGGGCAAGCAGTTGGCGATCCTGTCGGTGGTGATCGTCGCGGCGGGCGCGGCGGCGACGTACGGCGTCGCGCGGCTGCTGGCGATCCCGTACGACCTGGCGGGCGGGATCCTCGCCGGGGCGCTGACGTCGACGCCCGGGCTCGCCGCCGGCATCGAGGCGGTGGGCAAGGATTCCAACGTCGCGATCGGCTTCGGGATCGCCTACCCCCTCGGGGTCGTCGGGGTGGTGTTGTTCGTCCAACTCCTGCCCCGGCTGCTGGGCGTCGATCTTGACGGGCTGGCCCGGCGGCTGGAGACGAGCCGGCGCGACAAGCGCGAGATCGTGCGCGTGCTGGTGGAGATCGCCAACCCGGCGGTCTTCGAGAAGCGGCCGGAGCAGGTCCCGTTCCTGGAAAACGCCAACGCCGCGATCACCCGCATCCTCGAGGGCGAGCGGCTGATCCCCATCGGGCATAACTTTGTCCTGCGGCCCGGCGAGCACGTGATCGTGATCGCCGACGCCAACATCGTCGACTCGGTGGTTGATTTCCTGGGCAAGCGCTCCGACCGGCCGTTCACCATGGACGCCGACCACGAGCGGCGGAGCGTGATCGTCACCGCCGCGGCCATGCTCGACCGCCCGCTGCACGAGCTGCGGCTGCTCAAGACCTACGGCGTCACGATCTCCCGCGTGACCCGGCAGGATGTCCCGTTCGTCCCCACCGCCGGGACCACGCTGCAGAACGCCGACGTGCTCACCGTCGTGGGCGGGCAGTCGAGCCTCGCCGCGTTTGCCGACGCCGCCGGCCACTCGCCCAAGGCCATCGAGATGACGGATGTGATCTCCCTGGCGCTGGGCATCGCGTTCGGCGCCGCGCTGGGCCTGATCCCCATCCCCCTGCCGGGCGGGGCGCACTTCGCCCTCGGGCTGGCCGGCGGGCCGTTGCTGGTCGCGCTGGTGCTGGCCCATTTCGGCAAGATCGGCCCGGTGGTCGGTTACATGCCCCGGCCGTCGCGTCTGTTGCTGACCGATGTGGGGCTGGTGTTCTTCCTCGCCAGCGCAGGGATTCAGGCCGGCGCGTCGTTCATGCCGGTCCTCCGCGAGTACGGCGTGGTCCTCATCCTCGCGGGCGCCGTGGTGACGGTCGCCCCGATGGCGATCGCCTACTTCGTCGCCCGGTTCATCTTCAAGCTCAACCTGCTGGAGGTCCTCGGCGGCGTGTGCGGCGGGATGACCTCCACCCCCGGGCTCGGCGCCATCACCGCCAAGACCGACTCTCAGGCGCCGGTCATCGGCTACGCCGCCGCTTACCCGGTCGCCCTGATCCTGATGACCGTGGCGACCCAGGCCGTGCTGGCGGCGCTGCGCGTGTGATCGGCTGCGCTTAGAAGCCCAGGGACTGCGGTTCCCGGGCTTCGGCTGAGTACAATGATGCGTTGATCCTTTCCCGCCCAACAGGAAAATGACATGAAAACCCCATTGGTTGCGATGTTTGGCCCGGTTGGCCGCGGTCTGTGCGTCGTGGCGGCGCTTTGGGTCACGATGGCTCCCGGTCCGGCCTTCGCTGAGATGGATGTTTCGACCCGCGACGCGCTGGATGCCTTCACGGGCAAATGGGAGGGCGTGTTCCGCGTCTACACGATCGACGGGGAACTGCTTCACGAACTCCACATCCGGCAGCACTACTGGTGGGACGGCGATGTGCAGGTCGGCCGGTTTATTGAGGTTGGCGCCGGCGACGCGGACCAGCCGCCGGTCACCGCGGACGCGCGGAATTACGTGGAAGACGGCCAACTGTTGTGCGAGGTGGTCAAGTCCAACGGCGAGCAATCCGTTCACCGCGGCGTCATCGACCGCGGCCTGGTCTTCTGGTTTACGAAGACGCCGGGGAAGGTCGAGTCGTTCAAGGAGCACGTCGTCACCGACGACGACGGCGCCCGTTACCAGATCGACGGCTTCGGCGTCTACGGAGAGGGCGAGCAGGCGGCGTATTTGCTGTTTGAAGGGCGATACCGCAAAGTGGAATAAACGTTAGCCCCCCGGGCGGAGCCCGGGGCTAAAGATTTGTTTGAAAAGGGACCTGACATGAAATGTGTGATGGTGATGTTCGACTCGCTGAACCGGCATATGCTGCCGCCGTACAACCCGCAGACGTGGGTGCATGCGCCGAACTTCAAGCGGCTGGCGGCGCGGAGCGCGACGTTTGACCGGTCGTATGT
The DNA here is from genome assembly GCA_028277745.1 of Phycisphaeraceae bacterium. Lineage (GTDB taxonomy): Bacteria > Planctomycetota > Phycisphaerae > Phycisphaerales > Phycisphaeraceae > JANQFR01. The sequence goes on from JANQFR010000040.1 coordinate 16,611, forward strand.
GTGCTCGATGCCCTGCATGCCGGCGCGGCGTGACTTTCACACCGGGCGGCCGAACTTCCTGCACTGCCCGTGGGGCCCGCTCGAGCCGTTCGACGATTCGGTCCCCGCGATGCTGTCGCAGGCGGGCGTCTACACCCATCTCTGCTCGGATCACTACCACTACTGGGAGGACGGCGGCTCGACCTACCACACGCGCTACAACTCCTGGGAGTTCTACCGGGGGCAGGAGGGCGACCCGTTCATCGGCCAGGTCAAAGACCCCGCCGTCCCGGAGAACCTTAACGGCAAGGGCCGGCGGCCGGATTGGGTGAACCGCGAGCACATCACGCGCGACGAACAGTTCCCGCAGACGCTGACTTTCAAGGCCGGGGTCGAGTTCATCGATCGCAACGCGGCGGAGGACAACTGGTTCGTGCAGATCGAGTGCTTCGATCCGCACGAGCCGTTTGTGAGCGACCGTCAGTACAAAGATCTTTATCCGTCGGATTACGACGGCCCGCTGTTCGACTGGCCCGGGTACCGGGGGGTCGAGGAGTCGCCCGAGCAGGTCGAGGAGGCGCGTCGGAACTACGCGGCGTTGATGAGCAAGTGCGACCGATCGCTGGGCGACGTGCTGGACGCGATGGACCGTCACGGCCTTTGGGACGACACGATGCTGATCGTGTGGACCGACCACGGTTTCCTGCTGGGCGAGCACGACTGCTGGGCGAAGAACTGGATGCCGCTGTACGAGGAGGTGTCGCACACGCCGTTTTTCGTGTGGGACCCGCGGTCGGGGGTGCGGGGTCAGCGGCGGTCGGCGCTGGTGCAGCCGTCGATCGATCTGGGGCCGACGTTGCTGGATTTCTTCGGCCTCGAGCCGACGCCGACCATGCTGGGCAAGGCGTTGGGGGATGTGATCGCGGACGATGCGCCGGTGCGCGAGGCGGCGATCTTCGGCTACTTCAACCACCGCGTGAACGTCACCGACGGGCGATACAAGTATCTGCGGTGTTCGGTCGCGGACGCGTCGGCGGCGTGCCGCCAGTACACGCTGATGCCCGCCAGCATGCGCGGCTTCAAGGGCGGGCTGGACCGGATCGAGTTGGCCGAACCTTTTGCTTTCACCAAGGGCATGCGGACACTGCAGATCCCCGCGGACGCGCGTGGGCAGGGCGATCACCTGCTGTTCGACCTGGAGGCGGACCCGCAGGAGCAAACCCCGCTGCGGGACGAAGCGGTCGAGGCGCGGATGCTGGAGCACATAGCGCGGCTGATGCGCGAGTGCGACGCGCCGCCCGAGCAGTTCGTGCGCATGGGCGTGGAAGATTTCGCCAGCTGCTGAGTTTTGCGGCGTGAGGGCGAAGCGCGGGGCAGGCCCCGCCGCTCAACGATGGGTCATGGTCCTCTCCGGTACATCTGCCATCACGCGCTGCCGCATGGGGTATCATGACCGGCTTGACTCAAGCGGCGCTACAACCTCACGCCGGCAGCGCGAAGGCGTGGTTCGGCTGGACGGGCGTCTGGTGGCTCACGCTCGGCGTCGTCGCGTTGCGGGTCGCTTACCTCGTCGCGTGGAACCCTTATCAACTCGCGGCCGACGAGGCGCAGTACTGGGACTGGTCGCGGAACCTGTCGCTGTCGTACTACACCAAGGGCCCGGGGGTGGCGTGGCTGATCGGGGCGAGCGTGGGGCTGTTCGGCGCGCACGAGTGGGCGGTCCGCCTGCCGGCGGCGCTCTGCGCGGCGGTGACGATGCTGGTGCTGGCGCGGATCGCGTGGGAGATCAGCGGCGACGGGCGGGCGGCGTTCATGGCCGCGGCGCTGTTCGTCCTCAGCCCGGCGTTCATCGCCACCAGCCAGTTCATGACCATCGACCCGCCGTTTTTCACGTGCTGGGCGCTGGCGGCCTGGGCGGCGCTGCGCGTGTTCACTGCGCTGCGGGACGGGCGCTCGCCCCTGGCGGCGTGGGCGGCGCTGGGGCTCGTGGTGGGCGTGGGCGTGTTGTTCAAGTACACGATGCTGCTGATCGTTCCTGGCGTCGCGGCGTACGCCCTCGTCAAGCGGCGCGAGTTGCGGTGGGGCGGCCGAGGCTGGGCGGGGGTCGGGCTGGCGTTGGTCGTGTTCGCGGCGGCGATCAGCCCGGTGATCCTCTGGAACGCGCAGCACGACTGGTCGACCGTGCGGCACCTGCTCGGGCGCCTGCGCCTGCCGGGGGGCGACATGCCGGTGGCGGGCGTGAGTGAGCCGTGGTTGTGGTGGTGGGCGCCGCTGCGTGTGTTGGAGATGATCGGGACCCAGGTGGGGATCGTGAGCCCGACGATCGTGGTGCTGATCGGCGTGGGGCTGTGGTGGGCCCGGCGCAAGCGTGACGCCGGCGTGGCGTTGATGATCTGGCTGGCGGCGCCGATCCTGCTGTTTTACGGGGCGGTGGCGTTGGGGACGAAGGTGCTGGCGAACTGGCCGCTGGCGGGGTTTTTGACGCTGTTCGTGGTCGCGGCACGGCCGGCGGGCTGGGAGTGGGAGGGGTATCAAAAGAAGCTGGCCGCTTGGCGCGCCGAGCCGGGCCGGCCGTGGCGGGGGTGGCTGCGGCGCAAACCGGAGACGGCGTACCAGGTCGCGTGGCACTGGAGCGTGGGGGTCGGCGTGGCCGCGGCGTTGGGCGTCGCGTGGGCGCCGCTGCTGCAGAACTGGGCGCCCGTGAGCGGCTTCCACCGTGTGACCGGGCACGACCGTCACGCCGCGGTGGTCGCGGCCGCCCTCGAGCAGGCGGGCGATGGCGCGTTCGTGATCGCCGACTCCTACGGCAAGACGGCGCTGATGGCGTTTTACCTGCCGGGCCGGCCGGTGACGTACTCGGCCGCGCATCGGCTGGGTGATCGCCCCTCGGCGTACGACCAGTTCGCCGCCACCGACCTGGACGACCCGTCGCTGATGGGCCGGCCCGCGGTGCTGGTGGGGTCGCCGATCGAGCGGTGGCGTGAGGCGCTGCGCTTCGATACGTTGGAGCCAGTGGACGACGCGATGGGCGGGGTGTACGTGCTTCAAGGTTACGCCGGCTGGTCGCGGGAGGGCGAGCCATGACGCCGCGTGATCCGTTGAGCAGCCGGGTGGACGTGCGGTTGGTGACGTGGTTCGCCGCGGCGTCGGTGGTGTTGATCATCACCGCGACGCTGCTGGACTGGCCGGCGGCGGAGGGGTTCATCTGGCTCGGGGACAAGGGCGACGCGAACCGGATGTTCCGCGTGGCGGGCTACCTGCCGCTGTGGCTGCTGATGGCCCTGGCGATGCTGCTGGTGGAGTCGGCGCGGGTGCCGCAATGGAAGCCGGCGGACATGGTGCGGGCGTGGTCCGGGCCGATCCTGCTTGCGTTGGGAACGAGCCTGTCGGGCCTGCTCGCGGAGGTCGGCAAGCTGCTGTTCCGCCGCGAGCGGCCGAACCTCGAACTGGGCCACTACACCTATCGTACGGCGAGCGAGGGCGCGCTCAACAGCAGCGGCCTGGGCGTCCCCAGCTCCCACACGGCGATAGCGTTCGGGGCGACGTGGATGCTGTGCCGACTATACCCGCGGGCCTCGCCGGTCTGGCTGTTCCTGGCCGTGGGCTGCGGCGTGTCGCGCGTGGGCGCGCAGAGCCATTTCCTGAGCGACACCGTGGTCAGCGCGCTAATCGCGTTTGCATTGGTGCGGTGCCTGTGGAACTGGCATCTGTGGAACCGCCAGCGCGAGGAGTTGGCCGCGTAAGCGGGGATCGACGCGCAAGCCCTGCGGCTATCGGCCGCCATCACGAGCGACGCCGGGCGAGCATGAGCCCGCTGAGGCCGAGCAGCAAGAGTGATGTCGGCTCGGGGATCGTGAACAGCGCGACGTCGTTGCCGTCGCCGGCGGTGTAGCTGATGAACAGGTCGATGCCGCCGAGGCTGCCGACCAGAGCGCCCTCGTCCAGCCCGAGGAACTGACCCGTGTTGGTGCCGGCGACCTCGAGGATCTCGAATTCCTGGTTCAGGCCGAGTACGAACCCATCGATCAAGGTTACCTCAAGCAGCCCGTCGAGGTCCAGGTCCTGGAGGATCTCAAGCCGATCGAACTCACCCAGAGCGATCCCGGCCAGTTCGATTTCGAGGGTGCTGTTGCTGCCGAAAGCGACGCTGTTCTCGTGCTCGACGACCGCGGGGCTGGCGCCCGGGGCGTAGCCGGCGAGGAACGTGGCCGTGCCGTTGCCGAAGAACGCGCCCGGGCCGGACACCCGGTCGGTGAACCGGACCTCGCCGATGATGTTGGTGGCCGAGCCCGCCTCGTTGAGCACGCCGCCGGTGATCGTCACGTCGATGAAGTCGGTTTGGCCTGCGTTCACGAGCGTCTCGCCGACGTGGTAGGTGTTGCCCTCAAATGGATCACCCAGCGCGGTCCAGCGCCCGCCTTCACGGATGGTGAACGTGTTCTGGACGAAGAATTCGCCGCCACGGGTCTGCAGGACACCCCCCTCCTCGATGACCATGAAGTCTTGAGCGTCCAGCAGACCGCCGGACATCTTCAAGAACCCGCCTGTCTTAATGGACAGCCCGTCGGCAACCTCGATGACCCCCCCGGTGATGTCGATCGTACCGTCCGCGTCGGCGGTCAGGGTCTTGACCTCGATCGTGCCGCTCTGCATCCGCAAGACCCCGCCGTCTTCGACCTCCAGCCAGGGCGACGGCATCGGGTCGCTCGCTGAGGTATGCGTGTAGAGGCCGCTGCCGGCGCCACCAAAGCTGCGGACGAACGTGATCCCGTCGGACGCCTTGGCCTCGGCGATCACGCCGTTTTGGATCTGCCAGCGCAGGCTTTCTTTTACGGTGCCGGCTACCGAAAACACGTTTTCAAAGGTCCCGGGGTCGAAAAAAACGGGCTGCCCCCTGAACTCATTGCTATTGTCCGAGTTGGGGAGAAAGAAGTTGAGACCTTGAAAACCTCTCTCCGGCAGAGTGATCCGGCTACCGGCGCTGTTGATGTACCCGAAGGTCGCGGTGATCGATGGGCCGAACGATGTCACCAAGTCGTTTTCCACGCGATCGACGGTCGGGATGATCTGCCCAAAGGCCGGTCGGTCGTAAGACACGACGGCGACCGCCAGCGCCGCCAACACGGCCAGACGCCCGGCACGCAAGGGCCGGCGTCCACGGCGGGCCGTCGACGCCGTCCGGTTCCAACCGTAAGCCGCGGCAAGGTTGAACAAAAAATCGATCGTCATGGTTTTCTCCTCTTGAATCCTTCGCTGCCAAATCGGCGGGCAAGTCGATGCGGACGCACGCCAACATGGGTCCACGTCGGAGTGGGTGTCAATCCCCGCCTCCTCCTATTCACAGAACACACGCCCAGGCCGCCCCAGACACAATCCGGCAGGCATATGATCAGTACAGCCAGGACCTCCGGCTCCGGGACCACGGCCATCCCCGCGGATGTTGGGCTGGGCGCCCGCGCCGATCGATTGGTTGGAGCCGCCGACGCTACGGTCGAACATGAGCCCACGATCAGAGCAGGGAAAAGGGAATAAGTTTTCTCTTAACAAGGCTCAACCCGCGACTTAATGGTCTGAGTGCGATCCGGCTGTACAAACAGCCCGCCAAAATTTTGGACACGGTATTAGTTACCCTCTCCCCTTACCTTGTGTAAGTCTCAAATTTGAGACCGTCCGGGGATTTGCGCAATTTTGATTCTCACGCCGCACCCCGGATGGGTTATTGGGGGACTAGTATGGCGGTAACGTTGCTGTGTAACACCACGCTGATGAGACGCATCCATGTCAGACCCGACTCACCCCCCCGATTCCGGAAGCAGAATGATCTCGCAAGAAGACGCGGTGCAGTTGGTGGAACTGCTTGCGCAGATCTCGGCTCACGAAGGCGATCACGCCGCCAAGAAGCGATTACTGCTCGACGGGCTTTGCCAGTTGCTCAACGCGACGCAGTGGAGCTGGGCCATCAACGTGTTCGACGAAGACCGCAAGCCGCACCACGCCGGGGCGCTACAGGGCGGGTTTACGCTGGAACAGGCCGAGTGCCTCGCCACGTGCGTGAACCACCCCGCGACACACCGCGTCTTTGCGCCGACCTACGAGCACGTCCTGACGCGACCCGAGCCGCTGACCATCCGCATGGAAGACCACGCCGGCGCCGAGGAGTGGGGCAAGAGTGAAGCCGCGGCACTCGCCGCCGCCGCGGGCATCGGCACGTTCGTCTCGTCGATCTGCGCGGTCGAAGACCACGGGTCCAGCACCGTCACGCTCTTCCGGCCGTACGGCGAGCCGCCGTTTACCGACCGGCAACGCGACATGCTGCACATCATCATCCGCGGGGTGCCGTGGCTGCACACCGCGGGCTGGCCCGAAGACGCACGTGTCAACCGCATCGCCGAACTGCCCGCCAGTCACATGGTGCTGCTGACGCTGCTGGTCAAAGGCTATTCCCGGCGGGATATCGCCGAGGCTCGGCTCTTATCGCTCAACACCGTCAACACCTACACCCAACGCATCTTCCAGATGTTCGGCGTCCGCTCCCAACCCGAACTCATGCGCCGGTTTCTCCATGGCCAGCCTGAAGGGGGCCCCCCCAATATCTAGCGGGGGTGCCTTCGAACCTACGACCCCATTTCTACGCCCCGGCGATCTCGCCGATCTGCCACAGGTGGTGGTCGCTGATCGGCTCGTGATCGATGACCGCGAGGTTCTGCTCGATCTGGCTGACCTTGCTGGCGCCCATGAGGATCGAGGTGATACGGGGCTCGCGCAGGATCCAGGAAAGGGCGAGCTGGGCGAGGGTCTGGCCGCGCTCGTTGGCGATGAGCTTGAGGCGGGTGAGCTTGTCGACGAGCTGGGGCGTGACGGCTTCTTTGCTGAGGAAGCCGGCCTTGGACGCGGCGCGGGAGTCTTCGGGGATTCCGCCGAGGTACTTGTCGGTGAGCAGGCCCTGGGCGAGCGGGCAGAAGACGATGACGCCCACGCCCAGCCGGTCTGCGGTGTCGAGCAGGCCGTGCTCGATGTCGCGTCGGAGGATGTTGTAGCTCGGCTGGTGGATGGTCAGGGGCGTGCCGCGTTGGGCCAGGGCGTCGTGGGCGGCGAGGGTCTGCTCGGGGTTGTAGCTGGAGACGCCGGCGTAGAGGGCCTTGCCCTGCCGGACGAGGTGGTCGAGCGCGCCCATGGTCTCTTCGATGGGCGTGTGCGGGTCGGGGCGGTGAGAGTAGAAGATATCCACGTAATCGAGCTTGAGCCGGCGCAGCGACGCCTCGCAGCTGGCGATGAGGTACTTGCGCGAGCCCCACTCGCCGTAGGGCCCGTTCCACATGCGGTAGCCGGCCTTGGAGGAGATGATCAACTCGTCGCGGTATCGCTTGAAGTCGTTTTTGAGGAGCTTGCCGACGACGCGTTCAGCGCGGCCCGGCGGCGGGCCGTAGTTGTTGGCCATGTCGAAGTGGGTGACGCCCCGGTCGAACGCCGCGGTCATGAGGTTGCGGGTCAGGTCGAGGTCGGTGAAGTTGTGCCAGCCCCCGAGGCTGAACGCCGGGAGCATGAGGCCGGATCGGCCGCAGCGTCGGAACCAGGCGTCGGGCCGTTCGTAGCGTTGCTTGTCCGGTCGGTACGACATGGGCGGGGTATCCAGAGAAATCGTGTTCATGACGGGCGGGTTTCCAATGAATCAGCTTAACGGATTCGGCTGTCCAAGGTGGGAAGCCGGTCCTGAGGACGCCGCAGGCGGCCGAAGGTCCGGATCTCCGGCAGGAAACAACATGCAGACGTTGTAACCCATTTAATCATCTATGTGCAGATTCCCGATGAACCATGCTGCCGTCGGTCAATTGCAGCCGATGGTTAGCTCGCATCGTCGTCGAGTTGTTTGAGGTAAAACAGCTCGGGGTCACCGGCGTCCAGACCGTTGACAGTGCCGCACAGGTGGAAGCCCCGGCGGATGAGCAATGCCTGCATCGGGAGGTTAGAAAGGTTCGTGGAGGTGAAGAGCTTCGCCGTCCGACAGACCGACTCAAGGTGTTTCAGGATTGAGGATCCTGCACCACGCCGCCGATGCTCAGAGTCCACGTAAACCATATCGACGAAGCCGTTGTAGTAAAAACTGTACGTTAACACGCCATAGCCGATCACTTGGCGGGATGCTGCTGCGACGTAACAAGTGCCGGATTCGACCGCCTGACTGATGAAACAGCGTCGTCGTTCGCACGAGTGTGCGATGTGGTCGAGTGACTGAATCACATCAACGTCGCCAACATTTGCCAATCGCACGGGCAAAGACATTGTTATTCGGTTTGCGGGCTAACAGTTATTGGGTGAAAAATACCAGCTAGTAGATTACTTCTCTAGCTTTTACTATCAAATGGTCGGCGGATTTTTCAACTAAAACGAGTTGCCAAGCGGGTCGAATGTGGTTCAATCATGCCGCCCGGCGCTAAACGATGCGTCGTCAGGTCTTCAGCGGGAAAACTCTTACGCGTAAACGGCCTCGGCCTTCGGGTACGGCCCGGCGGGGACCGCCTCGCCCGGCGCCGTGTGGACGGCCGGCGGGAAGGCGGTGCAGACACCGCCGCCTGTCATGCATCGGTGGTACTGCTTGAACCGTTCGCCCCGTGTCGCGACCTCCGGGCTTGAATACACGCCCGCGATCGCGATGCGGCTGTCCGGCGAGGTGTTGGGCGGGCTGTAGTGATAGAGGTTCGAGTGCCAGAACACCGTGTCGCCCGGCTCGAGCTCGATGTGATGCAGGCCGTGGCGTTCGATCATCTCTTTGACCCGCGGGCGGAGCAACTCGCCGTGGATCGAGTCTTCGTAGAGCACGTGGGTCTCGATCGGTTCGCGGTGCGAGCCGGGGATGAACTGGAGACAGCCGTTGGCCCGGGTGGCGGGGTCGATCGCCATCCAGAAGTTGAACGACTCGGAGTCACCGTCGCGCCACAGGCCGTTGTCCTGGTGCCACGGCGTGGCGCTGCCGGTCTTGGCGGGCTTGAGGAAACACGAGTTGAACTTCAGAAGGATGTCGTCGCCGACAAAGTGCCGGGCGATGCGGAGCAACGGCTCGCCGCAATGGGCGTGATGCCAGATGATCGGCGACTGGACGCAGAAGTTGCCGAGCTTACGGAACCGCGCGGCGCGGGCCTCGGGGGCGTCGCCCATGGGGTCCATCGGGTCGTATTGATCGCCCGTGGCCTCGTTGTCCGGCGAGAGAATATGGTTGCGGATCACGCCGCGGATCTCCATCGCCGCGTCGCGCGTGAGTACGCCGCGCTGGATGAAGTAACCCTCGCGTTGGTATTGGTCAAACTGCTCCGGGGTGGGGACGTTCATGAGAGGGTCTCCTATGGACCGGGGGCCGGTTCGTATCGGTACGGGAAGATGCGGCGTTTACGCCGGGGCTGCTTGCCTTCAATCAGGTCGATCAGCACATCGGCGGCCGAGCCGATGACCTCGGCCAGCGGATGGGTCACCTGGGCGAGGCCCTTGGGGTTGGCGGCGCCGTCGAAACTGAACGCGATGACGTCAAGGCCGATCCCGTGCTCGGCGGCGACACCGGCGGTCTGGTCGGCGATCCCCTCGTTGGCGCAGACCGCGGCGGTCGCGCCCGACTCCGCCAGGCGCTGGGCGAGGCGGTCGTCCGCGATCAGGTCGAGCCGCGGGTCGACGTCCAGACCGGCGTCGGCGAGCGCGTCGGCGTAGCCGCCGCGGCGACGGTCGAAGATGCCGGCGAAGTATGGCCGGCTGACAAACGCGATGCGTCGGTGCCCGGCCGCCAGCAGGGCGTCGGCCGCCAGCCGTCCGCCCTGGCGGTCGTCCGGCGCCGTAGCGTAGACGCCCGCCGCCTCCGGGTGATCCAGCGCGTAGACCACCGGCCGAGGCCACCGCCCCAGCGCGTTGGCGAGGCGAGGGTCGGCCTGGATATCGCGGTTGATGACCAGCAGGCCGTCGGTCATGCCCAGGTCGGCCATGATGCCGGAGGGGTCGTCGTCCTGCTCGAAGCCGGTGAGGAGGGTGACGTGGTAGCCGCGGCGGCCGGCGGCGGCGAAGAGCCCGGCCATGATCTGGGCGGCGAAGGCGGCGCGGACCTGGGCGAAAAAGTTCGAAGAGGTGCCGAAGACGCCCAGGGTCCGGGTCCGACCGGTGCGCATGGCCCGCGCCGCGCCGGAGGGCACGTAACCCAGGCGGCGGGCCGCGTCGTCGACGCGCTGGCGGGTCGACGGCGAGATCGGCAGGCGGGTGTTGACCCGGTTCAGAGCCCGGGAGGCGGTGGAGACCGAGACCCCGGCCTGGTCGGCGACGGCTTGGATGGTGACGCGGCTCATGGAGTGATCACGTTTGACTGCAAACGATGTCATTATCGCCGTCGCAGCCCCCTTGTCAAGCCCCCGATGAAACCGCAAACGCACGCGGGGTCTACAAAGAACGTGCTTGGGAAGCCGGACCTGAGCGCAGCGAAGGTCCGGATCCAGTCGGCCAAATCCATCCGGACCTTCGCTGAGCTCAGGTCCGGCTTGGTCATCCGTGCGCTCAACCCACTGCTTGGAAATCCACGTTCCTCCGCGGTTACGCCGCCCCAACCGCGATCGCTATACTGATTGGCTCGGCGCACCCCAACCGCAATCCCCGGAGACCGCCTCCGTGCTCAAGTTCTTCCGCAAGTACAACAAGATCATCCTCGTCGTCGGCGGCTGCCTGCTCATGGTCGCGTTCCTCATCCAGGGCACCCTCGACCAGCTCATCACCCCGCCCCCGCCCGTCGTCGGCCAGCTCGACGGCCGGGACGTCACCGCCAACGACACCCGCGAGGCCGCGTTGCGCCTCCAGCTGATCGATCAACTGCCCGTCGTCAGCCAGATGACCGCCATGATGATCGGCCGCGACGAGCTCAAGTGGTTCCTCATCCAGCAGGACGCTCAACGCATGGGCCTGTCCGCCAGCCGGGCCCAGGTCCAGGGCGTCCTCGAGGTGGTCGGCATCGGCGACCGCGAACTGGGCCTGATCACCCAGCGCCTCGGCGCCACCCCCGACATGGTGCGCGCCGTCGTCCACGACTTTATCGTCGCCGACAACTACCGCGAACTCGTGCTCGGCCTCAAGCACATCCCGGTGACCGAGAAGCTGCGTTACTTCATCGCGGCTCAACAGCTCTTCCAGCAAGGCAACCCGCAGGGCTTCGTGCTGGCGAGCCTCATCGAGGGGTCCCAGCGGCTCAGCGAGCCGGTGATCGCTCATTACCTCCAGGAGCAGGGGGCGACCGTCTCGGGCCAGCTCATCTCGATCTCCGCCGACCGTTACGCGGCCGATGTCCCCGAGCCCACCGAGGCGAAGCTTCAGGAGCTTTTCGACCAGTACCGCAACGACCTGCCCGGCCAGAGCGAGCCTTACGGATTCGGCTACCGCACGCCCAACCGCGTCAAGCTGGAGTACCTGGCCGTCTCGATCGGAGCGGCGATGAAGGCGGTCGACGTTGAAGAGGCCGACGCCATCGCCTTCTACGACCAGAACAAGGAGCGTTTCGGCGACGACCCCTACGCGAGCGTCCGTGAGCAGATCATCGCCCGGCTCAAGCGCGACAAGGCCGAGGCGTTGACCCAGCGGATCATCCGGACCGCCCAGTCGATGCTCTTCGCCCAGGCGCGTTCGCTGCCCGAAAAAAGCGGCTACCGCGTGATCGGCGACGACTTCACGCCGACCGCGCTGCGCGTCGTGGCCGACGAGCTGGAGAACGAGTTCGGCGTGCGGCCCGAGGTGTACAACTTCACCGAGGAATGGACCGCGGTGTCGGACCTGAGCACCCTGCCCCTGCTCGGCGGCGCCCAGATCATCAACCGCCCCGGCGTCACGCTCGGGCAGTACGTCATGAGCGCGTTGGAGATGGGCGAGAGCGACGACGAGCAGGTGCAGGCGCTGCGCCCGCTGCGGCTCCAGGTGGGTATGTCCAGCCAGCCGCTGGTGACCCCGGCGGGGCTGGGGGGCGCCCGCCTGCTGTTCCGCCTGACCGCGGCCGAGCCCACACGGGCGCCCCAGTCGCTGGCGCAGGTCCGCGAACAGGTGGCGTCGGACGCCCGGCGTGAGGCCGCGTATCTCAGGCTGCTCCAGGGCCGCGAGCAATGGCTGACCAAGGCGTTGGACCAGGGCCTCGAAGCCGCCGCGGAGGAGGCCGGGACCGTGGTGATGGCGTTGCCCCCGACCCCGCGACGCAACCGGACGGCCGAGGGGGCGCTGCAGCCTCCGTTGATCGTCGGGGTGGGGCGGAGCGAGGCGCTGGTCGAGGCCATGTTCGACACCGCGGTCGCGGCGGCGACCGACGGCTCGATCGCCGCCGCCCCGGCCGATCAGCGCACCGGCGAGGCCGCGGTGGACGCCGAGCTCGCCCTCGTGGTCTATCAGCTCGACGATTACCTCCCCATGACCCGGACCCAGTTCGACCGGGCCGCCCGGGATGTCTGGCTCACCCCCATGATCAACCAGACCCTGCTCACCGCCGAAGGCGAGGACGCGATGTCGTTCGACGCCATCGCCCGCCGCGTCGACTTCGTCCGCGAATCGGTCGGCGAAGAAGGCGAACCAACGCTCCAGCCCGACGCCGCCGGCGGGCTTTGAGGCAAGGGCTGCTGTATCGCTTGGCAGTAGCCGCGACGTCCCCGTCGCGGTTGTGTCGCCTGCCGTGGGCCGCGGCGGCGGGCTGCGACGGGGACGTCGCAGCTGGGAACGCACAAAAGCGGGGGACCAGCTGGGGCGCCGCCCGTCGGCTATCAGAGGTCAGCCGACCGTGGACCCCGGCGGCACGGGCTTGCCCGGGGCCAGGAGCACCACGTCCTGAAGCTCCTCGCCGTCCATCACGCTGGCGGCGGTCAGCATCCCGTTGGACACCTCGCCGCGGATGGTGCGTGGGGCGAGGTTGGCGACCACGATGATCTGCCTGCCCACCAGCTCGGCGGGGTCGTAATACTGCTTGACCCCCGCGCAGATCTGGCGTTGCTCGAAGCCCAGGTCGATCTGGAGTTTGAGGAGGCGGTCGGCGTTGGGGTGGGGTTCGGCCTCGACCACGGTAGCGACGCGGAGGTCGAGTTTGGCGAAATCGTCGTAGGCGATGGTGTCTTTGAGCGGGGTCATGGTCGGCTCCGATAAGTCGTGAAAACCGGTCGGGGAGCGGGGGAGGATACCGAATCTGGGCGGTTGGCGTGGAAAAAACCGAGGTGGAAGATGCGGTCTCGGTTAGAATACCGGGTTGCTGCGCGTGATAGCCGTCTGCCCCGGGTGGGAATCGAGGCGCGTCGCGAGGATCGCTGTTGAGACATACGCGACATCTGACAGGGCGGTTGAGGCGGGGCGGCCGGTGGCGTCGCCGCGTGCTGTGGACCACGCTGCTGCTGCTGCTGTCGATGGGCGCGTGGATTATCCACCAGACCCGCCCGGCGCGGCTGGCGGCGCACGTGACGCTCGTGCTCGAGCAGGCGACCGGCGCGGCGGCGCACATCGACAAGGCCTACCTGTCGAGCACAGGCGAGATCGAGTTGGAGAACATCAGCCTGCAACTCCCCGACCGGCCGGGCGAGGCGGGGCGTCTGTTCGAGGCCGAGCGGGTGATCATCCGGCCGGACTTTCTGGCGCTGATGACGGGCCAGATCAACGCCCGCTCGTTGCGCTTCATCCGCCCGGTGGTGTACCTGACCGAAGAGGTGGACCGGGGGCGGTTCAACATCCAGGCCCTGGCGCCGGCTTCGCCCCGGCGGCGGGAAGATGCGGCGCGGCGGGCCGCGCCGCAGCGGCTGCCGTCGGTGTTCGTCCGCCACGCGATGATCCGTTTCGGCGAGGTGGTCGGCGACGAGTACCGCGCGCTGGGCTCGCTCTCGCTCGAGGGCAACCTCGGCGAGACGCGCAGCCAGACCGGCACGTACTACTTCGCGCTGCGGCAACAGAACGACGCCGCGGCCCCGGGCCCGACCGTGGCCGGGCGGTTCAGCCTGATCGACCGGTTCTTTGACATCCATCTCGAAGACTTCAGCTTCGACCAGCCCCAGGGCAACTTTCTGCCGCGGAGCGTGCGCGAGTTCTGGAAGAGCCTCGACCCGCGCGGCACGATCCCGGAGGTGACGTTTTATTACGACGCCCAGCAGGGCCGGCAGATCCGGCTGCAGCTTCAGGACGGCGAGTTGACCCTGCCGGTGGGCGATGCGCCCCCGCGCATGACCGATGTCGACGCGACGTTCGATATGGTCGGCGACCGGCTGGAAATCACCCAGCTCACCGGCCAGATCAAGGGCGTGCGGTTCCACATCGGGGGGTGGTTCGACGGGCTCGGGGCGGACGATCCGTTTCACATCACCGCGGCGACCGAGCCGTTCGAGTTGCCCGACGATCCGCAGTACCTCTTCGGTCTCCCGCCGGTGGTGCACAAGTATTACGACCGCTACCAGCCCGCCGGCCGGTTCCGCGCCGACGCCGTGGTCTCGCGCGACGTGAAGGACGGCCCCATCCAATACGCGGGCGCCGTGGACCTGATCGACGTCAGCGTGCGGTATTTCCGCTTCCCTTACCCGACGCACAGCGCCCGTGGGCGCGTCGTCTTCAACGCCGACGCGGTGACGCTCGACAACCTCCGGGCCATCGGCCCCAACGGCGCCCGGCTCACGCTCAACGGCACGATCAGCCCGCCCAACGACGACGCGGTGGTCGACCTCACCATCACCGCGGAGGGCGTTCATCTCGACGACGCCTTGCTCGCCGCCATGGAGCCCAAGCACCGCGACATCTATCGCCGGTTCTTCGATGAGCCGGCGTATCAGCGATGGGTCGAGCGCGGCCTGATCCGTGCGTCCGACGAGGCGCCCGGCGACGCGCCGGTTCATGCCCTGGGCGGCGTCGTCGACATCGTCACCCGGATCGAGCGCGGTTACGGCCGCACGTTGCCGTTTCGGGTCACCAGCACCGTCACGCCGCGCGAGGCGTCCCTGTTCTTCGGTTTCTGGCATTATCCGATCCGTGTGACCGACGGCTCGGTGGTCATCGGCCCCGACCGCATCGAGATCCGTCAGGCCGTCTTCGACACGCCCGGCGGCGGGGGCGGGATGCTCGACGGCGCGGTCCTGCGTCCCCCCGGTCAACCGATCGAGCCCGACCTGACCCTGACCCGTGTCCGGCTGCCGATCGATGAGCTGTTGCTCGCCTCCGTGCCCGAGCCGCAGGGGCGGTGGACGCGCGCCATGCACATGACCGGCGACATCCTGGCCGACGGGCGGATCCTCCAGGGCAGCGACGGGCAACTGGACTGGAACGTCCGGGCCACGCTGGAAAACGCCTCGACCGACCCGTTCGCGTCCGGCTACGCCTTGACCGACGTCGCCGGCTCCGCCGTCCTGACCCGCCGCGACGTCACGCTCAACCGCATCACCGGCCATCGCGGCGGCGGGCGCCTGAGCGTCGACGGCCGCATCGCGTGGGGCGATGACGACGCCGGGCTCGACCTCGCGTTCGACGGCCGCGCCGTCCCCATCGAGCCGTCCGTCGCCGGCCTCACCCCGGCCGACACCGAGCCGCGCCGACGCCTCGACCGGTTGTTCGCCGACTATGCCCCCACGGGCGTGACCGACGCGAAGCTCCGGCTGATCGGCGTCGGCGACGCGCCCATGAACTTTCAGCTCACCCTCGAACCGGACACGCTCGACGTCACGCACCACGGCCAACGCATCCAACTCCGCGACATGACCGGCGCCGCCGATATCCAGCCCGACATGATCGAGATCCGAGGCCTCGGCGGCCGCTTCGGCGAAGGGGCGTTCACCGCTTACGGCAACGTCTACCCCCAACAGGGCGGGCGGATGTCGCTCAACTTCACCGCACACTCGCCCCGCCTCGACCCCGCCACCCGCGCGGTGCTGCCCCAACCCGTCCTGCGGGTGATCGACGAACTCGATGTCGACGGCGGCTACGCCATCACCGCCGGCCGGTTCGCCACCAACCCCCTCGCCGTGCAGGGGCCGACCTCCGAGTTCCAGGCGGACATCGTCTTGAACAACGCCTCCGCCGACCTCGGCGTCGACATGACCCAGCTCGACGGCCAGCTCGGTGTCCACGTGATCAATTTCAAGGACGCCGACTGGCCGTTCATCGACCTGCGCCTCCATGCCGACCGGGTCAAGGCCAAGGACCGGCTCATCACGCCGCTGTCGGTCGAGCTGGTC
Source organism: Phycisphaeraceae bacterium (assembly GCA_028277745.1). Classification (GTDB taxonomy): domain Bacteria; phylum Planctomycetota; class Phycisphaerae; order Phycisphaerales; family Phycisphaeraceae; genus JANQFR01. Next base: position 32,768 of record JANQFR010000040.1, read on the forward strand.
ACGGGCGACCACCCCGACACCCTGGACCTGCGCCGTTGCCGGGGCGCGATGTACGGCGGCCAGGTGCTCGCCGACGGCCAGGTCCAGCTCGGCGAGCACGGCGGCTACAGCATCGACCTGCGCCTGGTCGACGTCGATGTCGATGCGTTCCGATACCCGAAGAAGACCAACGCCGCCCTCGCCGCTGCGCGCAGCGCCGACCCCGATGGGCCGGCGCCCGTCGAGTTCCGCTCCGGCTCGCTGTCGGCCAATTTCGTGCTGGACCAGCTCTACGCCGACCCCGCCTCCCGCCGCGGCCGCGGCGCGATGCGCGTCAGGGACGCCAACCTCTATGACGACCCATTGCCGCTGGCGCTGATCGAAGCCATCAACCTCCGCCTGCCCACCACCTCCCGCTTCGACCGCGCCGGCGCCAAGTTCCTCATCCACGGCGACACCGTTCTGTTCGACGAGATCTGGATCGAGTCCCCCACCACCGCCATCACCGGCGGCGGCGACATGAACTGGGACTCCCAACGCCTCAACCTCACCATGTACACCCGCAACAACGCCAACTGGGACCTCGGCCCGGTGAGCGATATGTTCAATGTCTTCAAGGATGAACTGGTCAGCGTCCAGGTCAGCGGCACGCTGGAAGACCCCCAGACCCGTGTCCGGTCCTTCTCCGGCATCGCCCGCTTCTGGAGCGGCCTGACCGGCGCCAACGCGTCCGACAGCCCCGCGCCCGAGCCGATCAATCCCCGGCGCACCACGCGGTGAAGCGCGAAGCCGGTCCTGAGGACGCCGCAGGCGGCCGAAGGTCCGGATCTCGCAGCGCCTTAGCTCGGGAGACGGACGCTACAATAATCTGATCGTTTCGAAGGTTCACCGGCCGCCCCAGGAAGCTCCGCATGACGATGACCTCCAAGCTCGGCGTCTGGCTGACGGCGTTGTTCGCGGCGGGATGGGCGGCGGCCCAGTCCACGCCGTCCTGCTGCTCCGTGCCGAGCCGTTTCGGGGGCGTCGTCGCCGCACTCGCGACGCCGCCCGAGGGGGACGCCCCCGCGCCGGCGGGGATGGTCTGGGTCCCCGGCGGCACGTTCACCATGGGCGGGGATGATCCGCTGGCGCGCGAGGATGAAAAGCCGCTCCACCGGGTGCGGGTGGACGGCTTCTGGATGGACCAGACCGAGGTCACCAACGCGCAGTTCCGCGCGTTTGTCGAGGCGACGGGGTACAAGACCCTGGCCGAGCGCCCGGTCGACTGGGAGGAACTGAAGAAGCAGGCGCCTCCCGGCGCCGCCAAGCCGCCCGACGAGATGCTCGAGCCGGGCTCGCTGGTCTTCACCCCGCCGGATCACGCGGTGGACCTGCGCGACTATTCGCAGTGGTGGACGTGGACGCTCGGCGCCGACTGGCGCCACCCCGAGGGGCCGGGCAGCTCGATCGAAGGCAAGGACGATCACCCGGTCGTGCACATCGCTCACGAAGACGCGCTGGCCTATTGCAAATGGGCGGGCCGACGGCTGCCGACCGAGGCGGAGTGGGAGTTCGCCGCCCGGGGCGGGCTGGAGGGCAAGGTCAACGTCTGGGGCGATGAGCCGGTCGACCCCAAGCGGGCCAACATCTGGCAGGGCCCGTTCCCGCACCGCGCCCAGGTGCAGGACGGCTTCGAGCGCACCGCCCCGGTCAAGTCGTTCCCGCCCAACGGCTATGGCCTCTACGACATGGCGGGGAACGTCTGGGAGTTCACCAGCGACCTCTACCGCACCGACGCCTACGCCCGCCGGGCCCAGGCGCTCGGGCCCGACGGTGTGGCCGACAACCCCACCGGCCCCAAGCGCAGCATCGACCCGCGCAACCCCTTCGCCCCGGTCAGCTACGTGCAGCGTGGCGGGTCGTTCCTCTGCAACGACGTGTACTGCGCCAGCTACCGCCCCAGCGCCCGCATGGCCGTCCCCCCCGACACCGGGCTGTCGCACTCGGGCTTCCGCACCGTGCTGACGCCGGCGATGCGCACCGCCCAGGCCGCGGAGCACCCCGGCGGCTGAGGGCGGGCGGCCGCCAAGGCGATGGCGAACCGAGCGAGCGGCTGCGGCCCCACCCCGGCACGCGTGGCGGAGGTGCGATTGATTTCCTCCCGCTTGATCCGGCTTCCGGTCAAACAGAAGGCACAACCAACTGCGGCATCACCAGCGCCGCCGCGTCGGGGTCGTCTTCAGAGATCTCCGCCAAACCGCGGAATTCGATGAAGTTCTTAATGATCCCCAATTCGGAGACGCACCAGAGCTGGCCGTCGTCCCGCCGGATCGCCGGGGCGAGCAGGAATTCCTGGTGCTTCTCATACTCCTCTTTGAAGCGCGGCAGCAACGCCGGATGGCCGGGGATCGGGTAGTGGCGATTCCACTGGCCCAGGAGCGGGACGATCGGTGGGTCGAGCACGAGGCCGTCCATCGTGGCGTGCGCCGCGAGGCTATCGGGATCGGGATAGAGGTGGACGGTGTAGCCGGGGCGGTGTTCCTGGCCGGGACTTGCGGGGTCAGGGTTTCCGGGGGCGTGGTCCTCGATGATCGAGATGCAGATTCCCTCGAACCGATCGACGTGATTCAGATGCGGTTCCGAGTCGCGGAAGATCGCCTGCCCCGCCTCGGCGTTGTCGAACACGATCCCCATGATCGGCGGGGCTTCGCTGGTCGGGTGCCATTGGAACGTGGTTGCGGACCATTTCGCTTCCTCCCACCGCGGATGAGTCACGAACGCCGCCGCCGGCATCGCCGCGGCGTGCTGCTTCACACGCTCCGCGATGCTGCTCGCTTCGTTCACGACCGTTTCCGCGATTTGCGCGATGGGGTCGAGCGGGAAGTCGTCGGGGATGTCATTCGAGGGCGAGGTTTGGGGATCGCTCATGATTTGTCTTTCTTTCCTGGGCCTCGCGATCAATCGAAGGCGACGATATGCGGCTTCAACTTCTCGGGCACATCAATTTCAACATCACAATACGACGCCCAATGCACCAGGAAACTCGCGTCCAGCGCGATCTTCGTGGTGATGTCGTGCTTGGGCAGTTCGGTTTTCAGGTAACGCTTGGCGTAGTCTGCCAAAAAACCGGACGCCTGCTCGGGTGCTTCCTCGACAATGGCGTCGAGTGTCCACAGCAGCAGGCGCTCACGGGCTTTCTTCCCATCAAGAACCGTCTTGGAAAACGAGCTTAGCTCGGAGTAATCCCGTCCCCGCACCACCCCCGCGACCAGCAACAGCCAGGCGCGGTTTTCCTTGGATTGCTCAACATCCGGCTTCACATCGTCGCGGAGGTAGCCCGCGATCTTTTCCAGGCGATCCCATTCACCGAGCAATGAGCACCAGAGCAAAGCCGATTCAAACGGCGATTTCCAAGGAGCGGTCTGTTCGTAATAGGCTCGGTCAGGGGGTTGGTCGTGATGATTTCCCGACGGTATGCGATCAAGATATTCACCGAAGAAATATTCCTCGACCATCTCGATGGCTTTAATGCCCCACTTTTTGGCGACATCGTGGTGACCTAGCGCCCAGGCAGCGAATGCAGCGTAATGTGCCTCGCTTTGCATGGACTTCAAGTCCCAACAGATATCGGGATGGTTGTCTGGTCGTTGTTTTAGATACTGCTCGCTGTCCTGAAATTGCCCAATGTGGTAACCGTAGTCCACAAGATCAGTGGGCAATCCGCCGAGCTTAAATGGCAGTGAAGATTCGTCGACATCAACCATACCGGAACGCTTTCAATACAGCTTGAAATCAATCAAATGTCACGATGTGCGGCTTGATCCTTTCAGGCACATTGAGTTCAACATCACAGTACGCTGCCCAGTGCACGAGGAAACTCGCATCCAGCGCGATTTTCGTGGTGATGTCATGCTTGGGCAGTTCGATTTTCAGGTAACGCTTGGCGTAATCCGCCAAGAAGTCGGACGCCTGTTCCGGAGCCTCCTCGGCAATAGCGTCGAGGGTCCATAAGAGAAGGCGTTCCCGCGCTTTCTTACCGTTGAGCACAGTGTCGGAGAACGATTGGAGTTCCGAGTAGTCACGGCCCCGGACTACTCCCGCAACCAACAGCAACCAGGCACGATTTTCTTTAGGTTGGTCGATATCTTGCATTACGTCATCGCGCAGGTATCCTGCAATTCGCTCTAAACGATCCCACTTACCCAAAGATGAACACCACAGAAGGGCTGATTCAAAGTATTTTTTCCAAGGTGGGATTTTGTCCCAAAACTCACGATTTGGCTGCTGATCACGACGGTTGCCCGAAGGCACGCGATCACGCCAGTCACCAAAGATTGCTTCTTCAATGGTGGCCAGATTCCTATCCACCCAACTTCTCGCAACGTCGTAATGGCCTAACGCCCAAGCGCCAAAGGCGGCGTAGTGCGCTGAACTTTGCATGGAATCTAAGTCCCAACGGATTTCGGAATTGTTTTCTGGCCGACCTAAGAACGCCTTTTCGCAATCTTTAAACATGCCCTCGTGGTGGTCATAATCCAATAAGCTCGTCGGCAGGCCACCGAGCTTGAACGATAGACTTGATTCGTTGACTTCTACCATTTCAGAACACCATCTCGTCAATCTGGTCCCATTGTTTAAGTACGAACGTCGGGTTACCGACCGTTCCTGCGGCTGCGTCTACTGGTGTGCTCACGACCAATCCCTGAATGCGGCCATCAATCCTTGCCTTGTCTAATTTGTCGGCCCATGAGTGATAGCCCCGTTGCCTCAGCGTCTCGATATGGCTCTTGATCCACGTTTTACTCATCTGCCCGCCGCGGCTCACCGTCGTCCCCAGCTTCGCCGCACCGCCCTTGGCCTCGGCGATCACCCAATTGTCGCCGTTCTTAAAAATACCGTCAAAGCCGCGGTAGTGGATGGGGAAGTCGTCTACGTACTTGAAGCCGAGCCCCCGCGCCGTCGCCAGTGCCCCCATGTCGCCGATGCTCTGCACCGCCTTATTGCCTACCAGCCCCGCGCGTCTCATCCCCACCATCGCCTCGGTGAGCCCCTCCGATGCGCCGTCCACCGTGCCCCGCACCGCCGCCGACAGCCGGCCGCCGACCTTCTTCAAGAGATCGTCGGCGACCCCGATTTTCTTGAGCACCCCGCCGAAGGGCGCGACGTTCAACAGCAGCCCGGCGAGCAGCGCGGGGTTGACCGCGGCCGTCCCGCCGACCGCGAGCGCCCCGATGATCTGCACCGCATCGGCCACCGTCGAGGCGGCGTCCGCCCCCTTGACGGCCGCGGCGACCTTGGGGCTACGCAACAACAGGCGGATGCCGGTGCCGGCAAACTGGCCGATGTACGTGAAGAACAGGCCGGTCGGATCGCTGCCCATGATCGGGTTGTTGTGGGCGTAGGCGTATTTGTGAAGCGACAGCGGGGTCTCAACCTCGCCGTGGTAGCTGTCCACAATCCTTAAACGGCCGTCGGAAACGTCGAGTGTTTCGAGATGTGCCGATAGTAGATCCTTCGTGTCATACGCTTGAATCATGGCCGTTGCTCCCGGTATTAGGTTGGTGGCGGAATGGCTGAATCGGTGAGGGTCGATGAGGATGCGGGGTCTGCGGACCCGCGGTAAGTGACTGGTTGTGACGGTTGATCTGGTCCACCAGTTCGCTGATGCGTGTGATGGCCGCGTTGTGCTCGGAACTCCCCGCGGGATAGCCTGCCGCCGTCAGCTTGTACTGCTCGTTCGCTAACTGACAGTGCGGGTCGGTCGAAGATTCGGGGAAAGGCAGTTTCGGACGCGGCGCCGACACCCGGCGGCTCACGTTCTTGAGCTTCACCGGCACGGGAATCTCCACGACCCGTGGGGGCGCCATCGCGGTTCGCATCGAAACATCCTGCATGATGTCGAAGCACGCAGGATTGATCGGGTCGATCCCATAGGCGACCTCCACGCTCATCATCGCTTCGTCCGACCGGCCGACATCGCGGAGGATCAGGGCGCGGTTGCACAGGAACTTGGAAATCTCCTGCTCCGCATTCATCGAATGCAGCCACACCTTGGTCCGCTCGTTGAGCGCGCGCATCTGCTCGGTCCACAGGCAGGGCCAGGTGTAGTAGTAATCGTCCGGGCGGACGGTGCTGCCCGCCGGTGTGTGCTCGATGTTGAATTTCTCGCCGCCGATGTCGGACTCGTCCCAGCGGAACAGCGTGTGGTTCGGAACACGCACGAGTTTGAGCGGGTAGCCCAACCGCCGGCCGACCGCGATCGAAAACACTGGAAGCGACGAGCATGTGCCTGTCCGCTTGTCGCTGAGGATGCCGTGGATGAAGACCTCGCTGCTGTCATCCGAGTTCCATTCCTTGCCGGATGCGACGATGGCGCTGACCTTCTCGTCGTACTGCACGTTGAACTGTGTCCGCAAGACATGCTGCATCGTGAGCACGCGGAAAACGTTCTCCGAGTGGTCGAACTCGGCGGGCTTGCGCTTGAACAGCCGCCAGCTCCGGTTGATCCGCTCGTCGCAGGCGACGGCCATCTCGTCCAGCAGGTCGAGATACCGGGGCAGGTCGATATCCTCGGCCCCCGGCAGCCCCTCGGCGCACAGTAGGTTCGTCCGGGCGATGTCGCACCGGTCGAACTGTTCCCGGTCGAGCGACAGCAGGTCCGACAGGGACTTGGGCGTCACGTTGTAGCGTTTGTGGTGATCCGCAAGAAAAGGCGTGATTCCGCACTGCTTTGTCTTCGGCTTCGGAAGCGTGGCCCCGGCGGTTTGTCGCATGAGAATCCCCGGTTGGGCTCGTCCAAGGTGAGGCGAGCGATTACTGCAACGGCGAAATCATGACGGCTTTCCTGGGCTTTGTCAAGGGGCTTTTAAATTCTTGTTATGGGCCAGGCAAGTATTCGCCGTCCCCGAGTTCAAAGAATCGCTCGATGCTGAGGGCAAGTCCCTCCCCGCTGGCGAAAGGCTCAACTGATGTCCTGCCCCTTGGCGTTTCAAGGCGTCGCCGCGGGGGCCTCGGGGCCATCCGCGCCGCGCTGCGTGATCGCGTGGGCGGGCTGGGGCGTGTCGTGTTGCGCGACCCATTTGGAGAGCTGGATACGCAGCGGGTCCGAAAGGGCGTCGGGGTGGTGCTGCATGACGTGGCGCATCTCTTCGATGGAGCGCCAGCGGAAGCGATCGAACGGCGTGCCGAGCCCGCGGTTGTCCCATGTCCAGGCGGTGGGGCCGACCCGGTCGACGAGCAGGCGGAGGGTGTCGGCCGCCTGCTCCTTGGGCACAAACAGGTGGCGGTCGCGGAAGGCCGGGTCACGGAGCATGCGGACGATGGTGGGGTCCTGGTCGTAAAGCTGGATGAGGATCGCGTTGGCGGCGTCCGATCCGCCCAAGCGCGCCTCCAAAGGATCGAGCAGCGGGGCGAGGGCGCGTTGGGCGGCGTCTTTGGCGGACTGTTCGATGGTTCGCGCCTGGGCGTAGCCGCGGTTGGCGGCGTGCTGGGCGGCGATGTAGCGGTGCAGCGGCGGGACGCTGCGCAGCCGGGTCGGGCGGTTGATCTTCCCGTCGGCCGAGCCCATCGCGGTGACCTTGAGGAACGGATCGGCGAGCCGGGGGGAGACTTTTTTCCACGCTTCGGAAGTCTGCCACGGGAACTGCTCGAACTGCTCGACCAGCGACGGGCGGTAGTCGATCAGGGGCTCGCGGTGCATCCCTTCATGGAGATAGGTGCGGAGGTTGAGGGCCTCTGGCATCGGGTTGAGGTTGGCGTGCCGTTGGGCGGCGTGATGGCCGAACACGTGAGGCCGGCCCCGCACCACCAGCCGGTCGCCCCGGTTCAAACGTTTGGCGCGTAACGCCGCGTTGACCGCCTCGATCCCTTCGTAGAAGGATTGGTAGTCCTCCTGCACATAGTCGGCGTAGGCGTTGACCCACTCGTCAAACATGAGCGGATACACCGGAGCGATCCACGGGCGGTGCATCAGCAGCGGATCGCCTTTTTCGCGCATCCGGACCTCGCAGGTGGAGGCGAGGTCGGCGGGCATCGGCAGGCCGACGGTGACGGTCATCCGCGCGGGCAGGCGGGCGGCCGACGCCGCCAGCGAATGGACCCGCGTCGGGTCGGCGGCGTCTTCTTCATGCTGCCGCCAGACGGGATGGATCACCCCCAATTGGGATTCGGCGGCGAGCAGCGGGGAATGTCGGGCGTCGACGGTTTGCCCAACCGCCGGCGTTCGGAGGGTCGCGAACCACTCGGCGACGCGCGTGGGGCTGGTTCTGGGGGCGTAGGGCGTTTCGGTCAACTGGCCGATGACGCGGGCCGTCTCCAGGTCCGTCGCGGTGATCATCAACGCGGGATCGCCCGCGGGGTCGGTCCAGACGCGGCCGGTCAGCAGCACCGATCCCCGGGATCGCTCGGGCTCGAGTCCGCCCATCGCCGCCGCGTCGGCGAGCGTGGGGCCGTGCAGCAGTTCGAGCCTCCAGAACTTCTCGCGGAGCGTATCGGCAACCTGGTCGGCGATGTCTTCCGCGCCGTGGTACACGTGCATCTGATCGGCGGGGGTGAACGGCCCGAGGATGATCCGCACAGGCTCCCCGCCCGAGTCGGCCGCGATCGGTTCGACCCGTAGCGGATTGAGGTAGCGGCCGAGCATGGCGGCGACGCCCTCGAGGTCGGGGTCATTGGCGGGCGTGGCCGTGATGCGGGTGGTGTCGCCGCTGCCCAGGTCGGTGGCCCAGAGCTCGACGATGCTGCCGGAGGGGTAGTTCGCGTCGATCAGGCGCAGGACAACGTGGGCGGGTTGGCCGCGGAGGGCCAGGTCGTCTTCGCCGGGGGTGAGGGGGGCGATCAACTGGTCGAGGACGCGGGGCCCGACGCGGTCGATGACGTCGACGTCGCCGCCCTGGCGGAGTTGGCGGGTCAACGTGTTGCGCAGCGCGATCGCGGCCGGCCCGGTTTCGGGGTACGACAACTCGTCAGCGCCCCAGGCGACGGTCAACGTGCGCAGCCCCGCTTCGGGCGCGGCGGTCGCCACGACCGCGGGGGGCTTCATGCGGACGGTGACCGGCACCGTTCCGGCGCCCGCGACCCAGGCCACGGTGCGCACCGCCGGCGCCAGCCCGGGGGCCTCGGCGTCGGTCAGCTCCAACTCATAGGTGTAGTCGACGCCGACCTGCGCCTGCTGGTCCACGTACCTTCCCGTCGAGGCCGGGACGATGGCGATCCGCCGCCGGGCCTGCCCGGGCTCGGAGCGGTAGATCATCACGCCGATGCGGTCGCCGTCGGGAAGCGCGGCAGGGTCCCAGCCCAGCCGGACCTGGCCGTCGAACGGTGCGGCGCGCAGCCCGCTCAACCGGGGCGGGGCGGGCGCCTTGAAGCGCTGGGCGCCGCCGGTTTGAGGGTCGGTGAACGAGATGGTCACCGCGCCGTTTTCCGGCTGAGCCGTGACGTTCTCAAACGCCTGATCGTCCGGAAGCAGACGGTAGGTCATCCGCCCCGCGTCATCGACCGCCGGGATGATGCCGCGGACCGTCGTGTTGGAGGCCGCCGGGGAGCCGGCGATGGGCAACGGCAGGCTAACCGGTTCATAGCGCCAGCCGGCCTGGTCATCGCTCTGGCCCAGCATCGTCAGCGACACCGGCGTCGGGATGGCGACAGACGCGGTCATCGGCACGCGCCCGGGAGACGCGGGCAGCGCGGCGTCGGTCGGGCCCTGGGCGATCAACTCGGCGACCGGCACGTCCCGCCAGCCCTCGGCGTTGTACGCGAAATTCACCACCAGCGGCGGGGCGTCGTCCGCATCAACGATCGGCGACCAGGTCAGCCGGTTGCCGGTGATCCTGGGCATCGGCGTCACGGCGGCGGCGGCGGGCGGGGCGTCGAACAGCCGCCTGCCCCGGCCGTCGAGGCCGATGATCCGGTAGTACACCCGGTTCGTCCCGGCGGCCGTTGCATCCGGGTCTGACAAGCGCAGGATCAACTCACCGGCTTCCCGGTCGATCTCGTCCACCGGGGCGTGGGCCAGCACCTGGAACGGCCCATCGGGCGAGCCGGCGCGATAGAGCACGGCCTGCGTCCGGGCGTCGAGCCCCGAGCTGGCCAGCGACCGGGGTTTGAGCCGGATGACAAAGTCGTACCGTTTGCCCTCGGGGCCGAGGGTCGTGGCGACCGCGGTCTGCTCGATCGGGGTGGAGCTGAACGACCCGGGGCCGACCGCGGCCCAGACGGCGGGCGGTTTGGGCAGGCGGTTTTCAGGCGTGTCCGGCTGGACCGCGACGGCCCCGGTCCCGGCGTCGGGCAGAGCATCGGGCGGGGCGGCCTCGTTCCCGCCGCCGGTCGCCGTCGTCGTCGTGGATCGCGGAGGGGGCGTCGTGGGCGGCGTGTTGCTGTTGTTGGCCATCACCAGCCAGACGCCCACGCCGGCGCCCAGCAGCACGACGGCCACGGAAAGGACCACACCCAGCGTCACCCGGCCGCGTTTCTTGTCGACCCACTCTTTGCCGGTGTAGGCCCCGTAGAGCCGGTCCATCCGCTCGTTGGCGTCTCCATCGGTCGGGGCGCCGGCCGCGCCGGCGGAGCTGGCGTCATTCGCGCCTTTGACCCGGTGGCCCAGCGTGCTGCCCCCGCTGCTCTCGTCGCGCTTGCGCAGGGCTTCGATCACGCCCGACGCGTCCAGCAGGCCCGAGCCCGGTTCGGCCGCCTGGTCGGCCTGGGAGGGCACGATGTTGTTGGCGTTGCAGCGCGGGCATTTGATGGTCTGCCCGCTCAGCATTGCGGGCGCCTGGAAAATGGCGCCGCACCCGGAACACTCAACCCGAATCTTCATCGTTTCACCCGTGTCGCCTGCGACAAATACCCCAAAAAACGTGACGGCCCCTGCCTTCGCCACACAGGCCGTCACGCCAGTGACGGCTTGAACTTAAAATCAGGCCTAACCATCCTAACGAATTACCACGCCCCCACCAGCCCGCTAACCAGATTTCATCCGTATTCGCAAAACTCATTTGACCCTTTCTCATCCGTGCGACAAACTGCTCATCCTTTAATCCAGACATCTGTCCCTGCCGCCCCTTGGAGCCCCCATCATGGCCAAATCCGATCCTTTCACACCCACCCCCGCTGATCGGTTCACGTTCGGTCTCTGGACCGTCGGCAACCCCGGCCGCGACCCCTTCGGCGAGGCCGTCCGACCCCGGCTCGCGCCCGCCGAGATCGTCGACCTGCTCGGCGAGGCCGGCGGCGTCTACGGCGTCAACTTCCACGACAACGACCTGATCCCGATCGACGCCTCCCCCCAAGAGACGGCCCAGATCAAGAAAAGTTTCGCCGCCGCCCTCCGCCGCAACAAAATTAAGGCCCCGATGGCCACCACCAACCTCTTCGGCGACCCGGTCTTCAAGGACGGCGCCTTCACCTCCAACGACGCCGAGGTCCGCGCCTACGCCATCCAGAAGACCATGAACGCCATGAAGCTCGGCAAGGAGTTCGGCGCCAAGACCTACGTCTTCTGGGGCGGCCGCGAGGGCGCCGAGAGCGACGCCACCAAGGATCCGGTCGTCGCCGTCGAACGCTTCCGCGAGGCGATCGACTTCCTCTGCGACTACTCCATCAGCGAGAAGATGGGCTACCAGTTCGCCTTCGAGGCCAAGCCCAACGAGCCCCGCGGCGACATCTTCTTCTCCGTCACCGGCTCCTACCTCGCCCTCATCCCCTCCCTCAAGCACCCGGACATGTGCGGCGTCAACCCCGAGTTCGCCCACGAGACCATGGCCGGCCTCAACTTCGTCCACCACGTCGCCCAGGCCCTGGAGATGGGCAAGCTCTTCCACATCGACCTCAACGACCAGGTCATGGGCCGGTTCGACCAGGACTACCGCTTCGGCAGCAACAGCTACAAGGCCGCGTTCTTCCTCGTCAAGCTCCTGAGCGACTACGGCTACAAGGGCATGAAGCACTTTGACAGCCACGCCTACCGTCAGGCCGACCGCAAGGACGTGATCGCGTTCGCCCGCGGGTCGATGCGGACCTTCAAGATCCTCGAGTCCAAGGTTGAGCGGTTCAACAAGGACCGCAAGATCCAGTCGCTGCTCAACAAAATCCACCGCGAGAACGCCAAGCTCGGCAAGCTCACCAAGTCGTTCAGCAAGGCCAACGCCAAGGCCCTGCTCGCGGCCGACCTCAATCGGGTTAAGCTCGCCAGGAAGCCGCTGCCTTACGAAGAGCTTGACCAGCTCGTCTTTGATCTGTTGATGGGGGTCCGATGAGCTTCCCCCCCTTGACCGACATCCAGCGTCTGTCGCTGCTGGAGCCGCCCGCCGGCCCGGTCGATGTGGTGCTCGACACCGACACCTACAACGAGATCGACGACCAGTTCGCGGTCGCTTACGCCATGCTGGCGGGCGACCGGCTGAACCTCCGGGCCATCTGCGCGGCGCCGTTCCACAACCAGCGCTCCGACGGCCCCGGCGACGGCATGGTCCGGAGCTACGACGAGATCCTGCGCGTGCTCGAGCGCCTCGGTCCGCACGGCCGGCCGCCGGACGGGTTTGTCTACCGCGGCTCCACGGCCTTCCTCTCCGCCGCCGACGCCCCGGTCGACAGCGAGGCCGCCCGGCGCCTGGTCGAGTTGGCGATGGCGCCCCGCGAAGGCCCGCTGTACGTGTTGGCGATCGGCGCGATCACCAACGTGGCCTCGGCGATCCTGCTGGAGCCGCAGATCATCGAGCGGATCGTCGTGGTCTGGCTGGGCGGCCACGCTCCGGACAGCCCTCACACCATCGAGTTCAACCTCCGTCAGGACCTGCACGCCTCCCGCCTGATCTTTGATTGCGGCGTCCCGTTCGTCTGGATCCCCTGCCGCAATGTCGCCGAGCACCTGCGGACCACCGACCCCGAGATGGCCGCCTATGTCAAGGGCCGCGGCCCGGTCGGCGATTACCTGTACGAGATCTACCACGACTACTGCCGCCAGACGCCGGGGTTCAGCAAGGTCATCTGGGACATCTCCACCGTCGCGTGGGTGATCCGTCCCGACTGGGTCCCGACCGTGATCGATCATTCGCCGATCCTGACCGACCAGGTGACCTGGAGCGTCGACCGGGCGCGGCCCCTGATCCGGGTCGCCGTCGGCTGCAACCGCGACGCGGTGTTCGGCGACCTCTTCCAGCGGCTTGAGGCGACGGCTTGAGCGGGCCGGCCGGGTCCGCTCCCGGGTGAGGAGCCCGATCATGGTCAGACCCCGCATCACGGCGATCGGCGGCTCGAACATCGATCTCATCATGCAGCTGCCGCACCTGCCCGCGGCCGGGCAGACCGTTTCGGACGGCCGGTTCACCCGCGCGCCGGGAGGCAAGGGGGCCAACCAGGCCGTCGCCGCCGCCCGCGCCGGCGGCGAGGTGACGTTTGTCACCTGCCTCGGCAACGATCCGTACGCGCCGGAGATGAAAGCGGGGTTCGCCGCCGACGGCATCGACACCCGCTTCATCGTGGATGACGGGAATCAGCCTTCCGGGACGGCCCTGATCATGTTCGACGGCGCAGGGACGAACTACATCGCCGTGGCGCCGGGGGCGAACGACACGTTGAGCGCCCGGCACGTGCGGGAGGCGGAGCCGGCGGTCGCGGCGTCGGCCGCGGTGTTGCTGCAGATGGAGGCGCCCGTCGAGACGAACCGGGAGGCGTTGCGCATCGCCGAACGCCACGGCGTGCGCGTGGTGTTCAATTACGCGCCGACGCGCGGCGGCCCGCTCGAGATCGGCCCGGCCATGTCGGTGCTGGTGGTCAACGAGACCGAGGCCGCCGAGTTGACCGGGCGGGCGTCGGTGGACGCCGCCGACGCGGCCGAAGCGGCCCACGCATTACGCGCCCGCGGCCCGGCGGCGGTGGTCCTGACGCTGGGCGGCGAAGGCGTCTGGGTCGTCGCCGATCAGATCGATCAGCTCATCCCCGCGCGCCGCGTGGACCCGGTGGACACCACCGCCGCGGGAGACACCTTTTGCGGGGCGCTGGCCGTGGCCCTGGGCGAGGGCCGGCCGATCCGCGACGCGGTGAGTTTCGCCAACGCCGCCGCGGCGTTGAGCGTGCAGCGGGTCGGGGCTCAGCCCTCGATCCCCGACCGGCCGGCGATCGAGGCCATGTTCCCCGGACAGGCGGATGCCGGGCCGGCGCCGAGTTGACCCGACCGCCTTGCCTTGCCTGGTGATTTCGGGTCTATTGTCCGCCATGGCCGGAAGCGAAAAAAAACCGTCGGACTGCCTGATCGTCATCTTCGGCGCCTCCGGCGACCTCACCAAACGCAAGCTGATCCCTGCGCTCTATTACCTCTGGGACCACGGCCAGGCGCCGCAGAACTTCGCGATCGTCGGCATCAGCCGCACCGAGTTCGCCGATGACGCCTACCGCGACATGCTCTACGACTTCTCGAAGGACCACTACGACCCCGAGAAGTGGAAGGACTTCGCCCAGCGGATCCACTACCACGCCGGCGACTCGACCCAACGCGACGCCTGGCCCGGCATCGGCGAGCGGATCGAGGCCCTCTCCGCCCAGCACCGGACCGGTCACAACCTGCTGTTCTATCTGTCCATGGCGCCGCAGTTCTTCGAGCCCATCATCACCGAGATCGGCGCCGCCGGCCTGGTCACCGAGGGCCGCAAGTTCTGCAGCATCGGCGAGGACGAGCCGCCCTGGCAGCGGATCGTGATCGAAAAGCCCTTCGGCTCCGACCCCAAGTCGGCCAAGCACCTCAACGCCGTGCTCGCCCAGGTCTTCGACGAGGAGTCGACCTATCGGATCGACCACTACCTCGGCAAGGAGCTGGTGCAGAACCTGCTGGTCCTGCGTTTCGCCAACTCGATCTTCGAGCCGCTGTGGAACCGCCAGTACGTGGATCACGTGCAGATCACCGCGAGCGAGACGGTCGGCGTCGAGGGCCGGGGCAGCTACTACGACGGCCCCGCCGGCGGCGCGATGCGCGACATGGTGCAGAGCCACCTGCTGCAGGTCCTCTCCGTCATGGCGATGGAGGCGCCGGTGACGATGGACGCCGCCGACATCCGCACCGAGAAGATCAAGGTCTTCAAGGCCCTCCAGGTCCCCAAGGAAACGGACGTCCGCCGGATCGCGGTCCGCGGCCAGTACGGCGCCGGGGCGGTCCACGGCAAACCCATCATCGGCTACCGGCAAGAGAAGGGCGTCGACCCCGAGAGCCAGACCGACACGTTCGCCGCGATGGAGTTCCACGTCGATTCCTGGCGGTGGGGCGGCACCCCGTTCTACCTCCGCTCCGGCAAGGCGATGGCCGCCAAGCAGACCGAGATCGTCCTCTACTTCAAGTCCACGCCGCACTGCCTGTTCAAGAAACAGGCGATGAAGCAGAAGCCCAACCAGATCGTCATCAACGTCCAGCCCAACGAGGGCATCCGCCTGCGGTTCGAGGGCAAGGTGCCGGGCCTGGGGATGAAGATCAAGGACGTGGTGATGGACTTCGACTACATCAAGCAGTGGCAGGCCGAGCCCCCCGACGGCTACGCCACCCTGCTCAACGACGTGATGCGCGGCGACCAGATGCTCTTCAAGCACCGCGACGAGATCGAGATCAGCTGGGACGCGGTCCAGCCGGTGATCGATTACTGGATCGAGAACCCCGACGACGAGCTGCCCAACTACGCCGCGGGCACGTGGGGCCCGGCCGCGTCCGACCTGATGATGGAACGCGCCGGCCGCTACTGGCGCAACGGCTAAGCCCCACCGGAGACCACCGTGATCCAACTCCCCGACCGCGTCCACGTCGAGGACACCAAGGAAAAACTCTTCGAAGCGCTCGGGTTGGTGCTCATCGCCCAGGCCGACCTGGCGCTCTCGGCTCGCGGCGCGTTCCACCTGGCGCTGTCGGGCGGCTCGACCCCCGAGCCGTTCTACATGAGCCTCTGCATCGACCCGCAGTTCCGCATGTTCCCATGGGAGAAGACCCACATCTGGATCGTCGACGAGCGGCGGGTGCCGTTCGACGACGACAAGAGCAACGCCAAGATGATCCGCGAGTCCCTGGTCGATCACCTGCCGATGCCGAAGCGCAACTTCCATCCGATGCCGGTCATGGAGGACGACCCCGCGGGGCTTTACGAGCAGGAGCTGCGCGACGTGTTCGGCGAGGGTATCGACGTGCCGCGGATAGACCTGCTGCTGCTGGGCATGGGCGGCGACTGCCACACCGCCAGCTTGTTCCCGCAGTCCGACGCGATCGGGGTGGACGACCGCTGGATCGTGGTCAACGCAGGCGAGCACGTCACCCCGCCCGACCGCGTGACGATGACGTTCCCGATGCTCAACGCGGCGCGCCACGTCGGCGTGCTGCTCGCCGGCGCCGGCAAGCACGAGGCGCTGCGGCGCGTGGAGACGCAGCTCAAGACCGCCCCCGATCCGGTCCACGTCCCCATCAGCGCCGTCCAGCCCACCCACGGCGACCTGGTCTGGTACCTCGACCGCGCCGCCGCCGAGGGCGCGTGAGTCTTGACGGACGAACGTTTAGCGGCGGGGCTTGTCCCGCGCGTTCACTCCTCAGCGCCAAGCCGGTCCGTCCACACCTGTGAGCCGACGTGCTCCGATCCCGCGTTGATCTGTTCAACGCCGTCCTGCACCGCGGCTTCAACGTCGCGGGTCAACGCCTCGGTCGCCTCGCGGGTCTTGCGGCCGCTCAGGTAGGGGCCGACGTCGATCGCATCGTTGAATCGCACCACCGCCCGGCGCACGCCCAGCGGGGGCATCTCCCGGTCGTACACGTCCTCGGCCAGCTTCTCGGCGGTCTCCGCGATCCGGTCGACCGTTGGGTGGTCCGCCACGTAATCCCCCGCGTAGCTGGCGATGCGGAACGCGACCATCGCCTCGTCGGCCCACGCCCGGGCGGCGGCGTGGTCCGCGGCGCGCGACGCGTCGAGACGGACCGCGTGGATCGCCTGCCGGGCGGCCCGGACCCGGCCGATCAGGTCTGCGTCCACACTGGCGGGCAGGCCCAGCTTCTGCTCCAGGCTCGTCAGCACCCGGTCGGCCGCCGCCCGGATCAGTGTCGGCAGGTCCTCCTCTTCCGGCGTCGGCAGCCCGCGGTGCTTGAGGTTGCGGCGCAGCGCGGCCTGCCCGACTTGGCGCAGCGCCTCCAGCGGCGCTGCGGCCGGGTCGACGGGCGCGTCCACGTCCCGCCCCAGCTGCCCGAGCCGCGACGCGACCGCCGCCCGCACGTCTTCGACGTGCGTGACCTTGATCGAGACCGGCACGGCCAGCAGGCGCCCGCCTTGCTCGGCCAACTGCTTGGCGGCGCGCAACGCGAGGAACGCCGCTCCGTCGTGGAACGGCGTGATGCGGTCGTTCTGCAGGTACACGTTGCCCTCGGGGAAGATGGTCAGGTCGCCGGCGTGGGGGTCGGGGTCGGTCAGGATCGCCAGCGCCCGTTTCATCGCCCGGCTGTCGGACCCCTCGCGGTCGACCGAGAAAGCGCCGAGCCGCTGCATCACAAACGCGGTGAGCCATGATCGCAGGAACACGTCGTAAGCCGCCATGAAGCGGGGGGCGAGCCCGGCTTGCCGGCAGGCTTCGAGCAGGATCGCGGCGTCGGCGTGGGTCGAGTGATTCGGCAGCAGCAGGAGCTTGTCGGTCGGCCGCAGCGAAGCCTCGAGGGCGTCGGCGCCCCGGACCTCGACCCGGTCGATCCGCAGCGTATGCGGCAGGTAGCGCCGCCGGTTGAACCACCGGAGGAAGGCGGCGATCAGCCGGTTGGGCTTGGGCGGGAAATCGCGGTAGGGCTGGTCGGAGAAGCCGATCACGACTGTTATGGTACCGCGGCGTCAGCGGCGGCCGGACTCGACCCCGCCCCGGCTGCGCAGGTAAGCCACCGCCTCGTCGCGCCCGCGGTCGATCGCGTAGTCCAGCGGCGTCCAGCCGTTGCCCGCCTTGGCGTTCACGTCGGCGCCGTGCTGCAGGAGCAGCTCGGTGATCGTCGTCGGCGCCATCCACTCCCCGCAGTGATGCAGCGGACGCATGCCCTCCTCCTGAGGGTTGACCGCCTCGACATCGGCCCCCGCCTCGATCAGCAGGCGTGCGATCTCGACAAAGTTCTGCTCCGCCACATCATGACGATCCGCCCATCCCCGCCGGGGCCGCGCGACCCAGTGCAGGGCGGTCATCCCGTCGCCGTCGACCGTCCGAGCGTTCGCCGGGTCTTCCTCAAGCAGCTCCCGCACCCGGTCAACCATGCCGAGGGTCGACGCGGTGAAGAGGTCGACCGTCGCGCCCCGCTCGATCAGCAGGTCGGCCACGTCTTCCCCTTCGCGGAACTCCCCGTAAACGCACGCGGCGCGGTAGAGCGGGGTGCGGCCCTGCTCGTCGGTCTGGTTGATTTTTTCGGGCGCCGCGTCGAGCCAGCGCCGCACCTCGTCGACCAGGCCGGCCCGGGCGGCGGTGGGCAGGTCGCACGCGGCGCCGCGCTCGACGAGCAATGCGGCGATCTGGTGCATCTTCGGCCGGTGCCAGACGCACATCCCCGCGGCGGCGCCCAGGCCCGTGCCGTCCCAGTTCGGCGCCCACGGCCGGGCGTGCACCAGCGCGGGGTATTGATCGACCAGTTCCCGCACCGCGTCGAGGTCGCCGCGGTCGCGGTAGATGGCCTGCGCGAACGCCTTGACGACCTCGGGGTCGAGCCGGTTCTCGGGCAGGGCCTGGCGGAGCTCCTCGACGGCCCGCTCGTCGAGGTTCCGGACCTGTTCGAGCAGCGCGATCTCGTCGGCGCGCACCGCGTCGGTCCAGTCGTCGAAGCCTTTGCCTTGGGCCCACGGGCCGTGGAACACGCGGCCGGTCTGCAGCGCATCGTCCAGCAGGGCGCCGGCTTCGTCGTAATGTGCGGCGGCCCGCTCCAGCGCCGCGGCGCCTTCGGCGTCCAGCAGCGATGCGTGGCGGCGCAGGTACGCTCCGGCGTGCCATCGCCGGGCGTCGGTCAGCACGTCGAACGTCCACCAACTGATGGAGAACAGCTTGCGGCGTTGGGCGTCGTCGAGTCGGTCGTAGGCTCGGAGGCTGTCGATCCATCGGTCGTAGGCGTCGGCGCCGTAGTGCATCAGCCAGGCGCCGCCGTGGAACGGGTTGCGGTCGGGCTCGGGCGGGCGCTGCCCGTTGCGGACGGCCTGCCGCAGGGCGTGGAGCAATAGG
The DNA here is from genome assembly GCA_028277745.1 of Phycisphaeraceae bacterium. Taxonomy (GTDB): domain Bacteria; phylum Planctomycetota; class Phycisphaerae; order Phycisphaerales; family Phycisphaeraceae; genus JANQFR01. Next base: position 51,905 of record JANQFR010000040.1, read on the forward strand.
TCGCGTGGGGGCGGCGGGTCCTGGCGATCGGTCAGGAAGGCGATCAGGCCTTTGGTTTGGGTCAGGTCGAGTTGCTCGGGCAGGTCCGCGCTGTATTCGCGGATGAGGACGGTGTTGGAGTCGGTTTCGTAGCCATAGATAACGGCCATGTCCAGGCTGTGGCCATAGGCAAGGACGGGGAGCCCGGCGTCGATGGAGGCGGTGATCTGGTCGCGGTGATGCGAGAGATCGGTGTGGTCCGTGCCGCGGTTGAATTGGACGCTCCATTGCGTGGTCCAGCCCGAGGCGCGGTCGGCCATGCGCGTTTCTTCGGGGAACTCGCCGACCGGCCCGGCGGGGCTCCAGCCCGGCTGGTCCGTCGCCCGGATCAGGCGCGTGCGGAATGCGAGGGCGGTGTGGCCCATGATGTCGACCGCGTCGATCGGGAAGCGGGTGACGGAGGTCGCGGCCGCGAGCGCGCCGGCGTAGCTGGTCTCGCTGGTGACGCCGAAGCCGATCTGGGGCAAACCTTCGATCCAGACGCGGTTGCCTTCACGGCGGACCGTCGCGTGGGAGAGGGCGCCGCCCGCGGTTTGGGCGGCGGGCGGGGTCGGCGGGGTGGGGTTGTTTGGCGTCATGACGAGGAGGGCTCCGGTGATGAGGGCGACGAGGAAGACGCCGATGACCCAAGGGGCCGCGGCGGCGAGGCTGAGGGCGGCGCCGGTCGGGGCGGCCGCGGCGGCGCCGCCCACGAGGGCGAGCTTGCCCAGCGCGGCGGTGACCGAGGCCGGCACGGAGGCGCCGAGGCCGTGTTCGGTCAGCGCGGCGGCGAGGGCGACGGCGGGCACGGCGACGCCGCGGCGCTGCAGATCGTTCCGCAGCTGGTCGACGCCGGTTTGCAGCCGACGCGAGACCGTCGACTGATTGACATCCAGCGCCCGGGCCAGTTCCGCCTGCGTCCGGCCTTCGAGGAAGTGCAGGATGATCGGCTCCCGCAGCTTGTCCGGCAGGGCGGCGATCGCCTCGTCGATCCGCGTCTCCAGGGCCGACCAGTCGTCAGGGCCCGGGTCGTCGGCCCCGGCCTGGGCCGAGGCCTGCTCGTGACGGCGCCGCACCGCCTCCCGGTCGACCGTGTTGATCGCCCGGCGCGTCGCCGCGGTGTGCAGCCAGCCCGCCACCGAGGCCTTGACCGTTTCGGCTTTCCGCGCCAGTTCCAGGAAGCAGGTCTGGGTCACGTCCTCCGCGTCGTGCCCGTTGCCGGTCACCCGGCGGGCCGCGGCGTACGCCAGCCGGGCGTGGCGCCGGACCAACTCGGCGAAGGCCTCGGCGTCGCCCGACCGCTGGTAGTCCCGCAGCAGGTCGAGGTCGCTCGCGGCGGGGCGGATCGGGGTGGTCGGTTCCGTCGGCATAAGCGTGGTTCTCACAGAGAGGTCCGCCGGCCCGACGCGATTATGCAAAAAAATCGGCTTTTGTAAGAAAACAAGATGAACCGCAGAGGCGCAGAGGACGCAGAGGAAGGCGAATCATGAAATTTAGAGGGCAATAAGAATGGTTTGCGGACGATCCGGGTTTCTGTCCTTTTAAAAATTATCTCTCTGCGTCCTCTGCGCCTCTGCGGTTCAATTGAAACCCCCGCAACTTTACCTTTGCGGGCCCCTGAACTACCCTGTGCGGCCCCCCGCACGGAGATCAACGCAACCATGGCCATCGAAACCCTCTACGACAAAGACGGCAGCCTCGCCCCCCTGCAGGGCAAAACCATCGCCGTCCTCGGCTACGGCTCCCAAGGCCACGCCCACGCCCAGAACCTTCGGGACTCCGGGCTCCGCGTTATCGTCGCCAACCGCGCCGACTCGGCCAACGGCAAGCTCGCTCGGGAGCACGGCTTCGACCCCCTGCCCGTCGCCGACGCCGTCAAACAGGCCGACCTCATCGTCATCGCCCTCCCCGACGAGGTCCAGCCGACCGTCTACGAGGAGTCGATCGCCCCCAACCTCACCGCGGGCAAGACCCTGCTCTTCACCCACGGCTTCAATATCCACTTCAAGACCATCACCCCCCCGGCCGACGTGAACGTCATCATGGTCGCCCCCAAGGGCCCGGGCCACACCGTCCGCTGGGAGTACGAGCGCGGCGGCGGCGTGCCCTGCCTCATGGCGATCCACCAGGACGCGACCGGCGGCTCGAAAGACCTCGCCCTCGCCTACGCCATCGGCGTCGGCGGCGGCAAGGGCGGCACACTCGTCACCACCTTCAAGGACGAGTGCGAAACCGACCTCTTCGGCGAACAGGTCGTCCTCTGCGGCGGGCTGTCCGAGTCCATCAAGAAGGGCTTCGAGGTCCTCACCGAGGCCGGCTATCCCCCCGAGCTGGCCTACTTCGAGGTCTGTCACGAGCTGGAGCTGATCATCAACCTCATCAAGCGCGGCGGCCTCGACTACATGCGCTACTCCATCTCCAACACCGCCGAGTTCGGCGACTACTACACCGGCCCCAAGATCATCGACGACGACGCCAAAAAGCGCATGGAGGCTGCGCTCAAGCACATTCAGTCCGGCGACTTCGCCAAGGCCTTCCGCGGCGACTACGCCAAGGGCTTCCCCTGGTTCAAACAGCAACGCAGCGAGAACCAGGGCCACGGCGTCGAACAGGTCGGCAAGGAGCTCCGCCGCATGATGCCCTGGCTCAAGCCCGTCGAGATGCAGGACGGCAAGCCCGTCTCCGGCTGACCGGGGCGTGTCGCGCGGACCCCGGCTCCTTGTTGTTCGGCGGGGAAAAAACAGAAAGCCAGAAAGGTCAGAAAACCAGAATGAGCCGCCCGGTTGGTTCTCTGGATTTCCGTCCTTTCTGGCTTTCTGCTTTTCCTAAGCCGGGCCGGGGCATGGCTATTCGGTTGTCAAAGAACAAGCATTACCCGGCTTATATGTTAGGTTTTTGATTGTATTTTGTCAAGCCCCCATCGCCCTCTAAAACAGGTTTTTTGCCGGCATTTGGCGGGATCGCCGCGCTGCGGTTGACCGGGTGGGGGCGCGGCGGATAATTGACCCGCCGGTTCGTCGCTCCTTCCCTGGGCGGCCGGCGGCTGGGCGGTTTCCGTTAAGCGGCGAGAGAACCGGTATGCTCCATGCCTCATGTCATTGCGGTGCGATCCGTTTGGAGATCGCTCGTAAGCCGCGGACACTGACCGAATGCAATTGCGGGATTTGCCGCAGGTATGGCGCCCGGTGGGCGTACTACACCAGCAAGTCGGTTCGGGTGATTGCTGAGCCCCAAGCGCTCGCGTCGCACATCGGGCGGGTCAAAACGTTCGAGTACTTTCACTGCCGGACCTGCGGCTGCGTGACGCACTACCGCCGGGTCAACATCACCGATGACGACCGGATCGCCGTCAACGCCCGGATGATGGACCCGGACGACGTCGCGGATGTGCCGGTCAGGCTCAATGACGCGCGCCGCACCGCTAAACGCCGGCGGTTGACCGGCGGCGGGCGCGACGGATAATTGAGTCGCCGGCTGGCAGCCTTCTTCCTCTTTCGCGGGCGGCCGGCGACTGAGCCGATTGACTTTAAGGCCATGAGAGCAGTCCTCCGCAGTATCGACTTGGGCGATGACCGCGATTGGGAAGCCGTCGTTAACTCGACACCGGACCCTTGGCAGGCCGCTCAAAGCTTTGTCGTGACGGTTGGATCCGACGACAGCAAAGGCGGTGAGCTGTTCGATGTCTGGGTCGCCACTCCCGCGGGCAAGCACCTTGCGGTTGACAACCTCGGCCAATTCCGAGGGGTCCTCGTTGACCACTTTGACGCCGCTTCCGTGCGGTCTTCGCTCCAGGCCTCGATTGAGGCCATTGAGGCCGATTCGTGGCTCGGGGTTGTCAAGCAACTGTGCAAATTTATGCGCTGGGAGTACCAAGGCATGGACCCTACCGGTGTATGGCCCTAATCATCGGGCTTCTGTTGACCCGCGGCTGATCTGCTTGACGTGAGTCACGATGAATCTACTCGATACGATCATCATCATCTCGTTATCAGCCTTGCTTGCGGGCTCCGTGGTCATGACGTTTTTTCCTGCTTTGGCGTGCGGCTTTGATCGCCGGCTGCAGGATCGTTTCCCCGCGCTGCGTGGGCGGCGGGTCATGACCTGCCGCGAGTCACGGCTTATCGGCGGGTTCTTTTTGGCGATTGCGCTCGGCGGGGTCCTAGTCCTCGTGTTTAACCCCGCCGTTGGCGGCTGACCACCGGGTTGCTATTGACCATCGACAACCGCGAACGATAATTGAGTTGCTGGTTAGACGCTACCCCTCCTGATCAACGGTTGCGGTTGACCGGCGGCGGCTGTGGGGGATAATGAATTTGTCGGCCGCAGTTTTTTTCTGTGGGCCGTTGGCATGTAAAGCCTTTTTATGTGAAGCGGTCGTTATTGATAAGTTTCTCGATGATTCGAACCGATTTCGTCAACGCATCCGGCTTGCCTTGCTATCGTTCGTTCTTGGGCTGATAGGTACGGCTATAGGTCTTTTTTTCCTGTTGTCGGCGCTGCTTGCGCCGTCGTCCTGGTACAGTTTGATCGGGTTAATGGTTACCCTTTGTTGGCTTCCATTCTGTGGCGGCTGTTGCAGCGCGGCCGCTGCGGTATGGATATATGACTGGTGGCGCTTTGATGACTGGCGGAAGCGGACGCCTCCTGTGTCGGAGCAGGGCCGCATAACCCGCGGCCGCGGCTGACCGGCGTCCGCGACGGATGTCGAGTGACCGGTTGAGGGTCCTTCCCGCGGCCGGCCGGCGGCTGAGTACGGCTTTATCTCCTGTAGGCGCTCATGCGCCACACCCGTCTTCCCTGGCGGCAAACTCGATGGCCGGACCATCCATTGTCCGACGATCCGGACGCTTGGTCTGACGGTGTTGAACCGTGCAGACTTCGATATACTGCTGTCGAGGTTCCGTTTTACGGCAAACCCGCAAGCATGCAAAACGACGGTGACGAGAAGATGATTATTGCCCTCAGGCAGTCTGAGAATACGGTGCGAGCTTTCAGTCGCCCGCGCATAGGAGCCATCACACCCGATGGGCGATTGGTCAGCAGCGCGGGGCAAGAAGACGCGTTGTTCGTGAGCAAACCGATCGAACAGGCCCGCAGGGGCAGTCGGAGCCGTTCATGAATTCACCGGCCCAACCGGCAGACGTTCACACCACGGACGCAAAGACGCTCAGCCTCCGGGCGACCCTGCGTGAGATGGCCGCCGGGGCGGTCCGCGGCCGCTATCTGGCGTGGCGTCTGTTCCGCCGCGAGAACAAGAGCGAGGTGAGCAGCTCGTTTTTCGGGTATCTCTGGTACTTCGCCGACCCTTTGATCCTGGCGTTGGTTTTCGTGCTGTTGCGCCGCGGCGGGGTGATCGAGGCCGAGGGGATGCAGATGCCCTACGGCGTGTACGTGGTTTTCGGCATGCTGCTGCTTCAGGTGTTCCTCGACTCGCTGGCGCGGCCGGTCGGGTTGATCGAGCGGCACAGCCACCTCGTGACGCAGGTCAAGGTCCCGCCGGAGTCGCTCCTGATGGCGCAGCTGCTGCACCAGCTGTTCATGGCCAGTTTCACGATCCCGATCCTGCTTTTCGTCGCGGTCGTGCTCGATGCGTTCAGCCCGGTGGGTTTCCTGATTTTTCTCCTGCTTTTTCCGGTGATGGTGCTGCTGGGCTTTTCCATCAGCGTGCTTTTAGCGCCATTGAACGCAATCTACAACGACGTCCAGAACGTGATCCGTTCGTTGAACCGCCCCCTGTTGTTCCTGTGCCCGACGTTTTACTATGCCGGGCGGGACGATTCGGTCCTGGGCGTGATCAACCAGTACAACCCGATCGCGATTGTGATGGATAACCTCAGGCTGATCGCCACGTCGGGCCAATGGCACAGCCCCGTATCGCTCCTCCTGGTGGCGGTGGGCGCCGCGGTCGTGCTCGCGGGGGGCGCCCTGTTTTTCCATCTGGCTATCCCGATCCTGGCCGAGCGTGTATAGTCGGACGATTGTCATGACGCAGCCGATCATTGTCGCTGAGAACCTGACGAAGAAGTATGCTCGCAGTCAGCACAAGCATAAACGTTACGCGCTGCGCGACCTTTTCGCGGAGATCCGAGGCCGGCGGCCCGAAGACGCGGAGCTGCGCCCGGACGAGTTTTACGCGGTTGACGATCTTTCTTTTTCCGTCGCGCCCGGCGAGGCGGTGGCCCTGATCGGCCGCAACGGGTGCGGCAAGAGCACGACGCTGCGCATGGTCGCCGGGCTGATCAAGCCCGACCGCGGCCGTGTGGCGGTGCGCGGCCGTATCCAGGCGCTGATCGCTCTGGGCGCTGGTTTCAACGACCGCTTAACCGGGCGCGACAACATCTTCAATAACGCCGCGGTGCTCGGCCTGGGGCGCCGACAGACCGACGCGATCGTTGGGGAGGTGATCGATTTCGCCGAGTTGGATGAATTTCTTGACAGTCCTGTAGGTACGTACAGCTCAGGCATGAAGGCGCGGTTGGGCTTCAGCGTTGCCGTCCACTTGAAGCCGGATATTCTGGTCGTGGACGAAGTGTTGAGCGTTGGCGATCTGGCGTTCGCCAACAAATGTCAGCTTAAGATGCAACAGATGCGGCAGCGTGGCATGACGTTGCTGCTGGTGTCGCACGCTACGGCCATGATAAGGCGGATTTGTGACCGGGCGATTTGGCTTGACCGCGGCAAACCACGCATGGCTGGGAATACCGAAGCGGTGGTGGATGCGTATGTCGAGCATATGTCTGATGAAAAGCCCAAGCGAAAAGGTCCCGTCCACTCAAGGTTTGAGGTGCAGAACCACGAAACGTCGCAGGTCGATCGGATCGACGCGTGGATCGCTGGTGAACCGGGGCAGGGCGTTGTTAACCCGCTCGGCTCATTTTCCATCCAGTTCGCTTTTGATCTGCTCAAGCCGGTTCAAAACCTGATGATCGGTTTCGTGATCTATACCGGAGACGGGGGGCGTGTGTGCATGCAGACCACCCGTGGCGATGATCGGCTCAAAGGCGCGATATGCGGTCGGGTCTCGGCGACCTTCGACTGCGTTAACCTGCCGATGCCGCCCGGTCACTATCACGTAATCATGATTGTTGCGAATGGAGGAGCAAACCTGTTTCGCGACAAGGTGGGGGAGTTGCGCGTCAGGGGCGAACCCGACAAGGGTCTCGGCTATCTTCAAATGCCTGGGGCTTGGCGTTTCGAACTGGTGGAAGATCACAAGCCGGCAGCAGAAGCTCAACGCGTGTGATCTTTAGAGATGATTGTTTTTGAGTTGTTTTCCTGTTGGGCCGTGACACCAAGCATTGAGACGCGTTAGGGGCTGGCTGGGCTGGCCTGCAAAATGTATTCGAAGGAGTAAGTCATACATGCGAGTCGCCTTGCAGATCCCCATCAAGTCCCGGCAAAGCACCCGGGTGCCGAACAAGAACTTCCGCGACTTGGGGGGCAAGCCGTTGAGCTATTGGCTGCTGGATCGGCTGGTGGAAACCTGCCCGCCGGATTGGACGCTCGTCGTGGACAGCGAGTCGTCTTGCGTGTGGGATCGGCTCAAAGACCGATATGGCCAGCGTATGCAGTTCCATCAGCGCGAGCCCTGGTACGCCAGCGACGAGGCCAACGGCAACCACCTGATCCACCAGTTCGCGGTGTTCCGGGCGGACTTCGACCTTTATGTCCAAGCGTATGTGACCGCGGTGACGCTGCCCGGCGAGATCGTTGTCGAGGCGGTCGAAGCCTTGATGTCACGTATTGACCAGTTCGATTCGATGACGTTGGTCACCGAAGAGACCGGATGGTTCTGGCGTGATGGTCAAGCCGTCAACTACCGGCCCGATCAGCCGGCGGGGCTGCCGCGGTCTCAGGACGCGATGATGCTGAAGGAAACCACAGGGGTGTACGCCATCTCGAAAGAAGCGTTGCTCCGCTACGGCTGCCGCCTGGGCTCCAAGCCGCTGTTGTATCACGTGCCGAAGAAGTATGCCGTGGATATCGATACAATGGAGGATTTTCGCGAAGCGCAGAAGCTGATTACCGACTCGTCGGACCGACACGATTAATTTTAACAACAGGGGCGGGCGCCTATGGATCGACTGAAACACTTTTTGCGACGCTACGTCCCGCTCGGTCGTAGAGCATTGGACCCGTTGAGTCAGCGTTTGAAAGAGCTGGAGCAGCGTGTGGAGGACCAGGACGGGTTGATTCAACAACTCAGCATAGAGCACAAGGCAAGCGCCATGCTGAGTGAGATTCAACAACGTCTGGAGGCGCAGGAAAACCTGGCTAGCCAACTGAGTCAGGAAAGCGAATCAACCGTTCAATTGAGGGCGCTGGAGCAGCGTTTCAAGGCGTGGGAAAACCTGACCAACCAACTCGCCAAGGAAAGCGAGTCAAGCATCCTGCTCAAAGAGTTGGAGCAACGCTTCAAGACGCAGGAGAAGCTGACCCAGCAACTAAGCCATGAAAGTGAAGCAAGCGTCCGGTTGGCCCTGTGTGAAGATGCGTGGCTCAGGGATCACAAGGATCTGCACCGCGGGCAGCGCTGCTTCCTGCTGGGCTGCGGCCCGAGCCTGAAAGCCGTTGACCTCAACCGGCTCCGCGGCGAGACCGTCATGGGTGTGAACGGCACCTACATGATCGATGAGCTCGAACTAACTTATTTCGCCAGCGTCTCCCACATTTTCTGGAAACACCACACGAAAGGTTTGCGGGAACACCGGTGCGCCCGCCGTTTCCTGCCCTGGTATCTGTCAGAGCTGGCCTCCGACTGCCCCACGAGTTGGATCACCTTGGTGGACCGCGCCGCCTATCAACGATTGAATATGACGCATCCATGGTCTTTCTCCACGGACCCGGCTCGCTTCGTCTACGGTGGCGGGACGGTGATCTATGTGTGCCTCCAGATCCTCTATCACCTGGGGTTCGAACAGGTCATCCTGCTTGGACTCGACCACGATTACGGCGTCGACCCAGCAACGATCCGGCCGGAGGGCGAGTCGGTCTCGTCCGAATCGCTTCAGGCGCATTTTTGTGATAACTATTACCAGCCGGGCGATCACATCCATCTCGATATACACACGATGGAACGGGCGTATCAAATCGCCGATGACATCTACGCGGCGGATGGCCGACGCATTGTTAACGCCTCCCCCGGCACCAAACTCGACGTTTTCGAGCAAGTTGACTTTATGGACGTCTTTGCTTCTCAGCGTTGATCGATGGATTGGGCAAGTGTTTTCGATACCCATGCGATCGATGTGACGCCCACAGCTTTTTGCGGGGGAATGGCATTCGGCGACGGTCAAGTTAAACTAGGCTTTGTCGGAAACCAAGTAGGAACGGACGAGGTGATCGCGCCTCTTCGAAGTCGGCCGGTTTCTGACGAAGCCTAGGGCGTTGCGGCCCCACAACGCTTTGTAAATTTAAGCCGATTAGAATGATCATGGCCGAATCACTCCCCCGGGTTTCTGTCTGCGTCCCTTGCCTGAACACGGCCCGTTACCTTGAGCAGCGCCTGGACACGATCCTGGCTCAGACCTTCGGCTCGTTCGAGGTCGTGATCGGCGATTCGTATTCCGACGACGGGTCCTGGGAAATCATCGAACGCTACGCCGCACGGGACCCGCGGGTCCGCGCCATGCGGATCCCCCGGGAGGGCGTCTACCCCGGGATCAACCGCTGCATCGAGGCCGCCCGCGGCGAGATGATCTATCTGGCGATGAGCGACGACACCATGGAGCCCCGCTGCCTCGAGCGCATGGTCGACGCCCTCGATCGCCATCCCGGATGCGGCATGGCTCACTGCTGCCTCACCGTCATCGGCCCGGACGGCGAGCCCGAGCCGGAGGGCGATCGTTGGGAGCACCGCGTGTCTGTCCGCTATTTCGGCCCGCTGATCGGGCAGGAGCATGTCAGGCGCGCCCCGCACGACGGGCTCTTGGCGATGGGGCTCAACACCGTGTACACCTCGCTGACCCAGCTGCTGGTGCGGCGGGAGGTGTACGGCCGCACCGGCCTGTTCCGGGACGATTGGGGGTCTTTCGGCGACCTGGAGTGGCAGATGCGGGCCGCGTTGCTCTTCGACACCGTTCACGTCCCCGAGCCCCTGGCCACTTGGCGCAAGCACGCCGCCCAGGCGTCCGACCGGGCGCGGCACCGCGAGGCGCGCCGGCAGGGCGAGATGTCGCAGATGGTGGACGCAGCGCTGAGCTGGTATGAAACCATCGACCGCCCGGCCGCCCGACGCATCCGCCGGAGCCTGTTCCGTCAGCTCTATGAGCTCGACCGTTTCTGGCTCCACCTGGCCGAGGCCGGCGGGCGGCGGCGGCGGGCCGCGGTGGCCGCCGCGTGGCTCGGCCGGCGGCCGTCGGTCTGTCTCGCCGCGTTACGGATCGGCGAGCCGGTGCAGATCGGGGCGGACGTGCTGATCGACCTCGCCCGCCGGGAGATGACTCGCATGGCGGTGGCGCCCCCCGAAGTGGAGACGGCATGATGTGGAGCAAATGGATCGGTCGTTTAACCGGCGCGCATCGGCGGCCGACCCCGCCGGACACGAGTCGTCCCGCGACGTCTTCGCTGGACCCCCACGAGGTCGACTACTGGCGCACCCTCCGCGGACGCCACGCCGGGCGGGGCGGGTTCGTGATCGGCAACGGGCCCAGCCTCAAGATGGAGCATCTGGACCGCCTCGACCTCAAGGGTTTTGTCTCGATCGCCTCGAACAAGATCTACCTGGCGTTTGATCAGACCCGGTGGCGCCCGACCTATCACACCGTCGCCGACGCCTGCCTGATGGACAAGATCGAGCAGGAGCTGCCCCGGCATCTTTCCCAGACCCACGTGCCCGCCAGTTCCAGACACCGCTTCAAGGGGGCGACGGTCCACCCGTGGCACGACCTGCTCGGGCCCGGCCCGTCCCCCGAGCAGTCGGCCGACTTTTCCGATGACCTGACAATCGGGGCGTTTGCCGGAGCCACGATTACTTTTTTTAACCTGCAGTTCGCGGCGCACCTGGGCTTGAACCCGATCTACATCATCGGCTGCGACCACTATTACGCCGGTGAGAAAAACGTCAAGAAGGATCAGAAAGTGGCCGCCCCTGACACCAGCAACCACTTCATCACGGGGTACCGCAAGCCCGGTGAGATCGTGAACCCCGCCCCGATTGAGGTGATGGACCTTGCGTTCAGGCACGCACGCGTCTGGGCCGACCGCCATGGGCTTGAGATCTACAACTGCACCGAAGGGGGCTTCCTCGAGGCGTTCAAGCGGATGCCGCTGGAGCAGGCCCTGAACGCTGAAAGCTGATATACTGCGGACCTATATACGCAACCGTGTGTATATGCCCGTGTATCTGTCGACGACATTGGTTCCGGGTTCAGCACAATGTGCTCCGATCCGGGACGCGGAGGATGATCCTCGAAACGACGCGACCGGCGTCTTTCGGGAGCGTTTGTCCTGGATCGAAAAACCGTCGTCCGACGCCTTGCGGGTCAGGCCCTTATCAGCTGGGCGGGTGAGAGAATGCGTTGGCGATAAGGCGAGATCGCTGGATTAGATGATGTCCAAAAAAATACTCCGCGTTGTGGTCTGTGCTCAGCACTTGCCGGATTCTTATTCTGGGGGACGCTATCACGCCTGGATCATGGGCGAGGCGCTGGCGGCCGCCGGACACGACGTGACGGTCTGGACCAACTGCCGCCCGTTCGTCACCCGGGACTTTAAAACATTCGAGCATCACGGCCGCATCAAGCTCTGTATCGACCACGAGTCGGGTCCGCCGAACACGCCTGACCCGTGCGATGTGCTCATCATCGTCCCGCACGGCCGGCATGATTTCCGGATGTACGGCCGGGCGCTGCTCTACGCTCATCGCACCGGCTGCCGTGTGGCCCTGTTGAACTTCGAGTCGCCCAACTGGTTCAACGCCTATTCCCCCGAGCCGCGCCCCGTCTCTCAATGGGACCATTGGGTGATGGTCTCGCGGTACAGCGACCTGATCCTATCCTCCACCCGGGAGGGCCAGTCCTGGGCCGAGCAGTTTTACATCGAAGCGCCCCCGTCGACGGTTCACCGTTTCTGTTACCCGGCGATCAACACGCCGGTCGCCGATGCGGTCCCCGAGGGGCCGCGCCAGAAGCGTGTGGTGTGTATGACCCGGTTTTTCAAGGGGCATCTGCACAAAGGCGCGATGGATCTGCTCCTGGTCCTGCCCGAACTGCGGGGGTATGAACTGCACCTGATCGTCAACCCCAACAACCTGCGCCACGGCTGCCTCGACCCGCTGGAGGCCGAGTCCGAGGCGCGGGGCGTCACCCTCGTCTTGCACACGCGGCTGACAGACCGGGAGAAGTTCAGCCTCCTGCGCTCGGCGCAGGGTATGCTGTTCCTCTCGCACTTCGAAGGCTACGGCTACCCGCCGGTGGAAGCGCTGTATTGCGGCGCCCCCTGCGTCAGTTACGAGCTGCCGGTCTTGCGCGAGGTCAGCGGCGACGCCCTGGCAACGGCGCCGAAAAATGACGGCCCGCGCCTTTCGAAGCAGGTGCGGGCGATGCTCGAGCAGCGTGTGCCGATCGACGTCTCGGAAAGGATCGCGCACGTTGCTTCGTTCGATCGCTACGCCCATGAATTGGATGTGATGTTCCAGGAGCTCGTGGAGGAGAGTCGTCATCCAGCAGCGATCGCCGCTCTCGATGCGCAGACGCGCGAGGCGATGTTGGGAGAGATAGGAACCGATTCCCCAGCCGGTCTGCGGTCGGGGATGGTCCGTCGTTTCGTGGATTGGTCCAGACAGCGCCTGGCGGACACGTTGGGTTCCTGGGGGCGATAACCGGCCGTGACCGAGCCTGGAAAAAATGTGTCGGCGCGTCGAACACCGCTATTGATATTTTCACTTTTGTGCGCTTGACAATCGGGCGACGTTGAACGAACCTACAGATGTCATCAGGGTCTTTTGATGATGAAGTAAGGATTCCGGTTAATGACGCTCTTCATCTCCAATGCAACCGAGCCGTTGGGCGTCACGATTCGGGGGATGACTGTTAACCCTTGTTTCCGGGAGAGCGTGGCGTATGGCCGGCCGTGATGAACGCGGTCGGGGCGGCTGAGGCGTGGGGCGCAGGGTCCGGCGGGCATGTATGAACCGGGTCCGGGGCGAGCCGTAAAAGCAGGTTTGATCGAGCGGGACACGCGGGGGCCCGAGGCGATGTATCGCCCGGCGCGATCGTTGCGTGCCTCACCATTGAAGGCTTCAAGGCGAATACAGAGTCGTCGTGAAGCGAAGCGCGGTGGGTACGCGCGTATGGCCCGCCCGGATCGACAGGCGTTGGATCGTTAATGGCTGACCGAACGCGGCAGCCGTGGTTGGAAGGATTGAGTGATACAGAAGGATCGGATGGCGCGAGGCGCCGATCATTGCAGAACTCTATGAACCCGGGAGTCCACCATGCCGAACTGGTGCAAACTGCTGCGTCATGACGCGATCGTTCATCTCCGCAAGGAAATCGCCCGCAACGCCCGAGCGTTCGCGCCCTCCCGCTCCGGCCGGCCGTGCGCGCCGCCGAAACAGATGGAATCGCTCGAGCCCCGCGTGCTCCTGTCGGGGTCCTCGCCGTTCGACCAGACCTATGAGGCCGAGTCGGCGACGGTGGTCGGCGCGAATGCGATAACAACCGGCGCCCCGCCCGCTTACTCGGGCGGGGGCTACGTCGATTACATCACGGCCAGCGATGAGTATGTCTCCTGGTCGGTCAACGTCCCGTCGGCGGGCGACTACGACCTGTCGTTCGGTTACTCGCTCAACAGCGGGAGCCGGCCGCTGCAGTTGTCGATTGACGGCACAGACATCAGCGTCATCAACTGGGCGGCCACCGGCAACTGGAGCGTGGTGGGGGTCCATGCCGGCCCGACCGTCACGCTCAGCAGCGGGGTGAACGAGATCCGCCTCGCGTCGTTCGGGTCCAACGGCCCCAACGTCGACTACCTGCGCGTGCAGGGTTCAACCACGGGGAGCAACACCCCCCCGACGATCGACACCGCCGCCGCGGCGGCGCCCGCGACCGTCACCGGGACCACGACCACCCTCAGCGTCGCCGCCAGCGACGCCGACACCGACCCGCTCACTTACACCTGGGCCGCGACCGCGTCCCCCGCCGGCGCCAGCCCGTCCTTCGACGCCAGCAACGGGACCGCCACCGGCGACAGCGTGACCGCGACGTTCGACCGGGCCGGGGCCTATACGTTCGAGGTGACGGTCTCCGACGGCACGGATTCGGTCACCAGCAGCGTCAACGTGACGGTGAACCCGACGCTTTCGGGGATCAGCATCTCGCCGTTGACGACGGCGGTGGGGCTCGGGGGTTCGCAACCGTTCGCCGCCGCCGGCGTCGACCAGTTCGGCCAGAGCATGACGCCGCCGTCCGTGACCTGGTCCGTCGACGCCGGCGGGGCGGGCGGAAGCATTAACGGCGCAGGCCTCTACACCGCGCCCTCGTCGGCCGGCGCCGACACCGTGCGCGTCGCCAGCGGGGCGTTTGAAGCCACCGCCAGCGTCACCGTCGGGGACATCCTGCTGCAGGATAACTTCGAAGACGGCAACTTCGACGGGTGGGTGTTCGTGGGCGCCGGCGAATGGTCGGTCACGGGCGGGGAGCTTGTCCGGGCCATCAACAACTTCGGCATGGCTGTCTGGGGCGGCGCCGGCGCCGGCGACTGGTCCAACTACCGCTTCGAGGCGAACCTCCGGGCGTCGGACGACGATCAGATCGGCTTGGTCTTCGGCTATCAGGATGCGAACAACTATTACGTGTTCGCCATGAGCCACCAGGACGCGTTCCGCCGTGTCATCAAATACGAAAACGGCGTGGAGACGATCCTGGCCGATCACACGGGACCCGGGTACGAGTACACCCTGAACCAGAACTACATCGTCGAGGTCGCTTGGGGAGCCGGCCAGATCAGCGTCTCGATCGACGATGTGGATGAGTTCGGCGTCGTCACCGATTCAACGTTCACGTCAGGATCTGTCGGCTTTTACTCCGGCTGGAACAAGAACTCCTACTTTGATAACGCCGTGGTTCGGGTGCAGGGTGCGGACATGATGGGCTTCACCGACCCCGACCTGCTCGCCGCGGTCGCCGCCTCCCTGGGCCTGGACCCCGGCGTCACCCCCACCCTTGCCCAGATCCAGAGCCTGACCCACCTTTACGCCGACAGCACCCTGGTCAGCTCGCTCAAGGGCCTCGAGCAGGCGACCGCGCTGACGTCGATCACCCTGACCCCGTCGGACGTGTCCCAGTCCGGCGGCCTGGCCGACCTCGACGCGTTGAGCGGCCTGGCCAACCTCACCTCCGTGACGCTCCAGGGCGTCGGGCTCGACAGCAGCGAGCTGAGCGCCCTGCTCTCCACACATCTGGCGGGCAGCGCCAACGCGATCGAGGTCCTCGACCTTCGCTACAACGACATCACGAAGCTGCCGTCCACGCTGAGCAGCGACCTGCCCAACCTGCGCGAGCTGCGGCTGCACGGCAACCCGATCGACAACCCGAACCACGACTCGGGCGACGTCAACGACCCCCGCGGCCTGGCCGCGCTCGCCGGTACGCTGATCTATGTCGACCTCGCGTCGGACAACCCCGACGCCGCCGCCGACGTTCAGGACCTCGCCCGCCGGCTGCTCTATCAGCCGACGCGGATGTACGAATGGGTGCTGAACAACATCGAGCTGGAGATCTACCCCGGCGTGATGAAGGGCCCCGAGGCGGTCCTGCAGACCCGCGGCGGCAACGACTGGGACACGGCCCTGCTGCTCGACGCGCTGCTCGCCGAGATCGACGCCGACGGCAACGGCGTGCGCGACATCACGGCGGACCTTGTCACCGGCCAGATCGATGTATCCATCGATGATGTCCAACGCTGGCTGGGCGTGCTCGATCCGAGCGCGGCCCGCGCGGCGTTGACGGTGATGTCTTACGGTACTTCGTTCGGATCTCCAATCCCCACGCTGACCGACGCCGACACCATCCGGTTCTGGCACACCTGGCTGGAAATGGATATGGGCGGGGCGGGGCCGACGATTGCTCTCGACCCGTCGTGGAAGTTCAGGGACCTGCCGGATGAAATATCGCCTTTCCTCGCGGACATGCTCGACGGCACGCCGGTGATCGCGTTTGATGACACCAATTTCGTGGACGGCTACTTCGCCGAGCTGCGCGACGAGCTGCCAAGCGAGTGGTATGAAAACCTGGTCCGGGATTACCTCGCGACCAACCACCCCGACCTGTCGATCGCCGACATCGCGTACGACGGCCCGATCATCGAGACCGCGGTTATTGATCTGTCGTCCAGCTTACCTTTTGTCGTAGGTTCTAATTACACCACCCCGACGGAAACGGTGGGCTTGAACGTCAAGAACCGTTACCGGTTCCGGCTGGACGGGGTGGGCGTTGACGCGGACGGCCACTACACGTTCGACAGCACGCTCAACGAGGCGTCCGGGGGGACGGCGGGGACGTACGTGGGGGGCGCCTCGCCGACGTACGTGGCGGGTCAGATGGGCGACGCGATCCAGCTGGACAACAGCACGAGCCATGACCGGGTGACGCTGCCGCACACGCTGGTGAACGGCGCAACCGACTTCACATTCGCGACTTGGTTCAAGGCGTCGTCGACTCATGACGTCCACACGATCCTGAGCGGCGCCAACAGCGGGGAGTCCAACGCGCTGTCGGTGACAATCTTTGATCAAGACCCACATATCGACCCGAACACAAGCATCCACTTCATCTCCCCGACGTCCTCGGGTTACACACGTTTGATCTGGGAGAACGTGGCGTCGCTGCTGGACGATCAGTGGCACCACCTGGCGGTGGTGCGCGACCAGGCCAACGGCAAGGTGTCGTTGTACATCGACGGGCAGAAGCACCCGGAAGAGAAGTCCGCGTCGCTGGCGTCAATCGTGGTCGACAGCGGCATGCTGATGCTTGGCGAGGATCAGGACCCCACGCCGGGCAGCTTCCAGACCGCCGACGCGTTCGACGGAGCGCTGGACGACGTGCGGTTCTACCGCTCGACGCTCAACGAGGACCAGGTCGCCTCGGTCTACGCGGGGGACCTGCTTTCCTACGGCTACGAAACCGGCGAAGAGATCACCACGGACGAATACAGCCTGGACCGGCTGACGATCCTGTTCGAGGAAGAGGTCGGCGGCAAGGTCAAGCCGGTGCTCTACCGCAACGGCGTGCGGCTCAAGGCGGGCGCCGTCGCGATCAACCCCGGCGCCGCGCTGCAGCTGGAGCAGTCAATGGCTAGCCCGGGACTGACCGAATTCGTCTATACGGGCAGCACCGGCATCCAGGCCGGTCAAGCGGTCGCTTTCAGCCTCGACGCGCTCCAGCAGTCCGACGCCTCTGTCGCCCAGAAGCGGCGTGCGCTGAATGAAGCCGTCATGGCGTACATCAACAACAACGACCAGTACGACGCGGGCTTTGTCGGCGCCGACGTGGACGGCGACGGGACGCCCGACGGCGTGGGCGGCGTTGAGGGACACCGCGAAGCGCTGATCGGCGGGTTCCTGGACTTAACCCAGGCGACTTACTCCCATGAGTCCGATATCGCCGAGGAGATCGTCACGTCGCTGGTCGGCGCGACGCCGTACCAATTCGTCGCCGGCTTCGGTGTCATGACTTCGAATACCGACTTCGTCGAAAACAGCGAGACACTCTCGTTCCCGTACGCCACGACCAACGCGTTCATCGATCTTTCAGGCGGTGTCCTTGCAGGCGTTGGGTTTAACGTCGGTGTTAATGCAGACATTTGGGATTCGGTCATCTTGATCGACGGCTCCACCGTGGAGTTTGGAGCTTCGTTTACCCAGAACGCAAATGACACCACGCGAACCGCTGCTAAACTGCTCGGCTACACGGGTTCCGCCCTCGAACACGCGGTCATCGAGCAGCTCACCAACATCACCGGGATGTCGACCGTCAAGTCGCTGCAGTGGGCCAACGAGAGCTCCGGCAACGAGGTCGTGTTCATCGACGACCACAACCAGGTCGAATCGCTCCTTGAGCTGCCCGCCGCCACCGAGGCGTCCATCAAGGCCCGGCTGCAGGCCGCATCAGACCCGGACGCCTACGCCCTGGTCCCCAAATACCTCACCCCGCTAGACGATTGGAGCGGGGTCGGCTACTTCATCACCGACGGCCAGAGCCTGAGCTTCCTGATCAGCGGCGAACTGGAAGATGGGCCGACCCAGACCGGCAACGGCGGATGGTCGACCAATAACACGGCGTCAGAAGTTCGGAATATCTCCACCGAAAACCCGAATAATCAAAAGCAAGTCGGTGACCCCGTCGACCCGGTCTCCGGCAACGTGATCCACGACGAGGTCGACCTGAGCATCCCCAACCTCGGCGTCCCGCTCGAGTTCAGCCGGCACTATGACTCCAATAACGCCTGGGAGGCGCCCGACGAGGGTGATGGCCTGTTCAACACCGACATCGGCGACCCGCGCCTCCTCGGCACGGCGGGCTACGACCCGGTCGACGGCGTCTACACCGTCACCGCCGGCGGGCAGGACATCTGGGGGACCCGCGACGAGTTCCACTTCGTACGCCGCGAGGTCGACGGCGATTTCGAGATCATCGCCCGCACCACCCGGCTCGATCAGACCCACGCCTCGGCCAAGGCGGGGATTATGGTCCGTGACGGTCTCAACGCCGGCGACGCCTATGTGTACCTGGGGCGGCGCCCCGATGGCCGGCTATACCTCCAATACCGCACCGCCGCTGGCGAAAGTGCCCAGACCCACGGGGACCAAATAACGGGAGCCGGCGATCACTACCTCAGGCTGGTCCGCGTCGGCGACGTCTACTCCGCGTTCCACGCCCCGGTGAACGACCCGACCAACTGGCAGCAGGTGGCGACGGACCTGACCGGCGTTTCGATGGCCGGCCCTGATCAGGTCGGCCTCGCGGTCACGTCCCACGCCGACACGTCGCGCACCACCGCCGAGTTCCGCAACGTGTCGATCAGAGAGAACGACGTGTCGGTCCCGCTCGGCACGGTCGTCCAAGGCCCGTTCGAGGAATTCATCGACATCGGCAACCCGGCGATCGCCGGGTCCGCGGCCTTCGACCCCGACAAGGGCGTGTACACCGTCTTCGTCGGCGGCAAAGACATCTATGGGGCCGACGACGAGTTCCATTTCCTCCGTCGTGAGGCCAACGGCGACCTCGAGATCGTCGTCCGCGTTGACCGGCTGGACGAGCCCAACGAGTGGGCCAAGGCCGGGATTATGATCCGCGACGGCCTGGGCGCCGACGACGCCCACGTGTTCCTGGCCCGCCGGCCGGACAACCGGGTCTTCCTCCAGTACCGCACCGCCGATGCCGATCCCGCCGCGACGCACGCGAGCAAGGACCTGGGCGCCGGCGATTACTACCTCAAACTCGTCCGCACCGGCAACAGCTACACCGCCTTCTACGCCCCGGCCGACACGGGCGGGACGCTCACCTGGACTGAGTTGGACGCCGCCGCCGGCGCGCTCACTGGGGTCACCATGAACGGCGCCGACCAAGTCGGCCTCGCCGTCACCTCACACAATATCAACGCCAAAACCACCGCTCAGTTCAGCGAGTTGTCGATCACCGAGAACGGCCAGCTCATCCCCGAAACGTCGCCCGACTGGGTCCCCGCCGTCGACAACGACCGCGGCATGGGCGAGGGGTGGTCCTTCACCTACAGCGACCGGCTGATCGGCGAGGGCACGAAACGCATTTGGTTCACCGGGTCGGGCGATCGGCTCGACTTCACCAGCTTCGACGCAACCACCAACACCTATGTCAACCCCGACGGCGCCTACGGCGTGCTCACCCGCAACGCCAACGGCAGCCACACCTGGGAGGCCGTCGATGGCCGGGTGACCAAGTTCGACGCCGACGGCAGGCTCATCGAGATGAGCGACCGCTACGGCAACGGCGTGGTCGTGGTCTACGACGCGACCCACCCCGACCGCATCTCCGAGGTCCGCGACCTCCAGGACGCGACCAACACCCGCAAGCTGACTTTCACCTACGAGGCCCGCACCGCCGGCGACCGGATCAAAACCGTCACCGACTTCACCGGCCGCACCTGGACCTACGACTACGATGTGAACGACCGGCTGATCAAGGTCACCGCGCCCGTCCCCGACGCCGGCGACCCGGGCAGCGTCGCGCCCGAGGTGCAGTACACCTACCACACCGACAAAGCGACCGAGGGACTGCTCAACGAGATCATCGACCCCGAAGGGCGCGTCACCGCCCACAGCTACTACGCTAACCGGCGGGCGTTCGAGGTCATCCTCGCCGACGGCCGGATACAGACCGTCGTCTACGACCACTACCGCGGCCGGACGGAATACATCGACGAGCGCAGCGCCTCGACGGTTTTCCGCTTCGACAACGAGGGCAACGTGGTCGAGACGCTCTTCGACGACCGGACCAACGAACTGGTCGAGTGGAAGGACGGCGAGCGGGTCTCGGTCACCGACGCCTTCGGACAGAAGCAGGAGTTTGTTTACGACGTGGGCGACGGCGTGGGGGTGGACGCGGACGGCCACTACACGTTCGACAACACGCTGAACGAGGCGTCCGGTGGGACGGCGGGGACGTACGTGGGAGGCTCTCCGACGTACGTGACGGGCCGGGTGGGGGAAGCGATCGAATTGGACAACAGCGTGAGCCACGACCGGGTGATGTTGCCGCACACATTGGTGAACGGCGCGACGGACTTCACGTTCGCGACGTGGTTCAAGGCGTCGTCGAGCCATGACATCCACACGATCCTGAGCGGTGCGAACAGCGTGGAGTCGAACGCGTTGTCGGTAACGGTTTTTGACCGGGACGGGGATCCGAGGTCAAGCGTGCACTTTACGTCGCCGACTTCCTCGGGTTATACGCGTTTGATCTGGGAGAACGTGGCGTCGCTGCTGGACGACCAGTGGCACCACCTGGCGGTAGTGCGCGACCAGGCCAACGGCAAGGTGTCGCTGTACATCGACGGCCAGAAATACAACGAGGAGAAATCGGCGTCGCTGCAATCGATCGTGGTGGACAGCGGCATGCTGATGCTGGGGGAGGACCAGGACCCCACGCCCGGCAGCTTCCAGACCACCGACGCGTTTGACGGGGCGCTGGATGACGTGCGGTTCTACCGCTCGACGCTTAACGCCGACCAGATCGCCGCCATCTACGCCGGGAACGTCGATAACATTGAGACCGGCAACGTGCTGCTGCAGACCGACCGCGAGGGGCGCGTCACCGCGTACACGTACTACGACGCCAGCCAATACCACCAACTGCGGACCGTGATCGACCACGGCGACCCGACCTCCAGCGCCGACGACCGCACCGTCGCGCGGTACGACTATTACACCGACGGCAGCCTGAAAGAGGTCCGCGACGCCGACGGCAACGTGACTTCGTACACGTACCCGACGACCGACAGCCGCGGCCTGCCGACCCAGGTGACGCGGCCCAAGGGCGTGGCGTCCGTGACCGCCGACGACTACACCACCACCTACACCTACAACGACGCCGGGCAGGTGCTGACCGAGACGTCGCGCATCAGCGCGACCGAGCAGGCCGTGCTCACCTACACCTACGACAACACGGGCAACCTGCTATCGGTCACCGACGCCAACGGCCAGACCACCACCTATACCTACGACAAGCTCAACCGCCGCCAGACCGAAACCCTGCCTGACCCCGACGGGGCGGGCTCGCTGCCCAGCCCGCAGACCGAATACGTCTACGACCAAGCGGGCAACCTGATCGAGATGAAGGACGTCACGGTCGCCGCCGACCCGCGCGCGACCCGGACCGAGTACGACCCGATGAACCGCGCCGTGCGGGTCGAGAACCCCGACGGCACGTACCGCCGGCTGCAATACGACGGCGGGGGCAACGTGATCGTCGCCACGGATGAGCTGGGCCGGACGACCCGCTACGTGTACGACCGCCGGGGCCGCCTGGTCGAGACCGTGCTGCCGGATGGGGCCGTGCTGCGGACCCGCTACGACGGCGGCGGCCGGGTGCTGTCGACCACCGATGCGCGGGGCAACACCACCGAGTTCAGCTACGACAAGCTCGGCCGCCTGATCACGACCGCCCAGCCCGACCCCGACGCCCCGTCGGGCCTCGAGGCGCGGTATCGGCTGGAGGACGACCCGGCCGACGGCACGGCCGCGGACGACGGGGGCCGGGGACGCAAGGCCAAAGTGGTCGGCAATCCAACGCTTGTCGCCCCGATCACCGGTTCGCCCCACGACGCCGCCTGGCAGTTTGATGGGGTTGACGATTACCTCGAGATCGACGACGCGGACGACACCGGCGCCGGCGACGACTGGATCCATCAGGCCTTCAGCCAACGCACCGTCGCCCTCTGGTTCAAGGCCGACCGGACCACCGGCATCCAGACGCTCTACGACGAAGGCGGCGCCACCAACGGCTTTGCGCTGCGGCTCAACGCCGGCAAGCTGCAACTCGCCGTTCAAGACAACCAGTCCATCGTTCCAATTGAAACGATCTTCACCGACACCTCCGCCTGGCATCACGTGGTCGGCGTCTTTAAACCGTCGAGCGACAACGCCTCTCAGGGCGTGCTGGAGCTCTACCTCGATGGCGTTCTTGTCGCTTCCGCTACGACGAGTTTCAACACCATAAGCTCGCACGGTGACCCGGCCGGCATCGGCGCCACAGTTGAAACCAACGCGTTCGATGTCGCCGCCACCGGCGATTATTTCCAGGGCTTGATCGCCGACGTGCGGGTCTACTCCACCGCCCTCACCGCCGAGCAGGCCGCGTTCCAGCACGCCTCCCCGGAACTAAGTAAAGGCCGGCTCATCACCCGCCGGCAATACGACGGCTTCGGCAACCTCGCATCTCAGACCGACGCCAACGGCCGCACCACACACTACTTCTACGACAACCTCAACCGGCTCACCCACGTGACCGACGCGATGGGGACGCCCGACCTCGGCGGGCTGTTCCCCACCGGCGTCGACATCGGCGGCCCGGCCCTCGCCGGCTCGTCGAGCTACGACCCCGCCGACAACTCCTATACCGTCAGCGGCGCCGGCTCCGATATCTGGAACACGAGCGACGAGTTCCAGTTCCTCCGCCGCGAGGCCAGCGGCGACCTGGAGATCATCGCCCGCCTCGATCAGGTCGACCTGACCCACCCCTCGGCCAAGGCCGGGGTCATGATCCGCGACGGGCTCGGCGCTGACGACGCGTATGTCCTGCTCTTTAAGACCCCCGACGGGCGGATCAACCTCCACTACCGCGCCCAGTCCCAGGCGGACGTCAGTTCGGTGGAAAGCATCAGCTCGATCCACGTGCCCGCGTCGGAAGCCCACTATCTCAGGCTCACCCGCGTAAACGGCGCGTACAGCGCTTATTACGCGACCGCGTTGCACGCCACCACTTGGATAACCGTCACTGAAGACCTGACGGGGGTGACGATGACCGGCGCCGATCAGGTCGGTCTTGCGGTCACGTCCCACGACGTCGGCGTCATCAACAACGCGTCCTTCAGCCGGGTCAGCCTCAGCGAGAACGGCTCGCCGATCGTCGCCGACATGCACGCCGCGCACGCCCCGCCTAGCGACAACGCCCACACCACCGTCACCACCTACGACGCCCACGGCAACGTCGAGACCGTCACCGACCGCCGCGGCAACACCATCACCTACGCCTATGATGAGCTCGACCGGCGGACCCAGGAAACCCTGCCCGATCCCGACGGCAACGGGCCCCTCGGCGCCCTCACCACGCGCTTCTTCTACGACCTCAACGGCAACCTCCGGTTCGCCGTCAACCCGCTCGGGACCGACGCCAAGGAGGCCGAGCACACCACCGAGTACGTCTACGACAACCTCAACCGCCAGGTCACCATCATCGCGCCCGACCCCGACGGCGCCGGGGCGCTGACCCGGCCGACCTCGTCCACCGCCTACGATGCACAGGGCCGGGTCCAGTCGGCGACCGACGCCAACGGCAACACGACGTGGTTCTTCTACGACCGGATGGACCGCCAGACCGCGGTGACCGATGCGCTGGGCAACGTGAACGCGGCCGCCCCCACGCCCGACGCGGCCCGGTCGACGACCACGCGGTACGACGCCGCCGGGCAGGTGCTTTCGGTCACCGACGCCCTGGGTCGGACGACGCGGTTTGAGTACGACGCGGTCGGCCGCACGACCGCCGAGATCGCGCCCGACCCCGACGGCGACGGGCCCCTCCAGTCGCCGGTCACCCGCTACGGCTACGACGCCAACGGCAACCTCAAATACGTCACCGACCCGCGCGGCGGCGCGCCCGACGCCAACGGCAACCCCGACGCGACCTACACCACCTGGTACTTCTACGACGAACTCAACCGTGAGATCGCGACCCTCAACGCCCTCGGCCCCGACCCGGCCGGCGATGTTGAGACGCCGCCCGACGGCGCCGACGCCTACACCGTCACCACCGCGTACGACCGCGTCGGCAACGTCGTCGGCATCACCGACGAGCTGGGCCGCACGACCCGGTACGTCTACGATGCGCTCGACCGCCGCATCGAGGAACAGGCGCCCGATCCCGACGGCGCCGGGCCGCTCGATCCGTCGATCACCTACTACGGCTACGATGACAACGGCAACCTCAAGTATGTTACCGACCCGCGCGGCGCCGCGCCCGATGCCGACGGCAACCCCGATTCAACCTACACCACCTGGTACTTCTACGACGCCCTCAACCGCGAGGTCGCGACCCTCAACGCCCTCGGCCCCGACCCGACCTTCGCCGGGTCCGAAGACCTGCCCACCGACGCCAACATCGGCGACTACACCGTCGAGACCGTCTACGACGCGCTGGGCAACGTCATCCAGGTGACCGACGAGCTCGGCCGCACGACCGAGTACCGCTACGACCACCTCAGCCGGCAGACCATGATGATCGAGCCCGACCCGGTCACCGGCCAGCCCCTGGCGCCGACCGCCACCGGCGCGATCGTCTCCACCTACGCTTACGACCCCAACGGCAACCAGGTGTCCGCGACCGACCCCAACGGCCACACCACCTGGACGTTCTACGATGCGCTCAACCGCGTTACCCACGTCACCGACCCGCTGGGCACCCCGGTCGACGCCACCCCCGGCGACGGCATCCCCGACGCGCCCCCGGCCAACAACGCCAACACCACCGTGCGCACCTACGACGCCGTCGGCAACCAGATCACCTACACCGACCCCGAGGGCAACACCACCACCTACACGTACGACCGGCTCAACCGCCTGACCGCCGAGACCGACCCACACCAGAAGACCGAGACCGCCGCGTACGACGCCGCCGGCAACGTGACCCGGACGATCGACCGCAACGGCAAGGTCGTCGAGTTCACCTACGACGCCCTGGGCCGGCAGACCGCCGAGGTGTGGCGCGATACGGTCGGCGGGCCGGCCGTGCGCGAGATCGCCACCGCCTACGACGACGCCGGGCAGGTTACGTCGGTCGGCGACCCGGCTTCCACCCCCGACCGATACGTCACCGACTACGCCTACGACGGCGCCGGGCGCCTCGTCGAGGTCCGGACCAACGGGCCCGACGGCCTGCACATCCTGACCTACGCCTACGACAAGGCCGGCAACGTCATCGAAGCCGCCGACACCTATTACCCCGGGCAATACCCGCCCACCCTCGACCCGCTCGACAACCTGAGCCAGACCGACCCCACGCTCAGCTCCGCCGGCTGGGGCTTCGACTTGTCGAACCCTGCCCGCTTCAACGGCGACCCCAGCCGCGCCGCACGCAACAGCAACACCGAGCAGTGGCTCGTGTGGGAGCAGCCCCACCTCACCTCCTTCACCGCCCGCGTCTACGCCTGGGACGAGGGCGCCGTCCAGGGGCAGATCACCTTCGAGACGTCGTCCGACGGCGTGAACTGGTCTCCCGTGGCGATCACCTTCCCCAGCTGGACCCAGACCATCAACGGATGGGCGTGGGTCGACCTCACCCCCGACGCTCCCCTGCCCGCCGGCGTTCAATACCTGCGCTTCCGGGTCGGGACGACCAGCCGGTTGTGGGACCCCCAGCTCTCGCAGATCAGCTTCGATCGCAACGACCTGTCGCAAGGCGAAACCACCACCTCCGCGTACGACGCGTTGGGCCGGCTGGTGGAGCAGGTCCAGACGGGTCCGAACGTGGCCGCCAAGAGCGTGGTCTACGAGTACGACCACGCGGGGCAGTTCGACAAGGTCCACCGCTACGACGGGGCCGACCCGCAGACGGCTCAGCGGGTGGCGACGAGCGACTACACGTTCGACCTCAACGGCCGTCTGACGCGTCTGGCCCACCAGGACGGCGCGTCGACGCCGAACACGCTGGCGCAGTACGACTACACCTATGATCTTGGCGGCCGGATCGAGACGATCGACAACGCCAACGACGGGGATGCGTCGTACACGTACGACGAGAGCGACCAACTGCTGGACGCCGACTACACCGCCGACGCGGGGGCTTCCGGGGGGACGACGCCGGGCGACGAGGGCTACACCTACGACGACAACGGCAACCGCACGAATACCGGCTACGTCACGGGGACCGGCAACCGCCTGACGTCGGACGGGACGTTCAACTACACGTACGACGACAACGGCAATCGGCTCACCCGCACCCGGATCGTCGACGGGGGCGCCTCGGACTACCTCACGGAGTACGGCTGGGACCACCGCAACCGTCTGACGTCGGTGGTGTTCAAGACCAGCGGGGGGACGATCACCAGTCAGGTCCGCTACACCTACGACCACGCGGACCGTCTGATC
>JANQFR010000046.1 GCA_028277745.1 Phycisphaeraceae bacterium
CGACGCCTACGGCCACGCCCTGATCTACCGGCCCGACCCGACCGGCCACGGCGTCGGGCAGTTCGTCTCGCCCGGCCCCGACGGCCGGCTCGGCGACGCCTTCGCCGACAACCCCGCCGCCCGCCGCGCCGCCGCGGACAACCTCTACGGCCGTGACACGGAGACGCCCCAGCCATGACCCGACCCGCGCTTCGACATCACGCCGCGTTTAGCACGATTGAACTGATGGTCACCATCGGCATTGTTGCGGTGGTGGCGGCCCTCGTGATTGTGACGGCGGCGCAGATCCGCACCAGCGCCAAGGACAGTCAGGCCCGAGCGATGCTCGGCGGGCTCAACGGGATCTCCGCCGAAATCGAAGCCACCACAACCAAGCCGGTCTCCCACCTCGCCGACGGCCTCTATCTCTGGGACGACCTCAGAGCGATCAACAACCCCGACGCCCCGGGCTTCAGCGAGGGCGATTTCGCCAGGATCACCGGCGGCCTGGCGCCCGGCGAAGGCGACGGCGACTCCGATAAGGAGCAGGACGCTAAACGCACCGCCAACCTGCTCAGCGAGCGGTTCGTCTGGGCGGCGTACCGGATCCCCACCGCCCGCGACGCGTTGCTGCGGCTTGGCTCGAACGCCCTGGTCGATGAAGACGAAGACGGCTTTTTCGAGATCCGCGACCCGTGGGGGCACTGCATCGCCTATGCCGCGTTCAGCACCCATCGAGCCGACGCGATCGACGATTTCCTGCCGTCCTCCACGATCCCCTTCTTCGCTTCCGCCGGGAGTGACGGACTCTGGGGCGAGGCCTACACCGAGAGCGAGATTGTCGACGGCGGCACGCCGTGGTCCAGTTGGTCCAACTACACGGGTTCCGACGAATACGCCCACTCCCGCGACAACCTGTACAGCTCCGACCTCGACCGCACCAGCGAAGCCACCGAGTAAGCCATGACCCACCCATCCACCCGAATCCGCCGCGCGTTCACCCTCGTCGAGATGCTCGTCGTGGTGGGCGTGATCGCTCTGACGGTTGGCATCGCATTCCCCACCATCACGGCGATGACGCGCGACACCGATAAGACCGTCGGCATCAACGCGGTCGGCATCGCCGGGACCACGGCCCGGGCCTATGCGACGCGGGACAAACAAGGAAGTTTTGAGGGGTTGGACCTCATTCGCGCCACCATCCCGGCAGATGAAGGGTCTTATAGCGGTGTCGCGGCTATCTTCACTCCCGCCAACGAGGTGCGCATCACCGAGAATATTGCGGGGGCGTTCGACAGCGGCTTTCCGCTGGAACGCATCGATGTCTCAGGCGGTCAGATGGCTGGCGGCGACGATCAGGACGCCAAGCACCACAACGGGTTTATCGACATCCTCGTCGATTACATCACCCTGCCCGCCGACGCCGGCGTCGCGGGCGTCACCCGGGACAACAGCAGCGGCCCGCCCACCCTGATCGCCCCGCCGTTTGCGGTCTGGTTCAACGCCGCGGGGGGGCTGGTCGTCGGCAACCTCGACACCGACCACGTCTACTACGACAGCAACTACGACGGCGATTACGACATCAGCGACGGCCGCCCCACCAACTACGACCCGACCCCGTACGACCCGCGTGACGGCAATTACCAACCCGGCAACTGGAATGGCACCCAACAGAAATACGAGTTGCCGTTCGAGAAGATCGAAACCGTCGCCGGGCTTTACGTCTATTCCAAGCGGGCGTTCAGACAGTCGGGCCTCGCTTGGGGCACGAGCAGCAACGCCCAGATCTGGCAGTGGCTCGACACCGAGGGCAACGGCACGCTGATCCTGTTCAGCCGGCAGTCCGGCGTCACCTTCCGGGAAAGGGTGGATCGATAATCATGACCCGACGTTCGTCTCCATCCCGCCGTTCGTCCGCCGGCTTCTCGCTGATGGAGGTGCTCATCGCGATGGGCATCTTCCTGATCGGCATCGTCGCCGTCGCGGCGGTGTTCCCCACCGGCGTCGCGGTGCAACGCCGGACCGTCGAGGACCTCACCAGCCAGGCGGTGGCGCGGAACGCCAAACAAATCATGACGATGATTGCGATCTCGCCGGACACGCATGCTAACGGACCGCTGACCTATCACCACGACGCGACGATAGCCAGCCGCAGCGGGACACTGGCCGGGTTTACCGAGGACGGGGGCAGACCGACGCCAGAAGATGCACAGCGCGTGGCGCCCATGTTCGACTTTGACCTGCCGGTCGCGGCGGGGGTTAATCAGGCGGTTGTTCCGTCTTCGGTAAGCGGCTCTCCGAAAACACGTATTGCCGAGGCGCTTTCCCCTCTCAGCCTGCGCGGCTACCCAAGCTTCTACCAACCCACAACGAAAGATGCCGGCCTGCGAGACTACTACTGGTTCCCGCTGATCCAGATCACCGATGACCCCACCACCGCGACCACGTTGGAATGGCTGTGCCACATCATGATCGTCCGGCGTGAAGGGAGCAACCCCGTCCCGCGTATCGGGTACGTTGAAGTGGAAGAAGATTTCTCCAGCACGTCGCGCATCCAGTTCACCGACTCGATGTTCTCGAATGACGCGAACAACGACGGGCTTCCCGACCTGATCGGGCCTGGAGACTGGGTCCTGGCGGACAACGGTCAGGTCCACCGGGTGATCCTCGCAGACGCCGACGGGATCACCGTGGATTCTGCTGTTGTCAGCGCTGGTTTTGTGCCCAAGCGCCTGTACTTCGCCGCCAACGTGGACTCCGCCGGCAACGCCCGGCGCAACGGCAGCAGCCCGATCGTTCGGATTGAAACATTCGGCCTGCCGGTTCTGGACCTTTTACCATGATCACGCCGCTCCGCCCCCAACGCCGATCGGGCTTCACCCTGCTCGAGTTGATCATCGCGACCGCGATCGCGGGCTTCATGATCTTCGTGTTCAATCAGGTCTTCAATGAAGCGACCCGCTCGGTCCGCCGGGGCCTGCACACCAGCGACATCATCAGCAAGGCGCGCACGGTCGAGGAGCAACTGCTCAAAGACACCAACTTGACCATCGCCAATACCCGCGTCTATGGCACCAATCCCCCGAGTTGGCCGCCGGAGTATTCCGGCAGCCGTATGCTTGGACCTCTAGGCAATAGCGTCGACAATCTTGGCGGGTTCCTTGTCATCATCAACCACCAACTCGATGCGCCGCTCACCCCCGAAGACCGCCGTCAAAACATCGGCTCGTCCGCCAAGTACGGCCGGTCCATCCGCAGCGATCAACTTCTGTTTATTCTCGACCAGGACCAACAGTCCACCGGACTACTGCCGCCGATCACCCCGGCGTTTCAGGACACTTTTGGCGGCGACCTGGATAACTCAAGCAACGCCACGTATGTCCGCATCTGGTACGGCCATGCCCTGATGACCGACAGCGGCGGCGGCGACGGCAGCGGCAGCGGAACCTACGATCTCGGCGCCGACGTCGCGGGCAACCCGAATGTCACCGCGTCCGATTGGGTCTTGGGACGGCAGGCACTGTTTCTCATCAACCCCTCTGAGACCGTGACGGGCGATATCTACGCGATCAACCCCACGCCCTTCCCGGTCGTCAACACCACCCCGAGCGGGGCGGGGGTGGATGCGGAAGTTGCCGACTATTCCGGCAACCGTCAGCTCTTCGAAGGGGTGACCGATGTGACTGCCGAAACGCTCTGGGGGCTCACTGAAGAAGTTGCAGCCAATGGGGCATATCTCGGCTTGCTGAGCACCTTCACGACCACGCCCGAGCAATACCGCAACCGGGTGCTGGGCCTGAACAGCGAGCCGACCTCACTGATCTTCAACCAGGTCCGGCTGCGCGTGAACCCGAACCCGCGCGGCTCGGACCTGGAGGCCGACGAGATCGCCCAGATGCATCCGTACCTCGCGGGCAACATCAGCGACTTCATTGTCGAGTGGGCCGGCGACCTCGACAACGATCTGGACCCCACCACTTATCCCGGCCCCCTGGCCACCGACGGGCGGATTGACATGATCGACCTCGACGGCGACGGCGTGGGCGACGACATCCGCTGGTACAGCGCGTTGCCGAACACGCCGGGCGCGGTCAACCACGATCCCGACATGCCGCCGAGCTACGCCCCGCCCTCGGCTTCGAGCATACCTGCCTACGAGATGTGGAGCGGCGCGGCCGCAGGAGCGTATGCCAACGGCGGCGCGTTCGTCTGGGGCCACGACGGATCCGCCCTCGAACCCGCCACGATCGCGTGGCCCTGGCTGATCCGCATCCGTTACCGCGTCCACGACCGCAACGGCGAATTCGTCGGACGCACCATCAACGAAGGAAACGTTGACCAGATTCAAGAGCCCGGCCGGTGGTTCGAGACGATCATCCCGGTTAACCGCCAGCCGCAGCCGTAACGTCACGCTTCACCCCGCCGGCCCGCGCCGGCTTCCTCCCGAAG
This sequence comes from Phycisphaeraceae bacterium, assembly GCA_028277745.1. Taxonomy (GTDB): domain Bacteria; phylum Planctomycetota; class Phycisphaerae; order Phycisphaerales; family Phycisphaeraceae; genus JANQFR01. The sequence goes on from JANQFR010000046.1 coordinate 4,429, forward strand.
TTCGGAGGTCCGCCATGCTCCAACGCACCCGACTCGCCATCCTGGAAACCCTCGCCGGCCACGCCCGCCAACGCGGGTCGCTGCTGATCCTCGCGGTGGTGACGCTGGTCATGATCGCCCTGATGGGCCTGGCCTTTCTCCAGCAGGCCAAGATGGACCGTTTCGGCACCGACCGGTACGAGAGGGACTACATGGACTTGGTGATCAACGGCACGCTCGCCGAGATCCGCACCCAACTCCACGAAGACGTGTTCGAGAACCGTTTCAGCCGTCACGGCCTCTCCGACTACCCCTGGACCGAGACGACCCTGAACTGGGAAGTCACCGACGGCAGCGGGACGGTGCGGACCGCCGCGGGCGACTTCAATGACGACCGATACCTCGCATCGACCATCCCCATCGTCACCGGCAGCGGCGCGACCGACGCCACATGGCCGCACTTGACCAATCTCGGGGGGTTCTGGCTCGACCTTCCGGCGATCGGCAGCTCGCAGACCGAGCCGCGTGAAACGTTGATCGATTTCAGCACCGCCGAAGCGTCCACCACCGATATCACGGTGGCGTTCCTCAACGCCGTATTCAGCGGCGATTATGTGGAACGCGGCATCGACGCCGACGGCGACGGGGTGCTGGACAGCCGCTGGACCTGGGCGCCCCCGGCGGTCCGCGACTTCGGCGGCCTGCGCTACGTCATCGCCGGGCGGGCCGTCGACCTCTCGTCGATGATTAATATCAACGTCGCCACCTCTAACGTCGACAACACCGGACTGATCCCGAATGCAATCACCAGTCTGGGACCCAACGGTACGCTGGGCCGAGGATACACGCCTGTAGACATCGACCTCGGCCAGCTGTTCGACCGGACCACGGTTTCGGACGCGGAGTGGGAGGCCGACCTAAACAACATCTTCTTCAACGGGCCCCGCGCGCTTGGGCTCCCCGCCACCTGGACCTGGCCTTTCACCCAGGCCCAGCGTGAAGAAATCTGGCGCAATCAGGCCTTCCTGTACGGCTACAACGACAACCGCTACCTCATGGCCGATGAGGCGGAGCTGCGCCACAGCGGCGGGCTCAACAACGATGAAAACCTCGCCAACGTCGAAGACGCCAGCCTCGGCGCCTATTTTGTCACGCGTAATGACTCCATGCCGCTGCCGGCCGAGGGGACTTACGGTGACGTCGCCGGCGTCAGCGATCTTCACGACTGGTTCACGGGCGGCGACCCCGGCACCACCACGGTGGACAACCGCACCTTCCCCGCCATCCGCCACATGCTCACCGGCATCAGCGGCCACTCGGTCTACGCCCCCGACTACGGCGGCGCCGGCGGCCTCTCCCCCTCCGGCCCCATCGGGCGGCTCAAGTACGACCTCAACGACGGCAACACCCTCAACCCCACCGACCCCGTCTACCTTGGCCTGACGCAGAAGATCCGAAGCACTTTCCTCCACCCCAACAACCCCGCCAACCCCGACACCGAGAACTACCTCGGCCTGACCGACGACGAGATCACCAATCAGGTCGCCCCCGACTTCGCCCTCGCGATCATGGACTACGCGGATGACGACTACATCCCGACCGGGCGAACGGTCAACGGCGTCCAGCGCTACGGCCTCGAGCGGCTGCCGTTCTTCCGCGAGGTGTACGCCCAGGTGATCTACGAAGAACGTGACGTGGCTGATGTCGGCGGCGATGGCGAAGACACCACGGCCCCGCCCGGTTTCTATGACACCTGGAAGCCGCTGGACGGCGGCACGGCCGGCGCCGGGTCCGGCGCCAGCAACAGCTCGGCCGACACCCGCGCCGTCGCCATTGAACTGGGCAACCCGTTCCCGCAAGACATCGAAGGCGCCAAGCTCAACAACAACGTCCGCCTCGTTATCGACGGCGGGTCCACCTGGGTTTTCAGCAGCTTCCCCGACATCCCCGGCCGGGATGACAACAGCGCCGATGCCGACCGCGTCATCCTCTGGAGCCCCCCAACGGACTCCGTGTCGGCCACCGGCGGCGGTAACGAGGACGGCAAAAGCCTTGATACGGACCTTGGGTTCAACGGCGCCCCCCGTGTCCTCCAACTCGGCGACGGCGACCTGGTCTTCGCCTGCAATGGCCAACCGATCGTTTTTGAGCTTCAGGTCGAAGCCGACCTGAACGGGGTTGCGACCTGGGTGACTTACGATCGCATCCAGATCAGCGGCTTCAGTGCCTCGAACACAGTCAATCCGCTCACGACCAACAACGATCAAGACCGCAGCATGGCGCAGAGCAGCGGCTACCGCGACAGCGAGCGGATCAACTACGTGGTGGAACACAACAGCCTCGGCGGTTCCCAAACAGGACCCGCGCCGGGCGGCGATTCTTTTACCGATATCTCAGAGTTCAACAAAGACCTCAAGAACCAATTCACCGCCACCCCCGCCATCACGCTCCCCAACGCGTTCCAACTGCTCCACGCCGACCGTTCGCCGTCCGACGGGGACGGGTATTACAGCGTCGCGGAACTGGGCTTGACGCCGATGTTCGGTTTCACCGACCACCCGACCAACGGCACCTTCCCCCGCCGCCTGGCGCTGCTCGGCGTGAGCCGGCTGTTCCTCGACTTCAGCGAAAATCCCGAAGTCCCGACCTACGGCCCACCCTCGCTCGCCAGCGGGATCCCGCACGCCGCGATGCTGATGGACCAGTTCACCACCGTCAGCCCCCGCTACGACGGCCTCGACAACGACGACGACGACGGCGACAAAGCGCCCGGCACCGGGGCGGACAACCCCGAGGAGCAGTTCGTCCCCGGCACAATCAACATCAACACCGCCCCCCTGCACATCCTTACCCTCGCGGCCCCGATGCCCGACAGCAGCCTCGATGACGTCGAGGAACTGATGAGGTCGATTATCGAGTACCGAGACGACCGCTTCCCCTTTACCTCCGACGAACGCAACAACTCTCCGGTTCAGCGCACGACCCCGGGCATCGCCAGCTTGGGCGAGTTGATGTACATCCGTGGCAGCACCGGCGGCAACCAACCCTCCGACATGCAGTATTACGCCAATGACGGGGCTGTGCTCGGCGCCGCCTTCGACATCCACCCCAAGCCCGAAGACAGCGGCTACGACGTCACTCGATTCAACGCCCCGGCGAACGACGGCGTGCTCGCTACCTACGACAGCCCCGAAGAAGCGCTGGCCCGGTTCCAGATGCTCAGCCAGGCGTTTACCGTCCGATCGGATGTGTTTGTCGTTTACTTAAGGGTCAGGGCCTATGTCAACGGCGCCTTCAACGCTGGGCCGGTTGACGAGGCGGCGGTTGTCGCCATCATCGACCGCAGCCAAATGGTCCGGGACGGCAGCGACGAGCCTCTGAACGCTCCCCGCATCATCGGGTATAAACGCCTGAAATAAGCCCGGGAGCCTGTCCCCCGATGCCCGACACCTTCCCCACCGACCCCGACTGCGTCTTCTGCAGGATCGTCGCGGGCGATATCCCGTGTCATCGGGTCTACGAAGACGGCCATGTGCTGGCGTTTCTCGACGTCGGGCCGCTGTCGCGGGGGCACTGCCTGGTGATCCCCAAGGGGCATTGGGAGACGCTCGACCGGGTGCCGGGCGAGGTCGCGGCGGCGATCGGGGCGGTCCTGCCGCGGCTGGCGAGGGCGGTGTGCGCCGCGACCGGGACGGCGGCGTACAACGTGCTGCAGAACAACGGCGCCGCCGCCAACCAGGCGGTCATGCACGTCCACTTCCACATCATCCCCAAGTTCAACGGCGACGGCCTGCAACTGGCCTGGAACCCGCAAGACCTCGAAGACCCCGAGCCCCTGCGCGACGCGATCGTGGCGGCGATGGGAGAAGACGGCGGCTGAGACGCGGCGCTAAACGGCGCGATCCTCGAGCCATCCATCTCCTACGCCCACAAGCCGAAGCCCCGCATGCGCCATGCGGGGCTCCAGGCAATGGTCCGTTTCAAGTGAAAATCCGTATCACACGCGTTATCCGCGCCGACGGGGCAGCAGACACAAGGCGGCGAGCCCGATCAGGGCCAGCGAGGCGGGTTCGGGGATGGCGTTGATTTCGAAGTTGTCGAGCCGAACCGTGCCGGTGTTGTTGCCCTTCTGGTAATAGACGCCAAACTCCGTGGCGAACCCCGTCAGGTCGCTGACGGCGGCCGCGCCGAGGCTGAGCGTCGAGCCGGGCGTGAACGTGAGTTGCAGCCAGTCGACGGCGGTGGTCGTGAAGGCCAGCGATTTGCTCTCCCAGTTCCCGTTGGTCGGGGAGGAGAACGTCGCGTTGCTGGCGAACCAGTCGTCTCCAATCTTGATCGCCACCCGGTAGTCGGTGCTGCCCGACAGGCTCATGTCGAAACCGATCGAGGTGATGTCGGCCACGGCGAGCGACCCGCCGTAACGGGAGTTGTCGGCGTCGGCGACGGTGAAGAGGCCGAAGCCGTTGGCGCCGCCGTTGAGGCTGTTGCCGGCGAACACCAGGCCTTCGTCTTCCACGAGGCCGTCATCCACGCCGTTCAGGACACGGCTGGCGGCCTGGGTCGTGGCGCCGGCGCTGACGATGCCGCCCGTACCGTCCGAGTTCTCCAAGGTGGCCGAGCCGGTCGAGTAGTGGTTCCACCCGTAATCGGTCGGCAGGTTGCGGCTTCCGGTGGTGTTGGTGAAATTCTCACGATAGATAACGGCGGCATCGGTGGAAGGGATGTGGAGCGATGCGGCCGCCAAGGCGGCGAAGGTGAGGATGGCTGTGAGACGGATCGACATCATTTTTCTCCTGGCAGGTTGAACAATGCGGGGGAATCGGCTCCGGGCGACATCGGGTCAGGGGACCTATCGCCCTGGGTGAAAGTCAAGAAACTCGAAACTGTCCTCTCTATATGAACTTTACCCGAGAACACGCGGATGGCGATACGATTTAACGCAAATTCATATCTCTAAATCGCAAATCGGGTACAATGCCCACATGGACAGCCCGACCCGGATCTGCCTGCAACTTGATATGGAACAGACATTTGGCCCCGAAGTGGCTCTGGGGGTCCGGCGGTATTCGGTGACACGGGGACGCAACTGGCTGTTGAGCGTGCCGGACTGGGGGGAGCCGCTGAGCGATCGGCTGCGAGCGGATGGCTCCACCGGGATCATCGCCCGCATCGCCAACGCGGTCCAGGAGGAGGCCGTGGTGGCCAGCGGGCTGCCCACGGTGAATGTGTCGGGGGCGTTGCGGGTCAGCCGGCTGGCGCGGGTGCAGAGCGACGACCGGCGGTGCGGTCGGGCGGCGGCGGAGCACCTGCTGGACCGGGGGTTTCGGTCGTTCGCGGCGCCGTTCCTGGTTGGGCAGGTGTGGCGGGACCGGGTGGCGGCGTTCGCGCGGGCGGTGCGGCGGGCGGGGTGCCGGTGCGCCACGCTGGACCTGCGCACCGCCGAGCCGCCGACCGAACCGCGATTCATCGACCGGTTGGCGCAGTGGCTGGGGTCGCTGCCGTCACCGGTGGGGGTGATGGCGGCGTCCGACCTGCTGGGGCGTCGGCTCAGCGATGCGTGCCACGTGGGCGGGCTGGCGGTTCCGGAGCGGGTCGCGATCGTGGGGATCGATAACAGCGAGTTGATGTGTCAATTGGCCGACCCGCCGCTGAGCAGCGTGGATATCAACGCGGAACAGATCGGGTTCGTCGCGGCGGAACTGCTCGACGGCTTGATGGGGGAAGCGGCGTCCGACATGGCGGAGCCGGGCGTATCGGTGCGCGTGCCGCCGCGGGGGGTGGTGGTCCGGCCGTCGTCGGACACGCTGGCGGTATCGAACCCGGACGTGGCCGAGGCGTTGCGGATCATCCGTCAACGGGCGTGCGAGCCGCTGAGCGTCGAGGCGCTGATGCGGGAGATCGCGGTGTCGCGACGCTCGCTGGAGAACCGGATGAAAAGCGCCATCGGCCGGACGCCGGGGCAGGAGATCCGACGGGTGCAGGTGGAGCGGGCCAAGGAGTTTCTGGTGGAGTCGAGCCTGCCGCTGGAGGTGCTGGCCGATCGGGTGGGGTTTGCGACCAAGTCGTCGTTCAACAACGCGTTTCTGCGTCAGGTCGGCGTGACGCCGGGCGCTTACCGGCGTCAGCACGGACGCGCGGCGTTACGTAAGGACTGAATCGCCCTCTGTCATCCATCAAAGCCGGTTCTGAGCCTCGCTTTGCGAGGCGAAGATCCGGATGCCGGTATCCGGACCTTCGGCCGCCTGCGGCGCCCTCAGGACCGGCTTCGCTTAGCTAGCGCCTGTCACAGGCTGCCCTTGGTCGAGGGGATGTCGTCGCTCGTGATCGCGAGGGCTTGGCGGAGCGCACGGCCGAAAGCCTTGAAAACCGCCTCGGCGATGTGATGGTTGTTCTCGCCCCACGGGACCTCGATATGCAGGTTTATCTTCGCGTTGTTAACCACCGCGTTGAAAAACTCCTTGACGAGTTGAACGTCGAACGTGCCGATCGATGCGGGGTCGTCGCCGAAGGACTTGAACTCGGCATGAAACACGAGCGCGGGCCGGCCGCTGAGGTCGAGGGCGACGCGGGCGAGGGTTTCGTCCATGGGGACATTGGCGGCGCCGTAGCGTTCGATGCCGCGCTTGTCGCCGAGGGCCCGGTCGATCGCCTGGCCGAGCACGATGCCGACGTCTTCGACGCTGTGGTGGTCGTCGATATGGACATCGCCGACGCACTTGACGTTGAGGCCGACGCGGCCGTGCTTGGCGATGTGGGTGAGCATGTGATCGAAGAAACCAACGCCGGTGTCGATCGCGTACGGCCCGCCGTCGAGGTCGACGGCCAGGTCGATATCGGTCTCGTGGGTCTTGCGTTGGATGTGGGCGGTTCGGGGCATGGCAGGGTCTCGCTTGAAGATCAGGCGGCGGGAACCAGCGCGTCGAGTTGGGCGAGCAGCGCATCGTTCTGCTGCGGCGTGCCGACGGTGATGCGGAGCTTGTCCTCGAGCCGGGGCTGGTTGAAGTAACGGATGAGAATGCGGTTGGCCTTGAGGTGTTGGTAGATCGCCTCGGCGGCGGGCCCGCCTGGGGGCGCCGCGGCGAGCACGAAATTGGCGTAGCTCTCGGGCACGTCGAAGCCGCGCTTCCGCAGAGCCTGGGTCAGGCGGTCCCGCTCGGCAATAACCTTCGCGCAGGTCTCCTGGAAGTACGCCTGGTCCTCCAGCGCCGCGACGGCGGCGACCTGGCTGAGGATGTCGGTGTTGTAGGAGTCGCGGGCCTTGTCGAGCGTCGCGATGAGTCCGGCGTCGGCCAGCCCGTAGCCGAAGCGCAGGCCCGCCAGGCCGTAGCCCTTGCTCAGCGATCGGAGGATGACGACGTTCGGCAGCGCATCGTCTCCGCGCAGCAGCCCCAGCGCATCACCGGGGGCGAAGTCGGCGTAGGCCTCGTCCACGACGAACACGCCGCGGAACGTCCGGGCCATCTCGCGGACCCGCGCCACGGTCTCGAACCGGCCGGTGGGGGCGTGGGGGTTGACCAGGAACGCCAGGCGGCAGCCGGCCGCGTTGAGCCGGTCGGCGTAGTCGTCCGGGAGCGCGAAGCCCTCCCCGCGTTCGACGATGGTGATGGGCGTGTCCTGGATGTCGGCGAGCACGCTGTAGAGCGTGTAGCTCGGCGCGGTCATGCCGATGCCGGCCGCGGCGCCGTTGCGGGGGGCGCAGAAGACGGTGACGAGCAGCCGCAGCAGCTCGTCGCCGCCGTTGGTGGCGATGACCTGGCCCGGGGTGAGGCCGTGCAGGTCGGCGGCGGCCCGGCGGAAGCGGACGGCGTCGGCCGGGGGGTAGAGCCGCAGCGCCTCGGGCGTCAGGCCGCGGATGGCGTCCATCACGTTGGGAGACGGGGGGTAAGGGTTTTCGTTGGTGTTGAGTTTGAGGACCGAGCCGGTCTGGGTGTAATCCGGCTGCTCTCCGGGGAGGTAGGCGTGCAGCCGGGCGATGTTGTCGCGTTCGAAAGCCATGGAAACGCGGCATGTTCGCAGCCGGGGCGCGGCGGGTCAAGGCGGTGTGCTTTACGTGGGCAGGGGAAGGCGTAAACTGTAGCGATGAACGCAGATCGGACGGCAAGGACGCTGAGATGGCGGGTCATCACCGCCGCCCTCGCCATGGTGACGGCGATGGGCGCGTCCATCGGCGCTCAGGCCGACGACGCGGCGGACCGCGCCGCGATCAAGATGCTCCAACAGGCGGTTACGGTCGCCCAGAGCGGCGAGCACAACCGCCTGCTGCGGGCGCTGCGCCACCTGAAAGACCCCGCCCTGCGGCCGTTGTTCGTCGACCTCGCGATCCGGACGCACCCCGCGCTTCAGATCCACGGCATCCTCGGGCTGGCCGAGTTGAGCGAAGAGCAATCGCTCGACCTGGCGCGGGTCGCGTCGATCGACGACGACGCCGTGCATGGGGAGTTGATCAGCGCCGCGCTGGACGCGGATCTGCTGACGGACGAGCAGGGGCTGCAGATGCTGGACTGGCCGGGGATGGACACGGGCGCCAAGCTGCTGATCGCGACGAAGCGGATCGCGGAGGACAAGCCGACGTCCACGAAATTCCTGGTCGATAACCTCGACGCGAGCAAGCTCGGGCGGCGGGCGATGGCGGCCCTGTTGCTGCACCACCTGGGCGACCAGCGCGGCTACACAGGCCTGCAGGCGCTGGACCAGTCCAACGACCCGGCGCGGGACGCGGTGCGGGCGATGCTCCTGACCACCGCGATGAAACATAACCTCAACCGCACGGCCAATTGGGCATACGCCCTGGCCATCGAGCCGGACATCAACCCGGGGCTGGGATTGCTCGCGCTGCAGACCGCGATGCGTTACGGCGACCCGCGGGCCGCGGCGCAGTGGCGGACGCGGTTTGAATCCGCCGCCGAGCCCGTCGCCCGCATCCGGCTCGCGATGATCGCGCTGCACCTGTCGCCGTTCGTACCGCCCGAGACGTTCGACGTGCTGATCGCCCAGGACGACCCGTTGCTGGCGCGGATCGGCAAGGCCGGCCGGGCGATCGCCGACGACAACCCGGCCCTCGCCGATGAGGTGGTCGCCCTGATCCAGCTGCTGCACCCGGTGGCCAACCGATGGGCGCTGAACTATGCCCGTGAAGAAGCGGCGGAGGACAACGCGATGCTGATCCTGCTCGCGTTGATCGACGCCTATGAACGGGGCCCCGATGACCGCGGCCGGGCCCGCCGGCTCGACGACGCGGTGAACGCCAGCCAGGCCCTGTTCGAGCGTTCGCCCGACATGGCCGTGAACCTGCTGCGGCCGATCCTCGCCAATGACGCGACCGACCCGCTCCTGCGGCAAGGCATCCTGCTGGGCCTGGTCCGCTCGGGCGATCCGGACGCCCACGTCATCCTGGAGGGCCTGCCGGCGTTCAACCACCCGGACACCATTGCGCTAGGGCTGCTCCTGTTGACCCGCAGCCAACGCCCGCTCACCGACAACCAGCTCCGCGACTTGGCGTTGATGATCCGCGGGGGAGGAGCGATCGAGGATTCCCTGCGGATGCAGGCGGCGTGGGCCTATCTCAAGATGACCGGCCAGGACCGCAAGGCGCTGGCGGCCGCGCTGGAATCTCAACCTTGACCGAGCGACACGAGCCGGATAAACCCTGAAGATCATCCCCGTTCGCCCCGGGCTCCGCCCGGGGCAGGTGTGATCGATCCCCGGGCCGAGCCCGGGGCTAACGGATTCGACGAAGACGACACTTCATGAGTGAAATCCCCCTGAGCCAACCCGACATCACCGAGAGCGAAATCCACGCGGTGACCAACGTCCTGCGCTCGGGCCGGCTGAGCATCGGCCCCCGCCGCGATCTGTTCGAGCAGCTCGTCGCCGAGCGCGCCGGCCGGCGCCACGGCATCGCCGTCTCTTCCGGCACCGCGGGCCTCCACCTCTGCCTGCTCGCGCTGGACATCGGCCCCGGCGATGAAGTCATCACCACCCCCTTCAGCTTCATCGCCTCGGCCAACTGCATCCTGATGGTCGGCGCCAAGCCGGTGTTTGTCGATATTGACCCCAGCAGCCTCAACATGGACCCCAGGCTCATCGAAGCGGCGATCACCCCCAAGACCAAGGCCATCCTCGCGGTCGAGGTGTTCGGCAACCCCAAGCACATGGACACGATCGAACAGATCGCCCGCAAGCACGAGCTGCCGCTGGTCGAGGACTGCTGCGAGGGCCTGGGCGGCAAGCTCAACGGCCGACCGATCGGCAGCTTCGGCCGATGCGGGGTGTTCGCGTTCTACCCCAACAAGCAGATCACCACCGGCGAGGGCGGCGTGATCGTCACCGACGACCACCGCCTTGCCGAGCTCTGCCGCAGCCTCCGCAACCAGGGCCGCTCCGAGTCGTCCATGACCGGCCACAACACGACCAACACCGCCGGGTCGTGGCTCAACCACGAACGCCTGGGCTACAACTACCGCCTCAGCGAGATCGCCTCGGCGCTCGGCGCCGCCCAGATGGAGCGGCTCGACGAGTTGCTCGCCAAACGCCGCGATGTGATCGGCATGTACATGCGCCGGCTCATGGACTGGGACAACCTCGTGCTGCCCAACTGCGAGCCCGGCTCCGAAGACGACCGCTCGTGGTTCGTCTTCGTCGTGAGGCTCTCGACCGTGTTCGGGCACGTGGAGCGCGACCGGATCATCACCGGCCTCCGCCGCCACGAGGTCGGCGCGAGCAACTACTTCCCCTGCATCCACCTCCAGCCGTTTTACAGCCGGGAGCTGGGCTTCAAGAAGGGGGATTTCCCTATCGCCGAATCCATCAGCGAACGGACCATCGCCCTGCCCTTCTTCCCGTCGCTCGACCAGACGCAGGTCGAGCTGGTCTGCCATACCCTGAAGGTGATGATCCAGCGCGAGCAACTGCTCAAGCAATAACGCCGCGTCCATGACGCAATCCCCCGCCCCGACGAACGACGCCGACCGCTTCTGCCTGGGGTGCGGCTACAACCTGCGGGGCCTGCCGCGGGGCGACTGCCCCGAATGCGGGCAGTGGTTCGACCCGAACCTGGAGATCACGTACGCCGGCCAGCCGCCCATGCCGGCCCCGCCCCGGCCGCGCCTGCGCCCCGCCACCGCCATCGCCGCTGCGGTGACCCTCATCGCCCTGGGCCGGTTGGTGATTTACACCCTTGACGCTGACACCGCGGTCTGCGTCTATGTCAGCATCTACCCCCTCTGGCTGCTGGGCTGCATCCTGTTGATTATGAGCGTGGTGCGTAACGAGACCCTCACGGGGCTGGTGACGTGGATGCTGGCGGGCATCGGGATCGGGCTGGCGCTGGCGGTCTGGGACGGCCCGCTGGGCGTGCTGGTCGCGTGCTGCGTCGGCCCGTTCGCCGGCCTGCTGCGCGAATGGATGGACCTGGGCGAGATCACCCGGCAGAGGTAAGCCGGCCCTGAGGACGCCGCAGGCGGCCGAAGGCCCGGATCTCCTTGCGAACCGCCGTCAATCTGAATTCAAAACCGCCATTTCCTAACGATTCTCAAACCATATGGGCGCCCGGCTTCGACATTAGCGACATCCCTGCGACATCGGAGTCGTCTTGTCCCATTTTCGCGTGATGACAGGGTTTAGACCTATTCAAGCTGGGGGGTTTCTGCTATTCTTGGGCCCTCAGGGTATGGGTGCCCCGTCGTATCAGCGCGGGGTGTGTAGGCGCCCTTGGGAGTCCTGTTTTAGAGGCCGTATTGTGAAATCGACATTCCGGGCATTTACGCTGGTCGAACTTCTGGTGGTCATCGCCATCATCGCCCTGCTCATTGGCATCGTGCTGCCCACGCTGGGGTCGGCGCGTGAATCGGCGCGGGTGTCGGCCTGCGCCAGCAACGAGCGGCAGATCGGGCTGGCGATGTACGGCTACGCGACGGATCACCGCGATCAGTTGCCGTATGCGGTCAATCTGACCACCGCTGGAGAGGTGAGCTTCGACGACGCGATCAGCGGTTATCTGGGCTCTGCCTGGAGCGTTTCTCAACGCAACCACCGATTTCTGCCGGATCCCGCACTTGCGAAAGAAGTGTTGATCTGTCCTTCCGATCAAGTCGACCTGTCCGGCACGATGGATGTGGTCAAACGCACTTATGCGATGATCGAAGGGGGAGACGCCCCTGCCGGTGAATTGCCGCCTGGCACCGGCTCGGTGTACTCGCCAGATTTATCGGTTTCGCCGCTTTGGGACCACATCGATCAGGAGGGACGCCCCCCGGTTTACCTTGACGGGAATGACGTGCCGATTCCCTCATCCGTCCTTCTGGCCAGCGAATGGTCACGGCGGTTCACACCCGCGTTATCCGTGTTGGCCAACAGTGTGGGTCACGCAGAGAGCGTCCAGGGCGGGATCTACCGGAGTGCAATTCGAAACCCGGACGAACAGCATCCCGTGTACGGCTCCACCTCGATGTATGACGCGTACCGGCTTCACGGCAGCGACAACGATCCACGGTTCAATTACCTGTTCGCCGACGGCCACGTCCGTCTGTATCAACCCGAAGAAACCAACGGCGGCGTCGCCCTCGGCGGTGGGGCCGACCCGGCGGGCTTCTGGACCCGGAAACCCGGCGATTAATCCATGCGTATTGCGTCCTTATCGATTATTCTCTTATTACCCAATGCTGATTTGATGGGAGTTTCCACATTATGAAGTCTCTTGGCATCACCTTAGGTCTTGTGGGGATGGCGTTTGGAGCGGCCCAAGCCCAGGCTGGCGTCTATCAGTCGGAAGGCCACAAGCAGATCCATGAGTACCAGGCAAAAGGTTGGGGCGCGGTCGGCGTCATCATCGATGACCGGGGCGCGCTCTGTTCGGGCTCGCTCATCCAGAGTAAAAACCCGAACGTCACTCCGGGCAACCAGTGGATCCTGACCGCGGCCCACTGCGTCGACTTCGCCAATTCCATGACCTTCCGGACCAACGGCGTGACCTACCAGGCCGAAAGCTGGTATGTCCCCGATAACTGGCGGCGGGTGATCGGCGATGGCAACGACATCGCGCTGATCAAACTCGCGTCACCAATCTCTGACCCCGACGTCGACCCGCTGTATCTGCCCACCAAGGGACCGACCCCGGACAAAAACGAACAGGTGGCGGTCATAGGCTTCGGCACACACGGCCGGTCCGACACCGGGCCGATCTATAACGCCGACGTGCGCCGGCTCGGGCACCAAGTCATTGAACATGTCGTCCCCGGAACCGTGGCCGGTCGTGAGATCTATTACGACATGGATTCCCGAACCGACGAGGACTCCGCTCACCCCCTCAGTGTGTTCAGCGAAACCCTGCCGTGGGAGTACGGCACGGCCCCCGGCGACTCGGGCGGGCCGGACGTTATGCTCGGCGAAATCGTCGGCGTGCACTCCTGGGGAGAAAGCCCGGCATTCAACAACCGGCTATCGGCCTCCACCGTGGTCTTTGACTGGATCGACTGGATCGAGAACATCATCACCTCCGGCGGCAACCAGGCCAATACCTCCACCCCCCTGGAGGCCGTCTCAGGCCGCCCCGGGGTGTCCATCTTCAGCGCTCCGTCGTTTTTCGGTGAAGGCGAGAACTACCTCGCGGAAGGCACTCCCTACGCGGACGCTCGCGACGACTCCGTGGATTATCTGCTCAGTCAAGGTCTTACTCCGTGGGAAGTGAATGGAGATTTCCTGTATCACCTCGGCGGCACTTTCGACTACATCGAGAGTGAACTCGACACCAGCGTGCCCGAGCCCGGCGTCGCGATGCTGTTTGCCATCGGGGCCGCCGCCGGGGCGATGCGCCGGCGCCGCACCGCCTGATACGGATCCCACTTAAACGGGATGCGTGTCGCCGCCCCCCAACCCCTCCTGAACCTCGGACCCCGCCACCCGGCGGGGTCTTTTTTGGGCAGACCCGGCGGGGTTGCTCCGGAAACGGGGCGGGGGTATCTTGCATTATTCAGCGTGTGTGCCCGACCGGGCCGATTGTCCGCTTGATCTGATCTGAACACCGACGGGCGCCGCGATGCGTTTGACTGATATCCTCCAACCCGAATGCGTCGTGGCGCCGCTGGAGTCGACGAACAAACAGGACGCCATCTTCGCCTTGGCGGATGTGCTGCTGGCGCACACGCCGATCAACGACGGCCCCGGCCTGAAGGAGGCGATCTGGCAACGGGAGACCACCCGGACGACCGGGATCGGCCATGGCATCGGGATCCCGCACGGCAAGGCGGCCGGGGTTGACCGCCTGCGCATGGCGATCGGCCGGCCCGTCGAGCCGATCGAGTTCGGCGCGATCGACGGCAAGCCGGTCGACCTGATCATCCTGCTCGCCTCTCCCCTGGACCAGACCGGGCCGCATATCCAGGCCCTCGCGAAGATCAGCCGGATGCTGACCGACGAGGACTTCCGCGGCGCCCTGAAGCGGGTGGAATCGGCCCAGATGCTCTACAACCTCATCGCCGAGCACGAGGCCAGCACCGCGGTCTGACCCGGCCCTGCGACAATCCCCCATCCGAGTCGCGGAATCGCGAGTTCATGGCGGTCCGCGGTTGCTTTTGCGGCGGCGGTCTGCAAGATAGATGCCGACACCCGCCATCACTGGAGCATAACCATGCGATTCTTCGAAAGCATCGGCCGGAGCTGGGAGTTCTCCAAGATCAGCTACCGGATCGTCTGGGACCACAAGAACCTGCTGATCTTCCCGATCCTGTCGACGGTTGCGGCGGCCCTGGTGATCGCGAGTTTCGTGTTGCCGTTGTGGGGCACGGGAACGCTGCAGCAGTGGTCGCAGATGCTGGAGAGCGACCCGAGCGCGGCGTCGCGCGATCCGATGATGTGGGTGCTGTTGTTCCTGTTCTACTTCTGCAACTATTTTGTCATCGTGTTCTTCAACAGCGCCTTGACCGCGTGCGCGATGCGGGTGGTCAGCGGCGAGGCGCCGACGGTGGGGTACGGGCTGTCGATGGCGGCGCAGCGGCTGCCGCAGATCCTGGGGTGGGCGCTGGTGTCGGCGATCATCGGCGTGCTGCTGAAGCTCATCGAAAACGCCCACGAGAAGGCGGGGCAGTTCATCGCGGCGATCATGGGTTCGGCGTGGACGGCGTTGACGTATTTCGTGGTGCCGGTGATCGTGATGGAGGGCGCCGGGCCGGTGGCGTCGGTGAAGCGGTCGGTGACGACGCTGCGATCGACCTGGGGCACGGCCCTGGTGGGGAATTTCTCGATGGGTTTTCTGGGGTTTCTGGTCATGCTGCCGTTTTTGCTGGCGGCGGGCGTGCTGATCTTCGGGGCGATCGCGAGCCAGTCTTTGCCGCTGATCGTGCTGGGGGTGGGGCTGGGGGTGCTGCTGATCGTGATCGGGGCGGCGGCGACGGGGGCGGCGGACGTGATTTTCAAGGCGGTGCTGTACAACTACGCGACCGGCCGGATGATCCCCGAGGGGATCGACACCTCGCGTTTCGACGAGGCGTTCCGGTCGCGAGGCTGAGTCGGCCGGGGCATTCAGCTTGACGCAGACGTCTGTGGCCTCGATACTTAAGGCTCCGCGGTCAATTCGACCCGCGTGTCTTGCCTCACGTTTGATGGAGTCTTTGCCCATGAGCTCACGGGTGTTTTCCGCCTTGCTGGCGATGTCCGCGGTTCTCCTTGCGGGCTGCACCGCGCCGACCTCCGAGCCCGCACGCCGCACGGGGCTCTTGATCGAGCCGTTTGACGCCGACAACGTCGGCTACGTCATCAACTGGTCGACGCACCTGAAGGTCCCCCCTGGCCAAAGGCTGCACTCGGTGACGGTGCTCGGCGACCTGGTCGTGACGATCGAGTCCCCCGGCAACATGGTGACCGCGACCTCGATCCGCGACGGCTCGCCCGTCTGGCGGCGCATCCTCGCCAAGCCGACCGAGAAACTCTACGCTCCCAACCGCGTCGACGACTTCCTTTACATCAACACCGATTACGAAATGATGACGGTCAACGTCCGCAACGGGCGGATCACCAGCCAGTCGCTGCTGGACTACGTGGTGAATTCGTCGCCCGTGATCGTGGATCGCTACGCGATCTTCGGGGGCGCCGACGGGGTGGTGTTCGCCCACGACCTGCAGGCGGGTTACGCGAAATGGGCGTACAAGCTGACCAGCCGGATCCTCGCATCGCCGATCCAGTCGGGGGTGAACGTGTTCGCCGCCGACTCGAGCGGGGTGTACGCGATGCTCGACGGCCGCGACGGCACGCTGCTGTGGCGCGGCCGGACGTTCGGCCCGGTGACGGCCCAGGCGGCGATCGACCGGCTTGGCGTCTACGTCGCCAGCGAAGACCGCGCCATGTACGCCCTCAACCGCACGACCGGCGCCGACAAATGGATCTACCGCACCGACCACGAACTGACCTTCAGCCCCGTGCCGATCGGCTTGAATGTGTACCTGCCCGAGCCCGCGGGGCAGCTGGTGGCGATCAACACGATCGACGGCTCGGTCCGATGGACGCTCGAAGAGATGGCCATCCCCGTGTGGAGCACGGATGAGCGGCTCATGGTCGCGACAGATCACAGCCTGATGCTCCTCAACCCGGAAACCGGCGTGATCCTCGATCAAGCCCCGACCCTGCGGCTGCAGAAAGTCGTGCCCGGGCCGGATGGATCGATCATCCTCGTCTCGCCCGAGGGACGGATGCTTCGGCTGAACCCCGCGTCGTAACCCCGCCTTCACGCGCCCGCTTTCGGGGAGCCCCGCGTTCGGCGCGCCGCGCCGGGTGAACCATCATGAGCCAGACCATTCCCATCCAGACCGCCCTGCTCTCGGTCAGCGACAAGACCGACCTGATCCCCTTCGCCCGGCGGCTCGACGCGAACGGCGCCCGGATCATCTCCACCGGGGGCACCGCCCGGGCGCTGATCGAGGCTGACATCCCCGTGACGCCCATCGACACGATCACCGGCTTCCCCGAGATGATGGACGGCCGGGTCAAGACCCTTCACCCCAAGGTCCACGGCGGGCTGCTGGCCCTGCGCGACAACCCCGAACACGTCGCGGCGATGCAGCAGCACGGCATTACGCCGATCGACCTGGTGTGCGTCAACCTCTATCCCTTCGAGCAGACCATCGCCCGGGAAGGCGTGACCGAAGCCGAGGCGGTCGAGCAGATCGACATCGGCGGGCCATGCATGATCCGCGCCGCGGCCAAGAACCACCGGTTTGTCACCGTCGTCACCGACCCCCGGCAGTACGACATGGTCAGCAACGACATGGACGCCCACGGCGGGGCGACCAGCCTCGGCGTGCGCAAGCACCTCGCCGCCGCCGCCTTCACCCGCACCGCGGCGTACGACTCGGCGATCTCGGCCTGGATGACCGCCCGCTTCGCCTCGCCCCCGTCCTCCACCGAGAGCTAAACTGCGCCGCACACACCTGAGCCCGGGCGGAGGCCCGGGGCTTTTCGCACCCAACCTGCACCCCCACAAGGTTCATTCAATGGCCAAACACGCACTGATCGTTTTCGGAGGCTGGGACGGGCACACGCCCCGGCAGAGCGCCGAAGTCTTCGCCCCCGAGTTGGAAAACGCCGGCTATCAGGTCACCCTCCGCGATACGCTCGACGCCTATGCCGACCACGACCTGATGGGGGCGCTCGACCTGATCGTCCCCATCTGGACGATGGGCGAAATCAGCAAGGAGCAGTGGGCCGGCCTGAACAAGGCGGTGTACGACGGCTGCGGCCTGGCGGGGTTCCACGGCGGCGTCATCGACTCGTTCCGCCAGAACACCGAGTACCAGTTCATGACCGGCGGCCAGTGGGTCGCCCACCCCGGCAACAGCGAGCCCGCCTACACGGTCCGCACCACCGACCCCGACCACGAGATCACCCGCGGCATCGGGTCCTTCGACCTGGCCGACACCGAGCAGTACTACGTCCACACCGACCCCGGCAACCACGTGCTGATGCACGCCAAGGTCGACCACGGCCTGGGCGACACGAGCCAGTACCCCGTCGGCGTTGACATGCCGTTCGCGTGGACCCGTCAGTGGGGGCAGGGCCGCGTGTTCGTCGCCTGCTGGGGCCACACGTACAAGGACTTCGACGTGCCGGAGGCGAAGCAGATCGTCACACGCGGGATGATCTGGGCGAGCCGGTGAAAGAATGGCAGATGGCAGATGTGAGATGGCAGATGGGGGGAATGGTTGATCGCGGATGGTGAGTAAATAACGAGTAAGACCGGGGGCGTCATGAATGCGGATGAGATGAGGCAGCGCACCAAGCAATTTGCGCTGCGCACATTGAAGCTCTGCCGGGCATTGCCTCGATCGCTTGAAGCGGACATTGTCAGGAGACAGATGATTCGCTGCTCGACCTCGGTGGGCGCCAACTATCGGGCGGCACAGAGGGCGCGATCAAAAGCCGAATTCCGCGCCAAACTGGGGATCGTTCTTGAGGAGGCGGATGAAACTTGTTTCTGGCTGGAACTCGTCATCGAAGACGGCATGATGGCCAGACGCCGCGTCGATCCGTTGCTACAGGAATCCAATGAGATTGTCGCGATCATCGCCGCGGCCCTGCGATCATCCCTCCGCCAATAACCGACCGCCATCTTTCTTCCCCAATCTGCCATCTCACATCTGCCATTTTTCACGCGCTGTCGCGATCGACGATGTTGTACGCCTCGCGTTCGCCGCGGCCGCGGACGGGGTAGTCCTTGCGGAGGGGGTGGGCGGGGTACTGCTCCCAGGTGAGGATGCGGCGGAGGTCGGGGTGGCCGTCGAAGCGGATGCCGAACATGTCGAAGACCTCGCGTTCGCGCCACTCGGCGCCGGGCCAGAGGTCGGTGCAGGTCGGCAGGTGCAGGGCGGGGTCTTCGTCGATGCCCGAGGTGTCGATCGACGGGTCGAGAAAGGTCTTGATCAGCAGGCGGAGGCTGTGGCGGGTGCTGACGAGGTTGTACACCACGCCGAACCGGCCCTCGGGCTTGTTGCCCGAAGCGTTGCCGGGGTAGTTGAGATAGTCGGCGCAGGTGACGTCAGACAGGAAATCGTAATCGCAGTCGCATTCATTCTTGAGCATGGCGAGCACGTCGTGCAGGTCTGCGGGCCGAACGACGAGGGTGGTGACCCCGCGGAATTCAGTCACGAGGAGCTTGCGGTCGGGGAAGCGCAGCTTGATCAGCGACAGAGACGGGTGGTCGAGCGTGGGTTTGACCAAGGGAAGGCTCCTGCGGCTAGGGGGTCTGGCAGCGTTGGATCAACTCGGCCAACAAGGCGTCCCAACTGTCCAGCATCGACGGCCATTCGTAGGCCATTACGTCGGCGAGGGCGACGGTGTCGTTGGCGACGATCAACTCCTTGAGCGTCTGAAGCTGTTCGAGCAGGCCATCGGTCAGCGCGGCCATGGGTTCGCCATCGACGGACACCGTGTCCAGGTCGATGCCCACGAGCGTTGCGCCGTGCAGGACGGCCTGCTGGGTCTGGAGCCAGACCTCGACCACCCGCCCCAGGGTCTTGAGCGCCGACACGGCGTCGTCACGCTGGAGCAGGTCGGCCGCTTCGTCCTGCAATGACCGCGCGTCGGCCAGCTGGTCGCGGACCTGCTCGAAGGTGTCCGCCGCCAGCCGCTTCGGGTCGGCCGAGTAAAGGTGCAATTCACACCCCTCGATCGGGCGGCCGCTCTCCGATTCGAGCGCGTCGCCGGTCAGGGGCTCATCATCCAGACGGACCTCGACCACGACCCGGCCGATCGCCGCCAGCCGCTCCTGGGCCGCGACGATCGCCAGCCCCAGGTTGTCGGCCTGGATCTGGACCGCTTCGTCGTCGAGGTAGATCGCCATCACTGCATCATAAGCCCCGCCCCGCGGCGGCACCAGTCGCTAAGATGCCGCCATGGCCCGCATCGTCACCCTGGACGGCTACACGCTTACGCCCTTTCACTTCGACCGCCCCAACGAACCCGCGCCGCCCGGCGAACCCACGTGGGACGAGCTGGCCCGGCTCGGCGACCTCACGGCGTATCCCCGTCTCCCCGCCGACCGCATCGTCGACGCCCTGGCGGGTGCGGAGATCGCCCTGACCAACAAGGCCAGGATCGACGCGGCCGTCATCGACGCCCTGCCCGACCTGCGGTGCATCGGCGTGCTGGCCACCGGCGTCGACATCGTGGACCTCGGCGCCGCCCGGCGGCGCGACGTCGTCGTCACCAACATCCCCGGCTACAGCACGACGTCCGTCGCGCAGCACGTCTTCGCCCTCCTGCTCCAACTCACGGTCGACCCCGCTTCGCACGGCCAGGCGGTGTGCGACGGCCGATGGTCGACCTGCCCAGACTTCAGCTTCACCCTCCACCCGACCGCCGAACTCGCGGGCAGGACCCTGGCCATCATCGGTCTCGGCGCGATCGGGATGCACGTCGCCCGGATCGGTCACGCGCTGGGCATGGACCTCGCCACGGTCGATCGGCCCCGGCGGTCGCCGCTGCTCGATGAGCTGGACATCACACCGCTGCCCCTCGACGACCTGCTCGCCCACGCCGACGTGGTCAGCCTCCACTGCCCCCTGACGGAGCAGACGCGTCAGCTCATCAACGCCCGGCGTCTGGCGCGGATGAAGCCCACGGCGATTCTCATCAACACCGGGCGCGGCGAGCTGATCGACGAACCCGCGCTCGCCGAAGCGCTGGAGCATGGCCGGATCGCCGCGGCGGGGCTGGACGTGCTCTCGGCCGAGCCGCCCCCGCGCGACCACCCGCTGCTGTCCGCCCCGCGGTGCCTGGTGACGCCGCACATGGCCTGGGCGACCGCCGAGGCCCGCCGCCGCCTGATGGACATCGCCGCGGCCAACGTGCGGGCCTTTCTAGAAGGGGCGCCGCAGAACGTCGTCCATGCCTGATCCGATCAAGCCCATCCTCATCCTCGCCGCCATCGAAACCGAAGCCGCCGGGCTCAAGGCGCGTTACGCGAGCGATCCGATGGTGGATCTGCTGATCACCGGCGTCGGGCGCGAGCGGGTGGTCGCAAGGCTCAGCGCATACCTCGACCGGCGGGCGCCGCGGCGGGTGCTGCACGTGGGCGTTGCCGGCGGGCTCGACCCGAGCCTGGCGACGGGGCGGGTCCTGGATTTCAGCCAAGTCCGCCGCCTCGACGAAACGCCGATCAACCTGCCCGGCGCCGATGAAGGCCGCACTCTGTTAAGTGTCGACGCGATCGCCGCGACGCCGGCCGAGAAACGCGGCCTCTTTGAGCAGACCGGCGCCGACGCCGTGGACATGGAGACCTACCACGCCGCCCGCCTGCTGGAGGAGCGTCGGGTCCCGTTACACGCGATCCGCGCGATCTGCGACGACGCCGGGATGGCACTCCCGCCCGAGTCGGCCGGCTGGGTCGACGACACGGGCCGCCCCCGGGCCGCGGCGGCGGTGCGCTACCTGCTCTTGCATCCCCACCGCCTGGGCGCGATGCTGAAGCTCCAACGCGCCATGAAACAGGCGACGGCGAGCCTCACCGACGCCGTCGTCCGGACCGTCGAGGCCTCGCGCCATGAAGCTTGAAGACGCCCGCTCCATCCTGGTCTACGGCGGCAGCTTCGACCCGCCGCACCGCGCCCATGTCGAGCTGCCGATGCTGGCGCGGGAGAAGATCGGCGCCGACCTGGTCGCCTACATCCCGGCGGGCCGGGCGCCGCACAAGCTCGACCGGGAGCAGACCGCCGCGGAGCACCGCCTGGCGATGCTGCGCCTGGCGCTTCAGGACACGGACCGCGCGGTGATCCTGATGGACGAACTCGACCGAGCCGCGAGCGGCCGCCCCAGCTACACCGTGGACACCCTGGAGGCTCTGAGCCGGCGCCTGCCGGCCGGCGTGAGCCTGCGGCTGCTGATGGGGACCGACCAGGTGCATATCTTCGATCAGTGGCGTGAACACGAGCGTGTCGCCGAGCTCGCCCCGCCGCTGGTCATGGTCCGCCCGCCGGAGACGTCCGGGGCCCTGCTCGCGTCCCTGCCCGAGGAAGGCGGCCGGCCGTGGCGGGCCCGGCTGATCGAGCTGCCCCGGCTGGACATCTCGTCAACGGACATCCGCCGACGGATCGCGGCGGGGCAATCGACCGAAGGCCTGCTCGCCCCCGCGGTGCGGGGCTACATCGACGCGCACGGGCTTTACGGTTAGGTCCCCGGGCAAAGCCCGGGGCTAAGGGTCGGACAGCAGAATGCGTTAAGCCTTGGTCATGGCCGGTGCGACGGGCCGACGGGTCGGGTATAAACTTCTGACCTGCACGCCTTCCCGCCCGGAGAGGAATATGATCAGTCCCAGCCAGGCCCGTATCCGTTCGTTTGAAGTCGTCCCCGCGTTGCCCGAGCCGCTCAAGCCGCTGCTGGACATCGCCAACAACCTCTGGTGGTCGTGGCACCCCGAAGCGGTCGAGCTGTTCGTCCGCCTGGACCGCCGGCTCTGGGCGTCGACCCATCACAACCCGGTCAAGCTGTTGGGGATGGTCAGCCAGCAGACGCTGGACCAGTTCGCCCGGGACGAGGGGTTCCTCAACTCCATGCAGCGCGTCGTCGACGGCCTGCGGGATCACATGACCCGCACCCCCTGGCTGGACACGACCGAGCACGCGCCGGGCGAGTGGACGGTCGCTTATTTCTGCGCCGAGTTCGGCCTGACCGAATGCCTGCAGATCTATTCCGGCGGCCTGGGCTGCCTGGCGGGCGACCACCTCAAGTCCGCCGCCGAGGTCGGCATCCCGCTCATCGCGGTCGGGCTGCTGTACCGCCACGGCTACTTCCAGCAGTACCTCAACGCCGACGGCTGGCAGCAGGAGTCGATCCCCGACCTCGATTTCTCCAACCTGATGACCCAGCCGGTCCCTGGCAAGGAGGGAGGCCAGCTCAAGATCATCGTGGAGCTGCCGGGCCGGAAGGTGACGTGCGCGGTGTGGAAGGTCATGGTCGGCCGGATCAGCCTTTACCTGCTCGACACCAACGTGCCGGAGAACAACGAAGAGGACCGCGGGATCACCGGCCAGCTCTACGGCGGGGATATGGAGACCCGGATCAAGCAGGAGATCGTCCTGGGCGTGGGTGGGGTCCGCGCGCTGGAGGCGATCGGCGTCCGGCCGGACGTGTGCCACATGAACGAAGGCCACTCGGCGTTCCTGGCGCTGGAGCGGATCCGCAACCTGATCGCGGAGCACGACCTGTCGTTTGACGAGGCCCGCCAGCAGGCCGCGGCGTCGCACGTGTTCACCACGCACACGCCCGTGCCCGCCGGGATCGACCGGTTCCCCAAGGAGATGATCGAGCGGTACTTCCGCGACTACGTCGCGTCGATCCGGCTCGACATGGAAGGCATGCTCGCGCTGGGCCGGGAGAACGTCTACAACCAGGACGAGGCGTTCAGCATGGCGGTGCTGGCCCTGCGGCTGAGCGAGTCGGCCAACGGCGTGTCCCAGCTCCACGGCGTGGTGGCGCGCGACATGTGGCGGAGCATGTGGCCGCAGATGCCCTCCGAGGAGGTGCCCATCGCCCACGTGACCAACGGCGTCCACGCCCGCTCGTGGCTGTCGGCCGAGATGATCTACATGCTCGACCGCTACCTCGGCGCCCGCTGGCAGTCCGACCCGGTCGACCACGAGGTGTGGAAGAACATCGATGAGGTGCCCGACGAGGAGCTGTGGCGGGTGCACGAGCGGCGGCGGCAGCGCTTGATCGTCTGGGGCCGCCGCCAGCTCAAGAAGCAGCTGGAGGCGCGCGGCACCAACGCCCAGCAGGTCCGCGAGGCCTGCGACAGCCTCGACCCCGCCGCCCTGACCATCGGCTTTGCGCGGCGGTTCGCCACCTACAAACGCGGCAACCTGTTCATGCGCGACACCCAGCGGCTGCTGGAGATGCTCAACAACACCGACCGGCCGATCCAGTTCCTCATCGCCGGCAAGTCCCACCCGGCCGACGGCGGCGGCAAGGACCTGATCCGCCAGATCGTCCACTTCGCCCGCGAGGCCGGCCACCACAAGGTCGTCTTCCTCGAAAACTACGACATCCACGTGGCCCGCTACCTGGTGCAGGGCGCCGACGTCTGGCTCAACAACCCGCGACGGGGCATGGAGGCGTCGGGCACCAGCGGCATGAAGGCCGCCCTCAACGGCGTGCTCAACTGCTCCATCCTCGACGGCTGGTGGGACGAGGCGTATGAGTCCGGCCTCGGCTGGGCGATCGGCCACCGCGAGATGTACCCCAACCCCGACGTCGCCGACGACCTCGAGAGCCGGGCGCTATACGACCTGCTTGAAAAAGAGATCATCCCGATGTTCTACGACCGCGACGAGCTGGGCGTGCCGCGGCAGTGGGTGACGATGATGAAAAAGTGCATCGCCGTCCTCGCACCGCGGTTCAACACCAACCGCATGGTCCAGGAATACACCCAGCAGCTTTACCTGCCGGCGCTGCACCGCGCCCGGGCCATGGCGGCCGAGGGGCTCAAGGGGTCGGTCCGGTTCGCGCACCTCAAGGACCGGCTGCGCACCGCCTGGGGCGGGCTGGGCATCGAGGAGGTGACCGCCCCCGTCTCCGGACCGGTGGGCGTGCACGAGTCGGTGCGGATCGCCGCGGTCGTTCAACTGGGCGGCCTCGACCCCGAAGAGGTCAAGGTCCAGGTGTACGCCGGGTGCATCGACAACGACGGCAACCTCACCGACGGCCGGGCCGACGACATGGCTTACGCCGAATCGCTCGGCGACGGCCGGCACCGCTTCACCGGCGTGATCTCCGCGGGCAACTCCGGCCGACACGGTTTCGCCATCCGCATCGTCCCCGGCGGCGCCATGTTCGACGGCGTCACCGAGCCCGGCCTGATCCACTGGGAATCCAACGCCCCCAAACCCAAGGCCAAGCCCAAGACCGAGAAGGTCGCTTGAGACGGGAAGCCCAGGGACTGCAGTCCCTGGGCTTCGGGCTTTGCGATACGATAATGCGATGCCCGACGAGACGCTTTTCGGACCGGCGACCGATGACGACGCCGTGCTGACCGCGGTGTACGAGCGCCTCGGCCGCACGCTCGACGACCTGCCTTACACCGACGACTTCGAGACCCTCTACGCCGCCGCCAGCCCGCTGGCGCCGCTGAGCAAGTCCGAGCTGTTTCACCGGCTTCACAACCTGCGTAAGAGCGGCCGCCTCCCCCGGCTCGGCCGGGCGACCAGCGATCGGGTGAAGATCGACGCCCAGCAGGAGGCCCTGCTGGTCCGTCTCGTCGAGGACGCTGTCGGCAAGCTCTCGCTCCGCGACCGCCTGCCGTATACCGAGGCGTTTGACCTGCTCGTCGACCGCTTCAACGCCGACGCCGGCCTGTCCCTCTCTCACCACGACGCGTGGCGGATCATCGCCCGCCTGGCCAAGTAAGCCATGGACTGGATTAGCCGCCACCCCAACGCGACCGAAGGCTTCAAGCGGGAGGCCTGCTTCACCCTGGACTACTCGCTCGCCCGCGTCCTGCACTGCGTCGATCAACTCGACGACGAGGGCCTGTGGCATCGCCCGACCGACGCGATGAACGCCGTCGGCAACATCCTCCTGCACCTTTGCGGCAACCTCCGGCAGTGGATCGTCTGCGGCTGCTCCGACCTGCCCGACGACCGCGACCGCCCGGCCGAGTTCGCCCGGCGCGACCCACTCCCTAAGCCTGAGCTGGTCGAGAAACTCACCACGACCGTCGAACAGGCCAAGGCGACGATTATGCAACAGACCGAGGCGGACCTCCTCCGCCCGAGGTTCATCCAGATCGCCGAGGTCACCGGCCTGGGCGCGATCTTCCATTCCACCGCCCACCTCGAGGGCCACGCCCAGGAGATCATCTACATCACACGCCTGCAGTTGGGCGAGGCGTACCGGTTCAAGGACACGTACTGATGCGCGAGTTCGAGCTGCTGGCCAAGGTCTTCGCGCACAACCCGGAGCTGCCCGCGTCGGTCGTGATCCCTCCGGGCGACGACATGGGGGCGATCACGTTCGGCGAGAAAACGCTGCTCATCGCGGTCGACCAGGTGATCGACGGCGTGCACTTCACCCTGGAACAGACGCCGATCGAGAAGGTCGGCCGCAAGGCGATCACGCGGAACCTGTCGGACGTCGCGGCGATGGCGTCCCTGCCGGTCGCGGCGGTCGCGGCGGTTTCATTGCCCCGGGGGTTTGACGGGGCCGAGGCGCTGGCCGACGCGCTGCGCCGGACCGGCGCGGCCTACGGCTGCCCGGTCGTCGGCGGCGACGTCGCGGCGGGTGAGGGCCCGCTGACGATCAGCGTCACCGTGCTCGCCGACCCCGCCGGGATCGAGCCGGTCCTCCGCCGCGGCGCGAACGTCGGCGACGGCGTCTACGTCACGGGCGTCCTCGGCGGCAGCCTCGCCAGCGGCCATCACCTGGACTTCGAGCCCCGCATCGCCCTGGCCCGCAAGCTGCCCCGGCCCACCGCGATGATCGACCTCAGCGACGGCCTGGCCCGCGACCTGCCGCACCTGGTCGCCGGCGCCCGCCTCGACCGCCTGCCCGTCCGCCCCGGCTGCACCTGGCGCCAGGCCGTGGGCGACGGCGAGGATTACGAACTGCTCTTCACCCATCCCGGCCCCGTGCCCGACACGATCGACGGCGTGACGATCACCCGTATCGGCGTGGTGACCGGCGACGACCGGCTGGTGCTGACGCTCGATGGCCGCGATCATGATTTGACCGGTCAGGGCTGGGAGCACGTGACGTGATCGAGATCGAATCGGCGAGCATCGAGCAGACGATGGCGGTGGGCGAGGCGGTCGGCCGGGCCGTGCGGGCGGGCGACGTGGTCAGCCTCAGCGGCGACCTGGGCGCGGGCAAGACGCAGTTCGTGCGCGGCATCGCGGCGGGCATGGGCGTGGCGCCGGACGAGGTGTCCAGCCCGACGTTCGTCATCATGCACGAGTACGAGCCGGACGACGCGGGCCGGCCGGTCCTCGTCCACATCGACGCGTACCGCCTCAAGGGCCCCGATGAATTGGCCGGCATCGGCTGGTCAGGATATGGCGAGGAGGTCCGCGAGGGCGCGGTCGTGGCGGTCGAGTGGGGCGAGTTGATCCGTGACGCCCTCGGTCCCGACCTGCTCGAGGTGACGCTCCGTCATCACGACGCCGGCCGCCTGATCACCCTTTCGCCACGCGGCGGCTGGCGCCCTAGAATCAAGCTGCTGCAAGAAGCTCTCGATTCCCTGATGAACGCATGAACCGCCACCCCCCCGACAACGCCCCGCCCGCCAGGTGCCGGATCTGCGGCAAGCCGGTCGACCCCGACGCCAAGACCTTCCCGTTCTGCAGCGATCGTTGCCGAACCATGGACCTCGCCAAGTGGGCGGACGGGTCGTACACGATCAGCCGGCCGATCGAAGAGGCGGATCTGGATGAGGGGGAGTAAGGCTCCGGACAAAGCGAACACTTGCCGGTGGCGTGGTTTGATAGCCGCGACGTCCCCGTCGCGGTCGTATTTTCTACGGTTGGTCACGGCGGACCGCGACGGGGACGTCGCGGCTAATGCCTCTATAGGCTATCCACACGCCCCACGCGTCAGCCGTCCGCTTCGCGCGCCTCCGGCGAGACGCCGAAGATGATGAACCGGAAGCCGACCGGCTCGAAGCCGTGCTCCTTGCAGATCCGGTCCACGACGGGCTGAAGCTCGTCGGTCGGGAATTCGATGATCTGATCGGTCTCGGGGCAGACCAGGTGCCCGGTGGGCTTGCGGCCGATGCTGAGCTGGTAGTGGGCCTGACGGGAGTCGATCAGGACCTCCTTGACGATCTTGGCCTCCAGCAGGTGCTTGAGGGTGCGGTAGATGGTGGCCTTGCTGACCCGGTGCTCGGCCGCCCGCATCTCCTCGAACAGCTGCTCGGCCTCGAACACGGCTTCCTTGGCCAGCACGGCGTCGAGGATCAGGGCCCGTTCGGTCGTAAACTTGAGGCCCTGCTTTTTGAGGAAACGGCGGAAGATCGCGCACACCGGCAGGATCAACTGCTCATCGCCGGTCGTGGTCGTCGTCTGCTGCATCCTTACATCATAGCCGCCCACTGGCCCGGCCGCTGCAGGGGTGGTATCTTCCCCGATCCCACGCAGGAGCAGCCCATGAGTCTGGAGCCCCTCGGCATCGGCATGATCGGTTACGGCACCGTCGGGAGCGGTGTCGCGGCCCTGCTGCGCGACCAGGCCGAGCTGTACGCGGCACGCGTTGGCCGCCCGATCGAGCTGCGGCGGGTCCTCGTCCGCAACCCCGCCAAGGCCGCGGCCGCCGGGGCCGACGCCGCCCTGGTCACCAACGACCCCGACGCGTTTTTCGCCACCGACATGGACATCCTCGTCGAGGTCGCCGGCGGCAAGGGCGTGATCGGCGACTACGTGCGACGCGCCCTGCGCGACGGGGTCCACATGGTGACGGCGAACAAGAGCCTCCTCGCCGCCGACGGGCCCGAGCTGTTCGCCCTCGCCCGCGAGCACCGGGCCGCCATCGCGTTTGAGGCCTCCTGCGCCGGCGGGATCCCCTGCCTCACCGCCCTCCAGTTCGGCCTGATGGCCAACCGGGTCCAGGGGCTCTACGGCATCCTCAACGGCACCTGCAATTACATCCTCACCGAGATGACCCGCAGCGGCAAAACCTACGCCGACGCCCTGTGCGAGGCTCAGCACAAGGGCTACGCCGAGGCCGACCCCACGCTCGACGTGTCCGGCGCCGACGCGGCTCAGAAACTGGCGATCCTCGCCTCCCTCGCCTTCGGGGTGAAACTCGACGAGGCCGACGTCCCCACCGTGGGAATCGATACGCTCGAACTCGAAGACGCCCGATTCGGCGCCGAACTGGGGTACGACATCAAGCTGCTCGCGATCGCGGAGCGTACGCCCGGGTCGGACCGGGTCAGCGCTAACGTGCAACCCTGCTTCATCCACCGCGACCAGTTGCTCGCCCAGGTCACCGGCCCGATGAACGCGTTGTCGGTCTACGGCCACGCGGTGGGTCACACGCTTTACTACGGCGCAGGCGCCGGCCGGCTGCCGACCGCCAGCGCCGTGGTCAGCGACGTCCTCAACCTTGCCGCCGGCTGGTACCCCGCGGCGTTCGGCGCGATGGCGCTGACCCCCGACCGCCAGCCCGACGCCCGGCTCGTGGCTCCGGCCGACCTGCGCAGCCGCTTCTACCTCCGGCTTAACGCGCTGGACGCCGCCGGCACCGTCGCCCAGGTGACCCGGGTCCTCGGCGATCGCGACATCAGCATCTCCGCGGTGCTCCAGCACGAGGTCGACGCCAACCGCTTCGTCCCCCTCGTGGTGACGACCCACGCCGCGCCCCACGGCGCCGTCGAGGACGCGACGGCGCGGATCGAGGCCCTGGACTGTGTCGAGCAGAAGGTCCGGCTCGTCCGTATCGTCGATATGCCGTGAGCCGGCGCCCTTTAGCCCCGGGCTCCGCCCGGGGGCGCCCACGTCATCGATGCCCCACCCCGGGCGGAGCCCGGGGCTAAAGGGCGATGGTTTTCCCACGGCCCTTTTCAGCGGTGCTGTTCGATCAGTTGAGGCAATCGGGCGGTGAACGCGCTGCGGGGCAGCACGTCATCCGCGCCGCGCCGCCGCGCTTCTTCGAGTAGCTCCGTGGCGACGTGCGACCCGAACGCCAGGATCGGGACCGACGGGCTGTGCCCCTTGACCTGCCCGATCAGCGCCAGGCCGTCTTCGCCGGTGTCGAGGTCGAGCATGAAGCAGGTGACCGGCCCGTTGGGCTTGCCGTCGTTTACCTGATCAAGACGTTTGGCGAGCATGTCCGCGTTGCGCACCGGCCGGGACGCGACGCCCAGCGTCTCGGCGGTGGAGCGGATCTTCGTGGCGAAAATCAGGTCGGCGCAGCAGTAAATGATCATGGCTGGGAATCATAGCGTGGAACCGGCGATTTTCAGTAGACCGCCCGGCCGGTGCTGGTCGATAAAAGGATCGCACGCCCTTTCCGTCGTTTCTGGAGCGTCTAACCGATGGCTGACCATCCCGACAGCGTCTTGAGTGAACTGGGGTTTCGTTACGACCCGTCCGATCTTTACCAACAGGTGATCGGCGAGGTGCTCGCGGCGTCGCGTCTGCTCGACACGCCCCGACACCTGCGGCTGCTGATGGCCCAGCCCAAGAACGAATTGATCGTTCACTTCCCGGTCCGGCTCGACGACGGCTCCTACCGGCTCTACAAGGGTTACCGGGTTCAGCACAACAACATTCTCGGGCCCTACAAGGGCGGCACCCGCTTCCACCCGGCCGTGAGCCTGGAGCACGTCAAGGCGCTGGCGGTGTTGATGACGATGAAGTGCTCGCTGGTGCGGCTGCCGCTGGGCGGGGCCAAGGGGGGCGTGCAGGTCTCGCCGAAGGAGCTCAGCGTCAATGAGATGATGCGGCTGACGCGCCGTTTCACGGCTGCCCTGGGCGGGAACATCGGCCCGGATCACGACATCCCCGCACCGGACGTGGGGACCAACGCCCAGATCATGGCGTGGATGGCCGACACCTACATCAATTTCGAGCCGTCGCGCTTCCGCTGGCTGGGGCAGGCGGTGGTCACCGGCAAACCCATCGAGTTCGGCGGGTCACACGGCCGCGATAAGGCCACCGGGCAGGGGCTGGTCTTCGTCCTCGACGAGCTGCTGCCGGAGCTGCACCTGGCGATGGACCAGGTGAGCTTCAGCGTGATCGGTTACGGCAACGTGGGCTCGTGGACCGCCCGCCTGCTGGGGCAGCGCGGGGCGAGGCTCAAGGCCGTCATGGACCACAGCGGCGCGATCCGCGCCGACTCGGGCATCGACCCCGACCGGCTGGCGACGCACGTGCGCAACCGCGGCAGCGTCGCCGGCTACGACGAGGCCGACGGCATCAGCGAAAAAGACTTCTACCAGACCCAGGTGGACCTGTTCATCCCCGCGGCCATGGAGCAGATGATCGACCTGAACAAAGCCAAGATGATCGATTGCAAGGTGCTGGTGGAGGGCGCCAACGCCCCGACCACCCCGCCGGGCGAGCGGATGCTGATCGACCGCGGGGTCGACGTGCTGCCCGCGGTCCTGTGCAACTCCGGCGGCGTCACCGTCAGCTACTTCGAGTGGAAACAGAACCGCCAGGCCGAGACCTGGTCCGCCGATCGGGTCGACGACGGGTTGCGGACCGCGATGAGCGCCGCGGCCCATCGCGTCAAATCCTCCGCGCGGCGGCACCAGTGCAGCCTCCGCCGGGCCGCGTACTGCGCCGCGATCGACAACATCGACCGCGTCTACCGCACCCGCGGCATCTTCCCCTGAACCCCCGCCCCGTCAGTCCTCTCCCGAGCCCGAACCCGCGGCGGGTTCGCCCGCCGCGGCCTCTCCCCGCATCAGGGCCGAATTGGCCAGCGACTCCAACCGTGAAAAGGTGCGGTCGATCTGCGCCCGGAACAGGTTGTAAGGGAAGAGGGTGATCAGCGACACGATCAGCCCCGCCGCGGTCGTGATCAACGCCTCGGCGATCCCCTGCGACACGGAGCGCGGATCGGTCGCGGTCGTCTGGTCTGAGAGGATCTCGAACGACGAGATGATCCCCAGCACCGTCCCGAGGATGCCGAGCATCGGCGAGGCGGTGATGATCGTGGAGAGCATCGGCATGAACCGTTCAAGCCGGCCGCGCTGGGACTCGACCGCGTCGGCCGCGCCCGCCTCGGTCAGCCGGTTGTCCAGCAGCATCCGCCGCAGCACCGCGCCGTAGACCGACCCGTCGTTCTCCGCCAGCACCTTGGCCTCGCCGGCCTTGCCGTCCCGCAGCAGCCGGCCCATCTTCGCGACCGTGCGCCGCCGCGACGGCGCGTTGGTCATCACGAAAAACCACAGCCGCTCGAACGACAGCGTCACCGCCAGCAGCGACAGGCCCAGCAGCGGCCACATCACGATGCCGCCCCGGACCATCAACTGCGAAAACGAGCTGGTGACGAATTCCCACATAGCCAAAGCATAACAGGAGCGAGGCGACCGCCGCGTTTCAGGCGCTCTCCACCACCGCCGCCGCGGGGCCGTCGCCGGGCGCTTCCAGGCGTGGGCCGCCGTCGCGCCAGCCCTCGGCCTCGAAGTCCCACCAGCGGACCCGCCGCGGGCCGTCCCACCGTAGCCCAACCGACCCGCCGTCGGGGAAAAACACCGCCGCCGCCCGGCCCTCGTCCGCGCAGCAATAAGCCTCGTCTTCGCCGCGGTCCAGCAGCAGGTCCTGCCGCGGGGTGCAGCGCGTCACGTCCGCCGCGTCGCTCACCGCCCGGGCCGCCCGCAGGTGACGCCGGGCCAGCCCCCCCAGCCCCAGCCCCGTCGGAGGGCGGTGGAAGCGGAACGACGCGCAGCCCCCGATCATGTTCCGCCAGAACGCATGAACGGCGTTGCAGGTGTCGCCGTGGGGGCCGCCGTCGCACCCGTAGACCTTCACGTTGTTCATCGGCCGGACCTTGCCCGAGTCCACGACCCGCCGACGCATCGCCTGCAGGTGGTCCCAGTGCCGCTGCCGGCGCTGGTGGGTGTTCTGGCTGACATCGAGGAAGTCGTACGTCTCGGGGTGATCGAGCGTGTTGGCGTGCTGCGGCCCGGCCAGGTCGTGGTCGTCCCACATCTCCGTCGTGCAGGCGCCCACCCCCTCCCGCGCCGCCCGCTCCTTGATGTAGAGCGACCAGTAACGCCCCCAGAGCGGGCTCACGTGCGTCTCGTTGTCCATGCAGTAGAGCAAGTTCCCCCGCGGCAACGCCAAGCCGAGCAGGCGGTCGACCTGGGCGTGCTGATAGCTCAAGAGAAGGTCATTGCCGTCGAGGTCGGGCACGCTGCGGAAAAACGGGTGATCGATCCGCCCCGGGTGCAGGTCGTACGACTCGGCGAGCCCCGATCCCGCGGCCGTGTAGACCCGGTTATTCATGGGGTTGAACGGGTTGTCGAGCCACGGCTCACGTGCGAAGTCGAACCGGTCCCACAGCTCGACTTGGACGACGATCCCGCGTTCATCGGCCAACGCCAGAAAACGGTCGAGGCGGCCCCAGTAGGCGTCATTTAGCTTAAGGTCCGCGGTGAACGGCCAGGCGTTCCCCGGGTCGCGTGAGGAAAGGGTGCAGCGCACATAATCCCCGCCGACCGCCAGCAGCGCGTCGAGCTCACGCTCCACCTCCGGCTGTTGGAACAGGTTGTCTTCGCTCGACCCGCCCATCAGCGGCCGGGTGGAGCCGCGAAACCGCCAATAAAACGGCCGTTGGGGATCGGGATGGATGCGGTCGGTCATAAGCCCGGGCCTGCTCACGCCCCGGTGAGTTGGAGCATGCCCATCGCGCCGGCCACGATGTCGTCGACCGACAGGCCGCAGTATTTCATGAGGTCGTCCTCGGTCTTGCCGGACTTGGGCAGGTGGGTGACGTGCATCTGATGGACGGTGAACCCGTCGCCGGAGGCGGCGGTGACGTCGGCGACCGCCGAGCCCAGGCCGGCACCGTAGTTGTCCTCGAGCGTCAGCACCATGCCGTTGTTCTCGTTGGCGAGGTCGAGGATGGCGTCGCCGTCGAATGGCAGGGAATAGAGGTCGACGAGGGTGGCGTCAACGCCCTGGGCGTCGAGCGCTTCGAGGGCGGCGTTGGCCTGGTGGACCATGTAGCCGGCGGCGACGATCAACAGGTCACGTCCTTCCGAGAGCACCTCGTGGCCGCCGAGGGTGAAGGTGTCGGTGTCGCCGTAGAGGAACTCGGTCTCCGGGCGGAGCGTCCGCATGTAACAGGGGCCGTGGTGCTCGGCCATCTGCTGGACCAGGGCGTACGTGGCGTAGGCGTCGGCGGGCTGGAGCACGTAGAAGCCGGGCTGGCCCTGCTTGAGCTTCATGGTGGCGAAGCCGCGGAACCAGGCCACATCGGGCAACGCCATCTGCGACGGGCCGTCGGCCCCGAGGGAGATGCCGGCGTGGGAGCCGACGATCTTGAGGTTCGCCCCGGAGTTGACCGCCATCTCGATCTGGTCGTAGGCCCGGGTGAAGAACTTGGCGAAGGTGGAGCAGAAGGGGACCTTGCCGCCGGCCGACAGGCCCGCCGCGGCCGCGACCATGTTCTGCTCGGCGATGCGGCACTCGACGAACCGCTCGGCCAGGGCGTCGTCCTTGGCGAAGGCGTTGGCGAAGGTCGAGCCCTGCACGTCCGCGTCAAGGGCGACGACGCCGGGGTGGGCGTGCCCCAGGGCCCGTAGCGCGACGCCGTAGGCCTTACGCGTGGCGAGCTTGCCCTTCTCCAGGGCGGACTCCATGCCGTATTGCTTGAGCGCGTCGGTCAATGTCGGAACCGGATCGGGCTCGCGGCGCTCGGGCTTCTGGGCGGGGATGAGGGGGGTCTTCAGGGGGGTGTCGGCGAGCACGCCCAGGTCCTTGGCGGTCTGGTCGAACTCGGCAAGGACGGCCTCGAGCGCGGCGCCCTTGACGGCCGCGCCGTGGTGGCCGTTGCCCTGCTGACTCGCAGCCCCCCAGCCCTTGACGGTGCGGGCGACGATCGCGACCGGCGCCGCGGCGGCATCGGCGTGGGCGGCGGCGTGGGCCTCCAGCGCATCGCGGATCGCGGTGGGGTTGTGGCCGTCGATCTCATGGACGTGGAACCCCACCGCCTCGAGCTTGCGGACCGTGACCTGCGCCTCCTGCTGCGGCGCCACGGGGTTGGACTGGGCGAAGGCGTTGCAGTTGAAGATCGGGCAGACCGCCTTGAGCCGCTGGTCGGCGATGAAGTCGACCGCCTCCCAGATGTTGCCCTCGCGCGACTCGCCGTCGCCGATGATGCAGAAGATGCGCCGCTCCAGCTCATCCAGCCGGGCGGCGATCGCCAGGCCCGCGGCCTGCGACAGGCCCTGGCCCAGCGAGCCGGTGGCCGAGTCGAAAAACGGAAATCCTTCGACCGGGTTGGGGTGGCCGTCGACCACGCTGTCGATCTCGCGGAGGGTCATGGCGTCGTCGCGCGTCATCGGCCGCCATTCGTCACGGGTGTGGCCGATCATCACCCCGAGGTCGGCGCACGCCGCGTACACGATCGGCACGGCGTGGCCCTCGGAGAGCACCAGCCGGTCGGCGGAGGGGTGCAGCGGGTTGGCCGGCTCGTAACGCATGTGCGTGTACATGAGCACGGAGATCAGGTGGGTCAGGCTCGCCCCGGTCGTCGGGTGGCCCGAGCCGGCGGCGCCGGTGATCTGGTAGGTCAGCTTGGCCAGTTCGACGGCCTTGGCGTGGATGGTGGAGTCAAAAGACATCGCGGCGTTCCTTCCGTGGAGAAGCGGGTTAGCTGGACGATTGCCCCCGGGCAACTCATCACATGGTAGCAACCCACATCGCCCCGGGAGGCGGGAAAGATCCCCCGATGACCCTGCCGCGTAAAATTTTGGTCAGGAACAGCGGTCGATCCGCCGCCACGGCACGAACCGGCGGGTCCGGTCTCGCCGGGCATTGTGTCAATTCTTGGCAGCCAAGATGGATTCAATGGCGTCCCGCTTTTGCCTGACGCAGCCATCACGGCCATCATGGGTCAGGCGATAAAGATTGGGTATTCCGATCATCAATGCCCCCGCAGACAGCGCTCTGAGAAACCATGTCCTTGCTGCTAGTGAATCATCAGAAACATGCCTTCGACGACAGTACCGAGGATGCGCGTAGTAGCTGTGGCCGAGTAGGCTCAGTTCGCCGTCGGCGACATCAATGCAATCAATCCGGAGAGAGGCGGATCATGGAGATGCCCTAAGCACGGGATGGGGTCATTGCAGATATACCGTGAAAAGCCCAGCCCCTGATCGTCTACGGAGGCATAAAACGTGAGCCGACTCGCAGGATGAAGCCAGTAGTCGACTCGGTTACAAAGGGTCTGCTCGAAGCGGTGCGAGCGTATGCGGGAGGCCGCAAATACCAAACAATTGAGGGCGTGGTCTCCAAGGGAACCTCTGAAGCGGATTTTACGCTCGAACACGAACGTCAGCAGACGGCACCGCATGCTGTGGCCAACGACAATCAGCCGGCTATCACGCACCTGCTCTCGCAGGATCCGCAAGAAATCGGTCAAATGCTTCTGCATTATTGGATCGCTCGCCATCTCAGCTTCATATGGGTAGCCGGGGAGCGTGGTGTTGCCTTGAGCCGGCCAGTTGTAAGCCACCATCGTCTCGAGCCAAGCGATGATAGAAGCCACTTTGGCAGCGACCTCCAGCGATTCTTCAAAGTCATTAGCCTACCCCTGCCCGCATCGCCGCGGCCAACAGATATGAAAGAAAACTTGCCCTGCTATATCGACAGGCCATGATTCAGTTCGACCTTAAATCATGATAAGAGATTTCAAAGTCGTCAAAAGTGAATCTTTGATCTAGATGTGGTTTATCTAATTTATTTGCAATAGCACAAACTATATTCCCTTCGGAGAATAGGGTAGCCTGATTCGTGGAGTGGCATTACACGGGCGCGCAAACAACGATCGCGTGTAAGGGAATCCCGATTTAGAGATCATGTCAATTTTGGAAATTCTTCATTGACGCACCAGCGTTGCTTTGGGTAGGTTTACTCTCGCGACTGCGTTGCCATTGGCGTGTTTCATTTCCGGCATTTCTTTTTTTTCAAGGCGTTTTGCATTGATTCTCGGTGCAGCCGGATACGCCCCCAATCGCGTTTTGTTTGCATTGATTATTTCGCGCTAATCCAACGGCTTATCGGAGCGAGTTGAGGCCAAGGACAGCCGCCATCCCAACAAGATTTTTCGACACATCAGAAAAGCAAAGGATGAACTCAAAATGCCCAAACCCAATAAGCTTCGAAGAAATGCGAAACGATATAAGAATACAAAACGCCTTGCGGATATCCCCCGAGATAAGGCCATTAAGCCGAAGTTGGACCTATCCGGATTGACCGGCGACGTCATTGATGATGGTGTGGCCGTTCGGCTGGATAGGGTGATCGTTCGAGGGTTATTGGCTCAGGAAAGGGAAAGTCCGCGAACACTGGGGGGGCCTTTGACGATTGGAATCAACGGGCGCTCGACGATCTTGCGATGGGGTTTCGGTGAATCTGGGGGCTTGGACTGCGAGTTTTCAAGAGGCCGGTTGCTATACGCAGGTAATCCGGGAGGTGTTCTCGATCTGGATGTTTCGTTGATCGAATCGGACGAGCACAAAAAGAATGACCTGGCGAAAATGAGCGGTTTTTTGACATTTGCCGCTAAGATCGCAAGCGTTGTTCCGGTCTACGGTGCGGCGGTAGGCGCCGGGCTTGGATTCGCTAACGCGTTGGTCGATTTCACCGCTTCGCAGATCAACAACGACTTGGAAATGCGATACGCTGGCGGGTTCGGCCCGATGATCCTTCCCGGGAAGGCGTTGAGACAAGGGGTTGCCCGCGTGATTCGATCGAGGAGCGGCGCCAACCAACCAGACGATATCGAAATTCACCTCAAGATCGAAAAGTTGGCGAAGGCGTCGTCGCTCAGCCCCAACAAAGAAGTGGTTGTCGTCCTGCGCGGTGTCATGATCGACGAAAAGGCGTTCAATGTAGAACCCTCCGACAAGGTGATGCTTGAAACGACGGTGGCCGGCGCATCAAAGCCACAGACATATTCGCTGACGGCGGAGGGATTCCCGAAAAAAAGTGCGTGGAGCAAGGTAATTAATCTGATCAATAAACCAATCTATCGAGGCGCATGGGGGCGGGGCCTGAGCGTTGCTATTGCGTTGCAGGTCATCCCCAACCAAGTGTTCGAAAAGATGGGGCCGCTGTTGGGCCAGATCCAAGGCTTTAGCAGTGCGATTGCCCCAGATCGTCAAACTGAGATTGACCACGCGATTGCTGTCACCCAGGCCACGTCCGAATTGCTCTCGGCGTTTGTCCCCAATGTGAGACATAGCTTGGGTGTATCTGATTTATTGGTCAGAACAGGTGAACACATAGTAACGGCTTCCTCGCTCGAAGGGGTCAATGCGACCTTTTTTCTCGATGTGATCAATACGGGGCGTGAGGTCAAAGGCCCGCCGCCCACACGGGTTACGGCTGACCCTCCTCTGCCGGTCAAGGTGATGCCGAATTAACCACGGGTCCAAAATCTCGTCAAGCCTGCCCTATTGCAACACAAATAGGAGAACTCACCCATGCCCCTGCCCGATGTCAAGAAAGTCAAATACCCTGTTCTCCGAAGAATGATTGAGCCCGGCGATATCTGGCTATGTTCCGGCAAAGCCATTTTTTCAAAGATGATTAAGTTCGCGACTGGTTCTGAATTTACGCATGTCGGGTTCGTGATGCGGCTCAAGAGCATAGATCGTGTGGTCGTGATGGAATCCGTGGAATCAGTAGGGGTCCGGGTCGTGCCGACCAGCCAATACATCGGGGGCCGTGACCGTATGGGTAAGAAATATAGGGGACGGCTCTTCTTGGGGCGACACAAGGATTTTAGAACTAAAGCGTTGCCGAATATCTCGAAGTTCGGCCGGTTTGCGGTCGATCAATTGGGATATCCATACGATAAAGACGAAATTGCGAAGATCGCATACAAGATTCTTATTGATAAAAAACGCGAAAAAAAATCTAAACCTGACAAAGAATTCATCTGTTCAGAATACGCCTACGAATGTTATAAGCGTGTAGGCATCTCCATTAAGCTCAACAGGAACGGATTTATCGCACCCAGCGATTTCGTTGAGGATCCCAAGGTGAAAATCTTAGCCGAGCTCGACTTTTAGTGCCACGCCGAAAGAACCAAACGCCGCGACGAGCTATCTGACGAACGCATCCGGGTCGCGAGGTCGATTCGCTGGCAGATGACCGAGATCAGAGCAATCGGTTTCCTGAAAAACCAAGCTCGGAGGTTTATCCCAGCAATCGATCACGCATCCTTTACATCTGCGATCTCAAACTTCGGCGACGCCACGACCGGGCGCGGCAAGCGTTTTTACTACAGAAATAAATTCTACTCCGACGCCGCGTCGGGGTCGCAGAGGCGGGTGGCGCCGGGGCCGAGGGTGATGGCGTTTTTGCCCTGCTTTTTGGAGAGCATGGCCATGGCGTCGGCGCGGGCGAGCAGTTCTTCGGGCGTGGCGCCGTCCCAGGGGAAGGACGCCAGCCCGCCGGAGATGGTCAGGGCGCCGGGGGCCTCTTCGAGGAGCTTGGGGAAGCGGTGCTGGCAGACGGCGTGCTGGAACCGCTTGGCGGCGGCGAGGACGTTCTGGGGGTGTTGCCCGGCGTGGGGGTCTTCGGGCCGGCGGGGCCCCTCGGCGTCCCAGAAGATGACGGCGAACTCGTCGCCGCCGATCCGCGCCACCACGTCGTGCTCACGCACGACCGACTGCATGAGCTTGGCGGTCTCGGTGAGAATCTCGTCACCCGCGGCGTGGCCGTACTTGTCGTTGTAGAGCTTGAAGTCGTCGATATCGAAGACCAGCAGGGTCACCTGTGAGCGGTCGTGGCGGGCGTGGTTGAGGATCCGCTTGAGGAACCGGGCGAAGTAGCGGCGGTTCCAGGCCCCGGTCAGCTCATCGCGCATGGCCAGGTGCTTGAGCCGATGGAACTGGTCATCCAGCGCCAGCCAGTGGCCCAGCCACTGGGCCCAGGGCTCGAGCTGCACGCCCGCCTTGGGCCCGGGCATGTGCAGGTGGCCGTAGGCGGCGTCGCGGTAGGTCACGGGGGTCTGGGCGTGGCTCGCGGGGATGGCGGCGGGGTCGAGGGCCCACTCCACGCCGGTGAGGCCCGACTGGGAATTGATCATCTGAAGGGCGGTCCGCTTGAGGTCGGGCTTGCGGTGAAGGATCGCTTCGACGAGGTCGGTGTCGCCCAGCCCGTCGTTCGTTTCGTCGGCCGGCGGGGAGGCCGGGGGGGCGGCGGGAGGCGGCGGGGAAACACCCAGCACATCAGCGAGCAAGGGGCGATCGAACGCCGGGGGCAGGTGCGCGTCAAACCCCGACCGGAGGGCGGCTTCGATGAGCGCCTGTTGCTGCTCATCGCCCACTACAATCAGCTTGGCCTGGGGCGCGAGTTCCCGCAGGCCCCGTCCCGCTGAGTCGGCCAGGTTGTCGAGCGCGTCGACCGGGCCGATCACCGCGTCCGCGGCCCGGTGGGCCAGGGCGCCCATGGCCGAGAGGAAGCTCGGCGTCGGCGTCACGTCCCACACCCCTTCGAGACCGGCCAGGGCGTCGGACACGCGGCCGGCCAGCCCATCGCGATCGACCACCAGGACGCAACGCTTGGACGACGCGATCCGTAGCGGTTCAGCGGGTGAAGCGGAATGGGGCAGAGAGGCGTTCATGGCTTCCAGGGATCACTGGCCGGCTGGGTGGGATCATCGGCGCCCGCCATGGGGCCCAGAAGCATCGTGAGCTCCTCTTCGCTGATCAACGGTCCGCCGCTGTCGGCCTCGGCGGGGACCTTGACGACGATCGGGGCGACGCGGCGGGGCGCATCACTATGCCGGGCCCGATCGGCGATGGGCTCGCGCTGCTCGCCGTTGCGGGGCGGGACGGGCTCGGGAACAGGAGCGGCGGGCGTCTGAGCCCGGTCGGCGGGGGTGAGGGAAGGCTGGCCGGCGGGATCGATCCGGTAGCGCCAGACCTTGGTGGGCGCGTGGTGCTCGGCGACCGCCCGGGTCAGGTCCCGCGTCAACGCCGGGGGGGTCTGGCCTGCGAGCACGACCGCCTCGGCCGGGCCTTGGGCCAGGTCGACCATCACCTCGGCGGCATCGCCGCGCACCGATACGGAGCCGCCCTTTTTCGTCAACGCCGACAAGAGTTCTGCGGGCGCCGCACTGCCTGACGAAACCAGGACGATAAATCGCATCGGCTTGCGCCCCTCCACGGCGGCCACCGACCGGCTGGACCGATCGTCTCTCACACCACAAGTTTACCTCATGAATCGCGGTTGCCCAATCTGAGGCCGGAAAAAGCCCCCGTCAAGGGCCGTCGCGGGAGGGGCTTGCATGGCCAAAGCCTCCAAGGGTTGATAAAGTCTGCGCGTAGAGCGCCTGGCTCCACTCATGTAGACCGCAAGGGAACCGCGTTGATGTTCATCCTGGCCGCTGGAGCGGTGTCCGCCACCGAGATCACGGTTTTTCTGCTCTCGTTTGGCGTGCTGCTGGGCATGGCCCGACTATTCGGGGAAATCGCACGGAAACTGGGGCAACCCACGGTGCTGGGCGAGATCCTGGCGGGCGTGGTCCTGGGCCAGACGGTGCTGGCGTACTTCAGCCCGGAGCTGTACGGCTTTCTTTTCCCGTCCTACGCAGACCCCGCATCTTCCGCCAACGGCGCAGACGGCGCGGTCGTCTACAGCAACGTCCGCGTCGCGTTCGACATGTTCCTGGTCCTGTGTGTGGCGTTCCTGCTGCTGGTCGCGGGCCTGGAGGTCGACCTGTCGAGCGTGTGGCGGCAGGGTAAGGCGGCGGCGTCGGTGAGCATCGCGGGGATGGTCATCCCGTTCGCCCTGGGCTTTGGCGCCTGCTACGCGGCCGGGCTCACGGTGGGGCCCGAGGCGGCGGGGATGGGGGCCGACGCGGACGCGTTGGCGTTTGCGCTGTTCGTCGGCATCGCGATGTCGATCACCGCGCTGCCGGTGATCGCCAAGATCCTGATGGACCTGAACATGCTCAAGTCCGACCTGGGCATGCTGGTGATGAGCTCGGCGATGGTCAACGACCTGATCGGCTGGATCGGGTTCGCGATCGTGCTGGCGATGATCAGCGTCAGCGACCCGACGGAGGCGGTGGTGGGGCCGGGCGCGGGGAGCGTGGTGTGGACGATCGTGCTGACGCTGGGATTCGTGGGCGGCATGCTGACCATC
Source organism: Phycisphaeraceae bacterium (assembly GCA_028277745.1). Classification (GTDB taxonomy): domain Bacteria; phylum Planctomycetota; class Phycisphaerae; order Phycisphaerales; family Phycisphaeraceae; genus JANQFR01. Next base: position 46,215 of record JANQFR010000046.1, read on the forward strand.
GGCCGGGTGCTGGTGCACCGGAGTCTGCCGTATGTGCAGGCCAACACGGCTTGGCCGGGGGGCACGATCGCGTTCGTGCTGGTGATCGCGCTGTTCGCGGCGGCGCTGACCGAGTGGATCGGGATCCACTCGATCTTCGGAGCCTTCATCGCGGGGGTGGTGATCGGCGACAGCGCGCACCTCAAGGAGCGGACCCGCGACACGATCGAACAGTTCATCACCAACATCTTCGCGCCGGTGTTTTTCGCCAGCATCGCGCTGCGGGTGAACTTCGTGGCGGAGTTCGACCTGTTCCTGGTCGTGGGCGTGCTGACGATCGCGATCATCGGCAAGCTGTTCGGCTGCTACCTGGGGGCGAAGCTGGTGGGGATGGGGCCGCGTGAATCGTGGGCGACCGGGTTCGGCATGTGCGCGCGGGGCGCGATGGAGATCATCCTGGGCCAGCTGGCCCTGGAGGCCGAGCTGATCACCGAGCCGATGTTCGTGGCGATCGTGATCATGGCGTTGGTGACGAGCCTGTTCCCCGGGCCGGTGATGCAGTGGCTGCTGGGTCAGAAGCAGCGGCGCAACCTGGCCGACGTGATCGCCGACAAGCGGTACATCCCCCGCCTCAGCGCGTCGACGGCCACAGAGGCGATCCGCGAGCTGACGCCGCTGGCGGCGGCGGCGATCGGCCACGACGCCGACGAGCTGACCAAGAGCGTGCTCCGCCGCGAGCGGATCGTGCCGACCGGCCTGGAGCACGGCCTGGCGGTGCCGCACGCCGCGGTGCCCGGGCTGAAAAAACCGACCGTCGTAATCGGCGTCAGCGAGCACGGGGTCGACTTCAACTCCCGCGACGGCGAGCCGGCCCACATCATCTGCCTGCTGATCAGCTCCGCCGAGTCCCAGACCGATCAGATCGAGCTGCTGGACATGGTCGCCCGCGCCTTCGCGGACGAACAGGCCCGTGACGCGGCGCGCTGGGCCGGCACGTTCACCGAGTTCAAAGCCGCGCTGACGGTCCACACGACCAAGGCGGCGCACTGACCGGCCGGGGCTGCACGCCGCCCTTCATTACGGTTAAACTTCCCGCACATGTACGCCATCGCGGCCGAGTCTCTCAAACCTTCTGAAGTCACCGTCCTGCTGCTGGACATCGCGGTTCTCCTCGGGTTGGCGCGCGTCCTGGGCGAGCTGGCCCGGCGGTGGCACATGCCCGCGGTGCTGGGCGAGATCCTCGCCGGGATCGTCCTGGGCCCGACGCTGCTGGGAGCGTTCCTGCCCGTGGAGATGTTCACCTGGGTCTTCCCGCCCGAGGGCGACACGACCGTCGCCCTCGACGGCTTCGTCCTGCTCTCGGCGACCCTGTTGCTGTTCGTCGTCGGGCTCGAGGTCGACCTGTCCACCGTCTGGCGCCAGGGGCTGGCGGCGATCAGCGTCAGCATCGGCGGCATCGCCCTGCCCTTCGCGGTCGGCTTCATCATCGCCTACGGGTATCCGGGCCTGCTCGGCGCCGGGCCCCGCGGCGCCAACGCGCCCATCGCGTTCGCCGTGTTCGTCGGCATCGCCCTGTCCATCACCGCCCTGCCGGTGATCGCCAAGATCCTGCTCGACCTGAACCTGGCCAAGTCCGACATGGGCATGCTGATCATCAGCTCGGCGATGCTCAACGACCTGGTCGGCTGGATCGGGTTCGCGGTGGTGCTGGCGCTGCTGCCCGTCGCCCCGGGCGTCGCCGAGGCGGCCGCATCCAACGGCGGCGGGCAGGTGGTTACGACGATCGTGCTCACCATCGCGTTCCTGGTGCTGATGCTCACCGTCGGACGCTGGCTCTGCCACCGGGCGCTGCCCTACGTCCAGGCCCACTGGTCCTGGCCGGGCGGCACCATGGCGTTCGTCTTCGTCATCGCCCTGCTCTGCGCCGCGTTCACCGAGTACCTGGGCATCCACTCGATCTTCGGCGCGTTCATCGCCGGCGTCGCCATCGGCGACTCGCACCACCTCAAGGAACGCACCCGCGACACCATCCACCAGTTCGTCATGAACATCTTCGCCCCGGTGTTCTTCGCCAGCATCGGGCTGCGGATCAACTTCATCGACAAGTTCGACCTCACCGCCGTCGCCATCGTCGGCTCGATCGCGCTGTTCGGCAAGGTCGCCGGCTCGTTCCTCGGCGCCCGGGTCTCGCGGATGTCCTACCGCGAATCGTTCGCCACCGGCTTCGGCATGGCCGCCCAGGGCGCGGTCGGCATCATCCTCGGCCAGCTGGCGCGCGACGCGGGCCTCATCAGCGACGAACTTATGGTCGCCATCGTCATCATGGCCCTGGGCACCTCCATGCTCTCGGGGCCCGCGATGCAGCGGATCCTGCAGCGCAAGCAGAAACGCACGCTGCTGAGCTTCCTCACCGACAAGCACGTCATCACCGAGCCCAAGGCGCGCGACATCAACCAGAGCATCGGCGAATTGTCCCGCCGCGCCGCCGAGATCACCGGCCTCGAAGGCAACGCGATCTACGAAGCTGTGCTCCAGCGTGAGCGGATCATGCACACCGGCCTGCCCCACGGCCTGGCGGTGCCCCACGCCCGGCTCGACGACCTGCCCCGGCCCTGCCTGGTCATCGCCCGCAACCGCACCGGCATCGACTTCGACGCCGCCGACGGCGAGCCCGCCCGGCTCATCGCCCTGCTGCTGACCCCCTCCGACCAGCCCGACACTCAGATCGAGTTGCTCTCGCTCTTCGCCACCACGTTCAACCGCGCCGCCGTCCGCCGGCAGGCCATGGAAATCCAGACCCCCACCGAGTTCCTCGCCATGCTCAACCAGGCCGGCGCCGAGTCGGAGTTGATCCTGCATGATGACCACACCCTCGGCATGCCTTAAGCTTTTGGCATGACCCGCGCCCGATCCCGCATCTTCATCACCCTCATGGCCATCGCCATGTTGGTGCTCGTCCTGCTCGCGACCGTCTCCCGCCAGCCGCAGCACCGCCTGCCCATGCACCCCGACGACGAGCTGACCGAAGAACTTGTCATCGACGGCTCCCGGGCCGTGCTCCTGCGACACGGCCTCACGCCCCTCGCGCCCCTGCCCAACCCCACCGGCGACGGCGTGCAGGCGTACGCGCCCTGGCCCGACGACCCCGTCTACGGCTACATCCGCTGGGAGGTCGAAACCGACCCGTCCAACCCCGATCCCGTCTGGCAGGTCCGCGTCAAGAAGCTCAAGGACCAGTTCATCGGCTGGCCGACGCCGGTGCGCACGGATTAGCAGGAAGGGGTAGCCGGGCCGCTACGCGGCCCTGGCCCAGGCGGGCGTAGCCCGCCGGCTAAGGTCAGATAGACGCCACACCGCAAACGGTAGAATTCTTCGGCCATGCCCGTCGTCGTCTGCGACCAACTCGGCAAGACCTACCGGGTCGCCAACAAGCCCCCCGGGCTGGGGGGCACGCTGCGCCACTTCGTCCGGCGACGCTACAAAGATGTCGAAGCGGTCAAGGATATCTCCTTCACCATCGAGCCCGGCGAGATCGTCGGCTTCCTCGGCCCCAACGGCGCAGGCAAAACCACCACCCTCAAGATGCTCACCGGCCTGATCCATCCCTCGGCCGGACGATGCGACGTGCTCGGTCACACGCCGTTCGGCCGCGACCGCGACTTCCTCCGACGCATCACCCTCGTCATGGGCCAGAAGCAGCAGCTCATCTGGGACCTGCCCGCGATGGATTCGCTGCGGATCAACGCCGCGGTCTACGACGTGCCGGACCGCGACGCCAAGGCGCGCATCGACGAGCTCGCCGGCCTGCTCGATCTGGACGACGAGCTGACCCGCCCCGTGCGTAAGCTCTCGCTGGGCGAACGCATGAAGTGCGAACTCGTCGCCGCCCTGCTCCACCACCCCAAGGTGCTGTTCCTCGACGAGCCCACGCTCGGCCTTGACGTCAACGCCCAGACCGCGGTCCGCCGCTTCCTCTGCGAATACAACCAGAAGCAGGGCGCCGCCATCCTCCTCACCAGCCACTACATGGCCGACATCACCGCCCTGTGCGACCGGGTGATCCTCATCCACCAGGGCGCGCTGATGTACGACGGCTCGCTCGACGGCATCATCCAACGCTTCGCCCCGTTCCGCGAGGTCAAGGTCGAGTTCGACAGCGACGTGACCGAATCGGCCCTGCGGCCCTACGGCGAAGTCGAGTCGCTCGACGGCCGGGTCGCCCGACTGCTCGTCCGCCGCGACGACCTGACCCAGCGCATCGCCCGCCTGTTCAACGAGCAGCAGGTCGCCGACCTGACCGTGGCCGACCCGCCGATCGAAGACGTGATCGGCAAGCTGTTCGCGGAGGGCGCGGCATGACGTCGGCGGTCCGCAAGCTCCGCGCGATGACCGGCGTGTACTACGCGCTCATGGTCGAGTACCGCGCCGAGATCGTGCTGTGGGCGGTCTCCACTTCGCTGCCGCTGATCATGATGGGCGTGTGGGTGCAGGCCGGCGCCAGCGGAGACTTCAAGCTCGACGCCACCCAGATGGCCCGCTACTTCATCGCGGTGTTCCTCATCCGCCAGCTCTCGGTCGTTTGGGTGATCCACGACTTCGAGTGGCAGGTGGTGAGCGGGAGGCTGTCGCCGCTGCTGCTGCAGCCGATCGACCCGGCGTGGCGGTTCGTGCTGATGCACGTGGGCGAGCAGCTCTCGCGCCTGCCGATCGTGCTGGTGCTGACGGCTTTGTGCTTCTCGCTCTACCCCGCCGCCCTGTGGGGCGACGCGCAGACGCCGGGCTGGTGGACCCCGTCGCTTTGGCAGGTGGTGCTGGCCGTGGTCGGCTGCTACTGCGCGTTTGTGCTGCGGTTCCTGATGCAGTACAGCTTCGCGATGGGCGCGTTCTGGTTCGAGCGCGTCGCCGCCAGCCACAACCTGATCTTTCTGCCGTACCTGTTCCTCTCGGGCATCGTCATCCCGCTGGAGGAGCTACCGCCGTGGGCGTTCGACGTGGTGATGTGGACGCCGTTCCCGTATATGGTCTGGTTCCCGGCCACGATCCTGGCCGACGGCGAGGCCCCGTACGTCAAAGGCTTTGCCGTCATCGCGGTGTGGGTGATCGTGCTGTGGATCGTCAACCGCCTGCTGTGGCGGGCGGGGTTGAAACACTACTCGGCGATGGGGGCGTGACGTTAGCCCCCGGCTCCGCCGGGGGATCCCACAGACCCCGGGCGGAGCCCGGGGCTAACGGGTGAAAGTAGTGGAAATGGATTGAGAACCCGCATGACCCGCCACCTCAGAATCACCCGCCTCTTCTGGTCCGCGTCGATCGCGGCGGAGATGGAGTACCGCTCGAACTTCGTGCTGACCTTCGTCACCAGCGCGATGATGCTGGGCGGGGCGGTGCTGACCCTGGCGGTGCTGTTCCAGCACGACTACCAGATGGGCGGGTGGACCTGGCCGCAGGCGCTGATGGTGGTGGCGATCTACACCATCCTCGACGGCTTTCAGCAGACGTTCCTCGCGCCCAACCGCACCCGCATCACCGAGCTGGTGCGGGAGGGGACGCTGGACTTCGTGCTGCTTAAGCCGATCGACAGCCAGTTCTGGCTCAGCGTGTACAAGATCAGCATCTGGGGCCTGCCCAACCTCGTGCTCGGGGTGGCGATGCTCATCTACGCTGGCATGCGGACCCGCCCGCCGCTGGACGCCGGCGACTACGCGCTGGGCCTGCCGATGATCGTGCTCGGCGTGGCCATCCTCTACGCCCTGGGCTACATGCTCAGCACCCTCACCGTCTGGTTCATCAAGATGAACAACATCACCTACGCCATGGCGGCCCTGCTCGAGGCCGGCCGCTACCCCATCCCCGCCTACCCGCTGCCGTACCGGGTGTTCTTCACCTTCGTGCTGCCGGTCGCGTTCATGACGACCGTGCCGGCCCAGACGATGCTCGGCATGTCCGGCAGCGCCGTGTGGATCGTCGGGTCGCTGGGCGTGGCCGTCGTCATGCTGATCGCCGCCCGGCTGTTCTGGCGCTTCGCGCTGCGCTACTACACCAGCGCATCGAGTTGACCCGCCGTTCAGCGCCGGCCCGTAGGGCCGGGCTGTTGCTGACCGCGCCGCCGCGTTCCATTGACGCCGCCCGCGCCGAGCCGGATGATGTGCCAATGCCTCTTGAGTATCTTGATTTCGCAGACTTCGCCGTCCTGCTCGCCATGCTGGCAGGCTCGAGCGGCGGCTTGATCGTCCTGTGGGCCTTCGTCTTCCACGGGTGCCGCGGCCGACCCGGGAGCCTCTCCACCTGCGGCGCCTGCGGCCATGGCCTCAAAGGCATCGCCTCCCTCCACTGCCCCGAGTGCGGCGCCGACCTCCGCAAGGCCGGCATCATCGGCCCCAGGCAGAAAGGCCGGGTCAACCCGCTCATCTTCTTTCTGATCTGGATGACCTTAATGCCCGTGGCCGCTTGTGTTGGATCAGTTTTACTCATGTATGCCGGACCCCAGATTCATTTCAAAACCCTCACGTTCTTTCTCATCCCCCAATCCAATCAATACGAAATCTCTATCGAATTTCAGGTTGCGAATGCAGCCTCGAACCGGTTCGAAGCTGCCAACCTCAGTATCCACAGCAATCTCAACGCCGACAGAATTCTTGGGATTTACACCGAGATCGATCTTGTCGCCATGCTTGAAGATTCGAGCTACAACATCATCCAGTACGATTCACTCTACGACAGCTTCTATCGCGCGGCTTCTCCGTTGCATACAGCCGCCGCTTTCGATAAAGCCCGCCTCTTATCTTTCCTTGAGCAAGTTGGCGCCAAACCGAATGATCCGGCCGTCAACACCGAAGTGGATGAATTATTTGATCTGTTCGCCAATCCCGCGCTAACGATTCAATATGATGCGGACTTTGAACATTTCGAAAACCTTGTCACCACCAGCTATAGCCACAGTCATAGCGCCGCATGGCGGGGTACGTTTTTCATTGGATTAGCGGTGGGGGGTCTCATTTGGATCATCGGCGCCGCCCTTTACATCCAACTGCGCCGCCCTGCCGCGGCGACCGCTGCCTAGAGCAGATCAATCGAAGCCGCAACACTCTGTGAACATTTAGCCGCGGGGCTTGCCCCGCGTTCACCCGCCGCAAGCGGCGAGGCTAAATGATCCAACCTGAAACCAACCGTTGATGAGCTCTGGCGGGAAGGCGTCCCCCATCATGGTGAAAACCCGCCGGCGCCCATTGACGCCGGCCACGCCGCGCCGGATCATGCCCGGATGCCGTATGGGGGCCTCGAGTTCGTCTTCCTCATCATCCCCCTCGCCCTGCTGGTCGGGTCGGTCGGCGGGCTGATCATCCTCTGGGTCTTCGTCTTCCGCGGCCGACGGGGCAAGGCCGGCGGGCTGTCCACCTGCGGCGCCTGCGGCTACGCGATCAAGGGCGTCTCCACCTTCGACTGCCCCGAGTGCGGCGCCGACCTCCGCGACGTCGGCATCGTCAGCCCCAGGCAAAAGGGCCGGGTCAACCCCGTCCTCTTCCTCCTGCTCTGGACCGTCTTCCTGCCGGTGCCCGCCTGCATCAGCTCGGTGGTCGCCATGTTGAACGGGCCGCAGGTCTCGCGTCACAACAGCACGATTTCCATGACGCCCCAGTCCGGGCAATATCAGCAGATCGATATCTACTGTGAGAGCATGGCGGGCCCCGCTCAACTGGACACCGCCAGCCTCATGATCAACGGCGGCCCCCAAGGCGCGGTCTGGACCATGGTCGATCTGCAGACCATGCAGCATGATCTCAACCACCACATCGCGGGGAGTTGGGCCGGTTTCCTGTGGGGGTCTTTAGGCGGCAATATGTCCGTCCGGGGCGTGCTTCTGGACAAGCAGGAGATGCTGAGCTTCCTGCAGCAGGCCGGCGCCGCGCCCAACGACCCGCAGGTCGACGTCGAAGCCGACGAACTCGTGCAGATTCTCCAAGCCGCCCACGCCGGCGGCCTGCCCGCCGCCGCCGGCGTTCAGCACTTCACCAATGTCCAGCAGCACAGCTCCAGCTACGACACGCCCTGGTGGGGCACGTTCTTCATCATGCTGGGGCTCTGGATCCTGCTCTGGGTCGGCGGGGTCGTCCTGTTCTTCCGCCTCCGCCGGCCGGCACGGGAACCCGCGCCTGGTTGACGTTCAGCGCACCAACCCGGACGATGCCTGCATGATGTACTGGGACTACAGTTTTCCCATCCTGATCGGCTCCATCGCCTTGATGCTCGGGACGGGCCTGGGGCTGTTGATCCTGTGGGCCTTCGTCTTCCTGGGATGCGCGGGCCGGCCCGGCAGCCTCCCCACCTGCGGCGCCTGCGGCTACGTCGTCCGGGGCGTCTCGACGTTGGCGTGCCCCGAATGCGGCGCCGACCTGCGCGAAGCCGGCATCATCGGCCCCCGGCAGAAAGGCCGGGTCAACCCGCTGCTGTTTCTCCTGCTCTGGTCGATGACCCTGCCCGTCCCGGTCTGCATCGGCTCCACCCTGCTCATGCTTGTCGGGCCCCAGGAACAGTTCATCGACTTCGATCTTTCTCTCAAGCCCAAGTCCGGCCAATACTTTGAAGTAAGTATCTATTTTGAGGGCGCCCCCTTCGACGAGGACCGGTTCGAAGTCGCCACCCTCAGCATCTATCCCCTGACGGCGAATCAAAACCGCGGCGAGATTTACACCGAGGTCGATCTCGTCGCCATGCTCGAAGACGCCAACTTCGGCATCATCGAATACGACCTGTTTTTCGAACGTCTCAGCCGAGCCGACCCACCGCCGAGCAGCGCTATGACTCTCGACAAGGCACGCCTGTTGACGCTGCTTCAACAGGTCGGCGCCGACCCCGCCCTCCCGACCGTCGACGCCGAGGCCGACGAATTGCTCGCCATACTCGCCAACACCCCAACCGTCGGCCCGCCCACGGCCGGCTTCACCCATTTCACCCACGACGCCACGGCAGACCAGTACTATCATTATCAGGCGCCTTGGTGGGGCACGTTCTACATCGGGGTCGCGGCTGGGTTTCTGATCTGGGTCGGCGGGGTCGTCCTGTTCTTCCGCCTCCGCCGGCCAGTCGGGGCGGCCGCCGGATAGCGGCGAGGAAACCCCAACAAATTTCTAAAATTTATTCACGCTAAGCCTTGACACTTACCGAACAAGAGGTATAGTGGGCTTGTCCCATCAAAAACCAAACATTGACGCTTGCAAGGAGCCCCGCTATGGTGACCGCCACGCTTGAATCGACCCCGCCCGCCGCCGCGAAACGCAACGGCAGCTCCAAACGAGGACTCTCCATGGCCAAAAAAGCCGCCAGCACCGACGCCCCCAATGAAGCCGGCCGCACCCGCGCCCTCGACGCCGCCGTCTCCCAGATCGAGCGCGCCTTCGGCAAAGGCTCCATCATGCGGCTCGACGACGACCCCACCAACATCCCCCCCGGCATCTCCACCGGCTCGATCTCGCTCGACCTGGCCCTGGGCGGCCGGGGCGTGCCGTCCGGACGCGTCGTCGAGGTCTTCGGCCCCGAGTCGTCCGGCAAAACCACCCTCACCCTCCACTGCATCGCTTCCTGCCAGAAGAAAGGCGGCGTCGCCGCCTTCATTGACGCCGAGCACGCCCTCGACCCTTCCTGGGCCCGCCGCCTGGGCGTCAACCTCGAAGACCTGCTCGTCTCCCAGCCCGACACCGGCGAGCAGGCCCTCGAGATCTGTGAGCTGCTGGTCCGCTCCAACGCGGTCGAGTTGATCGTCGTCGACTCCGTTGCCGCCCTGATCCCCCGGGCCGAGATCGAGGGCGAGATGGGCGATTCGCACGTCGGCCTCCAGGCCCGGCTGATGTCCCAGGCCCTCCGCAAGCTCACCGGCGCCATCAACCGCTCCAAGTGCACCGTGATCTTCATCAACCAGATCCGCGAGAAGATCGGCGT
>JANQFR010000055.1 GCA_028277745.1 Phycisphaeraceae bacterium
GCGCCCTCGTCGAATACGTCAACCTCCTCCGACGCGCCGCGATCAACGAGGATGATCCGCGCAACACCCAGTCGATCGCCATCACCGCGTCGATCGACCTGCCCCTGCTCCGCGGCGCCGGCCAGGTCGCGCGCGAAGACCTCATCCAGGCCGAACGCGACCTGGTTTACGCCGTGCGCGATTTCGAGCGGTTTCGCCGCGAGTTCCTGGTCGACCTGGCGATCGACTATTTCGACCTGATCGTCCGGCAGAAGCAGATCGACAACCGCGCGCAACAGGTCCGTAACCTCCAGCGGCTGGCGGACCGGTTCGAAGCGCTGGCCAAGGCCGGCCGCGAGCCCTTCTTCGAGGCCGAGCGGTCCCAGGGCTCGGTGCTCACCGAACGCAGTAACCTGCTCAACGACCAGGACGCCTACCAGGAGCGGCTCGACGCGTTCAAGATCCGCATCGGCATGCCCACGACCCAGCCCCTGGTGATCGAGGAGGTCGAGGTCGAGGTTCCCGAGCCCGAGCTGAATTCGTCGACGGCGGTGCTGACCGCGTCGCGCTTCCGCCTGGACCTGCAGACCATCGAAGACCGGGTCGCCGACGCCCGGCGCGGGGTGTCCAACGCCCGCAACGGGCTGCTGCCGGACCTGGACCTGTTCGCGGATTTCCGGCTCCCGACCGACGGGAACACCGCGGTGGACGGCGTCGACTTCGAGGCCGGCGAGGCCGAACTCGCGGGCGGGTTTACGTTCGGCCTGCCCCTGGACCGCAAGATTGAAGAGGCCAGCCTCCGCAGTGCGATGATCCAATACGAGCGGTCCCGCCGCAACGCGACGGTGTTCGCCAACCAGGTGGCGCTCCAGGTCCGCCGGTCGATCCGGCGGATCGATCAGGCCCGGATCAACCTGGTGTTGCAGGACCGCAACGTGCGGATCGCGGAGCGCCGCACGTTCGCGGTGACCCTGCGGGAGCGGACCCTGGGCCCGCGTGACGTGATCGAGGCCGAAGAAGCGCTGGTCGACGCCCAGGACCGCCGCGACCAGGCCGAGCGTGATTTACGGGTCAGTGTGCTGGAGTATCTGTTGAACACCGGGCAGATGCGGGTGAACGCCGACGGCGAATGGCAGCCGCCGGCCCGCCTGATCAAGCCCGACGCGAACGCGGCCCGCGATGGAGGCGGGCGCGAGCCCGCCGACGGATGATCCGTCCGGCTCGGGGGTGGCTACAATATGACGATTTAACGTCTGGATGTCTTGCATGTACTCAGTCATGAAACGAATCGGTAAAGCGTCGGTCGGTTTGATCGGCCTTCGGGCGGTCGCCGCCCTGGTGGTGGTCGTCGTGGTGCTCGCGCTGTGGGGCGCGGTCGAGCTTTCAACAACCGACGCGACCGACGCCCCGCCCCCGGACGCCGCGTCGGCCAACGACGGGGAGTGGTTCTTTGTCGCGCGCCGCAGCTTCGACATGACCGTCGTGGCGTCGGGCGAACTCGAGGCCCGGGACCAGGTCGAGGTCAAAAGCGAGGTCGGCGGCCGCGTCGCGATCGTCGAGATCGTGGAAGAGGGCACGTTCGTCAAAGAGGGCGACTTCATCGCCAAGCTCGAGGACGACGCGATCCAGGACAAGATCGAGGAGGAGGTCCTGCGCGTCGAGACGGCCCGTGCCTCGAAGATCGCGGCCGAGCAGGAGTTCGAGATCGCCATCAACGAGACCCAGAGCGACGCCAAGGCCGCCGAGGTCAAGCTCGCCCTCGCCAAGCTGGACCTGGCGAAATGGCTCAACGGCGAGGTGAAGCAGAAGCGGCGGGAGCTCGACCTGGCGCTCGAAAAAGCCGAACGCCGCGTGACCCGTGCCGTCGAGGACCTCGAGCTCAGCAAGGAGCTCCACGAGCAGCAGTTCATCAGCCGCAATGAGCTGGACGATTCGGTGATCGAAGAGCTCGAGGCCAAAAACGCCCTGGAGACCGCCAAGCTCGATATCGAGGTGTACGAGGAGTTCGCCTACAACCGCGACTCGAAGCAGAAGAACTCCGACGTCGAACAGGCCGAGGCCGGGCTCGAGCGGACCCTCCGCAAGAACGACAGCAGGGTCGAAAAGCTCCAGGCGGACCTCGACAGCAAGCGGCGCACGCTCAGCATCCGGGAGGGCAAGCTGGAGGACCTCAACACGCAGTTCGAAAACACCCGGATCGTCGCCCCGCGCGACGGGCTGGTCGTGTACGCCTCGTCGGTCGGCCCCCACTGGCGCCGACGCGACCCGATCATCCCCGGCCGACAGATCCGATTCAACGAAACCATCGTGCTGCTGCCCGACACCCGGCAGATGGTTGCCTCCCTGCGCGTCCACGAGGCCCTGCTGCCGCAGGTCGAGGAGGGCCAGCAGGTGAACGTCACCATCGACGCCCGCCCGACCCAACCCTTCGGGGGCGAGGTCCTCACCATCGCGATCATGGCCGAGGACGGCGGCTGGCTCAACCCCCAACTGCGGGAATACAAGGTCCGTGTCGCGCTGCCGGCGGGCGCGGACGAATCGCTCAAGCCCGGGATGCGCTGCTCCGGCGAGGTGCTCGTCGGGCGGGTCGACAACGCGATCGCGGTCCCGGTCCAGGCGGTGTTCACCGAGGGCGACGAGCGGTTCTGCTACGTGCCGTCAGGCCGGCAGGTCCGCCGCCAGGTGGTGACTATCGGCAAGGCGAGCGAGGCGTACGTGGAGATCCTCGACGGCCTCGAGCCCGGCGTTCGCGTCCTGATGCGCAGCCCCCGCCCCGGCGAGATCGCGGGGTGAACATAATTGTGTATGACATGAATGAAAGGCGCTCGTCCGTCCGAGCTTTTAGTTCACCTGAATCGTCACAGGCACAGCGATATCGTCTTGATGGATTAACCCATCCCGCCCCTCCCATTCATATGTCACTTTGATGATATCCAGTTTTGCTTCCGATAATTTCGGGTTTTTTATGGATAACTCCACCGAGCCGTCTTTCTTGGGAGCGATTTCAATTTCACAATGCTTATATAGTGACTCGATCGTCTTAAATCTGCGAGGTCGATTCGAATCAGAGCGCCAAGTTATCGTAGTGGACGCGCTGCTCTGATCTGAGTTCATCGATATGGATTTCGGTGTCGCCACTATGTGTGGGTCTACCTGATACTTTATTTCTCGGGTTACGATATATGAATCGTTGAGGCGGGCGCTGAATGTACTCGTATATAGTCCGGGTCTGTCAGTTAATGGATCAATCGTAATACGGGTCGTTGCTCGGAGCATCCCCTTTTCTTGGACCCAATCTCCCTGATCAAACTTGATCTTTGGATCATCTGCTTGGTATTTGATGTTTAGATCCATCTCACTTGGGTCACATATCACTTCAAAACTCCCCGTGAGTTTCGAGCCGCTACCTTCCGAACCAAGGAAAATGTTCGTTGGATGTATTCGTAAACCCGCTCGAACGTAACTTTTAAGAAATATTTTCGCGGCTGGCGTCTGTGGGTCGTCTGTCACTAATGTAATGTTTTTATGCACCTGACGTAAAAAACCAGTTGAGTCGAATACTCCGTGTAAAAGGGTTTCTTCCCCGGGTTCAAGAATAGATTTATCAATTGATGCAACTGTGCAGCCACAACTGGGTATAGCAGCATTAACAGTTAGCGGCGCGTTGCCGATATTGCGGATTTCAACCTCAAATGGGTATGCTTGGTTCGGTTCAACGATACCGAAATCTACGGTTGCAAGCGGTATTTCGAGCTTGGGGCTTGGCTCAGCTCTATTGGTCGTAGCGATTACGCTAACCGCCGTTATTGCAGCCGTAATAAAAAAGAATAAAATCACCGACGCGGTAATTACTGGTCGACGAATCATTAGCTTTTCTTCACCCAGATAATATAAAATGCTATGATTGCTGCTGCTATAAGAGCGCCGGCCCCAGCAAGCATCAGCCATAGTGACATCTTAGTTGCGTTTGATGGAATTTCTTCAATCGGGTTAACAGGTGGCCTCGAAGGTCCGGCTGCGTCGGCTTGCGTCGGCTTAGACTCAGAGGCTGCAGGCGGTTCATTTTCAAAAAAACTGTCCGGCAGTTTTCTCGATGGCTTGCCGGCATTCAGGGTTTTTTCGCCCGCTTCATTGCCATAATTCCATTCGATGCCGAGGATATGGTCTACTATTGGAGTGCCAAAGGCAATGCCGAGACCGTCTAGTTCAAAAGCCTCTGCAGGTACGGGCTGCTGCACCCAATCTGAAAATGTAACTTCACCGGAAAGCGCATATTGCGGCTTTCCTCCTAAGACTCGCTGGACGGTAAATTTTCGTTTGGTCGGTATGACGGCGCCGCTCTCATGCCTCATCCATTCCCACGAGACTTCCTCCTCATATTTATGCGGAACGCCTTCAACTTGACGAGAAGACTTCATAGCGTATTTGCTAAGAGCCCCCGAGTTTGTAACATCGAACTCGTAAAGTACTTGCTGGCTTAGAATTTCTCCGGATGGATCGGGCGGCGCTGTGATGAGGATGCGGATTTTGCCGTCGGCCTGCTCAATCTGGGCGTGTGGCGAATCTTTTAAACTTTCAAAAAACTCCTGCTCGCCCACAATGAATCCGTGAGGACGCCATAGTGATTGAAGCGTCCACGAACCGAATTCGGTTACATCAGTATTGCCCGGCGGCTCTTCGATGGTCACAGATGCGGGAATACGATCACCGCCGGGATAATAGTCGATCAAGCGGTTGGGTTCGTTCACGACCGTTCGATTCCCGCTTGGTTCTACACTATCCGAATACCGTGCGACGCTCTTGTCCCCATCGAACTCAAAATCAACCCGTTTTAGAACGGTTTGATCCCCGCCATCACCGGAGGTTAAGAACGCCGCTTTGCCGGTTCCGCTGGGAAAGTACTTTAGATTGGATGACCGTAGTGTTTCTAAGGATTCGATAAGAAGATTGTTTTCGGTTGCTGCAGTTGCGCTGGAGCGATCTTTTGCCTGAACGGGAATAGTTAAAGCAAGTGTTAGGATTCCTGCCGCGACGAGAAGCAGGCCATCAAGCAGATGCCTGCCAAAGATTTTATTGTTCATCGTGCTGTCTCGACGAATACGATCATTCAGTGTTTTTATTGGCAAGTGACGTCATTGCCGTAGATGTCTACAGGTTGTGTGGTCGTTCCAATGACACACGGGCCGGGCGCGGACGAGCAGATCCAAGCCTGAACGTGATGCCAAGTTCTGATGCACTCTTGACGTTTGGCGCATTTGTATGTTGAGTTATATGTACATTGAGATTTAGGTCCCGGAACAACGCACGTCCAAGTTTGATGCCGGCGGTTTATCCGGCATCCGCACCCGGTTGGTGAAAGAGGAGGGCAAGCTTGTGTTTGGCAATTAGGATCAAATGGGCAGTCGGAATTACAGGTCGCATCGGCTGTATTGCCGGTGGCCAAGAAGAAAAATGTAATGAAAGCAGTCAAGGCAACTGTAGACGTAACGATCAAAAGCTTTTTCATTTTATTCCCTTTTAGTTGAGGTGAGGGTTCATTGCCAGAAGGTCGCTATGTAATGCTGGTGTCGTTGCTTTGATGCGTCATGAGGCCTGGTTTAAAAAGCGTGTCGCATCGTGAATCCATTTTGACCTTAGAATGCAGGTCGGGGTTAATATGCCGCACTCCGGGGTTTGAATAGCAACCGCCACCCGTGTTCCTGTTCGTGGAAAATGTTGCCGGCGCATCGACGCCCACCTTCGCTTGTCTGCGATGCCCCGTGCTTAATATTAGATAAACCCCAGAAATTCACGACGACCTACCATTTTGATTGCTAGCAGAATTCGCCAAGGACGAAACATAAAATAAGAACTAGAGATACTATATTGTATTGATCATTTTTATTGAATTCGGATTTACCCTATTGCTTTACCTTGCTGAAAGCAGGCTAGCCTGATTTGGCGATTTTGAACGACAGCGCTCTCGGCTACACCTGTTGGTTGAGCCATTCGGTTCATAAGTTTTTTGGACGGCATGAGAATGCCGAATGTGTCTGGCGAAGTGTGAACGACAGCACCGCCGGCGTCGGCGCTCGCTTACTCCGCGTCCTCGGGCGTCAGGGTCGCCGGGGGCGGGGGCAGCTCGCGGACCGTCTCGATGACCAGGGGGATCTCGGGCCAGACGCCGCGCTGCTCGGCGGCGGGACGGGTGAAGGTCGGGGTGGTGACTTGTTTCCAGGGCGGCTCGCCCACCGCCTGCACCGGCACGCTCAGCGTGGTTAGCCCAAAGCCGATCGGCAGGTCCCACGCGAATTGGCCGAGGTTCTGGGCGTCCCAGTTGCCCGGCTTGGCGCCCGACAACGCTTCCTGCATCCGCCAGACCGGGTCGGGGGGGCTGATGACGCTGATCGCATCGTCCCCGAGCGGGACCTCGCCGTAGTAGGAAGGGTTATGCACCGTGCGGCCGTCGGCCGGCATGAATTTCACCTTCGGCCAGTTGGCCCGATTGAAGGCGCCCATCGACGGCGTCACCGCGTCCGGGTCGGTGGACGGGCCGACGATTTTCGTGTCGGTGAGGGCCTCGGCTTCGAGGGCCTCGGCGGTGTCGTCGAGCGCGTTTTCCGTGACCGGGTCTTCGAGCCGGGCCAGCTGCACGGGCGTTGCCGCGGCGTCGTCCCGCCCGTAGGTGCCGCGCGTCCCTGGTTCGTCTTGCGGGGTGTTGGGCGAACGCTCCAGTTCCTTGTAGTTCGAGTCTTCGCCCGGCGCGGCGCATCCGCCGGCGACAGACAAGATCACGACGGCGACGGCCCAGTGATTGCGTGGCATAAGGGTGCTCCTTCTCTATCAAATATACCCCTGCGCGGGCCGGTCGGCCAATCCGTTTCTCGCCGTTCTTCGGCGGCGGACGTATCATAAATCCATGCAGGTTCTTGTCATCAGTTGCTCACTCAACCCCGACAGCCGCTCGGCGGAGCTGGCCCGCGAAGCGGTCGCCGAGTTCGACGCCCGCCAGGCCCGGGCCGAACTGGCGGACCTGCGGGACTACGACCTGCCGCTCTGCGACGGCCAGGACGCCTACGCCCACCCGCAGGTGGGCGAGTTGGCCCGCCTCATCCGCGACGCCGACGCCGTCCTCATGGCGGTCCCGGTCTACAACTACTACGCCAACGCCGCGGCCAAGAACCTGATCGAGCTCACCGGAAAGGCGTGGAATGACAAAATCGTGGGCTTCATGTGCGCCGCGGGCGGCCACGGCAGCTTCATGTCGGTGATGGCGCTGGCCAACAGCCTGATGCTCGATTTCCGTTGCCTGATCGTGCCCCGGTTCGTCTACAGCACCGGCGAGGGGTTTCACGCCGCGGGCCTGGCGCCCGCCGTCGCCGAGCGGGTCGGCAGGCTGGCTGACGACACCGTCCGGCTCGTCCGCGCGCTCAAGGCCGCGCCGGCGACCCAATGAGCCAAGCGGGTCAGGCCCCGCTGTGACAAGCTTTGATGGCGGCCGCCCGGCCCTCCGCCATTTCAATCAGGGCGACTGGATTTGAACCAGCGGCCTCGGCGACCCAAACGCCGCGCTCTACCAAGCTGAGCTACGCCCTGGGGTTTTGCGGTGAAATTCTGCGTCAAGCATACCTTCTTTCCCGATACGCGCGGCGGGGGCCAGGGTCCAAACCCCGTGACGCCGGTTGCCGGTCACCCGTTCCACGGGGGATGAGGCTCGCGCGGATTGCTTGATGTTATGCGGCTTGGGTAAAACCCCGATCCCGCATTGGTTATACGGAGGGGGCCATTCGGCGTGCTGGGAAAAATTTATTGTCTCGGCCGATGTCTGGACGATGAGGCCTTTACATCGAACTAGCTTAGTGTTAACACTTTGCTCATATTTGGGGCGTATCGTCCGCGCCGCTGGCAATTCCGGGGATGTGCGCCATGATCCACTACACTATGTCACGAGGAGACGATCGAATGTTCCGTATCACCACGACGACCCTGCTCGCAGGTGCGATGGCTTTGGGCCTGTCCGGCCAAGCCGCCGCCGCGGAGTCCTCTTCCGAGGCTTCGTTGCGTTCCGAGGTCGCCCAGCTCCGGGCCGAGATGGCTCAGATCCGCAAGCAGCAAAGCGAAGACTGGCTCAACGAACGCCGCGCCGAAGAGGTCAAGGGCCTCATCCGCGAGGTGCTCAACGACGCCGACACCCGCGCCACGCTGCTGGAAGACGGCGTGCTCGCCGGCCATGACGGCAAAAAATTCTTCCTCAAGTCCGCCGACGACAAGTTCAAGCTGAACATCGGCGGCCAGTTCCAGCTGCGCTACATCGTCGGCATCCAAGGCGATAACGGCACCGCCGACGGCCAGGTCACCAGCACCGACCACGGCTTCCAGATCCGTCGTCTGAAGCTCATCCTCTCCGGCCACGCTTTCACCAAGAAGTTCAAGTACAAGTTCGTGCTCGTCACCAACCGCAACGGCGGCAACGCCATCTGGGAAGACGACGCGTGGATTCAGTACGAGTTCATGGACGACTTCTACGTCAAGGCCGGCAACCAGAAGATCCCGTTCCTGCGTGAAGAGCTGCTCAGCTCCAGCCGCCAACTGGCGGTCGACCGGTCGACGGTCACCGAGTTCTTCACCCAGAACCGCGCGATCGGCGTCAACCTGATCTACAAGGGCTTTGACATCGTTCACCTGCAGGGCGGTTTCTTCGCCGGCGCCAACACCAACATCATCGACTTCAACAACCCCGCTGAGGCCGATGTGAACCTGACCGGCCGTGTCGACGCCAAGGTCTTCGGCGACTGGAAGGCCGCCAAGGACTACAGCGCCTGGGAAGGCACCGAGACCTCCCTGTTCGTCGGCGGCGCCTTCAGCTACCAGTCCGGCGGCGCGGCGACCAGCACCGTCGGCAACGAGTACATCGGCTGGACCGTGGACGGCCTGTTCAAGACCGGCCCGTTCAGCATCAACGCCGCTTACATGGGCGCTCACCTGAGCGACATCAGCCCCAGCCGCACCCCCCAGGGCTTCCTGATCCAGGGCGGCTACTTTGTCATCCCCGACAAGCTGCAGCCCTACCTGCGCTATGAGTTCCTCGATCAGGACGGAACCGCCCCCAATGACAACATCAACATCATCACCGGCGGCTTCAACTACTACTTCGAGAAGCACGCCCTGAAGTTCACCGCTGATGTGGTGTACGTCATCTCGGGCAACAGCGACCAACGGATCCGCCCGTTCGGCGCCAGCGACTTCAGCGACGGCTTGGGCTTCGGCACCTTCTCGGGCGAAGGCAACGTTGTCTTCCGCACCCAGCTCCAGTTCCTGTTCTAAAAACTCAATGTGAACAAAGTCCGTTTTCGGACGGAGCTTCTACCGGGCGCCCCGTATGCCAGCACGGGGCGCCCTTTTTTTTCGCCCCGGCCACGCGTGTTTGGTTTATTGCCGGTATTCGGCAAGGAGGCGGGGTTTGCTCATGCACTGCTAACACAGGATGATTACGCTACCGCCCGTTAACAGGGAGGTCTTTCACATGAACACGCAGACCCTTCGACGGTCCGAAGCAGCCATGAACGCCCGACGCGCCAATGAAGATGTCGCGATTCTGTTGGTGGAGGATGAGCAGGACCTGCTCGAACTGCTGCGATACAACCTCGCGCGGGAGGGGTACGAGGTGTCCACCGCGACCAGCGGCGAGGAGGCGCTCAAAGCGGTGCGGAACGAGTCTCCGGACCTGATGCTGCTGGACCTGATGCTGCCCGGCATGGACGGGCTGGAGGTCTGCCGCACGCTCAAGAGCCGTGAGCACACCTCCGACATCCCGGTGATCATGCTCACGGCCAAGGGGGAGGAGTCCGACATCGTCCAGGGGCTGGAGATGGGCGCGGACGATTACGTGACCAAACCTTTCAGCCCGCGGGTGCTGCTGGCGCGGATCAACGCGGTGCTGCGCCGGCGCGAACAGGGCGGCGACCGTCAGGCGGCCAGCGCCCTGCACGTGGGCGAGATCAGCCTGGACGCCGCTCGTCACGAGGTCATCGCCAGCGGCAAGCGGGTCGACATGACCGCGACCGAGTTCAAGCTGCTGGCGCTGTTGATGTCCAAGCCCGGCCGGGTGTTCACGCGGCAGCAGATCATCGAGTCGATCCACGACGGCTTCGCCGCCGTGACCGACCGCTCGGTCGACGTGCAGGTCGTGTCGCTCCGCCGCAAGCTGGGCCCCAGCGGCAACAACATCGAGACCGTGCGCGGCGTCGGGTATCGTTTCAAGGAATCCTGAGTTGACGCTTACGGCAAGCCTTGCTCCCGTCTTCTTCATTGGGCCTGTCGTTCTGGGGCAATCGGTGAGTTGGACACTCGTGGCGCTTCTGGGGGCCTTGTTGGTTCTTGCGCTCTGGCGGGTGATCAGCGTGAACCATGCGTTGCGTGAGCTGCGGCGTTCCGCCGACCGCTTGGCGCAGGGCGACCTGACGCTGCGGGTCACCGCCGCCGGCCCGCAGCGGGTTCAGGAACTCGCGGACACGCTCAACCAGATGGCCCGGCAGCTCCAGGACCGCCTGTCGACGGTGGTGCAGCAGCGCAACGAGTTGGGCGCGGTGTTGTCGTCGATGATCGAGGGCGTGCTCGCGATCGACCCCGAGGAGCGGATCATCAGCCTCAACGGCGCCGCGGCCCGGCTGCTGAACATCGATCCGTCCCGCGCGATCGGGCGGGCGATCCAGGAGGTCGTCCGCAACACCGCGCTGCAGCGTTTCGCGGCCCGCACGCTCGCCCAGAACGAGTCGTTGCAGGCCGAGATGACGCTGCGCGTGACCGACGGACCGACGGTCAGCGAACGCTACCTGCAGGCCCAAAGCGCGATCCTGCGCAGCGAAGACGGCGGCCGCCTGGGCGCGGTGCTCGTCCTGCACGACGTCACCCAACTGCGTCGGCTCGAGTCGGTGCGCCGGGATTTTGTCGCCAACGTTTCGCACGAGGTCAAGACCCCGGTCAGCGCGATCAAGGCCGCGGTCGAAACCCTGCTCGCGGAGGACGATCACGACCCCGAAGCGGCCGAGGCGTTCCTGCGGATCGTGGCCCGGCAGGCGGACCGGCTGGACGCCATCGTGGAAGACCTGCTGAGCCTGGCGCGGATCGAGCAGGAGTCGGGCCAGATCCTCGCGGAACTGGCCCCCACGCCCGTGGCTCCGGTGCTGGCCGCGGCGTGTGAGACCTGTCAGGCCAAGGCCGAAGAGCAGGAGATCAACTTTTCGGTCGAGTGCGGCCCGGACCTGCGCGGCCAGATTAACCCGATGCTGCTGGAGCAGGCGTTGGTCAACCTGATCGACAACGCGATCAAATACTCGCCGAGCGAGACAGCGGTGCGGATCTCCGCCGAGGAACAGGGCGGGGAGTTGGTCTTGTCGGTCACCGACCAGGGCCGGGGGATCGAGCCGGAGCACCTGCCCCGTATCTTCGAGCGGTTCTACAGGACCGACCGCGCACGCAGCCGGGCGCTGGGCGGAACCGGGCTGGGGTTGTCGATCGTTAAGCACATCGCCGAAGCGCACGGCGGCCGCGTGAGCGTGGACAGCATCGCCGGGTCAGGCTCGACCTTCCGCATCCACCTGCGCGGCGTCAACGAAGCCAAGCGGACGCTGTCCTAGGCCTGATCCAACCGGGCCTATGTCGTTTGGCCCCATTTAGCCGCGGGGCTTGCCCCGCGCTCACCCGCCGCAAGCGGCGGGGCTAAATAGCCAAGACGTAAGTTCTCACCATCCTGCGGCGTTCCCGCGAACTGCTACAATGGCGTAATCCATATCTCCCTGAAAAAAGGATTCGCTCTTTGTGATTCACTTACAGCGCCAGGTCAACAAGCTGAAAAAACAGCTCATCAACGTCGGGACGCTGGTGGAGGAGGCGGTGCACGAGTCGATCAACTCCATCGAACGCCGCGACCCCGAGCTGGCCCACCGGATTATTGAAGGCGACAAGAAGATCGACCTCATGGAGGTCGATGTCGAAGAAGAGTGCCTGCACACGCTCGCGCTACATCAACCGGTCGCGCACGACCTGCGTTTCGTGGTGGCCGTGTTGAAGATCAACAACGACCTGGAGCGGATCGGCGACCTGGCCAAGAGCATCGCCCGTCAGTCGCTCTACCTCTGCGAGCAGAGCGAGATCGCGACCATGCCGTTTGATCTGGGGGGGATGAGCCGCATCGTCGAGACGATGCTGCACAAGAGCCTCAACGCGATGGTGAACATCGATGTGGACGAGGCGCGCGAGGTGCGTGCGATGGATGATCAGGTCGACGCGATCCACTCGGGGATGTACGAGCGGGTGAACGGCGCGATGCGTGAGAATCCGCATCAGATCGAGCAACTGACGCACCTGACCAACGTGTCGCGGCAGCTCGAACGGATCGCCGACCACGCGGTGAACGTCGCCAAGGACGTGCTCTACATGGCCGAGGGCGAGATCGTGCGCCACGCTAAGACGCGCGCCGAAGCGAGCGGCCAGGTTTAACCCCGGCCCGCCTTTTCGTGAGGTAGCGGGATGCAACTGCTGTTATTCAGACACGGGATCGCCGAGCCGCCGGAGGAGGCGGACTCGGACGCGTCGCGCGCGTTGACGCCGCGCGGCGCGGACCGGACGCTGCTCGCCGCTCACGGCCTGGCGCGGGTGACGGACCGGCCCCAGGCGATCCTGACCAGCCCCAAGACGCGGGCGCTGCAGACCGCGGCGATCGCGGCGGAGGTCTTCGACATGGCCCCCGAGCCCGTCGACGTCCTGGCCGACGGCGACCCGCGGCGGGTGCTGGCGATGCTCCGCCGCCGCGCCGAGGCTTCGGTGATGCTCATCGGCCACGAGCCGTGGATGAGCGAGTTGATCGAGACGCTGTGCATGCCCAAGGCGCCGCACGGCTTCCTCGAATTGAAGAAGGCCGGCGCCGCGCTGGTCGACGCCCCCATCCGCCTCGATGAGCCGCCCGGCACGGGCGTCCTCCGCTGGCTGATCCCCCCGCGCGTCCTGCGCAGCCTCGCCGGGGGGCATTGAACGCGAAGAAGCCCAGGGATCGCAATCCCTGGGCTTCTGATGACGCTGACTTGTCGTTCAAAACCGCTTACCGGTACGCCGGCAGGAAGTCCTGTTCCGCCTCGAACATCTCGAGGGTCATCTGCTTGATCTGTCGGGGCGTGCAGACCGCCGAGCAGAGCGGGTCGAGCAGCAGGGCGTGGACCGCGGCGTCCTTGCTCTGCTCGATCGCGGCGGTCGCGGCGAGGTCGAAGACCGCCATGTTGCTGGCGCAGACGTGAGCCATCTGCGGCGGCAGGGCGCCGTAGCGGGTCGGGTTGATGCCGTTGCGGTCGATCAGGCACGCGACCTCGACGCACCCGTCGCCGGGCAGGTTGGTGATGAGCTTGCCCGCCTCGCCGGGGCCGGTGGCGTGGTTCATCACGTTGCCGTGGATGCGGAAGGGGCTGTCCTTCTCGATCGCCTCGATGATCCAGGACGCATACTCCCACGAGCGGGTGAGCGTGATGTCTTCCTCCCCGCTCACCAGACGCATCCGCTGGGCGTCGGCGTTCTTACGCCACTGCGGCCAGTTGCTGGCGTAGAAGCGCGAGCCGCCGTGATACGCCAGACGCAGGAGCTTGCGCCCCTCGTCGGACTTGCGGTAGTACGGCAGGTATTCGCTGAGGTGCCCCGAGCTCTCGGTGATGAACGCGCCGAAGTTCAGGCACATATCCTTGCGGGTCAAGTCTTCCTGCGTGTATTGCTTCTCGGCGGTTTCGCCGTGGCTGTCGGCGGCGTTGTCGAACCGGGCGAGGCCGGCCTCGGCCTCCTTGATGCCCTCGGCGACCTCCCGCTCGAACTTCTCGTAGAGCACCTTCTCGTAAAGGCTCTCGCCTTTGTGCTCCAGCCGGGTGAACCACGCGAGGTGGTTGATGCCCGCGCACTCCCACGCCATCTCCTCGTAGGGGATGTCGGCGTACCTGGCCAGCAGGTGGCTGGTGCCCTGCACGCTGTGGCACAGGCCGACGACGGGCACCTCGGGCACGGCGCGGCCGGCGGCGAGGCACATCATGTTCATCGGGTTGGTGTAGTTGAGCATGATCGCGCCGGGGCACAGCTCGCGCATGTCCCGCAGGATGTCGAGGAACACCGGCACCGTGCGTAGGCCCTTGAACACCCCGCCCGGGCCGATCGTGTCGCCGATGCACTGGTCGACGCCGTACTTGAGCGGGATGTCGTTGTCCCACTTCACGCAGTCCACGCCGCTGACCTCGACGCAGCACACCGCGTAGGTCGTGCCGGGCAGCACCTCGCGGCGGTCGGTCGACGCGCGGACCGACCAGCCGGTCTTGCCGGTCTTGTCGATCAGCTTCTGGATCACCTGGCGCATGGTCGACAGCCGCTCGGTGTCGATGTCGACCAGCCGGATCTCGCCCACGTCATTGCCGGGGATCAGCAGCACATCGCGGCACAGCTTGGGGCAGAAGCCCGACCCGGCGCCGAGGAAGGTGATGTTGATCGGGCGCAGCAGCTTGCCCCGCAGGCCCTCCTGCGAGTCGGCGGCTTTGGTGTGGGCGTCGTGGCCCTTCTTGGCTTCGTCGACGGCCTTCTGGACCGGGGCGGCGATGGTCTGGCGAGACATGGTGAGCATTTCCTTGGGGTGAAAAAATTACGTGATTATCAAGTATGTGATGTTATCATTCCTGGAAAGGCGGGGAAAGCCGTATGATGTGAGACAAACCGTACATTTTGTGATATGAAGCTCGAAATCCATCTCCCCGAACGAGAGACGCTCTGGCGCGTCGTCCAGTTCGGCCAGCATCGCGTCCCCGCCGGCCGGCCGTACTGGCACGAAAACGCCTCCCGCGTGCCGCCGGGGCTGGTCGTGGTCCAGGCCACCCTGGAGGGGGCGATCGTGCTGCGCGACGCCCGGGGCGACCATCCCGCGCCCGCCGGCAGCCTTCTGGTCTTCCAGTACGGCGACGATTCAGCCTACGGCAAGCCTCGGCCCAGCGAGACCGCCTACGCTTGCCGCTGGGTCTGTCTCCAGGGAGCCGGCCTGCCCGAACACGCCATCGCCTTCCGGCAGGCGCACGGCCCCGTCATCGACGCCCGCGCCAATCCCGCCCTCCTCGCCGAGCACGAGCGGCTCATCCAGATGGCCGACCCCGACCAGCCCGTGACCCCCACCGACATGGCCCACGCGGTCCACCTGTTCATGATCCGCCTCTTCGAGCACGCCGACCACCGCCGCCACGCCCGCCTCACGCCGGTGCAGCGCGCCGTCGAACAACTCGTCCGCCAGCCTCACGTCCCCTGGTCCATCAAGCAGGTCGCCGACCAGCACCGCGTCAGCCGAGAGCACCTCTGCCGGGTCTTCCGCCAGCGCACCGGCCAGACCCCGCATGAGTATCTCAACCGCGCCCGGCTCGACCGCGCCCTGCACCTGATCACCCAGACCGACCTGTCCCTGCGCGACGTCGCCCGCCAGGCCGGCTACCCCGCCGTCCACACCCTCGCCCGCCAGGTCCGCCGCGCCGCCGGCCGATCCCCCACCCAACTCCGCGCCAACCTTTAGCGCGGCTTTGTCCTAAGCCCCGCATGCGCATGCGGAGTTCCGGCGCTTCCGACTCACACCTTCGCCGCGACGTCGCTGTCGACAAACAGCAACACCGCCTCGACCGCCGACACGTCGAGCCCCAGCATCAAGCCCAGCGCCCGCCGATAGGCCTCCATCTGTGGCCGGTACCGCTCCACCGTGGCCGCGCTGAACGCGTCCGTCTTGAAATCGATCAACCTCGCAGCAACCGCCCGGTCATGGCTGTCGCGTTCGATCGCCACCCGGTCAAACACGCCCCGCATCAGCCGATCGCCGTCGCGCACCGCAAACGCGCGCTCCCGCCACAACTCCTCGCGCGCGTCACGCCGGGTCAACGCCTCGCGCACCGTCGGGCGGCGCAGCACGTCCCGCAGCCGCGGGTCCGCCCCGGCCTCGTCCAGTTCATCGACGTACGCCACTTTTTCCATCAGCTCATGCAGGTCGCGCCCGCGGCTCATCGCGTCGTGCGTCGTGAGGTCCAGCAGCCGCCGGGCGTCGACCCGCCCCGCGTCTTCAAGGCTCGACGGCGTCACCACCGCCCACGACCGTGTCGCCGCGTCCCGATCCAACGCCAGCCTCACCGGCGCCAACGCCGGTGGCGCCGGTGCTTCAGCTTCCCGCGCCTCGTCCCACGCCGGGTCGCCGTGGGTGAACAACTCGCCCTCGATCGGCGGATCGTCGACATCCGTCAGCCGCTGGCGCAGCACCGACGCCGCCGACGCGTTGGTCAGCCCGACGCTGCTGAGCTTGCCGCTCCGGGTCCGGCGCAGCGGCTCGACGAACAGGTGCAGGGCGTGCCGCGCCCGCGTCATCGCGACGTACAGCGCCGACAGGTCATCGCTCACCCGCCGCCGTTTTTCCTGATCGTACGCGGCTTCGACATAGTCCGAATGCCGCGCCAGCGTGTGGCGCAGCTGCGCCTCGCCGCTGCGGAACACCGCGGCCGGCGGCGCCGTCGGGTCGTCGCGCCAGCTCCACGTCAGCCCCTTCACCGTGCCGATCAGGCCCCCCAGCTCACACAGCACCACCACGTCGAACTGCAGCCCCTTGGCTTTGTGCACCGTCATCACCCGCACCCGGGCGGGGGTCGGGTCTTCGACCCGCGTCGTGCGCACGTGGTCGACAAAGTCACGGCACCGCAGGGTGACCGCCGGGTCGTACGCCTCGGCCATCTCGATCAACTGGGTCAGCCGCTCGACCCCGCGGCGGTTGCAACGCGGCGCGAGCGTGCGGGCCCACCGGCCGATCACCGCGGCGTATCCCTCGTCGATCAACGCCCGTCGGATGCCCCGCGCGGCGCCGTCCGCCGCCCGGGCGTCGCGGCTCGCCAAGACCAGCACTTCAGCCAGCGGCGAGTCGAGCACGTGCTGGACCGCGGCCGTGTTCCCCGGGTGGTCCGCCATCGTCATCGCCGACAGCACCAGCTCGACCGCCGGCTCATCGTCGAGCGCGGCGCCGCCCTCGCCCGAGGCCTGCACGCCCATCCAACGCAGCATCGGCAGCAGCCGCGCCGCCGCCCGGTTCGTGCGCACCAGCACGCCGATCGTGCGCGACGGGTGCTGATGCGCCAGGTCCGTGATCCGCTCCGCCGACCACAGCAGGTGCGACGATGGCGCCTCGTCGTCCGCGTCCGTCTCCTCCGGCGGCGTCGGCGACGCGGCCAACTCCACGTAACCGCGGCGTTGCGCGTGATGCGCCTTGTGCGGCTCGTAACCCCGCCCCCACGCCGCCGCGTGGTCGGCGACCTCCGCCAGCGCCGGCGCCCGGGCGATCCCGTCGAACACCCGGTTCACCACGTCCAGCACCACCTGGGAAGAACGGTAGCTGACGCTGGTCGTGCTCACGCACGACGCCGGCAGGTGCAGATCGCTCACCACGCGGTCGAACACCTCGGCGCACCCCCCGCGCCAGCCGTAGATCGATTGCTTCACATCGCCCACGCAGAAGAACGTGCGCGCCGGCCCGTCCCCCTCCGCCTCCGCGTGGGACGTGACCTCCAGCGCAAACGGCCGGAGGATCCGCCACTGCGTCGGGCTCGTGTCCTGAAACTCGTCCAGCAGCAGGTGCTGCACCTGCGCATCCAGCCGGAAGTACAGCTCGTCCAGCCCCAGCTCCCGCTCGGCCTGCTCCATCAGCAGACGCGGCAGGTCGCTGAACAGCAGCACCCCCTGCTCGCGCCGCAGCCGGGTGTAGTGCGCGTCGAACCGCGCGAGCAGGTCATAGGTCGCGTGGGTCTGCCGCGCGACCAGGTTGACCACGGACCGCATCGCGTGCTCGACCAGCGGGCGGTAGGCGTCGAGCACCGGCCCCGGGAAAGGCTTGCCGTGATACGTCGGCTCGTCGTCCAGGGTCCGCGGTGACAGCCCGCCGGAGAGGAACGCCTTCCAGTCCTGGGCCGTGGTCGCCGCGAGGTTGGCGCGCCACGCCTTGACCCAGCGCTTGTCCGACGGCAGGGCGTCGCCGGCGCGGCGCAGCGCGTCGACCGCCTCCGCCAGCGCCGCTTCGTCCAGCGTCTCCTGCTCTTCGAGCCGATGCCACGCCGCGGCGTCGGTCTCGCGGTACACGTCGTAGAGCGATACGAACAGCTCGTCCAGCGTCGCGCTGATCCGCCGCTTCTCCTGGTCGTGGTGCAGCCGGCGGAGCATGGCCGCGAGCACCTGCGGGTCGTCGTCGGCGAGCATCGCGTCGATCGCCCGCCGGCGGAGCTGCTGGGCGACCGGCCCCGCGTCGTCGATCAGCCGCGGCGCCGCCGGCAGACCCAGCTCGTAGCGGTACGCCATTGCCATCTGGTTGAAGAAGCTGTCGATCGTGGACACGCTTACCCGGTGCATCGACCGGGTCATCACGTCCAGCAGCCGCCGCGCGTCGGGCAGGCCGAAGCCGGCGTCGTTGAGCTCCCGGCCGAGTTCCGCGGCGGCCCGCGCATCGCTCGCCGCGTCCGCCAGGCGCATCAGGACCCGTCCGAGGATCTCGGCCGACGCCTTACGCGTGAACGTCGTCGCCAGCACCCCGCCCGGCTGCGCGCCTCGGCGCAGCAATGCGAGGTAGCGGCTGCTCAAGGCGTGCGTCTTGCCCGCGCCCGCCGAGGCGCGGATCACCCGATGCTGCGTGGCCTCACTCATCGCCCGCCCCCTCCGTCCCCCGCCGCACCGCCTGTCGATCCATCGCCTTGTCGTAGCACAGCCCGCCCAGCCCGTCGTCGAACCGCGGCGGCGGGCTCGGCGGCCAGAACGCCCCCGCCCGGATCGCGCGGATGATCCGCTCCGCCTCCGCGTTCGCCTCGGCCACGAACGATGCGTCCCAGCCCGCCGCCGCGAACCCGACCCGCCCCAGGTCCCGCGGCAGCAGCACATAGCCCAGTTCGATCGCCCCTTCAATCCCCGCGTGACGCGCGAGCGTGTCGTACAGCGGCAGCTGCAGGTCGAGCCACCGCCCGTCCTTCCCGCGGTGCGCCGCGGCCGGCTCATCGCCGGCGTCGGAGGTCTTGTAGTCGATCACGCGGTGGCCGAGGTCGGGGTGTTCGTCGATCCGGTCGATCTGCCCGCGCAGGGTGAAGGGTGCGCCGTCGACCTCGATCACGGCTTCGCGCATCTGTTCGAGATGGTCGGGCATGACGCGCCACCCCCCGCGCGCCGCCTCGGCCTGCCAGCGCGCCAGCGCGTCGAGCCGTTCGTGGAGCTGGCCGGCCTGGAGCACGACCGCGGCGGTCGGCCGCTTGCCGAAGGTCGCGCGCACTTCAGCCTCCAGGCAGTCGTGCAGGAATGCCGCGATCGGCGCGGGGTCGGCGCTCATCGTCACGTCGCTGCGCCCCAGCGCGTGCAGCACCCGGTGGGCGACCGTGCCGAACTGCCGCGGCCCCATCTCGACCGCGCGGTCGTCCAGCGGCTCGAGCTTCAGGACATGCTTGAGGTAAAAGCGATACGGGCACGCCAGGTAATCGCGGAACGCGGTGACTGATAGCCGGTCCGGCGGGGGACCGTACACGCGCGGCGGGGTGATGACGAGCCCGCCCGCCGGGTCGCCGCCCGGCTCGAGCAGCGGCGGCGCCGACGGCGTGGGCGACTCGTCGTAGAAATCTTTGAGCCGTCGGGCGACCTCGCCCGGCTCGCCGCGCAGCAGCACGCGGCTGGGCGTGAGCGGGTCGCCCGCGGCGTTGCGCCGCCCGGCGATGAACACCGTGTCCGGCCGGGTGTGGAGCACGAGCGTCACCGCGTACACGTCGCGCGCCAGGCGCCGGCGGTTGTCGGTCAGCCCCAGCGTCCGCCGCAGGCTGTCGGGCAGCAACGGGTCGGCGGTGACGCTCGACGGGATGAACCCTTCGTTGACGCCCGCGACCACCGCGACCGGCGCATCGTCCAGCGGCAGTTCCAGGAAGCCGACGATCTCGACCGCGTCGGGCCCCGGCTCGTTGGGCAACGTCTGGTCGGCGAGTTGATCGAGCACCACGCCGATCGCCTCGTCTGCGGTCAGCGGCAGGGTCCGGCTCCACGCCTCGTCCAGCCCGCGCATCGCCAGCAGCACCTCGCGGATCGCGGCGAGGCTCCGCAGCAGGGCGTCGTCGCCGGGGCGATGGCGCCGCAGGTCCCGGCCGCCATACACCGCGGCCAGCATGTCCGCCAGCGGCTGCGCCCAGGCGCCCAGCGGCCGGCGCCGCCCCGGCTCATCGGGCAGTCGGGCGTGGACCCGCTCGTACACCGCCTTGAGCTTCGGCGCCTCCCGGCCCAGCCAGGTCCCGGTGACCCGCCCCTGCACGTGGTCGGTGAGG
>JANQFR010000041.1 GCA_028277745.1 Phycisphaeraceae bacterium
GCCGATCGGCCGGGTCAGCGGCGGGGTCAGTTCGACCGCCGACAGGGTCCCGGCGGCGAACTCCCGCAGGACCGTGCGCAGCGGGGGGATCGCGAACCGGTCGGTGACCGCGACCGCGCTCTTAATCGTATCCAGGTTATCAAACGAAAACGGGATCACCGGCGAAACGCCCTGCTCACGGAGGTACCGCCGGATCCGCCGGCCGACGGGCAGGTCCACGTCGAACGTCGCCATCGGGTAGGCCTCGAGCGCCGACGCCTCGACCACCGTCTGTTGCGCCAGGGGGTGGTCGGGGGTGCACACCACCGCCATCCGCTCCTCCCGCAGCGGCGTCACGTGCACCTTCCGCCAACGCTGCGGGTAGGACACCAGCCCCAGGTCGCACTCGCCCTCCACCACCCGGCGATAGACCTCGTCGGGCTGCTGGTAATCGATCTCCGCCACGATCCGGGGCCGGGCGGCCTCGAACGTCTCGCGGACCTTGTTGAGCAGCTCGATCCCCGAGGAATAGATCGCGGCCACCCGGACCTCGCCGGCGGGGTCGTCGATCAGGGTCGCGAGCTTGCGTTCGAGGCGGTCGTAGCGGTCCACAAGGTCGGCGCAGCCCGTCGCAAACACTTTGCCGGCATCGGTTAACGTCAAGGGCCGCACGGAGCGGTCGATCAGGGTGATGCCCAGACGTTTTTCCAGCTGCCCGATCCGCTGGCTGGCGGCGGACTGGGTGATGCCGTGCTTCTCGGCGGCTTGCGAGAAGCTGTGGCAGCGGGCGATCTCGTTGAACAGGCGCAGCGTGTCCATCCCGGCCAATGTTAGCATTAGCCGCGCTTATGTCAAAAGTGTGAACTATTAGGTATTCTAATAATACCATGCGCCCCTGCGTCCGCCGGCCGCCGGGTTTCATCCTAAATCCTCGGCTGAACCGATGTTGCTGAGTGATGAACGCCGACCGCCCCACCATCGCGCACGTGCTGCACCGCCTGTCCCGGGCCGGGGCCGAGGTGCTCGCGGCGGACCTGTCGCGCCGGCTGGATGACCGATACCGGTTCGTCTTCTTCTGCCTCGACGAGGTGGGGCCGCTGGGCGATCAGCTGCGGGGAGAAGGGTTCGACGTGGTCGACCTCGGCCGGCGGCCGGGGGTGGACCTGCGGGTCGCCGGCCGGCTCCGCCGGGCGACGCGCGAGCACGGGGTCGGCCTGCTCCACGCCCACCAGTACACGCCGTTCTTCTACGCCGCCGTCTCACGCGGGCTGGGGGCGCGCCCGCCGGTCCTCTTCACCGAGCACGGCCGGCATTACCCCGACCTGCGTAAGCTCCGGCGGGTCTGGGCGAATAAGCTGCTGTTCAAGCCGACCGATCACGCGACCGCGGTCGGCCGGTTCGTGAAACGCGCCCTGGTCGACCACGAGGGCCTGCCCGCCGACCGCGTCGACGTCATCCACAACGGCATCGACCCCGACCAGTTCAACCCCGACCCGGTGCAGCGCGCCGCCGCCCGCGCCCAGCTCGGCCTCGACAACGACCTGCTCGCGGTCTTCCACGTCGCCCGGTTCCACCCCGTCAAGGACCACGCCACCTCGATCCACGCGTTCGCGCTCGCGCACGACCAGCACCCCAACGCCCGCCTGGTCCTCATCGGCGACGGCGACGACCGCTCCGCCATGGAGCGGTTCGCCTGGGACCAGGGCGTCGCCGAACACTGCCTGTTCCTGGGCGTGCGCGACGACGTCGACCGCCTGCTGCCCGCGGCGGACGTGTTCATCCTCAGTTCGCTGTCGGAGGGCGTGAGCGTCACGCTCCTCGAAGCCATGGCCGCCCAGGTCCCGATCGTGGCGACCGAGGTCGGGGGCAACGGCGAGATCATCGAGCACGGGCGCAACGGCCTGCTCTCGCCCCGGCAGGACCCCCACGCCCTGGCCGCGAACCTGATCACGCTGCTGGACAACCCCGACATGCGCCGCCGCGCGGGCGAGGCCGGCCGCAAGCGCCTGCTCAAGCACTTCACCCAGCAACGCATGCACGACGCCTACGCCAGGCTGTACGCCAAGATGGGGTGATCCCCGACAGACACATCCCAATAGCCGGGCCGCTACGCGGCCCCGGATCAGGCGGGCTGCCGCGGCGATCAGGCCGTCGACCGTCTGCGCGGTGGTCACCGGTCACCCCCCGTTATTTGAGTTTGCGACCGGCCTCTACGGAGCAGGTTGGGTCTGTTGGACGCTGACTTGTCCCCGGCCGGGCTTTACGCCACTAATGACTAAAACGGGTATGTAGGTGTCTCGCCATTGCGTGCCAATCGAGTTCGTGGTCATCAGGTCGTTGGGCAGGTATCGACAGCTTCCCGGCAAACGGTGCCCGAATCTAAAGAAGGTAACGTCGTATCGGATGGAGCTGACGAGACTGGCCAAGCGTTTGTGATATGTCGCCCAGACGTCCGGGTCGGTTTCGTGGTCCGCCGGTTTATTGGCAAAAATATTAAACTGTTCCGGGATTTGTGACACGAGGTCTTGGGAAATCATCGGCCATCGCTCCTCGTGCTCGCGAGCCTTGAAGAAAGGCCAGTAGGGGTTATGGGAGAGGGCTTGAGCAAACTCCCTCCAACGCGCGGCCTGAACTTCGCCGACCCGCGCATCTTGCGTGACATCGGTGAAGAGATCAGCTAACTCGGTTGCGAATGCGTCTTCGCGAGCAAGAATCGCACGCCGCTCGGCCTCGGTCATGGAGCCGAATGCGGTCGCGCGCCAAAAGTGCCAGCGGAAGGAGTGACGAAAAACCTCCACGCCATGTTCGTTCAAGCCGCCAAGATAGACGCTCATAAAAAAAGGGAAGTGCTCCACCAACGCGAGGAAGCGTTCGTCATCGACCGGGGTCGACAAGAGCCCATGGTATTCGTCATGCACCATGTCACGCAGCGCCTCGCGGGTCGCATCGGGCAGCGTGAGTCCCAGACCAATGGCAAGACTCGCTAAAACGGAAGACTGAAACTCAAGCCGCCGCTGTTGATCCGGCTCCGCGTTAAACACGGCGCGTTCACGGCGACTCCTGTTCAACGATTCGAAGTCGAGTGTGAGTTTTCTTGTCCACAGCGCATTGTTAGCCGACTCCCAGAGCGCTATCGCTTCAATTTTTTGCTGCGGCGTGGCGGAGGGGTGATTCAGCACCCGGATCGCAACAGAGATAAGCTCATCGTAAAACGCTTGTAAGCGTGCCTGTTCCTCAGGTTTCTCGTGGCGTAACTCAAGGTCCCGGCTCGAAAAGTAGACGCGGGCCTCGCCGTCCAGGGCAGACGCCTGCATCAGCAATCTTGCCGGCGCGTTGTCCGGATCTGGAGCGCTGTCTTGAGCATCCGCCTCCACATGGTGTGGAGAGTCCGGCGCGTTTGCGAACGTTACGTCCTGGAGCAGAAGCCCTAGAACAACCCAAACCGTGACAGCCATGCCAGCCGCGAGATAAGGACCGAACGCAACCGTTCGTCGCGGAGTATGCTGACCGGATATCACTTTGACACCATAACCGCGTGGGAAGCACTTGCCTTCCCCTTGGCCCACCAATCGTCGTTGTTATGTTTAGGCGGACTCGCATCGCCGCCGATTTGAACGTAAGCCGAGACCGTGGACGAGAGCGAGACCACGGACCCGTCATCAGCAGTGTTGGCTGCCACTACCCGGGTGGCGGACCCGGTTTGCAGGCCGGTATCGGAAGAGGCGTCCGGAGCGGTATGGGTGCGCGTCTGGTCTCCGCTCCATGCCTGCCATTCCAATTCGATGGAGCCCATCAGACGTGCGGCCAAACTGTCGGCAAATCGGAGTGGGTCAGCGGAAGCGCTTGCGCTCTTGTTGACTCTGATCTCATTGTCTTCATCAGGGCCCGCGGGGAGGTCAACGTAGCGCCGCGAGTGCGATCCGTAGGTTCCACCCATTCCAGCAGCCGGGGCCCACCCACTCGTTCCAGCCACTTTGGCAGTAGCCCTGGCTTCTGCCGTCGCGGCGTGTTGTAAAGAATCGGGGGTATCGGTATTGGCCCTTGCGATCGTGCTGGTTTGCCCCCGCCATCTAGCTCTGAAGGTAGTTTCAGGGTTAGTATCGTCCGGGCCGTCCCACGCAAAGCCTTTAGAAATCGTTCGAGCGATTACGTCGGCCGAATCCTTGCCGTAATTGTCGGCTTCACTATCTGTCACCTCGGCTTCAATCGTTAACGAGGCGCCGTCATTAGGCGCACTGACGGTCCACGTCACGACTTGATCTCCTTCATGGAGTGGAGGAACATTGGGCAATGGATCGCTGGACCAACTGACCCAGTCCCCACAATCGTCCGCCTCCGCAGAAGTGGTTACACCAAGAAGAAAGACTAACAAGGCCGCGGAAGTAAACATGGCGGTGTTCTGGAAGATTGTCATGATGCTCTCCATAAGTCAATAAAGGATGAACAGGCAAAAAGGCTTAACTCGAACGCCTAAGGCGAATAAAGACCACGATGCAGGCGGAGGCGCATACCGCTATTGCGACCGATACGACTATGCGCCAGATCAACTCCTCAGACCCCTCGGAGTCTTGACTGCCACCGCCGTGAGAGATACTCATGGTCACGGCGGGTCCAACAGCCTCACGGCTTACTTCGGCCGCGGGTAAAGCAGCTTGGACCGACTCCGAAACGGGGGCTGCGTTCATCAATAAATTTGGGTTCCTATCGAGGTCCATAATGACCCCTTCGACGTCAGCCAGTTTTTTTATCTCCTGGTGAAATACGGCGTGCTCGGCTTGACGTTGAAGGATGGCGCGTCGGTCCTCCGCTTCTTCACGAGATACATCGGCGATATTTTTCATCAGTTCTCTGAACGCAGCGGTCAGTTCGGGGGACGATTCGACCTCGAAACGACGGTCCAGGCCATACTCGACAAAGGCTTGGGCCACTGCAACTTTGGCCGCGTGCGAAAGCGCTTTCGGGTCTGATGCGGTGATTCTGATTTGTGACGGCAGGCCCGCGATAACTTCGTCAAGCTCGGCGGAACTGAGCTCGCTGGCGAACGACATGATCCACGGTCGGTTTTCGGATAAAGCGAGATAATTCTGCCAAGCGGTCTCGGTGGCTTGCGTGATCTCCTCACGAGAAACTTCGTCGCCAAATGCCGCGGCGAGCGCACCGATGATCGCATCACGGGCATGGTGCTGGTACAAGCGTGACGCTTGGTCGATGGCCGCTGCTTGCGACCGAGCAACGGCATCGGCGTGCTCAATGTATGTCCTGATCTTATGTTCGGTTCGGAGAATTAAAAATTCTTTTCGTTTTGCGCTATGCCAGGGCTGGACGACCTCGGCAAAGCCCGGCGACGCTATGGCTTGAGACAAAACCTCTTGATCGCGAGGCGTAGCTTCAGACATCAACGCATTGATCCTGACCGATACCGATCGCAAGGCGTCTGTATCCCAGTCAGGATTTACGTTCAGTAAAGTCTCTTCAATATTTTCGGTATAGCTCTCTCCCGCCGCCATAAGAGTTGAAGAAAATGGCAGTAACAACGACAGAGATATGATCATCTTTGCAAAGCAACGATGACGAGTTTTGGCAAACGCCAAAATCAAACAACTGAAAACCTGCATCATCTGTTACCCGGACAAGTCACGAGAATACCCCGCAAATCCATTCAACACCCCCCACGAATACGGAGGGGTACGACTGACAAATGCAATATAGCGGCTGCACCTTCATCTTCCAAGCACCCACTCAAAAGATTTTAGGCTCTTGATAATTTCCGGAATAACTTGTCAGGCTGCAAAACCAAATTTATCTGAACTCCGGCCGAAGACAAAAGGTTACTCTTCTGTTTTAGGGTAACCTTGATATTCATCGCTTGACCTAATCATGCTGCTGGACAACCCCGACATGCGCCGCCGCGCAGGCGAGGCCGGCCGAAAGCGCCTGCTCAAGCACTTCACTCAGCAACGTATGCACGACGCCTACGCCAGGATGGGGTGATCCCGTCGGATGCAGTCCAGTAGCCGGGCCGCTACGCGGCCCCGGACCAGGCGGGCGTAGCCCGCCGGCTAGGTGACGATCGTCATTCTCAAGGCCTATCATCCCCTATGCTCAAAACCACCGCCTGGACCGCCCTGTTCGTGCTGGTCACCGCCCCCGCCGCCGGCCAGACCGACGCGCTGCAATCCTTCACCGCCGACTGGCGCACCGACCCGGTCTGGTACGACGGCCAGGCCGAGCTGGCCGATTACAACGCCACGCGCATCATCTACGGCCAGCACCGCGACTACGTCGCACGCATCATGGTCAACAAGGAGAAGGCCTCGCCCAGGACCTTCACCAAGGCGGCCGACGATCAGGGCCGCGAGGTGTTCAAGCTCCACGTGCGCGACGATCCGCCGACCGAGAAGTACACCTACCACTTCTCCACCATGGCCTACATCGGGACCGACGACCTCAAGTCGCTCAAGCTCGACATGGGCTCGCAGGAGGACTGCGGCGCGTCGATGAAGCTGGTGGTGAACCACAACGGCGAGCTGAACTGGAAGCAGTATTCTTATTTCCCCAACGAGGGGTGGCGGGAGGGCGAGATGGACGACCCGCCGGCGAACCTGGTGTTCAAGGACGCGATGCCGTTGGTGCTGCGCGGCTACCCGTTCGATGAGCCGCGCGATATCGACCTGGCGGTGCTGCCGGATCAGAAGACGACCAAGTGGTCGCCGATGCGGCCCAAGCGGATGACGGTGCGATACGTCGGCCGGGAGACGCTGGACCTGCCGATCGGCTCGGTCGATGCGCATCACCTGCGGCTGGTCCCGCGGGGCTGGAAGGGGCAGGACGCCTACAAGTCCCGGGAACACGTGGATTACTGGTTCGCGGCGGACCCAGCGATGCGGCACGTGATGGTGCGGTACGACAGCCAGGGCCAGACCTACCGGCTCCAGTCGCTCAAACGCGGCGCCTACTGGCGATAATCCGCCTTTGAACACGATCGATCCCCCGAACCGATAATCCGTCCATGTTCAAACGCACGCAATCGCTCGCCCCGCTCCTCGCCGTTTTCCTGGCCGTCCTCGCCGCCCCGCTCGCGGGCGCCGTCCGCATCGAGCCCGCCATCCAGCAGGCGCTGCGCTCGGCGAACCTCGGCCAGAGCACCCAGGTCGCCATCTTCTTCCGCGACCTGACCACCGGCGAGGTCTACGTCGACCTCGAGCCCGACACCCCGCTCATCCCCGCGAGCAACATGAAGCTCATCACCGCCGTCGCGGCGCTCGACACCCTCTCGCCCGACTTCGGCTTCAACACCACCCTCGGCCTGATCGCCCCCGACGACCCGGACCACGGCCGGCACACGCTGGTCATCACCGGCGACGGCGACCCGGCGTTCGGCGACCCGCAGCTGCTCGAACAGCACGGCCACCACCTCGACGACCTGCTCGACGCCTGGGTCGACGCGGTCAAGCAGACCGGCGTCACCCGGTTCGACCGGCTCCTGGTCGACGACCGCGTGTTCGACCAGACCTTCACCCACCCCCGGTGGGAGAAAAACGACCTGCTCCAGCCCTACGGCGCCCAGGTCGCCGGCCTCAATTTCCACGACAACATCATCAAGATCATGCCCACCCCCGGCTCCTACGCCGGGCAGGCGCCGCGGATCGAGCTGCTGCCCCACGCCCCGTTCATCAAGACCACCAACCGTGCGCGCACCGGCGCCAAGGACCTGTTCACGATCCACCGCGACCTGGGCGGCAACCACCTCAAGTTCGCCGGCACGCTCAAGAAACGACCGCCCGAGCCCTGGCAGATCACGATCCACGACCCGCCGATGTTCTTCGGCCGGCTGCTCGCCCACCGGCTGGCGGAGGCCGGCATCCGGGTCGACGCCGTCACCCGGCCCGGCCCCAACGCCCAGCTCCCCGAGGCGCAGGTGCTGCACGTGGTGAGGACCATGCTGCCCGTGGCGCTGGCGCGGGTGAACCAGGATTCGCAGAACATGTTCGCCGAGGCGGTCCTCAAGCGCACGGGGCACGCGTTCACCGGGGCGGCGGGGTCGTGGAACAACGGCGCGGCCGCGGTTCGCCACGTGCTGGCCGACCGGCTCGGGCCGCGGTCGGCCGCCATCACCGTCTCCGACGGCTCGGGGCTCTCCCGCGACAACCGCGTCACCGCCCGCCTGCTCGTCGACCTGCTCGACAACATGCACCGCGACCCCGAGCTGGCCGACGCCTTCCGCGAGACCCTCGCCTACGCCGGCAAGACCCCCGACGGCCAATACCACGCCGCGGGCACCTTCGCCCCCAGCAAACGCTTCAACGACCTGCCCGTGGGGCACTGGGTCCTGGGCAAGTCCGGCGCTCTGACCGGGGTGTGCTCGCTGTCGGGCTACCTGGTCATCCCCCTCGACAACCACCAGCCCCCGCGCATCATCGCGTTCAGCATGATCTTCAACGGCTACAAGCCGCCGATCTACGGCCACAAAGTCCGCGCCCTGCAGGGCCAGATCATCAAGCTGGTCGACCGGGCGGTGTCCGACCCGGTGCGGATCGGGGGGTAGTGCCAAAGCCCCACGTTTGAAGCCCCGCATGCGCGGACATTATGCGCGGTTGCCCTAAACCCTTGCGCCCAGCGCAGTTCGCGTCCATACTCCTGTTGCAAAGTCCCCTTCAACACAAA
>JANQFR010000092.1 GCA_028277745.1 Phycisphaeraceae bacterium
GCCGATCCGGTTGGTCGTGGTCGCGTCTTCCACCGAGGCGACGAAAAACGGCGTGCCGTCGGTGGTCTGCTGCGCGGCGGTGATGAACCTGAACTGTCCGTTGGTGAAACCCGCGGCCGCGTCGCCCTCGGCGAAGAGGTTCGTGGTCGACCCGCCGCTGAGCCGTTGCGTCTGCCCACTGCCCGTGCCGCCGGTGGTCGATTCGAACACGGCCGTGCCCGCGTCGTCGAACCCGATCCGCTGGAACGTGGCCTCCAGCCCCGGCAGGGGCCCGCCGAGGACCGCGCCGTTGTCGGAGGTCGTGTCGCCCCAGATCACGTCGCTGTTGCCGGTCCCCAGAACGAACGCCGCCACCTGCAGGGCGATGCCGCCCTGGGTGTTGAGTGACGCCCCGCCGAACGGGTTGGCCTGCCCGGGCAGGACGAACACGCCGGTCGCGATCTCGTCGCCATCGGTCAACAACGCTTCGCCCACCACCGCCGCCGACGCGGCCGGGCCGCCCACGATTGCCATCGCCCCGGCCAGACAGGCCGCAGCGTAAACCTTGCTTATCCCAATCAACGACTCAGCCTCCTGTCCGCGCCACAGGACCACAGCCCGGATCGGCGGCCGCTTACCCCGTGGACACGATTTTGTTAGCCGTCAGGCCAATTGTTCCGTAACGTTCCCACCTAAGGCAGACAGGCTAGCAGGGATAATTCGCAATTTCCACACTTTTCTTGAATATTGTTATGGAATATTTAAGATTAGTCCTTAAGCTGTTTTCCTAAGTGCCGTTTGACAGGTCCAGCGATGTCAACGTGCGATTCCGTGTGGACCGGGTGATTCGCCTGCCTGCCGGCCCCCGCGGAACCCCCTGGAGATGCATCAAAATGAGCGCGATCAACCGAACCGCTCGGCGGACGCCGGGTTTTACGCTGATCGAGTTGCTGGTGGTGATCGCCATCATTGCGATCCTGATCGGGCTGCTCCTGCCGGTGCTGGGCAACAGCAAGGAGGTCGCGTTCAACGCCCGGTGCCTCAACAACCTCCAGCAGGTGTTCCTAGGGGCGATGCAGTACGCCAACGACGCCGACGATTACCTGCCCAGCACCGAAACGATCGGCGACTATGGCTTCCGGGTTCGGCCCAACGAGACGCTGCCCCAGGAAGATCCCAACTTTAATTTTGCCTTTGGGGCCTTGGAAACGCTGGGTCTGCCTGCGGTCCTGGAAAACGGCAAGTATCTCTTTGAGGCGGAAGACGCGTGGCTATGCCAAGCCAATACATTCTTTGAACCGTGGGGGCAGACTTACCAATGGCAGTTTGGGCTGGCCATCGATCGGGCCAGGACGTTTGAGTACGGCCGGGGGGTGTCGGTGGTGCCTTACGTCTATGACAATTTTGATAAGTACGCGGGCGTCCCCCAGACCCCGGGGTTTCCGCCTGACGCCAGCCTGGGTCCCTCAAACTTTGTGCAGGTCCACACCCGCCGCGAAGACGCCACCCCGCTGAACAGCACGAATTCCGTTTATCTCGACGGCCACGTCGGGCTGACCGAATTCAACTGACCCCACCGGTGTTCCGCGTTAGCCCCGGGCTTTGCCCGGGGTGCCGCCGGGAAACCTCCGAGAAGCCCCCGGGCCGAGCCCGGGGCTAAATGAGCAGAATGAACTTCAACACCGGGACGACATGATCAAAAAGTTTTCCGCCTTGGCCGTTCTTT
Source organism: Phycisphaeraceae bacterium (assembly GCA_028277745.1). Taxonomy (GTDB): domain Bacteria; phylum Planctomycetota; class Phycisphaerae; order Phycisphaerales; family Phycisphaeraceae; genus JANQFR01. The sequence continues at coordinate 1,706 of JANQFR010000092.1, forward strand.
TAACCGGCGCGATCGGGTTGGCGTTGGCCGGGTTGCCGGACCTGGGATACGCCGAATCCAACGCCGGGCCCAGCGTGGAGTCGCTCCGCGAGATGTATTCGCTGCCGCCCGATCAGTGGCCCGCCGCGGTGGTCGACCCGAGCGTCGAGCCCGTGGAGTTGGGCCCGCTGCCCGAGGTCGAGCACCCGGCCGACAACCAGCCCACCGACGAGCGCATCGAGCTGGGCCGGATGCTCTTCTACGATCCTCGCCTCTCCACGTCGAACCAGATCGCCTGCGTCTCCTGCCACGACCCCGACCTCGGCTGGGCCGACGGGCGCACCGTCTCGTTCGGGCACCGGCGGATCGAGCTCAAGCGCAACGCCCCCACCGCCCAGTACGCCGGGCACTGGGACGTGCTGTTCTGGGACGGCCGGTCCGACTCACTCGAGGACCTCACGATCAAAGTCATCACCAACGAGAACGAGCTGCGCTCCAACCCCGACGAGATCTACGCCAAGATCAACGCCATCCCCGAATACCGCCAGCGTTTCAAGGACGCCTACGACGCCGACGAGGTCACCATCGACCTGGTCGCCAAGGCGGTGGCCAACTTCATGCGGTCCAACAACGGCGGGCGCTCGCCGTTCGACGCGTTCCTCCGCGGCCGCACCAACGCCCTGTCCGACGAAGCCGTGCGCGGCCTCCACGTCTACCGCACCCAGGCCGGCTGCATGAACTGCCACTCCGGCCCGCTGTTCTCCGATAACCTGCTCCACAACACCGGCCTCACCCTCTACGGCCGGCCCGAACAAGACCTGGGCCAGTACAACGTCACCCAGCAACCCGAGGACGTCGGCAAGTTCAAGACGCCCACCCTCCGCAACATCGCCAACACCCGGCCCTTCATGCACCACGGCTTGTTCGGCGACCTCCATGTCGTCGTCCGCGCCTACGACGGCGGCATGCCCAAGCTCCGCCGCCGCAAGGACCAGCTCGACGACCCGCTCTTCCCCACCAAGTCCCCGCTCGTCAAGCCGCTGGACCTCACCGCCCAGCAGGTCGACGACCTCGTGGCGTTCCTCGAAGCGCTCTCCGAGCCCCATCGCCGCATCCGCCCGCCGCAGCTGCCCCCCGATCCCTGAAACCCGGGGACGGCCATCCCCGGGCTTCTCTCAACTTTTTCCAACAGCTGTCAAACCCGGCCCATTTTGCTCTAATGGAAGGTGTTGTGTGACCCGGGACCCGCAGGGGGATGGTGATGGATTATTCAGTCAAGCCGGACGCGGGCTTTTCGACGACCCGATGGAGCGTGGTGCTGCGGACCCGGGGCGAGGGGCCCGAGGCCGAGCAGGCGCTGGACATACTCTGCCGGCGTTACTGGCTGCCGCTGTACAGCTACGCCCGGCGGTGGGGCCGGTCGGCGTCCGACGCGGAGGACTGCGTGCAGGGCTTTTTCGGGATGGCTCTCGAACGCACGTTGTTCGAGACCGCCGACCCCCAGCGCGGACGGCTGCGGACCTTCCTGCTCACCGCGTTTCAGCACTACCTGCGCGACCAGCACGCCTACGACACCGCCGCCAAACGCGGGGGCGACGCGCCTCAGCCGTCGTTTGACTTCCACGCCGCCGAGTCGCGCTACGGCATCGAGCCGGTGGATCACCAGACGCCCGCCCAGGTGTTCGAACGCAAGTGGGCGCTGTCGGTGCTCGACCAGGCGCTGGACCGGCTGCGTGCGGCCTACATCGCGTCGGACAAGCAGCATGTGTTCGACGCGCTGCGCCACGTGCTCGAAGACCCCCACGCCACGCCCGACCACGCCGCCGCCGCCGACCGGCTCGGCATGACCCAGGGCGCGGTGCGCGTCGCGATCCACCGGTTGCGCCAACGCTTCGGCGACCGGCTGCGCGACGTGATCCGCGAGACGCTCTGCGGCAACGAAGCGGTCGACGCCGAGCTGCGCTACCTTCAATCCGTGCTGCGGCGGCCGAGGTGACGCGTGGGCGATGATCCCCCCGCCAACCCCGGCCCCACGCCCAGCGAAGACCCGACGCTCGACGCCTCGTCCGCGGACTTCGCCGCTATGATGGGCCTGGGCCTGCCCGACTCGGGCCTGCCGTCCGACGCCTGGACCCCGCCCGACCCGGCCTGGCTGAACGACCAGCTCGACGGGTACGAGGTGTACGGCCTGCTGGGACGCGGCGGCATGGGCGCGGTCTACCGCGCCCGGCAGGTCGCCCTCGAACGCGATGTCGCGGTCAAGGTCCTCGCGCCGACCCAGACCGAATCCGCCGTCGCCCGCGAGCGCTTCATCCGCGAGGCGCGCATGCTCGCGCAGCTCCACCACCCCCGCATCGTGGCGGTGCACGACTTCGGCGAACTCGAAGGGGGCCTGCTTTACCTGGTCATGGAGCTGGTCGAGAGCGGCAACCTCATGGGCCTGCTCGCCGAGGGCCCCTGCCCCCCGGCGCGCGCCGTGGAGGTGGTCGTCCAGCTGTGCGCGGCCGTCGCCGCCGCCCATCACGCCGGGCTCGTGCACCGCGACATCAAGCCCGCCAACATCCTCCTCACCCCCGCCGGCCACGTGAAGCTGGCCGACTTCGGCGTGGCGCGGTCCCGCCACCTGCCCGACCATCAGACCCAGCTCACCTCCACCGGCTCGGCCGTCGGCACGCTCGCCTATATCGCCCCCGAACTGCTCGAGGGCGCGACCCCCGACGACCCGCGCAGCGATGTCTACAGCATCGGCGTCGTGCTCTACAAGCTGCTCACCACCCGCCTGCCCCGCGGCGCGTTCGAGCCGGTGTCCCAGACCCCCGGCGTCCCCGCGGCGCTCGACCCGGTCGTCAGCCGGGCGCTGCAGGCCGACCCCGACGCCCGCTACCCGTCGGCCCCGGACCTCGCGCAGGCCCTGGAGCAGGCGCTGCATCGCCCCCCGGCGCGACGCCCCGCCTGGATCGCCCGGATCGCCGGGGCCGCCGCGGCGTTGGGCCTTATCGCCGCGGCGGTCTGGATCGCCGACCCCTGGCCCTCCCCGCCAACGCTTCCCCCCGCGCATCCCTCCGCATCTCCCTCGCCCGCTCCACCCGCCGCGGCCCCGCGGTCTCAAGCCCCGCCGACGACGCCGGCCGTATCGGCCGATCCGACCCCGGCGCCGGTTGCCGCCGACGGGTGGGTGTCGCTGATGGGCGATATCGATCTGAACCGCGACGTGGTCGACGGCGGATGGCAATGGGACAACGGCCAACTCGTCACCAACGACCAGCGTTGCGTCTTACAGCTGCCGGTCGATCCGCCCTACGCCTATGACGTGCGCCTCCGATTTGTCCGCTTGGAGGGCCGGCATTCCGTGGCAATCTACTTCCAACACGACGGCGAGTACGCCACCGCCGGGCTCGATGCGTGGGAGAAACACCTCGGCGGCATCCAGTACCTCGACGGCAAGGACATGCGCCTGCACGGCGAGGCCTTCCACATCCAGCTCCAGAACGGCCGGCCGTACGAGATGATCCTCTCGGTCCGTCCCAACGAGGTGCGGATCCTCGTCGACGGCGAGCTGCGCCAGACCTACGACCTGACCGGCCGCCGGCTGCACATCGAGTGGCACTGGCGCACCGACCGGCCCATCCCCCTGGGGATCGGCTCGTGGGAGAGCCCCACCGCGTTCGAATCGATCGAGTGGCGCGTTCCCTGAAACCCATCAAGCGGATGGCCGCTTGAGGTTCCCTTGACAGGCAAAGCGGCAGATCGATAGTTGATTCCCGACTTAAAACGCTGTCTCCGCGACGTCTCGGTCCATGCTTCGCGGATCAGATGGTTAGCCTGATCACCGACGAAACAGGGTAGCCTGCATAGCAGGTTACCCTGTTTTTCAGCAATTTAAATCAAGTATTGTCAATGATTTTCCTTGATCTTATCCGAGAGCGCGCATATTCTCGAAAATCTAGATATTTCATATCTGTGATTAGGGATTGACATTCAGGGCAGTTCGCGTCTGGGAGGGTGAGTGCTATTTCTCAGCGCTGTATCGCGCGGTTGCAGTGCGCGCTTTGGGCCAAGGTTGAACGGCTGATCATGGCCGTTCGACACGGCGAAAACGTGTGTTGTTTTGAAGCTGTCTTGTTCTTGAAACAGGGGCCTCAGGGTGAAAGCACCGCGTTGCATGGGTGGGAAAGACGGATGGTTAAGGATCGGGGGCGTGCGTCTTGGAGTCTTGACGCTCGGCGAATGGCCCGGCGCGGCGAGCCCGACGCCCGGCGGCCTTTACGGGCGCCGCACGGCGGGATTGCTGTTTTCGGCGAGGAGGTGCTGAACTGCTGCACAACGCCTCCTCAACCGTGCGGACACCTCACGTTCATGGACAAGCCGAAAAAGGAAGACTCCGATGAGAACGAACCTGGCCATCGCTTACGCACTCGGTTTGAGCCTCGCACTCCAGCCGGCCCTGGCCGACGACTTCACCTGGGGCAGCGACGGGACCGACTTCACCTGGGACTTCGTCAATGGCAACTGGACCCTCGGCGGCGCCCCGACGCCGCTGGTCCCCGACGCCGACGACAACGTGTTCTTCGACACCGACGCGCTGGGGGTCGGGGTGTCGCCGGAGGCGGACCTCAACGGCAACCGCGAGGTGCTGGCCGCGAACTTCCTCGGGGACAGCGCCTTCACCCTCGGCGGCGGGATCGGCGACACGTTGTCGCTGGGCACGGGGAACCTCACCGCCGAGCTTGGCGCAGACTTGAATCCGCACACCATCTCGAGCGACGTCTTACTCCTAAACGACGGCGTCTGGGACATCGGCGCCGCCGCCTCCGGCGGAACGACCCTTCATGTCACCGGTTCGATCCGCGACGACCAGAACGGTTTCGGTCTCACCAAAACAGGCGACGGCGCCCTTCAAGTCGCCGACGTCAAACTCGTCGGGACCCTCGCGGTCGATGGCGGCGCGATCAACGCAGACGGGACCGGATCCATCATCGAGGCCGGCAGCCTGATTGTGGGCGGGTCGGGCACGGGGAATCTGACGATCGCCGATGCCGCCGCCTTGTCCAGCGGCATCGTGTTGATCGGCCAAGAGGTCAATTCGACCGGCGCGGCGACGGTCACCGGCACGGATTCGACGTTGACCAGCAGCTTCAGTGTGGTGGTCGGCAACTCGGGGATGGGCACGCTGCGGGTCGAAGCCGGCGGGGCCGTGGACTCCCGCACCGGCATCGACTCGATCGGCAGACTGGCCAACTCGGATGGCGAGGCGACCGTCACGGGCGATGGGTCGACCTGGTCCAACCTCGACAGCGTGATCGTAGGTGAGCGGGGGAAGGGCACGCTGCTCATCGAAGACGGCGGCCGCGTATCGAACAGAGACGGACTCGTCGCCTCATCGGGTGGCTCGACCGGCGATGCGACGGTGACGGGCGCGGGCTCGAGGTGGACCAGCAGCGGCAACGTGTATGTCGGCGGCAGCGACACGGCGGCCGGCGGAGACGCCACCGTCACGATCAGCGACAACGCACGCATGGCCGTCGGCGGCATGCTCACGATCTGGGACAACGGCGACATCACGCAGAACGCCGACACCACGCTGCTGGTCGACGACACGGTGAACAGCCCGACGGTTAACGAAGGCGTCGCGATCGGCGACACGGGGACCGGCGCCATGCTCATCACCGGCGGCGGCGATCTGTCGAGCACCAGCGGCGACCTCGGGTTCCTGTCGGGTTCCAACGGCACGGCGACCGTCACCGGCAACGGCTCGACCTGGACCAACACCGGTGGTCTGGTCGTGGGCAGCTTAGGCGTCGGCACGCTCCATATCGAAGACCGCGGGCAGGTGTCCAATGCCGCGGGATTCCTCGGACGGATGATCGGTTCGTCCGGCACGGCGACCGTCACCGGCGACGGCTCGACCTGGACCAACACCGGCAACCTGACCCTTGGCGGCGCGCTCGACAGCCGCGGCAGGCTCACCATCCAGAACGGCGGGCAGGTCTTCAACGCCGACGCGTACCTGAGCCTCACCTCCGGTAGTTTCTTCGCGTCCACCGCGACGGTCACCGTCACCGGCGCCGACTCGGCCTGGATCAGCAGCGGCAGCGTGTATGTGGGGGGCAACGCCTCCTCGGCCGGCGGCGACGCCACCGTGACGATCAGTAACAGCGCGAGCATGGCGGTCGGCGGCACGCTGACCGTCTGGAACAACGGTACGGTGAATTTCGCGAGCGGTTCGCTCACGGCCGACACGATCGACCACACCCGCGGCGGCGACTTCAACTTCACCGGCGGCACGCTGGCGGTCAATACCTTCCAAGGCAACCTCAACAACCAGGGCGGCACGCTTTCACCCGGCAACTCCCCGGGAGCCGCCACCATCACCGGCGACTACCGCCAGGACGGGGCGTCCACATTGCTCATCGAGATCGACGGCCTGGTCGCGGGCAGCGAGTTCGACCAGGTGCTCGTGACGGGCACGGCGGAGCTCGGCGGCACGCTGGATGTCGATCTGTTGACGTATGTGCCGCAGTTGGGCGACCGGTTCGACATCATCCAGGCCTCCGCTTTTGTCGGCGATTTCGAGGTTTTCGACCTGCCGTCGCTTTCCGGCGGTTTGTTTTTTCAGACCGAAATCATCGCCAACGCCGCCGGCGCGGACATCTACCAACTGACCGTGGCGCCCGAGCCGACCACGGCGGCGCTGCTGACGCTGGGCGGGTTGGCGCTGCTTCGACGACGCTCGGCCTGCTGATCTTTTTCCTGTTCTCCATCCGAAAGAGCGATCTCATGCAACATCAACAACACGCCAACCCGTACCGTTCAACCGTTAACACTTTGACGCCGCGCATGACGTGGATCGCCGCGACTGCGCTGAGCGTCCTGGCGTTGAACAACACCGCCAAAGCCGAGTTCATGGCGGAGTTCACCGGCGAAGTAACGAATTTTTCAGGTCCATCAGTCATCATCGACTTATTGGATGGCGAGATCGTCGGCTCATATCGCTTCGACGAAACGACGCTCGATTCAGACGGATCGGTCACCCTCGGATCGTACGCCGCGATCACCGACTACCGCGTGGAGTTCAGCAGTGGCTACACCGTGTCGAGCACATCGGGCGACATCCTGATTCAGGATGCATCGATTGACACGGATCTTTATCAGGTTTTCAGCAATGCCCTGACTGGATCAGAGAATATTGGGTTTGTGACGTTATCGCCGAACCAGATGCAACTGCAGCTTTCCGACTCTTCGGGAGCCGCGTTGAGCTCTGACGCCTTGCCATTAAGCCTCGACCTCGGCGACTTCGACACCGGACAATTCACGCTTGCTCTTAGTTTTGGTTTTCTTGACATCGATGTCACGGCCGAGCTGACGAGCTTCTCGATCGTGCCCGAGCCGGCTTCGTTGGCCCTGCTCGCGCTGGGAGGCTTAACGCTGCTTCGGCGGCGCGGTTGACCTGTTGATCTGTTCATCTGTTCTTCCCTTTCACCAACTTCCGGAGAGACGCGATGCGAGATCGGAAACACATGAAACGGAATCGGTGGGCGGTCGGCGGTCCCGCGGCGCGGCTGGGGTGGGCGGCCGCGGCGGCGCTGGCCGTGCTGGCGTCGGGCGGCCACGCCCAGGCCGCCGTGATCTTCTCTGCCGGGCCGACGACGCCGACTTTGTTTGAGAGCGGCTTCCTCAACGACGGCGTCGTCAGCGACGGGCCTGATGTCGCCAACCAGGTGCTGTACGAAGACGGCGGCGAGGTCATGCGGATGGTCGGCGACGTGGTCATCGATATCAGCAGCACCGGCACGCGCACCTATGGAGTTCGAATGTTTGCGTTCAACGCGAACGTGAGCACAACCGGCGCGGAACTGCTCAATCTCTTCTGGGATTTCGATGTCGAGGTCATCTCGGGTTCACCCGTCTTTGATGTCACGGTGACCGGTTTCACCAGAGTGGGCGAAACGCCGGACAGCCAAACCATTCGCTTGTTTGACAACTTCAGTGCGACAACGCACTTCGAAGGCTCCGCCCTCGGTGAATTCAGCACGGTCTTGGGCGGCTCAGCCGATCTGCAAGTCGTGTTGAGTTTCGACAGCCGCACGCAAGGGGATCAGGTCGTGCTCACGCTGCCCGAGGGTGGCGGCGTATGGATCACCGCCGTCCCCGAGCCGGCGGCGGCGGCGCTGCTGGGGGTGGGCGCGTTGGCGTTGATTGGGCGTTGGCGACGGCGCCGAACGTTTCCTGTTGGTCCGAATGTTCGCGGCGCAAGGCGTGTGGAGACGCCGCATCTGAAAGAGTGGATAAGACACGTGTCGGCGCCTGTGGTCGCCGCGTTGTCTGCGGCGGCGCTGATCGTGAGCTCTGCGCAAGCTGTCACCACTCTTTATGAGACCGGCTATGAGCCGCCAACCTATACGCTCGGCGCCTTAGCGCCGGATTCTGGCTTTGGACAGGACAACTGGCTCCTGGTTTCCGGCAATGCGGGGGCAAGCAACGTCCAGACCGTCATCGTCAACACCGGTGAACAAGCGGTTGAAGTCGACGCCGGCGCGGTGACCGGGTTGCAGCAGGTTCAAAGCCGCATCTTGTTCCCGTCGTACGACTCGGTCGGCAATCCCGAGCAGGTCGTCAAGATCAGTCAGGCGATGTACCTCGAGTCCGGTGGCGCGACGAACCAGATCTGGGTTCCCCTCGCCGGCGTCGGTCCGGGCGGCTTCACGGGGTTCATCGGCCAGGTCTTGTGGTTCGAATCCAGCGGCGTCGCGCGTCTGCACGACGGGTCTTCGTTGACCGGCTCGGTCGCCGTGTCGTTCGATGAGTGGCACGTGTTTGATCTGTACTTGGACTACGCCACCCAGACCCAGACCGCCTATGTCGACGGCACTTTAATCGGGTCGATCGGATTCGCCAACGCGGTGACCGAATTCAGCTCCGCCAGCTTCGGGCTGAATAACGCCGGCGGCGGCGGCGGCGGCAACTCCGCTTTCTTCGACGACCTGAGCGTTACGAGCATCCCCGAGCCGGCGACCGCGGCGCTGCTGGGGTTGAGCGGTCTGACGCTGCTTCGGCGGCGCGGTTGAAACGAACGCGCTCGGTTCTCGTCGGTCACCCGCTTTGCGATCGACCCAACAGGCTAGCCTGTTGAATGCGGGCTTCTTAAGACAACAAGATTAGTTCAGAAATTTCAATACTTTGTATTGCTTTTCGAGAGGCGCGCCCCTATTTTCGAAAATACAGAACTTTCATATCCGTTTAAGAGGGTGACAATTCAAGCATTTCGCGTTTGGGAGGGTGAGTTCTTTTCTCAGCGCCGCCTTGCACGGTTTCCCTGCGCGCTCTGCGCCAGGCCAGAGCGTTGAAAGGATGTGTGATGGTTTGGGAGGGTGTTCGTTTTGGAGTGTTCTCTGGAGAAGGAAAACAAGGGATGAACCTATCGCTTTGCATGAGGGGAACGGAAGGGTGGCCGGGGCTGCGGATGTTGCGGGCCGTGCTGGTTGGGGGCGTGCTGGTTGGAGCGTTGGCGCTGGGCGTTCAGGCCGAGGCGACGATCACGGTGCAGTTCACCGGGAGTGTGATCGGCCCGTTGGACCCGGCGAACCCGACGCCCGGCAGCCCGTTGCAACCGCCGTACGACGAGCTCTTTGTGCTCGGCGAGGCGGTGACGGGCAGCTACACGTTCGACCCGGACACGCCCGATTCAGAACCCGCCAACGCGAACCTGGGGGTCTACGCCGCGGAGAGCTTCTCCATCGTGTTTGCAGGAGGATTCTCAGCGGTTAACGCGGCGGACGCGGCGATGAACATCACGGTCAACTCCGAAGGCGGATTTGGCACGGACTACATCGTGGACGTGTCGGGCCTGGCGACACCGCTTCTGGCGGACCTCGTTCTTGAGCAGGTCTCCCTCTTTCTCGACGACGAGGAGAACACCGCGATCGCGTCGGACGCGTTGCCGTTGGCGTTGGACCTGGCCGACTTTGAGTTGGCCGTCATCGCGCTCTCGTTTGCCGATCCGGTGAACCCTTCGGACTTCCGCGCGGTGGGCGTCGAACTCGACACGCTGACGTTTATCCCCGAGCCGGCGACAGCGGCGCTGTTGGGGCTGGGCGGGCTGGTGGTGCTGCGACGGCGTGGCTGACCGGTTGATCGTTTGCTTATTCACCACTTCTGGAGAGATGCGATGGGATGTCGGGGACACAGGAAACGGAACGGGTTGGCGGCCGCGGCGGCGCTGAGCGTGCTGGCCTGGGGCGCCGCCGCCGAGGCGGCGCTCATCGCGCAATTCACCGGCACGGTGACGAACGTTCCCGCGACGCTGGCCGACGGCTTTGATGTCGGTGAGACCGTGACCGGCTTCTATCGTTTCGACGAAACCACGCCGGACACCAACGGAGCGATCAACGCAGGAACCTACCTGGCGATCGACGACTACCAGGTGCAACTGAGCGGGGGCTACGCCGCCTCCGCTGCCGCCGGCGAGATCGGCGTGAGCCTTCCGGCGACCGGCGCATACCGCTACCGCGTCGACGCCACGAGCCCGAGCGGCCCGGATGTGTCGGGCTTTGCCCTCACCAGCATGGTGATCCTGTTGGAGGATTCCTCGCGGACCGCGTTTGGCTCCCCGGCGTTGCCGGTGAGTCTTGACCTTGGCGACTTCGACTTTCGAGTGTTCGGGCTGATCTTCGGCGAGGAGTTTGTCGAGGTCGAGCTGACGACGTTCGCGATCGTCCCCGAGCCGGCGACCGCGGCGCTGCTGGGACTGGGCGGGCTGGCGTTGATACGGCAGCGCGGCTGAATCTTGGATGCCTTGATCTTGTTGACCCGTGTTTGGAGCGAGATGATGCGATTGGCAGAGCAAGCGAAGCGGAGCAGGCGTTCGGCGGGGGCGTTCACCGGGATGGTTGCCTTCGTGATGGGCGGCCTGATCGCGGCCCCCGCGCACGGCGCGCTGGTCGGCCAGTTCACGGCCACGGTGACGAACGTGCCCACGCCGTTGAGCGGCAGCTTCACCGTGGGCGAGTCGGTCACCGGCTTCTTCACGTTCGAGGAGACGACGGCCGACACGAACGGGTCGCCGGGGGTCGGCATCTATCCCGGAGCGATCACCGGCTTCACGGTGAACTACGCCGGCGGGTACGCCGCGTCGGACACGACCGGGGACATCCAGGTCATTACCGGCCCCCAGCCCACGATCAATTACCTCTCCTCGTCCAGCCCCACCGGGCCCTCGATCGGGACGAATGATCTCTCTCGAATCGCCATCCAATTATTCAACTCTTCGAGTCCGTTCGCTTCGGATGCGATCCCCACGACGGTCGACCTGGGCGATTTCAGCCAGACCAGCCTGACCCTGGGTTTCCTCGACCCCGACGTCGGTGATTTCGGCGTCATCGCCCGACTCGACACGCTGACCATCGTGCCCGAGCCGGCAACCATGGCGTTGCTGGGGCTGGGCGCGTTGATGTTGACCAGGCGTCGCCGGTAACGGAAGTCATGGTCGAAATCGACAAGGACTGGGAGAACAGATCCCGGGGATGAATGACTTTTGCTCGGGTTTCATATCGCGCACCACCATCCCCGAAAGGAACACATCATGAAGTCTTGGCATCACGGTTTTTCCCTGATCGAATTGTTAGTGGTTATTGGCATCATTGCATTATTGATTGGCATCCTGCTCCCGGTGCTGGGCATCGCACGCAAGTCCGCCCGGCAGACGCAGAACTCGACCCAGGTCCGGGGCATCCACCAGGGATTCTTCCTCTTCTCCCAAGGCAACCGGGGGTTCTTCCCCGGCGTCGACAACATCGGCACGAACAACGACCAAAGCTTTACCGACGGCGCGACCATCCGGACGTTGAACAACAACACCGACCTCGCGGCGGGACGGAGCGTCACCGCCCGGTTCTGCATCGCGTTCGAGGCCAACCTGTTCACGCCCGAATACGCCGTCAGCCCCGCCGAAATGAGCGACCAGATCAAGCTCTGGGAAGACATCACCGACAACTACCTCAGCGGCGATCATCTCAGCTCATACGCCCTCAGCCAGCTCACCGGGGGGCAGAGCGCCAGGGAAGGCCGGCTGGTGGAGTGGTCTGACACCAACAACGCCCAGGCGGTCATGATGGGGGACCGGCTCAAGTCCGAACACGGCGACCCCAGCGTCGTCATGACTCAGCCCGAGACCTTCGTGAGTATCTGGTCGAGCAACGGCGCCCCGCCCTGGAACGGCAGCGTCACGTTCAACGACAACCACACCGAGTACCTCCCCGAGCCGGTCGTGGAGAACACCCGGTACGGCAACCACACCAACACCGAGCCGGACAACCTTTTCGCCGGCCAGAACGATCCCAACAAAGGCGTCAACGGCGGCCGGATCGGCACCAACGCCAGGCTCGCCGTGGGCGTCGGCAGCAGCAGAGGTTTTGAGTAAGACGAGGCGCCTGCCTTCAAGACAGGGTCTTGACGCGTCCCACAACCGTTTTTTTTCAAGGAGAGGACAGATGACACCCAGGACCACATCCCGACCGGCTTTCCCGGCTCGCTCGCGCTGGTCGTAGGCGGCGGCGCGTTGCTGATGCGGCGGCGCGACCGGTCGAGACGCGGATCGGCTTGAGGGTTTAACCCCCGCCCGGGGGCGGCCATCCCCATGGCTGTGATGGCCGCCTCGGGCTTCTGTAACAATCCCCTCCTTCCGCCGTAGCAATCTGGTGAGTTCTAACCCGGTTGTTCGACGGCCCTGCAAACATGGAGGGTGAAATGCACAAACTATTATCCACATTAACTTTATGCGCCATCTCCGCCGCCGCCCAGGCGGCGCCGATCTTCATCGAGAACCACAGCTTCGAGGCCGACTTCGCCGCCCCCGGCACGTTCCCGACCGGGAACGTCACCGGCTGGGACGTCCTCGACCCCTTCGATGTCCTCCTGCCCCTGGGCGACGGCCAGGACGCCATCGGCGTGCTCAACCCCACCACCTCCACCTTCTTCGACCCCGACGCGGCGCCCGACGGCGACAACGTCGCCCTCATCTATCTCTCCGACGACATCGGACAGGGCCCCGTCTCCCTCACCCAGGAGCTCGGCGCCACCCTCCAGGCCAACACCGTCTACACCCTCCAGGTCGAGGTCGGCAACATCGCCTCCGGCTTCGGGACCGGCCCGTTCGCGGACACCTTCTTCGACCTCGACGGCTTCCCCGGCTATGCCGTGTCCCTTTACGCCGGCGGCCAGCTCCTCGACGAAGACGTCAACACCCTCGTCATTGAAGAAGGCGAGTTCCTCACCAGCACCGTCCAGGTCGTCATCGGCGACAACCACGACCAGCTCGGCCAGCACCTCGAGATCCGGCTGACCAACCTGAACCTCGAAGATGACCCCGAAGACCCCGGCATCGAGGTCGACTTCGACAACGTCCGCCTCGACGCCGCCCCGATCCCCGAGCCCGCCGTCGCCGTCCTTTTCGCCGCCGGTCTCACCCTCATCGCCGGTCGGCGACGGTTTTAACCACAACGAAGCGTAAAAGCACAAAAAAGGGGCGCTGAGAATCGGTGGAGGCGCCTTGGTCGATCGGTTTACCGCCCTTCTCCCCGTTTGATCGCCCTTTTATGGCTTTTGTGCCTTATGTGGCCAGACAAACTCCCCTCCGCGGACGCCGTTCATTTGTGATGAACGGCGTTCGTTTTTAAGGGGATGCGGTCAGGCCAGCGGCAGCGTGATCTGGAACGCGGCGCCCCGGCCAGGCGGGGAGTCGACGGTGATGTGGCCCCGGGCGGCGGTGAGCAGGTCGCGGCAGATGCACAGGCCCAGCCCCGTGCCGGGCTTGGCGGCGGCGCTGTCCTCGGACGCCTCGGCGTCGGTCGGGCTGGTGACAAACGGCTCAAACAGCCGGCTCCGGATCGCGGGCGGGATGCCCGGCCCGGTGTCGGACACGGTGATCCGCACCGCGTCACCCTGCGGCTGGGCGCGGATGCTCAGCACGCCCCCGCGGCGGCGCATGGCCTTGCGCGCGTTGAGGATCAGGTTCACCAGCACCTGCTGCAGCGCAACCGGGCTGATCGCCAGCGTCAGGTCCGGCGTGTCGATCTCAAGCGTGATCCCGTCCTTGTCCGGCGCCCGGGCGAGGCACTTGAGCGACTGGTCCACCACCGTGGGCAGGTGGGCGGCCGACTCGTTGGCGTTGGCCGAGGCGAACCCGAGCACGGACGCCGAGATGTCCGCCGCCCGCTGGGCCGCGTCGAGGGCGCGGGCCACCGCCTTGTGCTGCAGCTCGATGTCTTCGGGGTTGGCCTGGGCGAGCTGGGCGTAGGAGATGATCGGCGTGAGGATGTTGTTGTATTCGTGGGCGACCACCGCGGTGAGGGTGCCCAGGGTCGTGAGCCGGTGCGACTGGGTCAGCCCCTGGCGGACCTGTTCGAGCTGGGCCTCGACCTGTTCGAGGTGATCCAGCAGGTCGGCGACCTGCTCCAAGTCCGCGATGGCGGCGTCGCTGGGATTGAACGGCATGGCCCTATGTCTCCTCCCTCCGTATCGGGCGACAAGCGGCGCGGCTTAATCCCCGAACAAATATGGAAAATCATATTCTTTTTTCACTAGTCTTTTTCCGTTAGATGTTTATAGGAATCCTGGCGCCATGGTTATGGGGCCCGCCGCCGCTTCCGATAACCTGCGACAACCGGGTGTTCCACGTGGAACGTCCCCGGACGTTGGCGTGAAGGGGGGTTTGCGGTAGACTCCGTGATCGTCACGGACCGGCACGCCCTTCCCCGAACACGGAGGTTCCCGCATGTCTCAACCCAAGAAACGATCGCCCCGGCTGGGGCGGGGTCTCAGCAGCCTGATGGCCCAGCCCGTGGCGGTGACCCCGCCCGCGTCGTCGCCTCCCGCCGACGCCCCTTCGGCTCCCACCCCCGATCCGCCGGACGACTCTGCCCCGGCCGTGGATGGGGTTGAGGGCCTGACCCATCTGCCGGTGGACGCGATCCGCGCCAATCCCCATCAGCCACGGGAGCGGTTCGACGATGGGGCGTTGCAATCCCTGGCGGCGTCCATCCGGGCCGATGGGCTGATGCAGCCCGTCGTCGTCCGGCCCGTTCCACGTGGAACCCCCGGAAGTGCCCCCGGAAGTGCCCCCGGAAGTGCCCCCGGAAGTGTCCCCGGAAGCACCCCCGAAGACGACCCCGGCGTCACCCACGAATTGGTCGCCGGTGAGCGGCGGTGGCGGGCGGCCCGGATCGCCGGGCTCGACGCCCTGCCCGCGATCGTGCGCGAGCTCGACGACCGCCAGATGGCCGAGTGGGCCCTGATCGAGAACCTCCAGCGCGAAGACCTCAACCCCATGGAGCGGGCCGAGGCGTTCGCCCGGCTGGCCGACCGGTTCGGCATGAGCCACGAGGCGATCGCCCAACGCGTCGGCGTCGACCGCTCCAGCGTGTCCAACCTGCTCCGTCTGCTCGCGCTGAGCCCGGCCGTGCAGCAGCTCGTCCGCGAGGGGCTGCTCTCCATGGGCCAGGCCCGGGCGCTCGCGGGCCTGAACGACCCCGAGCAGCAGGCGACCCTCGCCCAGCGCGCGGTGCGCGAGGCGATGTCCGTCCGCGCGGTCGAAAGGGCGGCCGCCGCCCTCGCGTCCCCCGCCAACGCCCCGTCCGCCACCCCCCGCGCCGCCGGCCGGCCCGCGCACCTGGCGGACCTGGAGAAACAGATCACCACCCAGCTCGGCGCCCGCGTCCGCGTCAAGCCCGGCCGCAAGAAGGGAACCGGGGCCCTCACCATCGAGTTCCACTCGCTCGACCACTTCGACGAACTGCTCGGCAAGCTCGGCGTCTCGATGGATTAAGTTGTTTAATAACAGATAGTTAAATCGAAATGAACGCTGTTCGCATGACGGCTGCGAGGCGCTGGGGCTTAGGGCCTAGGCCCTAGCGCCTAACCCCTAACGCCTATCCTACGGGCGTTCGACGTCTTCCACGACCGGTTCGGACGGGTCCATGATCGTGGTCGTCTCGCTCTCGATCTCGCAGCCCGGGGTCAACAGCAGCGGCGTCGAGGCGAACAGGAGCAGCAGGGCGTAGCGGAGCAATCCGGACATCGTTATCGGTCCTTTCTGATCACCATGGGACGCCACCAGTGTATCGCCCCCGCGCCCTTATGACTGCCCTCGTTGAGCGCCGGGGCAAGTAAGATCACCTTCATGATCCGACTCTCGCTCTCCGGCCGCCTGTTCGAGTCGGCCGACGGATACCGGCTTTCGCGAATGGCGTTCCTCGACTTCGCCCGCACGGCAGGCTTCGACGGCGTTGAACTGCGCTACCCACAGCTCCCGGTCGAGACGCCGGAGGACGAGGTGGTCGGCGTGAAACGGGCGCTCCGCGCCCGCGGGTTGGCCTGGCTGTACGGCACGATCGAAGGCCTGGAGAGCGACGAGGCGTATCGCCGCGCGGCCGCGACGATGCGGCAACACGTGCTGGGCGCGGCGCGCTTCACGCGGGTCACCGTGTTCGAGGCCGACCAGGTCCCGCGCGCGCAGCGATTGGCCGACGAGGCCCGCGCGATGGATCACTCGCTGATCATTCAGCTCCATGCGGGCACGCTCGCGGACACCCCGTCGCGCGCGTTGGACCTGTTGGGGATGGTGGGGAGGCCGAATGTCGGGCTGGCTTTTGATGCCAGTCACCTGCGGTTCGCGGGCGATGAAGACGTGGCCGGCGCGATCGACGCCTTGGCGCCGCACCTGCGCGTGGTGTGCATCCAGAGTTACAAGCCCGCGCCGCCGGGCGCGGCGGCGGGCGACGTCGTCCGCGTCAATGATCGGCCGTTTGTGCGTGCGCTGCCGGGCGACCCGGGCGGCGTCGATCTGGAGCGCCTCTTCGATGGCTTGAGATCAATCGGGTTCAAGGGCGATGCGTTGGTGATGTGCGATGCTCCGCCGGGCGTCGACCCGCAACGGTTGGCGGGGGACTGGTTCACGCGGCTGGATCGGCTTCGGACGGAGGCGTAGCGCCCGGTGAAGCAGGCCGACGGGGGGCGGCTATGCTATGGCGATGAAGCGGGATGCGGCGGGCGTCGGGTCGGTGCGTGGGCTGGTGCTGGTGTGGACGCTGTGGCTGCTGGGGTGCTGGGGGGTGACGTGGATGATGGACTCGATCGGGCCGGCGGTGCGGTGGATGATCTTCGCGGCGTTGCTGGGGCTGATGGTGGTCTGGCCGGCGTTGCGGTTGAGCGAAGGAGGTGGGGGGGAGCGGCGAGCTTCGAACGGCGAGCGGCGAACTGAGAATGGGGAACAGGGTTCGCAACTCACCGCTCGCGACTCCCAGCTCCCAGTTCGCCGCTCGCAGCTCGAAGCTCGCAACTCCCCCCTGGGCCAGACGCTGCTGGACTGGGTGAGTCTGATGGTGGTGTTTCAGGCGGTGATCTGGCCGCTGCGGTTGAGCGGGGGCTGGTCGATGAGCCAGACGTGGTGGCTCAACGGGGCGGTGGCGTCGTGGAGTCTGCTGACGGGGCTGGTGGTGGCGTGGGGGGTGCGGTTTGACAAGGGGGGGATGCGGGCGTTGGCGATGGTGGGTTGCGTGGCGTTGGTGGTGGGCGAACCGCTGGTGGGGGGGGTGATGGGGATCGGGGGGTCGACGATGTGGGTGAGCCCGCTGGAGCTGGTGTGGCGGCTGACCGAGCCGCCGTCGCGGTACACGGCCGGGGCGTGGGGCGAGCGGGTGGGCGGGGCGGCGTTGGCGGCGGCGGTGGGGTGGGTGCTGCTGGCGGTGTGGGCCGGGGCGGTTTCGCGTGGGCGGGACGTTGAGTCGGCGTGAAAGGATTTGCTACGATACCCGGTCGCCCTGGCGGGCGCGCGACCCGCTCATTCCCGGAGTAAGCCGATGGAATTCGTCACCAGCGAAGAGAAACAGCAACTGGAAACCCGGCTGGAGGAGCTCAAGGCCCGCCGGCCCGCGATCACGAAGCGGATCGCCGAGGCCCGGGCCGACGGCGACCTGAAGGAGAACGCCGACTACCACGCGGCCCGGGACGATCAGGGGCTCAACGAAGCGGAGATCCGCCGGCTGGAGGAGCGGCTGTCGGTGGTGAAGGTCGCCGACGGCTCGGACATCCCCGAGGACATGGTGTTTGTCGGCGCGACGGTGAAGCTGCGCGACACCGACGATGATGATGAGGACCTGTACAAGCTCGTGGGCGAGGCGTCGGGGAATTTCGACGGCGACGCGATCGAGGTGACCGCGTCGAGCCCGATGGGCGAGGCCCTGATGAAAGCGCGGGTCGGGGAGGTGGTCAAGGTGGACCTGCCGCGGGGGACCAAGCGGTTCGAGGTGGTGGAGATTGTTTGAAATCCAGGAAAGCAGGAAATACAGAAAAACAGGAAATTGACGAAGATGCCCCCCGCAATGGCCATATCGGCAATGATTTGGCCATTTCCTGCTTTTCTGTATTTCCTGCTTTCCTGCTTTTATTTTAACTCGCTGCTTCTGGTCGAATATGATAGGGAATGAACCCCGAAGGAATGATCACATGAAGCGCTGGCTCGGAATGACGGTGTTGACGGTGGGCCTGGCGGCGGGGCCGGCGGCGTGGGGCCAGGTGCAGTCCGGCCAGGGCGGCCGGGCGCTGGACGCCAACCAGCAGGTGGGCTCGGGCGGGCTCAACACGCTGGAGGGCCAGGTCGATTATCGGGCCCGCAACGACATCATCACCGGCAACGTCGGCGGCGGCCGGCAGTTCCGCGACCGCGTCGGCTACGGCGCCCCGGGCGCGTTCGGGCTCGGGGGCAACTCGCCCGGCGCCACCGCGACCACCTCCAACCTGTTCAACTTCGAACGCGGCAGCCTCGCCTCCAGCCCCCAGCGGCTCAACGCGGTGAGCGTTGGCGCCAACGCCAACACCGTCAACTCCGCGGTCTTCGGCACCTTCACCAACGTCCTGCCCTACCAGACCGATTACCGCCTGGTCAACGCCACCGCGATCCGCTCGGCCACCGGCGTCCAGGTCGTCACCGACCAGGTGCTCAACCAGGTCCGGATCGAGGCCCAGGGCTTCGGCCGGCTGCCCCCCACGTCGACCATCGGGTTCGTCCCCCAGCCCAACGGCGAGGCGCTGCAGGTCCGCGCGACCCCGCTGCTGGGCGTGCGCAGCACCGCCCTCGCGCCGCGCGTGACCCCGCCCCCGCCCGGCGGCAATCCGGCCAACCCCGGCGGCATCATCCCCGATGCAGACCTCGACGCCGACGGCAACCCCGTGTTCGACCCCAGCCTCAACAGCGAGCTGCGGCTGCCCGGGCCCAACTCGCTCTCCAGCGGCATCGGCGTCACCGGCGAGTTCGCCGAGTCCCCCGGCCGGATCGCGCCGGGCCTGATCATCGGCCAGCAGCTCCGCCTCGAGGTCGAGCCCACCGTCCCCGACGAAACCTTTGACCAGCGCGCCCAGCGGCTGGAACAGTCGATCTTCGGCCGCACCGCGTCGACGCAGGCCCAGCCCGGCGAAGACGTGTACATGGACCTGCTCAACGCGATGAGGGGGCAGGAGGGCGTACGCGCCGGCGATGTGGAGGGCGTCAACGCGCTCACCCCGGAGCTGGAAACGCCCGGGCTGGACGCCGTTGAAGCCGCTGAGCAGCAGCGACGCGACGCGATCGCCCAGGCCTACGGCGTCGATGGATCAAACCTGGACACTCCTCCCGCGCCCGGCGCCGAACAGCGCCCCGCCGACGCCGAGGGGCCCACGGAAGCGACGCCCAGCGGCCTTGCGGAACTGCTCGAACGGCTCAATTACGACCTGCCGCAGCTCGAAACGCTGGCCGGCTCACGGGAAAACCGCGTCAACCGCATGCTCGAGAAGGCCGAGGCCGACCTCGCCGGCGGCCGGTACTTCGCGGCCGAGGGGCTGTACCGGCAGATCCTCACCGACGCGCCGGACAACCCGCTGGGGCTGGCCGGGCTGGTTCATGCACAGCTGGGCGCGGGGATGATCCGCTCGGCGGCGTTCAACCTCCGCCGGCTTTGCGAGCAGCACCCCGAGCTGATCGCGGCGCGGTACTCGGCCAACCTGCTGCCCGCGGCCGACCGGCTCAAGTGGGTTCAGCGGGAGCTGCAGCGCATGATCAACGACGGCCGGTCCCCCGGCCCCGCCGGGCTGATGATGGCTTACCTGGGGTATCAGGTCGAGTCGCCGCAGCTGATCCGCTACGGTTTGGCGGTCGCGGAGGCCAGCGCGCCCCGCGACACGCTGATCCCGGTGCTGCGGGCGATCTGGCTCGACGACACGCCGGCCTCCGCCCCCCCGACCGATCGAGGCGCCGAGCCGACCGTCAAGTGACCCACCCTGCTTGACTGTCGTCCCTCGGCGCCGCCTTCCGCTTCCTGACGTCCCACGGACCCGGCCAAAGGCCATGCGGTGACCTCCTCGTCAACCTCCCTCGAATCTGATTCCCCATCCGACGCCTTGCCGCGTCAGGGTCTGACCGACTTCCTCGACCTGGACACGCTCCAGGAGCTGCAGGACGGCTTCACCGCGGTCACGCGGCTTCACACCATCATCCGTGACGCCAACGGGCAGGCCGTCACCACCCCCACCGACGCCCGCAAACGGGAGGCGTCCGACCTCGTGCTCGATCAGCTGATCACCGGCGACAGCGATCTGGACGGCGAGGCGTTCATGGCGCCGATCCTCGTCGAGGGCGTCGAGCTGGGCTCGATCGTGGTCGAGCGTCAGCCGGGGTTCGAGACCGCGCGCGAGACGGTGCGGGAAGAGCTGGCGGACCTCGCCCGGCAGCTGGGGGTGTCGCCCGACCACGCCCGGTCGCTGATCGGGGCGGCGGAGGACGCGTTCGGCCCGTCGCGGGCGGCGTCGATCCAGCTGCTGTACCTCATGGCCAACGCCATCGCCCGCCTGTGCTACGAGGAGCACCACGCCCGCCGCCGGCTGGACGAGTTGTCGGTGTTGTACAAGGTGTCGACCGCGCTGTCGGTCCACCGCGACCTGCAGCACATCCTCGACACCGCCGCCCGGTCCGTGGCCGAGGCGATGCACGTCAAGGCGGCGTCGATCCGGCTGCTGCGGGAGAAGGACGGCCAGCAGCAGGGCGACGAGTTGGCGCCCCGGGCGGTGTATCAGCTCAGCGAGGCGTACCTCAACAAGGGCGCGGTCAAGGTTTCCGACAGCTCGATGTTCCAGGACGCGATCAAGGGCCGGGTGGTGTACGTCGCGGACATGGCCACGGACCCGCGCGTGGTTTATCCCAGCGACGCGCAGCGCGAGGGGCTGGTGTCGATGCTCGGCTGCGGCATCATCCACCAGGGCAAGCCGATCGGCACGGTCCAGCTCTTCACCGGCGAGCCTTACCAGTTCACGCATTTCGAGACCCGGCTGCTGCAGGCCATCGCGCAGCTGCTGGGCGCGGCGATCGAGAACACGCGGCTGGACCGGCAGCGCAACGAGTCCCAGCGGGTGCTGCGCCAGCTCCACCTCGCGGCCGACGTGCAGCGCCGCATGCTGCCGGGGCGGATGCCCAAGATCGCGCCGTTCGAGGTCGCGGCGCGGTACGTGCCGTCGATGGAGCTGGCCGGCGACTTTTATGACTTCGTGCACCTCGAGTCGAACCTGGGCCTGGTGGTGGGCGACGTGGTGGGCAAGGGCGTGGCCGCGAGCCTGCTGATGGCGAGCGTGCGCGCGTCGCTGCGCGCTTATGCGCAGGACGTCTACGACCTGGACGAGGTGATCAGCCGGGTCAACATCGCCCTGACCCGCGACACCCGCGACAACGAGTTCGCGACGCTCTGGTACGGCGTGCTCGATCCCGCGGCGATGCGGCTGACCTACTGCAACGCCGGGCACGACCCGCCGCTGCTGGTCCGCAACGGCCGGGTCCACCAGCTCGAGACCGGCGGGATGATCGTCGGGATCGACCCGCACCAGCATTACGACAAGGGCCTGTTCGATCTTCAGCCCGGCGACATGCTGCTGCTCTACACCGACGGGCTGGTCGACTCGTTCAACCCCGAGGGCGATAAGTTCGGCCGCCACCGCCTCGAGGCCGCCGCCCGCAGCGCCGCCGGCCGGTCCGCGGCCGACGCGCTCAACCACATCCTCTGGGAGCTCCGCCGCTTCACCGGCCTGCGGCGCAACGACGACGACACCACGCTGGTCGTGGTCCGCGTCGGCCCGGGCGAGGGCGGCGAAGCCGACGATGACGGCGGCGATGAGGCCGGCGACGACGTCGGCGACGACGCCGAACCCAAGTCCGACCCCGCCTGACCCGATGTTATGTCCTGTAAAGCCGCGGGCAACGCCCGCGGTCGGACAACGGGGACCGCGGGCGTTGCCCGCGGCTTTACAGGATCTGTTCGAGGCCCGTCATGCCCGGCAAGCGGCTCCAGGACAATATCGAACGCCTCCAGCACGAGCTCGAACGGCTCCACGCCCGGCTCGACCAGGAGCTCAACGAGGAGGCCCGGCTGACCAGCGGGGTGGAGGAGGTGCTCCGGGAACACCGGGCCTCCCGCAACCCCGTGGCCGCGGAGCTGAAGCTGCGGCGCCTGCGGCGGATCCGGACGGCGTTGCAGGAGATCACCGTATGCAAGGGTCGGCTCGATGCGCTGATCACGCACCACCGCCAGGAGCTGGAACACGCGCGTCGGGAACTGGAGCACGCAAGCTTTATCGAGCGCCATAACGCTGACCCGGACAACCCGCGGGTGCCGGACGTCGCCCGCATCACGGATGAAAAGCTCGACGACGCCCGGACGCTGGTGACGGCGGAAGCCGGCCGTTTTCCTCCGCCGTCGGTCTCGTTCAGGGATCGGGTGCGGCGGCGGCCGGTCGCGGCGGCGCTGACGGGGCTGGCGCTGCTCATCGGGGCTGTGGCGTGGGGGATGCTCGCCTGGTCGCCGCCCGGCCCGGCGGCCGCCGACATCGCCAGCCGCACCGGGCCGCGCACCGCGGTCGAAATCGCGGTCGTGTCCCTGGCCCGGCTTGAGGGCGACGCCCACGTCAAAGCGCTGCGCGACCTGCGGCCCGCGCTGCCCGTCGGCCTGCGGGCGGCCGAGCTGACGCGCCTGCTCGGGCCCCTCGGCGGCCCGCGCCGCCTCGAGGCCGTTCGGCTGCTGATCGCTCACCTGCGCCCCGCGAGCCTGCCCGCCCAGCGCCTGGGCGCGATCGCCGGCCCGGTCGACGCCGCGACCCGGGCCCGGCTCTTCGAGCTGCTCGCGCCCTTCGCCCACGGCCCACTCTCCCCGACCGCCGCTGAAAACTGGCTCGAACCCCTCGCCGGCCGCGACCGGCTCCGAGCGCTGACCGCGCTGGCGCCCATGCTGCCCCCTCTGACGGCTGACGACGCCCAACGCCTGCTCCACGGCCTCGACGACGCCCAGCGCCTGCAGGCGGCCAAGCTGTGGGCGGCTCAGCCTTAGCCCGCGCCGTTTGATGCCGGTCACCTTCACTTGAAAAATCGCATTAGATCAAAGTCGTAAACGCAATCCGTAGCGATATGTCTTAGATCGTGAATACGTGAATGGTCACACCTTATACTTACCTGGAAATCCAAGTCGCGGGCCGTCAATAAGAAAAGTAGCCATGCCAGAACCTGAATCTAGTCCGCTAACAGAGGAAGAGATTCCCGACGAGATTATTTATTTCGATGCAGTGCTGGCAGACGCATCATCGCCACTGAAAGATAAGCTTAAGGCATTGCTATGCCGTGCAGGTTACCGATTGAATGGTGGAGACTGGCAGGGAGCTTTGGAAGACACTGCACTTGTGCATAAAGCATCTGCTGATACATCCCAAGTTTGTCTAGCTTTACTGTATTCCGGAGTTGCGTATATGGGCAAATTAGATTTTGCTTCTGCGATATGTGAGTTTACATCAGCCACTAGTTACAAGACTTGCACCCCCAAACATGCGGCGCTTGCCTTGGTGAATCGTGCTCAAGCGCATAAGAAATTGGGGGGCACTGAAGAAGCCTTGTTTGATTTTCATGCTTCTCTAGACCAGCCTGGTATGTCATCAGACTTGATGAGCAGAGTCTTAATTTTTCGAGCTACGCTGCTGCAAGAGATCGGAGCACATCGACTTGCTTTGGCCGACTACGCACGCGTGCTACGCTTGGATAATCCAGATACAGACACCACTGCACTGTGCATCATTAACAGATCACCGTCGTTGTACGCTACTGGACATGTGGACAAACTACGTGCAAGCAGTACTTTTGTAATTGAGAATCTAAATTTTAATATTATGCAGCGAGCTTTAGCAAGATTGAATCGTGGGGTTGCAGATGCGCAAATGGGCGATTTTGATTCTGCTAAATCTGACTTTGATTTGATCATCAGCGATGAGAGATGCCCCACAAGCCCCAAGGTAGTGGCATATGCGAATCGCATCATGCTCCACGCTGATCGTTGGGACTTTGACGCTATGATGGCTTTGATCGAGCAGGCAATGGGAATCCCCGAGTTGGGCCAAGTGTCGATTGCGTGGCTTTCGCGTCGGCGAGATCAGATCCGGAAAGCGAGCCAGTCTGAAAATGTCTACGACACAGTGCCACTAGACCAATGTAGGTTAACATGGGGCATATCAGAATTTCCGGAAGTATTGATATGACTTGTCCATTTGTTGCTCAAGATTCCATGTGGCAAAATCCAATTGTCTACATCGGGTCTGTCGCGGCTTTAACTTCTCTAACGATACTCGCGTACAACATTTTCATTCGAAGTATAAGAAAGCCGAAAGCCAGCGATTGCAATCTTTCGGCGGCGGGCGCGTACGAAGTAAGCTACTTTTCCCTTGATGGTGGGCGGGGCGAGAAAAATGCATGGGGCTTTCATACAGAAGATGCCGCGGCCAAAGCCGGCGACGCAGCGCTTGTGGTCACTTTCGACATAACCAATGTGTCACAATATGAACTTCGCATCAAAAGAGTAGCTGTGGAGGTGTATTACTATGAGCGACGTCGTTTGTACCTAGGTATGGGGCCGATGATCGCCGGTAAGGCCGACCAATTTGTATGCACAATCGGCTCGAAAAAGAAGCAATACACAGCGCATCTTGTTAATGGTGACAGGGACTGGGTTACCGTGGCGGCTGGAAGTACAGCCACATTGCATATCGATGTGACGTCACGGGAGCCGGGGGCATACAAGGTTCGGCCAGTAATTGCATGGCTCATCAAACTAAAAATGGGCACCCTTAAACCTCAATGCGAAGACAGATTGGTCTTCTTTTATGATGAGGCAGATGTCAAGGAAGGGGTTCAGTTACCAAACAGACTGATATAGGAAGTCCTGTTCATGGGTATCTTAGGTACGCTGGGGGTGAGATTCTAGGTGGCCAACGTCGCGCACGACGCTTGGCGGTGGTGCAACGTGCAGGCCAAGAGCGACCGTCTTGACGCGGAGAAGCTCGCCGAATTCTCTCAGGTGGGGCAGTTGCCCCTAGTGCACGTGCCGGAGCGGCCGACGCGCCACCTCGGCCGAAGCGCGGGGCGGTCTCCGCCGCGAAACGGTGCGATGGGCTAGAGCTCCTTGCGCCATTTTGTTGCTTATGGGATGCTGTGTGCCAGACAAGGAGGTCCCGGCATGGCGATCCCGGTCCAGACCCGTCGGAAGATGC
>JANQFR010000087.1 GCA_028277745.1 Phycisphaeraceae bacterium
GCAGGCCGCGCAGCTTCTGCTCCTCGAGCCCGAACCGCTCCGCCGCCCGCGCCAGCGTCGCCCGGGCCGCGTCCCACCGCACCTCGGCCGGCCAGCCGGGCGACGTGATCACCGCGTCCGGGTCCACCCAGCCGTCCAGCCGCTCCAGGTCCAGCGGCCCCGCGGCCGCCACCAGTTCCCGGGTCGCCGCCATCACCGCCTCCCGGTCGGTCTCCACCACCCAGGCGAGCCCCCACGACGCCCCCGCCAACGCAATCATCACCAGCCCCCACCCCCGCTTCCGCCGCCACCACAGCGCCAGCCCCACCACCGCCAGCACCACCATCAGCACCCAGGGCGACTCGAACAACACGTGGCTCACCCAGGGGGGGTCTTCGATCTGCATGGCTCAACTCTACCACCGCCACCGGTGGAGTGGGGAGCAGGGCAAGATGACGGTGCATCCGCCATTCCGGCGCCGGCCGGCCGAGCAAGCCTGCCGGAGATTTACGGCTTGGTGGGGTCGTCTTGGCCCGAACGCGGGGTATACTCTCAGAGAAACAAGTTTCTTTTCCTGTTCCCATCGGGCTTATGTGATGTCATCCGTTCGTGAAATCGCCAAACGGGCCGGGGTTTCGATCACCACGGTGTCGCGGGTGCTCAACAATCACCCCACGGTGAATGTGCAGCTGCGCGACCGGGTGCTGGCCGAGGTCAACCGGACGCGTTACGCCGCGGCGGCGGGCCGGCCGGAGGTCGTCAATCTGGGGCTGGCGTATATCGCCGAAACCTCCGCGGCGGAAATGCTTAACTCACCTTTCGATCAAGCGTTACTGCAAGGCATCGCCTCGGGGATGGCGGAGCGGAACTACAATTTGTTGATCCTGGACGCGGGGCGTGACAACCGACGCAACGAGACGTTTACGCAGATGTTTCACCGCCGGGGGGTGCGGGCGGCGATCATCCGGGGCGGCTCGCGGGACCGGCTCCTGTGCCAGCAGATCGCGGCGGAGGGCTTTCCCAGCATCGTAATCGGCGAGCGTTTTTCGGATCAGGGCGAGGAGGCCGGCGTCAGCTTTGTGCGCAGCGACTCCAAGCCCACCAGCCTTGAAGCGGTTCGCCGCCTGATCAGCCTCGGGCACCGGCGGATCGCGATCTGCCTGAACTGGGCCGACGACGACGACCACACCGACCGCTACGAAGCTTACGAGCAGGCCCACGAGGAGGCGGGCCTCGACCTGGACCCGAGCCTCGTGATCCGCATGCCGGCGGTCCGGTCGAGCGGCGAACAGCTGATTCACCGACTGCTGGCGTTGTCTTCGCCGCCCACCGCGGCCTTCATCACCGACCCGATCGTGGCGATCGGCGCGCTGCACGAGGCGTTGCGGTCGGGCGTGCCGGCGCCGGAGCAGCTCTCGATCCTGGGTTTTGACGACGCCAGCCTCCGGCTGGAGACGTACCCGCCGATGGCCGCGGTCTGCCAGGACGCCCGGCAGGTCGGCGCCACCGCCGCGCAAGCCGCGATGTCGCTGCTATCCAACCCCGACCTCCCGCCCCAGCGGCACGTGCTGGACACCTGGCTGGAGCTGCACGGATCGGTGGGACCCGCCCCCAAGTCGTAATCACGAGGCCGGTCGGAAGCCGCGCACGGTCGAGCGTCACGGCCATATTCCAGCCCACATGCGGCTCTGCGCCATTCCAAACGCAGCTCCGTGAAACATGTACCTATCGCGAAGTGCGATTTTTTCTCGACAATTACCCATAGACGGGTTGACAAGATCACCCATTGCCATATTATGAGAAACATGTTTCTTACGGTTCCGTGAAGTGGCTTCGTTTCCCGATCGGAGATACGCCCCCACATGCCGGGTTGTACGCCCCGCTTCAACGAGGGCACGACAAGGCAAATCATGTTTCGTTTCACCTTCATGTTTCATCTTTTGGAGGACGCCGCCATGAACACCCGTCTCGCTTTGTGCACGCTCGCCCTGGTCTTGATCGGTTTGACGGTTCACACGCAGGCCGACGTGCTGCTCACCGGCGACTATGACAGCGCCACGACCAACGCCAACCAAGTCGATGCCTCGGCCACGGCCGACGGCTCCAACCAGCTCTCGCTCGGCTCTTTTGAAGCCCTGGTCGAAGCCGCGTTTCTCACCCAGACCGGCGGGGTCGTGACCTTTGATCAATCGGGCGACGAGATCGACGACAACGCGGTGAAAAACATGGCCTTTTCCGACGGCACGGTCCTGGCGACCGTCGCCCGCAACGGGTTTGTCACGGTGCAGACCGGCTCGACGAATCGGACGCCCATCTCGGGCGCCAACGGCTACGGGGGTGCCCAAACCTACAGCCTGCTGTTTGATGAGGCGGACCAGATCACCGCGGTGGGGCTGACCGTCCTCTCGCGCGACGCCACGGGAGGGACGGCCACGATCACCGCCTTCTTCGTCGACGCCGATGGGCTCAATCAGGAGGCGGTTGCCGCGAGTTCGGAGATGGCGCAATCCAACGGCGGCGACGACACGTTCTTCGGCTTCTCCGCGCCCGCGGGCAAATTCCTGTCCGAGGTGAGCGTCAGCACGCCCTATTTCACCTGGATCGACGACCTGGGCGTCGTCGCCGTGCCCGAGCCGGGGGCGTTGGGCCTGATCTCGCTGGTCGCGGTGTTCGGCCTGGCCCGCCGCCGCACGAACTGACCCGCCTGGCTGGTCACCCGGCCGCCTTTTCACCGTCCCGCTCGTCATCGTTATGAATGAGGATTCGTCTCATGATTCACCCGCCCCAAAACCGTCGAGCCTTTACGCTGATCGAATTGCTGGTGGTGATTTCGATTATTGCCTTGTTGATCGGGATTTTGCTGCCCGCCCTCAGCGCCGCCCGCAGAACCGCCAACTCCGTGACGTGTCTGTCGCGGCTGAGGCAGATCGGCCAGGCGGTCCACATCTACGCGGTCGACTACAAGCAATCGTTGCCCCCGGGCTACGGGCCAAGCGGAAGCGCGGGCGGGTTCACCAACTGGGCCCTGCTGATCTACAACACCATGGGCGCTTCGGGCACGACCTTCGCCAACCAGAGCTCCGATGAATTCCTGAACGAGGCGTTCACCGACGCCGATATTCTGCCGCTGGGCGACACCACCGACCACCCGATCGTTTACTCGGCTCACCCGCGGTTGATGCCCGATATCACGCGTGATGAACCCGGGGGCAGCCCGCTCACCGGTCGGCGTAAGCCGGCGGTGATCGACGCCATCCGGAACCCATCGGATCTCATCATGGTGTTCGACGGGGTTCAGATCGCCGACGACTTCAACCACGCGTTGTCGATCGGTCGGGGTCTCGACGCCGACCGTCTTTTTTATGACACTTTCCTGATCGCGGGCGTTTCGGGCTCCGAGAGCGACCGTGCACGCGCGGGCTCGAACCTCGACGCCGCCACGTCCAGCGACGGCCATATCGGCGAGATCCGCTATCGCCACCAGTCCGACAGCGTCGGCAACCTGTTGCACGTGGACGGCCACGCGGCCAGCCTGAAGTACGGCGGCAACAACGGCACAGAGATCTATCGCAAGAACGTGAATGTTGATTATTGAGCCTGCGACAGGCGATCAGAAACCCAAAACCAAACGGATCAACGCGCCGATCGCTCGCGTCTGGGTCTGTCGACGTCCCCCTATTACTCATCCAAGCCGCCCGCCATGCCAAACCTGATCCTGAGAACCACGTTGGCCGTTGTTTGTACGTTCTATCTTTCGCAAGCCGTCGGCCTCGGCGTGCCCGAAGGCGGTGAGACCGTGTTCTTACCGCGGCCGACGCCGGGCCTGCCCGGCGCGATGCGGTTGGGCGGCGCTGAGGCACAGCTCGGCCGGCTTGAGATCGCGCCGGCGTCAGGCCCGGGCTTCGATCACGCCTACCGCGTCACGGTGGACCGTGTCGCCGACGCCCGGTGGGGCGTGCAGTTGGTCGGGAGCATCGATCAGCCGATCCGGGCGGGCGGCGCTTACCTGCTGAGCTTCTACGCCCGCTGCATCGGCTCCACGACCGGCGACGGCTCCACGACCCTCAAGATCGAACGCAACGAGCCGGACTGGTCCAGCGTCCTGGTCCGCGGGGTGTCGTTCGGCCGGGCATGGACGCGGTTCGACCTGCCGTTTGTGGTTCAGCCGGGCCAGGGTCTGAAAGCCGGCCAATCCCAGCTCACGTTTCACCTGGGCGACGCCGTGCAGTCCATCGAGATCGGCGGGATCGAGCTGTTAGACTACGCGGACCGGGTTTCGATCGAATCACTGCCAAGAACCCGCATGACCTATGACGGGATCGAATTCGACGCCGCGTGGCGCAGTGTGGCCGAGCAGCGGATCAACATGATCCGCAAGGCCGACCTCACCGTGAAGGTGGTCGACGCGGCGGGCCGGCCCGTGCCGGGAGCGACGGTCCGGATCGAGCAGGAACGACATGCTTTCGTTTTCGGCACGGCGATGAACCTGCGGTTCGCCTCGTCCGGCGATGAGCGGGTTCCCCAATATCTCCGGGCCCTGAAAGAACGTTTCAACGCGGTGGTTTTTGAGAACGAATTGAAGTGGCACGGCGAGGGGCTGCGGAACCCCGCCGCCGTGGACCGGGGCATGTCTTTCGTCGAAGAAAACGACCTGTACTTCCGCGGCCACACCCTGGTCTGGCCCGGCTCGGATCGGCTGCCCCGGAGCGTGAATGCGATGATCGAACGGCTCCGCGCGGAACCGGGCGACGAGAACACGCGGGAACAACTCAAACAGATGGTGGCCGACCGCATCGCGAGCATGGTGTCGCGCTTCGCCGGCCGCGTCGATGACTGGGACGTGGTGAACGAGCCGTTCACCAACCACGACCTGTTGGAGGTGCTCGACCCCGAGGGCACGCCGCATGGCTCGGGCGTGATGGCTTCCTGGTTCCAACTCGCCCGGGACCACGACCCGCAGGCCAGGCTGTTCCTCAACGACTACGGCATCCTCACCGCGGGGGACGCCTGGTCAGCTCACCAGCAACACTTCCTGGACACCGCCCGGCAGTTGATCGAGGCGGGGGCCCCGCTCGACGGGCTGGGCATGCAGGGCCATTTCGCTGCGCAGTTGACATCGCCGGTGAGGTTGTGGGAGATCCTCGACCGTTACGCGGCGTTGGGGCTGCCGATCAAGGTGACCGAGTACGATCTCAACTCGGACGACCCCGAGCTGAAGGCCGACTACACCCGCGACTTTTACACCGCGATGTTCGCGCACCCGAGCATCGACGGCATCATGGCCTGGGGGTTTTGGGCCGGGGCGCACTGGCGTCCCCAAGCCGCGTTTCTTAACCGGGATTTCACGCCGCGACCCCACGACGAGGTTTTACGGAAACTGATCTTTGATCAATGGTGGACGAACTCTGAATCGACGACAGGCCACGACGGAACCTCCACCACCCGCATCTTCAAAGGCAGGCACGAAGTGGTCGTCGAGGCCGAGGGGTATGACCCCGCCGCCGTGTCGATCGAGCTGCTTGAATCCGCCGACCCGATCGTCATTCCGCTTACGAAGTCCACCCCTCGGTAGAAACAACCAACCTGATCCTTAACAAAGTGATCCCATCGCATCTGTGAGAAGCCGGCCCTGAGCGCAGCGAAGGTCCGGATGGTTTTCGCCGACGCGATCCGGACCTTCGCTGCGCTCAGGGCCGGCTTCTTCGGCTTTGTGGCGTTTCAAGCCAAACGCGGCCGTCTTCCGATAACAAAGACCTACGCGCATGCCCACCGCCGCCCTCCAAGCCAATCTCGACGCGCTGCGACGACGCGACCCGGAGCTGGCCGGCCGGCTCGACCAGGCCGAGCCGGCCCCGCTGGAATGGGCCGACGCCCGGACCGGCCGCCTCACCGCCACGCTGCCGCAGGCGGGCCGGGCCATCGCCCTCGCCTCCCGGTACGACCCGGACAAAGAGGCTCAGAAGCTCGTGGGCGACATCGACCACGCCGCGACCGCCTGCGTGGTCGTCCTCGGCCTGGGGGTGGGCCATCACGTCCGCCGGCTCCACCGCGACATGGCCGGCCGGGGCGTGCTTGTCGTTTTCGAGCCCGACCTCGCCCTGCTGCGGGCCGTGCTCGAACGCGTCGACCTCGCGGCCGTCCTCGCCGAGCACCGCACCGTCCTGGTCACCGACGGCATCGACCGCCCTGGGTTGCTCAAGCGTCTCGAACCGTTCGCCGGCACGATCACCCAGGGCCTCAAGTTCGTCACCCACCCGCCGACCCGGCAGCGGTTCGCCGACGGGCTGCGCGACTTCTCGAAGATCGTCACCGAGACGCTGGCGTATTGCCGGACCAACATCGCCACCGCGCTGGTCAATTCGTCGCGCACGTGCTCGAACCTCTGCCACAACCTCGACGCCTACGCCGCGGGCCCGACCACCAACGAGTTGTACAAAGCCGCTGAGGGCTTCCCCGCGGTCTGCGTCGCGGCCGGGCCGTCGCTGGTGAAGAACGTCGACCTGCTGCGCGACCCGGCCGTCCGGCGCAACCTCGTCGTCATCGCGGTGCAGACGGCGCTGCGGCCCCTCCTCGACCGCGGCGTCAAGCCCGACTTCGTCACCGCGCTCGACTACTCGCCGATCTGCACCCGCTTCTACGAAAACCTCCCCGACCTGCCCGACGTCACCCTCGTCGCCGAGCCCAAGGCCCACCCCAGCATCTTCGACGCCTTCCCCGGGCCGACCCGCATCCTCCGCTCCGAGTTCAACGACCAGCTCCTGGGCCACCCCGCGCGCGGCGGCATGGCCCGGCCGATCCAGCCCATCCCCTCCGGCGCCACCGTCGCCCACCTCTCCTTCTACCTCGCCCAGCACCTCGGCTGCGACCCCATCCTCTTCATCGGCCAGGACCTGGGCTTCTCCGACGGCCTGTACTACGCCCCCGGCACCGCCGTCCACCAGGTCTGGTCCTCCGAGCTGTCGCCCTACAACACCCTCGAAATGATGGAGTACACCCGCATCGCCCGGATGCGCGGCCACCTGCGGCGGACCGACGACATCCACGGACGCTCCATCTATACCGATGAGCAGATGGCCACCTACCTCAAGCAGTTCGAGCGCGACTTCGCCTCGGCCAGCGAAACAATCATCGACGCGACCGAGGGCGGCGTCCCCAAGGCCCACACCACCCGCATGCCCCTCGCCGACGCGCTGGCCCGGCACGCGACCCGGCCGATCCCCGACCTGCCGATCCCGCCGCGCACGCTGGACGGGCAGCGCCTCGAGAAGCTGCAGCGGCTCGTCGACGAGCAGATCGATGAGATCGTCGAGCTGCAGCGCGAGACCCGGGCCACGATCCCGCTGCTGCGGCGGATGCTCAAACACCAGCGCGACCCGCGCAGGATGGAAAAACTGTTCAAAGACCTCAACAAGCACCAGGCCCGGGTTCAACGCGAATTGCAGCGCGCCTTCCAGACGGTGACGTCGATCAACACCGTCGGCGCGTTCCGCCGGGCCCGGGCCGACCGCGCGATCGTGCACCAGGCCAACGACGGATACGAGCGCCAGGCCCAGCAGATCGAGCGCGACCTCGACAACCTCGTGTTCCTCGATCAGGCGTGCGACGACGCGCTGGACATGTTCCGCTCGACCGCGGCGCGGATCGCGTCGAAGGTGCAGGCCGTGCCGCAAGAACCCGCCGCCGCTGCGTAAGACCATGAAGCAAGCCGTCGCGCTCATCCTGACCGACCTCGAACACGGCCGCCTCGGCCACAAGGCGCGGCTCGACGACGAACTGGCGGGCCGCTCCGTCCTCGCCCACACCGTGGAGCGGGTCCGGCGGATCGCCCAGGTGGACCGGGTCGTGCTGGTCCACCCCCAGGGGCAGGACCCGTCGGGGCTCGCGGACGGCGTGGAGACGTTCGCGGACGCCGGTGGGCTGCGGGACGATCACACCGCGCAGTGGGTCAGCGCGCGCAAGATCGCGCTGGGCGCGTGGCGGGGCGGGTTGGGGCAGGCGACGTGCTACGACGAGCTGCTCCCCGCCGGGCCGCTCGCCGCCGCGGCAGAGCAATACAAGGCCGAGTCGGCGTTCATCGTGCGCGGCGACTGGTGCTGCTTTGACGTGCAGTTCGCGGCCGAGCAGCTCAAGCGGCACCTCGAACATCCCAAGGAGATGCGGCTGACCTTCACCCAGGCGCCGCCGGGGCTGTCGGGGCTGGCGATCGAGGTCGAGACGCTGCGGCAGATCGCCGAGCACCGCGGCGCGTTCGCGCCGATCCTCGCCTACAACCCGCGCAAGGCCAGGATCGACCCGATCGGCCGCGACGTCAACGTGCCGATCCCCGCGTCGGTGCGCGACTGTCAACAACGGTTCATCTACGACACCCCCCGCGCGGTCGACCGGTTGCGCGCGATCGCCGACCGGCTGGGCGATCGGTTCGCCGACGCCGATGCCCAGGCGATCACCGACGCCGCCCGCGCGATCGACGAGCCGCTGCGCCTGCCGCCGCACATCACGCTGGAGCTGACGCCCCGGCGCGAACCGACCGGCCCGATCACGCCGCAGCACTACACGGCGTTCGAGCGGCCCGACATGGACGAAGCCCACGCCCGGCGGCTCATCGATCAGGTCGCGGAGGAGCCCGACGCCTTCCTCGTGCTGGGCGGGCTCGGCGACGCGCTGCTGCACCCGGCGTGGGAGGACCTGGTCCAACACGCCCACGACGCGGGGGCGTTCGGCGTCGCGGTCGAGACCGACCTGCTGTGCGAGCGGCCCGAACTGGATCGCCTGCTGGACCTGCCGATCGACCTGATCCTCGTGCGGCTCAACGCCGACCGGGCGAAGACCTATGAATCGGC
The DNA here is from genome assembly GCA_028277745.1 of Phycisphaeraceae bacterium. Taxonomy (GTDB): domain Bacteria; phylum Planctomycetota; class Phycisphaerae; order Phycisphaerales; family Phycisphaeraceae; genus JANQFR01. Next base: position 8,820 of record JANQFR010000087.1, read on the forward strand.
GATGGGCCTCGACGGGTTCAAGCGGGTGATGCAAAACATGGAGCACCTGTTCAACCAGCGGGCCGAGCGACAGATGCACGGCACGCCGTGGATCGTCCCGCGGCTGGTGAAGACCGAGGACACGTTGGAGGACCTGGAGCCGTTCTTCGAGCGGTGGACGATGGTGGCGGGGCACGCGATCCTGGAACCGGCGCGGTCGGGCTGCGGGTGCATGCCGGAGCAGAGCCCGATCCCGATGGCGCCGCCGAAGCGGGTGGCGTGCCGGCAACTGGCGCGGCGGATGACGGTGCTGTCGGACGGCGCGGTCGCGCAGTGCGACCAGGACTGGCACGGCCGGGCGCCGCTGGGCGACACGACTATCGACGGGCTGCACGACATCTGGCGCCGCGTGCGGGAGCCGGCCGAGGCCCACGCCGCCGGGCGGTATCACGAACTGACCCTGTGCGGGCAATGCCGCGAGTGGCACCGACCATGAGCAGCGCCGCGGTCATCCTCGCTCGGGGTGGGTCGAAGGGTTTGCCCCGTAAGAACGCCCTGCCGATCGGCGGCAAGCCGATGCTCGCGTGGACGATCGAACACGCGGTGAACACGCCCGGCCTGGACCGGGTTCTCGTCTCGACCGATGACGATCGCCTGATGCGGGTCGCCCGGGACTACCCCGTCGAGCTCGTCGAACGGCCCGACGCGCTGGCGTCGGACACCGCCACGGTCGACGCCGCGGCGCGGCACGCGGTCGAGGGGATCGACGCGGATCACATCGCCATCCTCTACGGCAACATCCCCGTACGCCCCGCCGACCTGACGCGGCGCGCCCTGGACAAGCTGATCGAGACCGGCTGCGACAGCGTGCAGTCGGTGTGCCCGGTGGGGAAGATGCACCCGTACTGGATGAAGCGGCTCGACGGCGACCGGCTGCTGATGTACGAGGCCAACACGGTGTACCGCCGGCAGGACCTGCCGCCGGTGTACATGCTCGACGGCGGGGTGATCGCGGTGACGCGGGCGAGCCTGATGACGGTGACGGAAGGCGAGCCGCACGCGTTCCTCGGCCGCGACCGGCGGGCGGTGACGACCCGGTCGGGCGAGGTGGTGGACGTCGACTCGTGGATGGACCTGAAGATCGCCGAAGCGACGATGGGGAAGATGGCGGATGGTTGATGGCAGATGGACCGGAAGACATACAAGAAAAGCGCGAAGCGAGCCCCGCCGTGAACCGCTGCGCGGTGGCGTGACGCCTTGGCCGTTAAGATCACGGCATGAGTGAGCCCAGATTGATCGCGATCGTGACGGGGACCCGGGCCGAGTACGGGTTGTTGGCTCCGGTGATCCGCGCGGTGCGGGAGCGGGACGGCTTGACGCTGCGGCTGATCGCCACGGGGATGCACCTGGTGCGGGGCACCGAGCGGTATATCACCGAAGACGGTTTTACAATCGATGCGCGGGTCCCGATGCAGATAAAAGACCAGCTGGGCCGGGCGGCGGACGTGCGCGCGCTGGGGCGGGGGGTCACGGGGTTGGGGGAGGACTTCTACGTGCACCGGCCGGACTTCGTGGTGGTTCTGGGCGACCGGATCGAGGCGTTCGCGGCGGCGGCGGCGGCGGCGGTCGGGGGGGCGCGGGTCGCGCACATCCACGGCGGCGACCGCGCCGAAGGCATCGCCGACGAATCCATACGGCACGCGATCTCGAAGATGGCCCACGTCCACTTCGCCGCCACCCACCAGAGCCGGATGCGGCTGATCAAGATGGGCGAGCACGAATCACACGTGTTCAACACCGGCTCGCCGGCGATCGACACGCTCGAACACATCGAGCCGGCCGAGGACGCGCCGCAGGTCATCGTGATGCAGCACCCCGTCGGCGAGGACGACGAGGACGAGCGGCGCTGGATGACGCAGACGCTCGAGGCGACGGCGGGGATGGAGCGGCTGGTGATGGCGCCCAACGCGGACGCCGGGTCGGAAGGGGTGCGCGAGGCGTTGCGACGGGCGGGGGTCGAGCCGGTGGAGCACATGCAGCGGGACCGGTTCCTGTCGCTGCTGATGGGGGCGCGGGTGATCGTGGGCAACTCGTCGGCGGGGCTGATCGAGGCGTCGGCGCTGCGCACGCCCTGCGTGAACGTCGGGCCCCGGCAGGCAGGCCGGGAGAAGCCCACGAGCGTGGTGGACTGTGAATACGGGCTGGAGAACGTGCGGGCGGCGATCACCACCGCCGGGCAGTTGAACCTCGCGGGCCTGCGCCACCCCTACGGCGACGGCACGGCCGGCCTGAAGATCGCCGAGCAGCTCGCCACGCTCGACCTCAAGGACGTCCCCCTGCGCAAGCACAACGCGTATTAGCGCTCTTTGTCAATCGCCTTAACTGCCTTAGCCGGCGGGCTACGCCCGCCTGGTCCGGGGCCGCGTAGCGGCCCGGCTATCACCAAATCTGCGCCATCGGCGGGAACCGGGACGCAACCCACGCGTCGGAACGGGTAAGCCCATGAAAGGAGCCCGATGATGATGATGCGCTATGCCGCGATGCTGACCGCTCTGCTGCTGATCACGTGGAACGCCCACGCCCGGACGATCGTGGACCCGCGGCCCGACGACGGCCCGATCCGGATCGCCCTGCTGCTGGACACCAGCAACTCGATGGACGGGCTGATCAACCAGGCGAAGACCCACCTCTGGGGCGTGGTGAACACGTTCGCCCGCGCCGATCGCGGCGGCCGGACGCCGACGCTGGAGGTCGCGCTGTTCGAGTACGGCAACAACGGCCTGCCGGCGCATCAGGGCTACATCCGACAGGTGCTGCCGTTCACCAGCGACCTCGACACGGTGTCGGCGGCGCTGTTCGCCCTCACGACCAACGGCGGATCGGAACATTGCGGACAGGTCATCGACACCGCCGCGGCGACGCTCGCCTGGGGGCCGGACACCGGCGCGTACCGCGCGATCTTCATCGCCGGCAACGAGCCGTTCACCCAGGGCCCGGTCCACTACGCCCAGGCGTGCCAGCGGGCCGCGGGCAAGGGAATCATCGTCAACACGATCCACTGCGGCGCCTATGACACCGGCGTGTCGGGGATGTGGCGGCACGGCGCCGAGCTGGCGGGCGGGGCCTACCTGAACATCGACCAGGACCGCATCTTAAAGCCGATCCGGGCCCCGCAGGACGACCGGCTGTTGCAGTTGAACCGCGACCTGAACACCACTTACCTCTGGTACGGCGTCGACAAGAAGGCCCACGCGCGCAACCAGGCGGCCCAGGACGACAACGCCGCGACGATGGCGCCCCAGGCGATCGCCGAGCGCGTGGCGGTCAAGGCCGGACGGATGTACGACAACCGCGGCCGCGACCTGGTCGACGGCGTGCGGACCAACACCGTGAAGCTCGAAGAGCTCAGCGAAAAGGAGCTGCCGGAATCGATGCGCGGGCTTTCGGGGAACGAGCGGGCCGCTTACGTTGCGGAACAGGCCCAGCGGCGGGCGGCGCTCCAGGCCGAGATTCAGGAGCTGTCGGCCCAGCGCGAGCGTTACGTCGCCGAGCAGCGCCGCGCCGAGGCGGAGGCCGGCGAAGACACGCTGGGCGACGCGATGAACAAAGCGATCGAGCAGCAACTGGCGGCGCGGGGGTACACGGTCAAGCCATAAAGAATGGCAGATGGGTGATGGCGGATGGACGGAAGCGGACCCATCTGACATCATCCATCCGCCATTCTTATGGTACGCTGATCGCCATGATTAACCGGCTGCTATGGATCGTGGGGCTGTCGGCCCTGGTGATGGCCGGGTGCGAGAGCGACCCGGTGGTGACGGCGGTTCCCGAGGTGACGGAAGCGGAGATCGACCGCTACGAGCGGTCTCAGGGGCGCACCGGCCGCGCGGGCCAGGCGGACGAAGACGGCAGCATGACCACGCCCAGCGGCCTGCGCTACCGCGTGATCCGCGAGGGGACCGGACGCACGCCCGGGCACACCGACACCGTCACGGTCCACTACACCGGCTGGCTCGAGGACGGCACGGTCTTCGACAGCTCGCTCCGCCGCGGCCGGCCCGCCACGTTCCCGGTCGACGGCGTCATCGCGGGCTGGACCGAAGCGCTGAAGCTGATGAAGGAAGGCGGTAAAATGCGGCTGGTCGTGCCGCCCTACCTCGGCTACGGCGCCAAGGGCGCCGGCGAGCTGATCGGCCCCAATGAGACCCTTTATTTCGAGATCGAGCTCATCCGGGTTCGATGAGGCGCCGGACGCAAGAGACTTCCATGACGATCAAAATCGGGCTGATGGGTTGCGGGGTCGTGGCGGACTACGGCCACATCCCCGCGATCAAGGCGGTCGAAGAACTGGAATTGACGTCGATCTACGACCCCGACCCGGCCCGCCTGCGCGAGATGCAGCAACGCCACGGCGTCGGCCAGGCGTTCACGGACGTGGACGCCTTTTTCGAGAGCGGCATCGACGCGGTCACGCTCACCTCGCCCGCCCCGGCCCACACCCGCAACGTCGCCGACGCCGCCCGCCATCGCAAGCCCGTGCTGTGCGAGAAGCCGCTGTCGATGACCGAAGACGAAGGCCGGTCGATGATCGCCGCGATGGCCGACGCCGACCTGCCGCTCTACGTCGGGTTCTGCTACCGCTTCAGCCCCGCCGCCCTCGAGATCAAGCGGCTGGTCGACGACGGCGCGATCGGCGACGTGCGCTCGCTGCGGCTCATCTACAACTGGGACTGCCACGGCAAGTACTACCGGCCCGACCCCCACGGCCGGCCCGACCACTGGGTGACCGATCCCCGACGCGACGGCCGGATGGCCGAGGGCGGACCCATGGTCGACTGCGGCACCCACCAGATCGACCTCGCCGTGTGGTGGCTCGGCAGCCCGATCGTCCGCCACCACGGGCACGGCGCCTGGGTCGACGACTACCATGCCCCCGACCATGTCTGGGTTCACATGGACCACGCCAACGGCGCCCACACCATGGTCGAGATCAGCTACAGCTACGGCCACACCACCCGCGACAAGTTCTCGCACTTCGCTTACGAACTGATCGGCGCCGACGGCATGGTCGTCTATCACCGCAACCACGGCTTCTTCGAGCTGCGCACCCACCAGGAGACGCGCAGGCTGCCCTATTCCGAGGAAAAAGAGTTCGTCGGGATGTACCGCGCGTTCGCCGAGGCGCTGGACGCCGGACGCAACGGCCACCTCTGCACGGCCGAGGAGGCCCTGCGCGTCACCGCCATCGCCCGCCACGCGACCGACCAGGTCATCGCCCAGCGGCTCGCCCCCAGCGCCTGACGCCGAAGCCCGGGGATTGCCATCTCCGGGATTCCGTCATATGAAGTTTCTGAAAATGAAAAACCGATGCCACGTTCTTCAAATGATCTGCTGAAGGAATTCCTCAGCGAACGGAGCACGCCCTGCCCGTCCTGCGGCTACGACCTGCGCAACTTGACAGGTTCGTCCTGTCCCGAATGCGGCCAACGCTTGCAACTAAGCGTCACCCTCGTCTACCACAATCTACCCGCATACGTCGTCGGCCTCGTGTCCATCGGCATGTCGCTGGGTTATTCCGCCATAGCGTCAGGGTTCATCCTGTTCGCCAGCCTGAACGGGCGCCTACGTAATCCGTCGGGCGCTTTCGTCGTCTGTATCGTGCTGACCCTGCTGATCTCCATCGCGTTGCTTGTGGTGTGGATCCGCATCTCTCACTGGCTGCGACGCCAATCCCCTTTTCGGCGCTGGACGCTGGCAACCGCCTGTGTCGCTCTGCCGATCATGGACATGGCATTGCTCATCGCAATCGGCCCGCGATAGGGTAACCCAAGCCCGCATTGCCCCCCTTGCCCAGCCGGACTGTGTGGGTTTCGCCATCTTACGGCAGCGTTAGAACCGACTTGGGATCAGCCCCCACCGGGCCGCGCCGACTGGCCCCGGGCGGGACTGAATCGGTTGATTACAGGGCCGGGGAGACCACCGTCACAAGGCCCCCTCAGGAGTACCGGTCCCATGTTCGTCTGGCAGATCATGTCGCAACGCCCCGTCACCGTCACGTTGGACGATCGCGTGGCGGATGCGCAGCGCCTGCTGAAACGCTACGGCATCCACCACCTGCTCGTGGTCGATGACCGCCAGTTGATCGGGGTGGTGACCGACCGCGACCTGCTCAAGCACGTCAGCCCGTTCATCGACAAGCTCACCGAGCGGCCGCAGGACGTGGCCACCCTCCAGCGGCGGGTCCACCAGGTCATGACCCGCCGGCCGGTCACGGTCGGCCCCGACGTGACCGCCCGCGAGGCGGCCCAGTGGATGTGGGCCCACGCCCTCTCGTGCCTGCCCGTGGTCGACGCCGAGAACCGGCCGATCGGCATCGTGACCCGCAGCGACATGCTGCTGAGCGTGTGCGTCCACCCCGAGCCTGTCGACGAGGACACGGCTTCGTTACCATAAGGGCCATGCGACCCATTGACGTGGCCATCGAAGGCCTCATCTTCTCCGCCGATCCCGCCGACGACCCGTTGCCCGCCCCCACCGAACGTCAGGTCGACGCCGCCCAGCAGGCCCTGGGCTTCAAGCTTCCCCCCGACTTTGTCGAGTTCATGGCCCGCACCGGGTTCTACGAGCTGCCCGACATGAAAACCTATTGGGTGGGCGGCGAATCCCTGCTCTTCCGCGAGATTGTCGAAGCCAACCGGCTCGAACGCCAACACCCCGACTCGCCCCTGCCGCCCTTCTTCGTCGCGTTCGCCGACGACGGCGACTCCGACCAGTACTGCTGGGACACCCGCAACGGGCCCGACGAGAACGGCGACTACCCCGTCATCCTCTTCGAGCACGCCCGGGCCACCAACAAAAACGTCGAGCAGCCCAACATGGTCGCCGAGTCATTCGTCGAGTGGCTCAAAGACGAGGTCCGCAGCGCCAGCTAAGCGTCAGAACTCAAGCCGGTTCTGAAAACGTGTGTGAGAAGCCGGACCTGAGCGACGCGAAGGTCCGGATGGATGGCGTCAACGTGATCCGGTTCTTCGCAAAGCTCAGAACCGGCTTGCACCCGCCCTCAATCAAACAGCCCCGTCCCGTCGTTCGCGTCCAGGATCGCGTCCGCCAGCGCGTCTTCCCACGCCGCGATGGGGTCGAAGACATACGCATCCGCCCCGTCGTTGAGCGCCTGGTCAAAATCGCCGATCTGTCCGGCGCACCCGGCGAGGGGGAAACACAGCGCCAATCCAAGCAGGATCAAACGTCGCATAGAGGCAGGATCGGCGATCGCCGCGGTGCGATTGACCGCCCCATGGTTATCGGCGGCTGCGCACGGGCGCCCGACGGGCCGGCCGGGCGACATGCCGGGGGTGGGCGTGGTGGATCGCCGACGCCGGCGCCGGCCGGTCCCGCGGCGTGAGGCGCGAGCAGACCAGGCGGTAGAGCATCAGCACCCCGGCCACGAGCAGGATCAACTGCATCAGCCGCCAGGTCAGCCGGTCCGCCAGCACGAGGGCCTTGTTCGACGTGTGGTCCAACGCCCGGTGGGTGGAGGCGTTGATCTCGACCAACCGCTCGCCCAGGGCGTCGGACTCGAGCAGGCTGTGGATCTCCCGGACCAGCAGGCGCATCTCGGCGGCCGACGCGGTGACGCCCTCGGCGCTGCGGACCACGTCCTTCATCTCGAACGACGACTCACGGGCCGGCGCCGCCTCGCGCGGCTCGCGGATCGCGGCGACCGTCTGGTTGAACGCCTGCAGCGTCGCCTCCCACGCGGCGCCCGCCTCCGCGAAACCGTGGGTCGTCCGCTCGACCGTCGCGGTGATCCGGTCGGCCCGCTCCAGGGCCGCGTCCACCTGCGCCGCCTGCTCCCGCAGCGTCTGCGGCATGCCCTCGGCCACCGCGGCGAGGCGGTCGGCGCTGTGCGAGATCCGCGCGAAGCTGTCGAGCGCCCCGCTCACCGATTCACGCTGCTCCAGCTCCGCCACCGACAGGCTGACCTGCTCCCGCAGCGTCTGCGGCATCGTCTCCACGGTATCGGCGAAACGCTGGCTCGCGTCGCCTATCTCCTTGACCCCGTCGCCCGCGTTCACCACCGCGTCCACCAGCCGCAGGGGGAACAGCGGGACCCCGAGGATGTGCTCGATCAGGCTCGGCTCGGGCGGCGGCGATTCCTCCCCGCCGCGGGCCGGCCACGCCGCGGACGCCAGCAGCGCAGCGGCCAGGATCAACGCGGATCGCGACGGCCTGGAGCGGCCCCGGGAAGCGGCGGTCGTGATGCTGAGACGGCGGATCATGGGTGAACCTCCCGACATCTCTCCCTCCCCTTCATCCCCCCTCTGTCACCCCCCCTCACCATCGGCCCGGGGGCATGGCGTTTGAAGCCCGCGACCCCCGGATGCGCCATTCCGTCGCCTCCGCCGCGGGTTCCAGCGGTCGGGCCTCCCCGGCAAACACGGCAAGATGGGCAACCTCAGGCAAGCGGCACGCGGGCGCGGAGCTTGGCCAGCGGCCCGGCGTGGCGCGTCATGACCTGCCGTGTCCGGCGGACGCGGCCGAGAAGGACCTTGTCGCGATGCCAGCCGGGGATCTTGGCGAGTGTTCGGCGGAGGGCCTTCGCGGCCTCGCGGTAATCGGCCCGTCGATCGGCTCCGCTCAACGCGATCCGGACGGCGTCAGACAAGCCGTAGAGGAACCGATAATACTCATGCAATTCATCCGCACGGACCGACGCAAGCAGCGCTTCGATGTCATCCGCCCGGCCATCCAACGCGTGGGCCAGCGCGGTCCAGATCAACACGGCGTCGTAGCTGTCATCGGGCGCGAGCTGGAGCACCGCGCCGCCGACCACGATCGCTTCCCGGTAGCAGCTCGTTGCGCAGAGGCCGTGGAGCAAGTTGGACAGCATCCACGGCTCGGCGTGCTCACGCTCAGACCAGTCGCGGAGGACCCGTGTCGCCAGGACGTAGTCTTTGGCGGAAACCGCCGCGTAACCGGCCTTGCCCCAGGCCTGATCCGCCAGCGGGCCGTCCCGCGTCGCGAGCCGGGACAGGTTCTGCTTGATAAAGCGGCGGGCGCGCGCGTGTTGCCGGGGTGTCTCGCCCGCAAAATCGAAGAACAGGCACGCCGCCCAACGCCAGTGCTCGGGACGGTCGGCCAGTCGGTCGAGGGCCTTGTGGGCGTCGCGCCACTTGTGAAATCGCACCTGCCAGCGGATCAGCTCGGCCGCGGCCAGCGGGTTGCTGTCGGGGTGCATCGCCGCGGCCGCGATGCGCTGGCGGGTCTTGCCTTTGGCGGCGCCGGCGGCGGGATCGGTCAGGAGCAGCTCGGTCGCCCGCCCAAAGACGTCGGCGTCCTGGTCAGGCGTGTGGAGCAACGCTTCATAGGCGACCAACGCCCGCTCCCGGTCGCCCTGGCTCAGGTGCAGTTTCACCTGTTGTCCGAACAAGGCGGCGGGGTACAGGTGCGGCGCGAGCCGCTCGTGCACGGCCACGGCCTCGTCGTAGAGCTTGTCCTGGAGCAGCAGGTCGAACAACGCCGAGCCCGCAAAGGCGTAGGTCGGATCGAGTTGAAACGCCCGGGCGTAGAGTTCGCGCGCCGCGTTGCGCAGGCCGGCTCGATCGTCGGCCGGCACGCCGGAGCGGTCGGCTTCGGTGACCCGGGCGTGGGCCGCGTACGCCAGCGCTTCGGGGTCGTGCGGCGCCAGTTCGGCCATCCGCTGGGTGGCCTGGCGGTGCAGCGCCGTGTCTTGCTGAGCGATCGCCCAATGGGCCAACTGCTCCCAGCCCCAGTAATAATTGGGGCTGGCCTTCACCACCTCGTTCATCTGCTCGATGGCCTGGGGCGTCTTCCCCTCCGCGGCCGTGACCCAGGCGGACCGGCCCAGCAGATTGACGGGGGCCGCGGCGCCGAACACCTCGGGTCTGCACGCCGCGCGCGCTTCGTCGAAACGGCGCAGTTCGGCGAGCGTGAACGCCCGCAGGTCGTGAGCGTCGTTGAACCGCGGCGCGATGCGGATCGCCGCCTCGAGGGTCTCGAGCCGTTCGCCCGCCTGCTGCGACTGATACAGCAGACGCGCAAGGATCAATCGCAGGTCGGCGTCGCCGGGCTGGCGTTCGACCAGCCGTCGGCAGGTCGCGGCCGGGCGGTCTGGCTGCTTGAGGTGTTCGCACCAGTGGCGGTACGCGTCCCAGAGCTGAGTGAGCCCGGGGGCGAGGTCGAAGGCGGCCTCGGCGATGCGCAACGCCTCCTCATCCTGTTGCGACGCCCAGCGCAGCCGGGCGTGGCGGGCATGGAACACGGGGTTTCGCGGGTCGCGCCGGAGCGTTTCCTCAATGAACCGCAGCGCGTCCTCAAAACGCGCCTCCGCACCGAGGCGCTCGGTCAGCCGCTGGACCGCCTGGTCGTTGGTCGGATCGATCCGCAGGGCCTCGCGCAGGCTGTCTTCGCAAGCCTGGGGCTCCAGCCGCGCGTGGTGCACCTCGGCGCGGTTGAGCCACAACATCGCCACGAGCGGGAACTGCTCCGTCGCCTCCGCGGCCAGGTCCGACGCCGGGTCGAGCTGATTCATCCGGCAATGCTGCTGGACCAGCACCGACCACGCGGCCCAGAGGTCCGGGCGGTGGCGGTGGACGGTGGTCAGGATCTCCAGCAGCTCGTCCGGGGGCATCGTGCTGGCGGCGGCCTCGGCGAACGCGGGCAGGCCGCCGCCGAACAGCGTCTGCTCACGGAACTGGTCCGCGATGAACCGGGCCGCGTCGAGCGCCTCGGCCGGGTCGTGGCACACCTCGATCAGCCGGTAGATCGCGTGAGGGTTGTCGGCGCCGCGGGCGATGGCGAGCCGATACGCCTCCTGGGCCGCGGCGTGATCGCCGGTCTGAATCGCGAGCTCGGCGCGCAGGTGAAGCGTCGCGATGTTGGCCGGGTCCAGCGCTTCGGCGGTCCGGGCGAGCCGGCGGGCTTCCTCGATCTGGCCGTCGGTCAGCAGGTGGAGCGCCAACTCGCGCACCGCCCACGCGTTGACGGGGTTGAGCTCGATCAGGTGCTCCAGCGTCGCACGGGCGCGCGGCGGGTCGGCGTCGCGCAGGCGACTGTACAGCACCTCGTGCAGCCCGGTATGGTGCGCGAAGCGCTGGCACACCGCCTCCAGGCGCTTGACGCCCGCCTCCGGGCCGTGCAGTGACGACAGCAGCTCCGCGGTCTGCGATTGGGCCTCCACGTTCAGCGGCTCGGCTTCGGCCAGCGCCGACCAGCGCTCCAGGGCCTCGGCGAGCCGGCCGTCGCACGTGTCGACCTGGGCGGCGGCGTACAGCCAGCTCGCCCGCCTCGAAAACGGCTCGGCGGCGGCCAGCAGCTCACGCGCCCGCGCCGAGCGGTTGAACAAAGCGTTCTCAATCGCCACGTACTGGAGCAGGTCCGGGTCCTCCGGGCGACGGCGGACACCCTCCTCCAGCACCGTCAGACCCGCCTCGTGGCGGCCCGCCCGGCGCAGCGCACGTTGGTAAGTCATCACCGGGCCTGACGACTTGCCGCCCAGGCTCTCGGCCCGCTGACGCAGGTGCTCGAGCGCCTGGGGGACCTGCCGGACGTGTTGCTGGGCGACGAAGTGGTCGTTGGCGTAGACCTCGTTTTTGTCGGCAAGCGTGAACGCGAACCGGAACGCGTCGATCGCCAGCAGGCGTTGCTGGGGGTCGTCCCACAGGCTCTGGGCCAGCGCGTGGTACAGGCTGGCGCTGTTGCGCTGCCGCAGCAAGCTGCGTAGCATCGACCGCACCCGCGCCGCCTGCCGGCCGTCCTCGGACAGCGCCGCCGCCAGCCGTTCGCGGAACACGCCGTCCTTCTTGGGGTCGGCGGCCAAGGGCTCAAGCATCTCGATCACCTGGCCGCGTTGGTCCAGCTGGTTCAACAGCGTGTAGCGGCGCATCATCAGGTGCTCGTTCTGCGGGTAGCGGTCCAGGAGCGTCTCCACCGCCGCGAGCTCCCCGGGGGTGTCGCCGTCGTAGGCCGCCAGCGACATGCGCGTGAATTGCACGAGCGGGTGAGAGGGGGCCGAGGCTTCGAGTTGGTCCGCCAGGTCGGCGGCGGACGCGCGGTCGTGACCCCGCAGCGCCCGATGAAACCGGTGATACAGCTCGTACTGCTCCGCATCGGGGAGCTCCAGCTCGGTCAGCCGGTGGGCGTCTTCTTCAGGGACGAGCGCCATGCCCCGCGGCCCGGTCGGGCCGTATCGCTCCTCCAGCCCGGTATCAAGCATCTCCCCGAGGTACGGCAGATACGGGTCGCGCAACAGGATGGTCTGTCGGGCCTTGTCGAAGCCGATCACCGCCTGGAGATGAGCGTTGTCCGCTTCGACCGTGCTGAGGGTGAACGGCAGGCCGTTTTCCACCAGCAGCGCGGCCGCGTCGGGCGTGACCTTGAACTCGCGCACCACGTAGCCGTTCTGCTCGGCCCAGAGGCGCTCGCTGTGCCAGGGAGTGCCGTCGTAGCAGATCTCTTCGGCGACCTGCAGATGGTCGGCGGGCCGGCCGAAGTAATGGGCGATCGCGGACAGCGTCGCCGGCGCGCAGGTCGCGTGGTGTTGCCGGACAAAGGGGATCGGCAAGACCCGGCGGCGCCGGTCGCGGGCGGGGTCCTTTTCCGCCGCTTCCAGCGACGCCGTCACCGATTCGAAGAACAGGCCCTTGACCTGCCGGCCCTGTTCGATCGAACGCGCCCAATCGTCGAGGTGGTAGGCCGTGTCGGACAGGCGGGCCGCCATGGCCATGTCGGTGGTCTTGTCGCGCAGGACCCAGTGGTCGCGGGCCTTGCAGATCGCTTCGTCTTCGCGGCGGTATGCCTGCTGCTCGCGGTAAAACCCGGCCAGCTGCCACCACAGGTCGCCCGATTGCAGCGTCTGGGTCTCGCGCTCCAGCAGCTCGATCCCCTCGTCCATCTGGCTGCGGAGGATCAGGAGGTGCGCCAACACCTGCACCGCGGGGCGGAAGTGGGGGCGCAGGTGCAGCGCATGCCGGGCCGCCTCGATCGCCTCGTCGTACCGGTCCGCGGCCTCGTAGACGCCCGCACGCTCCACGAAGATCCAGGCCCGCTGGGGCATGATCGCCAGCGCCGCCTCGATGTCGGCTTCCGCCGCCGTGAAGTCGCGGAACCCGGCCTTGACCGACGCGCGCATCGCCAGCCAGTCGGCGCACACCTTGGGGTTGGACCGACGCAGCGATTCCGCGGCCGGCCCCGGCTCGGCCGGGGCGTCGCCGAACCGCCGCAGCAGCAGCCAGGCCCGCCAGAACCCGAATCGGCTCCGCAGCGAATAGACGTAGAACAAGAGGTTGTCGGGGTCCCCCGGATGCCGGCGGTAGTTCGTGAAGTGCAGCGCCGACGAAAGCCGGTGGCCCCCCAGGTTGGCCGCCAGGCGGCCGGCGAGGCGGCGCGCCGCCGGCCCCTCCCACTCCGACAGCCCGCCCAGCGGCTTGCTGATCTCATGCGCGTCGAGATAGCGGGCGCTGTCGTAAGCGGCCTGAACCCGGGCGAGAAGATTGTCGTTGAAGTCTGTGGTGTCAGACGATTGGTGCGTGGTCACGGAACCCCCGAAGCAAGACCGTTCAATACGTTTTCCGACTGATATTATACCAGAAAACCCGCCTCCCAGACACCGCGGACGGCCCGCCTCGACGCCCGGCGCCCCATCATTTCCACGCCCTCCCCTGCTCCTTCCCGACCGGGCCTCAGCGCGCCTCCGGCGCCAGGGGTCATTCAACCGGCGGCTCGCCGGCGGGCCAGCCGGCGATCGCCTTGGCCTGCTCGTAGTCGATCACCCGCCAACCGCCGCGGCGGTGCTCGGGGATGTTCCGCATCATCGATCGAAGCTTCCGCTCCATGATCTCGGGGATCACCATCGTCGAAACAATCTCGATCAGATACAGCTTCCGATCCCGCCCCGCGATGATGATGTCACAGACCCGCTCGTCGTCGGTCATCTGCTGCCCCGTCTCCTCGTCCACCAGATCACTCAGCGGCCGACGCACCAGCACGAAGTGGCAATCGTACTCGCCCGATTGCACCACCGGCTCGACCACGTCATCAACCAGCCGCGCGTAACGGGCGTTGTAATCCTCCTGCCAGATGTAGTATGGACGGTGACCCTGCTCCGCCCCCATCCGCTGCACTTCCTCCCGGCCGGCGATCATCCCGTGCGCGTCCAGCACCGCCTCGATCGCGCGACAACGGGCGGGCTCGACGATCCATAGATAAACAGATTCATCGAAGCTGTTTTTGCCGATCGGTTTCAGCTGACCGCGGTCGGACGAACCCCGGATCCATTCGATCAGCGGGGTCCCTTCGACCTCGGCCTTCGACTGCGGCCCGGCAAGGAAGTTCCATCGCGTCACGCACGGGAACATGCCGCGGAGATAGGGGGACCAGCGGTTGCAAAACTTCCAGTTGTGCTCGTCGATCCGTTCTTCCTCCATGTCCTCGGGCTCGTTCACCCACAACTGACTGGCATTAAAGATCGCGCATTGGAGTGTGGGACGCCAGAAGCCGATCCCGGTTTCAACCGAGAAGATTTCCGCAAACCGGCGTGCCGCGTCCAACACGATGTCTTCAACCTCTTCAGGCGAAGCGTCCGGGTGGCGTCGGACGCCCATCATTAAGCAGTCGCCGTGTTCCTGAGGTTTTTCGTTCGACCTGCCGTAATACCCGCCGCGCCAGTTGTACGTGAATTCCATGTTCTGGATAAGGCCGCGTGCTCCTTCGGGAAGCGAACCGGCGATCACGATGCTCGCTATCCGCGTCCAATCCTCCCGTTCACCAAACTTTTTCCGCCAGGTTTTCACCGTCGCGTTGAGGCTCTTGGGTCTCCCTTTATCACGGTCGAACCTGCAATGGATGGCTTGATACGTGAGCGATAAGCCGGGAACGACTTCCACCATGCGATGAAACAGCTCCCGCATCTGCTGCGGCCGAAGCGATCGCTGAAGACCCAGCATGCAGAAAGCAAAGCCTTTGCGGTCATCGCCAATCGCGGTGCGGCCGGTCGGGTTCATGGCCCTGTTCGAACTCCCTGGAATAGGTCTTTTCTGTGGCTCCCGCAGAGTATATGGGCTGACCGGCGCCGCGCCATCATCGCGGGTGTATGCTCCTGCAAGATCGACCAGCTTTCTTTCGCAGGAATGCTCGTCCCGGCCTCGTCTCCCTGCGAGGTTGAAGCCCCTGATCGCAAAGCGTCTTCAAGCGTCATCAACCGGCGGCTCGCCGGGGGGCCAGCCGGCGATCGCCTTGGCCTCTTCGTAATCGATCACCCGCCAACCGCCGCGGCGGTGCTCGGGGATGTTCCGCATCATCGACCGCAGCTTCCGCTCCACGGTCTGCGGCAGGACGTTGGGGAAAGCGACCTCGATCAGATACAGCTTGCGATCCTGTCCCGCGATGATGATGTCGCAGACCCGCTCGTCGTCGGTCGCCTCCCGCCCCGTCTCTCCGTCCACCAGGTCACTCAGCGGCCGACGCACCAACACGAAGTGAGCGTCGTATTCTCCCGACTTGATCAAGGGCTCCACCACGTCGTCCACCAGACGGGCGTAGCGGGCGACGTAATTCTCCTGCCAAACAGAGTACGGGCGGAAACCACGCGTGCTCCAAATGCTGGTCAACTCCTCTCCGGTCAAAATCAAACCGGCATGAATCAATGCCTGCTCGATGTCTAAACACTTATCCGCATCCACAATCCAAAGCAGCATCTTTTCGTCTAAGGCGTTCCTGCCAACAGATTCAATCCGGCCCCGTTCCGGATTACCGTTGATCCAATCGATGAGCGGCGCATCATCGATTCGGGACTGGAATTGCGGAGGGCAGAGAACATTCCAACGCGTCACGCAAGGGAGATAGCCGGCCGAATACATGGCATGGGGGAAGATGTACTTGTGACTCGCTTCGTGCACTTCTCGCTCGTTCGGCAGGCCATCAAAGTTCACACCGTCCGCGTTGCAGATCGCCATCTGAAGGTTCGGCCGCCAAAAACCGAAACCCGCCTCGATCCGAAACGCGTTTGAAAGGCTGCGGATCGCATGGAGAACCAGATGTTCCACTTGATCGGGGCTGACATCGGGATGGCGCTCGACTCCGATCAGGATGTGGTCGCCCGCCTCGCCGTACTTCCCCACGGTCAAACCGTGCTTGCCGTCGTAGCGCTGGTAAATCAATTCGAGATCCGTCACGACGCCGTGGGCGCCCTCAGGCAGCCTGCCGCCGATGACGATCGAATTGAGCCCGGTCCAATCCTCTCGTTCACCGATACGTTTCCGCCATGTTTTCCGCTTGGCGCTGACGCTTCGCTGTTTCCTGTTGCGGTCAAGGAACGTGCAGCCGACTCCGTCATTTTCAAGTGACATAAGCGAAACAACTTCCATCATCTGATGGAAGAAGCCGCGTAGCCGCCCGGTCGGAAGTGCATATTGGATACCCGCAAGCTTGACGGCAAACCCAACGCGATCATGGCCACACGCCGTTCGGTGGGTCGGGTTGCTCGTCATCTTCATTCACCCGCATCCTGAAACCCACGGCCGCCGGGTCATGTGAAATCGATCTAGCCCCGGGCCTCCGCCACCCGGTCGACGAAGCGTTGGGCCAGCGCGGTGAGGCCCGCCCAGTCCTGGGCGGCGATCATGTCCTTTTTCACCAGCGCCGAACCCACGCCCAGGCACACCGCGCCGGCGGCGAACCAGTCGGGGATCGTCTCCAGGCTGACCCCGCCGGTGGGGGTGAGCTTCAGGTGCGGCATGGGGGCGAGCACATCCTTGAAGTACCGCGGCCCGAAGTGATTGGCGGGGAAGACCTTGACCAGGTCCGAGCCGGCCTCGAAGGCGGTGAGGATCTCGGTGGGGGTCAGCGCGCCGGCGAGCACGGGCTTGTCCGCGGCGTGGGCGGCGTCGACCACCTCCTGCTTGAACGTGGGGGCGACCACGAACCGGGCGCCGGCGTTGATCGCGTCGGTCGCCATGCGCGCGTTGAGGACCGAGCCCACGCCGATGAGGCAGTCGTCGCCGAACTCCCGGGTCGCCGCCTCGATGCCCTCCAGGGCGCCGGGGGTGGTCATGGTGATCTCGGCGACGGTCACCCCGCCGTCGCGCAGGGCGCGGCAGGTCTCGATCAGGCCCGAGGAGGAGTCGGCCCGGATGATGGCGACGAGGCCGACGGACTGGATACGGTCAACGATTTCGGAGCGGGTGGGCATCTTCGTGCGGGCCTGGCGGGGGAAGGGGTTCAAGCAAAAAACAACGCCGTCCTGAGTTCAGGACGGCGTTGTTGTAGTCGGGCGCGGACGGTCCCGCAAACGGGACGGGTCAGCGATCGATTTCGAAGATCGACTGGGTGCGGAGCACGGTGCCCGAGCCGCCGAGCAGGTGGTAGCTCTGAACGTGGAACTCGTGCTTGTACTTTTGGGTGTCGAGGACCGAGAGGGTGGGCACGCCGTCGGGCCCGAGGCCTTCGTAGGCCAGCGAGCCGGTTTCGCGGGCGAAATCCTGCATCTCGCGGAGCGTGGCGGCGTAGAGGTTGTCCGTCAGGGTCTCGGTCTGGATGGTGGTGACGTACCCGATGGGGCCTTCGGGGTTTTCCAGCTCGAAGTCTTTTTCGCCGAGGCAGGGCAGCGCGTGGACGAGGCCGGTCTCGGGCAGGTGGTCGCCCTCGTCGAGACAGACCTCGGCCAGGGTCTTGCCGAAGACCTGGAACCGGACCATATGCCCGATGCCCCGCGAGCCGTGGGTGATCCAGGCCTCGACCTCGTAATCGCCGTGGCGATCGACGCGGCGTCCCTGAAGCTCGAACAGCTCGGGGTGGAGCGCCCGACGGTACAGCATCAGTCGGAAGATCTGGGCGTTAGCGGATTTAGAGGAGACGCTCATCGGCTTTCGTTATTCCTTATGTTGGGTGAGGTCGGCGGGACTCGTTAAAGACCCAGGGGATGAATCGACCTTCGGGGAGGGAGGACTAGCGGCTACTATAGCCGTCGATTTCCGCATGGGAAGCCCTTTTTAGTGAAAAAACGCGGTTTTTTGTCGTGGACAGGCGGTCAGGCCCATCAGAAGGCGGCAATCTGCAGGGGCGGACGCAGCCAGACCGATAATACGCATCGCGGCGGCGCCGGGTTCGCCATTCGGACGCCCCCGGCGAGGATTGGCTCTTATGACCCGGACGGACGACATCCTGGACGCGGCCGCCTCGGTCGCCGACCCGACCGTCGACCGGGCTATGGCCGCCGCCCTGCCCACCGCCACGCCCGGCGTCGCGGTCCAGCTCACCCGGCGCCTCCTCGAGCGACGCTGCCCCGACGCCCAGACCGCCCTGGTCCTGCACTTCCAAGCCCTGCCGGACGAGGCCCGGGACGCCGTGGCCGCCGTCGCGGATGACCTGTTCCGCCCCCTGCGCGAGGCCTGCGCCGCCGGGGGCGACCACGGGCCGCTCAACGCCATCGACATCATCCGCCGGGCCCGCACGACCGGGCTGGCTTACCTGATCGCCGAGCGGCTGCGGCACGGCTCGGAAAACGTCCGCCAAGCGGCGGGGCGATGCCTGCTGGACATGGCCCAGGACGTGGCGCGGGACCCCGGCCCGGCTTTGGAGCGGCTGGGCGACGTCGCGGCGGCGGTCGAGGATTCGGTCCGGCTTTACGCCCATCACCAGCAGCCGGACGTGCTGCTGGCGTTGTGCACGCTGCTGCCGCGGGAGATGGACGCCAGCCTCGCGGCCCTGGCCAAGCCCGACGGGGCGGCGGTCCGACCGATGCGTCGGATACTCGCGGCGGCGGAGCACCCCCAGGTCCGCCGCGTCCTGCTGGCGCTGCTGCCGATCCCGACCCTGACCCAGAGCGTCGGCGCGGGCCTGCGGCAAGCCGCCGCCGCCGGCCAGCTCGGAGAAGCGACGGCCTGTCATCACCTGCTGGCCCGGCCCGACGCGCGCCGGGCGCTGAACAAACTCGGCGCGGTCGAGTCAATCTGGCCCGGCCCCGGGCGTCTCATGGGCCTGCCCGCCTCGGAGCAGATCGGCCTGATCGCCCTGCTGGAGGCCCTGCCGCTGGAGGACGCGGTCAAGCTGCAGCGGCTTGAGGAGCTGAGCCGTTCGGAGCACCCCGCGGTCCGGGTCCGGGTGCTGCGGGCGGTGTTGAACCAGCCGTTGAAAGCCTCCTCGCGGCCGGCCGACCGGTTGATTGAATCGCTGATCGAAGACCCCGCCGAGCCGATCGCGCGCCTGGCGGTCCGACGGGTGCTGCAGAGCCATCCCGACCGGCTGCCGAAGCTGCTGGCCCGGCTGGTCAACTCGCCCCACGCGGCGGTGCGTCAGCTCGCGGGGCGCCGGATCGCCCCGATCGCCTTCGACCGGTTCTGGCGACGCTGGCCGACGCTCGACCCGGCCCGCCGCCTCGCCGCGGGCCGGGCGCTGATCAAGATCGACGCCGACTTCCACCGGCTCCTGGCCGACAAGCTCGCGGCCCGCCACGCCCCGACGCGGCTGCGGGCCCTGGCCATCATCAGCGGGCTCAACCAGGGCGCGTTTTTCGAGCCGGCGCTGATCCAGCTCACCCAGGAAGGCGATGAGAAGGTGGCCTCGGCGGCGGTCCGGGCGCTGGGCGCGGCCGGGTCGAGCCGGGCCTACGGCGTGCTGCGTGAGATGCTCGACCACGCCGACGCCCGGGTGCGCGCCAACGCGGTGGAGGCCCTGGCCGAGGCCGACGCCGCCCTGTGCGCCGACCGTTTCGCCGACATGGCCGACCGGGAGGACAACCGGCCACGCGCCAACGCGATCGCCGCGTTGATGCAGATGCGCCGGCCCGAAGCGATGGGCACCCTGACCCGCATGCTCCACGACGCCCGGCCGAGGCACCGCACGTCGGCCCTGTGGCTGGTCGAGACCATGGGCCTGGTGGAGGCGGCCCGGCACGTGGCGGAGCTGTCGATCAGCGACGAGGACGACGCGGTCAAGGACCGGGCCGACCGGGTGATCCGCGAACTGCTCGAGCTGATGTCCTCGGCGCCCCCGCCCGAGGCGGTGTCTGAAGCGGGCTACCGGACGATGGTTTACAAGTAGGAGGCCTCCGCACGATGACGATGCTGTTTGCCCCGACCCTGCTGCTGGCGCAGGCCGTTGGTTCCGCCACGGGGCGGCCGCCGGTGAGCCTGCGGGAGATCAGCGAGAACTGGGGCGGCCATCAGATGATCTCGACGCAGTGGATCATGATCGCCGCGGGGCTGCTGCTGATCGTGATGGCGGGGATGGGCCTGCACCGGTTCTGGCGGACGCGGGACCAGCGGTCAGCGCCGCTGCTGGTGTTCCATCGGCTGGCCCGGCGGCTGGGGGTGGGGCTGCGGGGGCAGTGGCTGATGTACCGGATCGCCCGGCAACAGGCGCTGCCCACGCCGATCACGCTGATGCTCTGCCCGGCGACGTTCCGGCATCACGCGGGGGCCTATATCGCCACCGCCGGGCCGCAACGGGGCCCGGCCCTGCGCCGCCGGGCCGACGCCCTGGCCACGGAGCTTTTCGGTCCGGAAGCCGAACCGGGCGCCTGATCGGCCGGGCGGCTAGACTTTGAGCCCCCTGTCGGCTTGAATACCCCAACCCCACCAGGGTTAACCTGGCCGCCCTCCGCGAAGGATTTGCTTTGAGTATTGAAATTGAAGCCAAGATGCGCCTGACCGACCCCGCCCGGCTCCACGAGAGCCTGAAGAAGCTCAAGGCGGCGTTCGTGGCGGAGCTGCGGGAGATCAACACCTACTTCGACACCAATGGCGGCTCGCTCAAGAGCTCCGACCAGGGCCTGCGGATCCGCATCGAGCAGCAGGCCGGCCGGCCCGACGCGGTGGCGGTCACCCACAAGGGCCCGCGCGCCCACGGCAAGCTCAAGAGCCGCACCGAGACCGAGGCTACGGTCCACGACGCCCGCGACGCGGCCGACCTGCTCGCCGCCCTGGGCTTCGGGCCGGTGCTCACCTTCGAGAAGCTCCGCAAGCGGTACGAGCTGGACGGCTGCCGGATCGAGCTCGACAGCGTCCCCTACATCGGCGACTTCATCGAGATCGAGGGCCCCAGCGAAGACACGGTTCTCTCGGTCCGTGAAAAGCTCGGGCTCGACGAGGAGCCGATCGTCAAGGCGAGCTACATCGCGATGCTCATGACGTACATCCACGAGCACCACATCACGGACCGGGTCATTTCGCTGGAGCCCGACGAGGTGGCGGCGGCCGAGTGACGGCGAAGCGTGGCGTCGTTCAACCCGGAGAGGGGCGCCGACCGATAATGTCTGCATGAGTCGCCTCTGCGCCGGGTTTCTGGTCCTGTCTTGTCTGGTTCTGGCCGGCTGCGCCAACACGATGGCGGGGTATGCCGAGGACCGTCAGGAGACCGGCGAGCGGGTCGTCGAGAGCTTCGCCCTGATCTCCGACAGCGTCGCCGACGCTCTGGGCCGGCTCAATGACGATTAACGCCGATTGACAGCCGGGCCGGGCGGGCGTCGCCCGCCGGCTATTGGAATAAGCGCGCCGGGGGTGCGGATTAGGCCTATGGTTCAACCAAGCCCCGGCTTGTTGCACGGCGGCGACGGATCTCACATGATGCGCAGACCCTACTCACGTCACGGAGCCCTGATGATGGTGCTGATGAGCCTGTTCGGGATCGCCTGCAGCCGGCCCTCGCACGGCGCCGACGACCTGCCCGCCCCGGCCGAGGATTTCGCCCTGGCCGAGGAGGCCGGGGAAAAGACCATCGTCCTCGCGGGGGGCTGCTTCTGGTGCACCGAGGCGGTGTTCGAGCAGCTTGAAGGCGTCACGGACGTCGTCTCCGGCTACGCGGGCGGAACGCAGGAGACCGCCAACTACGAGATGGTCGCCAACGGCGTCACCGACCACGCCGAGGCGATCGCGATCACCTACGACCCCGCGAAGCTCACCTTCGGCCAACTGCTGCGGGTCTTCTTCACCGCCCACGACCCCACCACGCTCAACGCGCAGGGGGCCGACAAGGGCCGGCAGTACCGCTCGGCGGTGTTCTACGCCGACGAAGACGAGAAGCGCGTCGCCGGCGCGTACATCCAGCAGCTCAACGACGCCGAGGCGTTCAGCGACCCGATCGTCACCACGCTCGAGCCGCTTGAAGCGTTCTATCTGGCGGAGCAATACCACCAGGACTTCGTGCAAAAGCACCCGAACCACCCTTACGTGCGCGTCCGGGCGTTGCCGAAGGTGAAGAAAGTGCGCAGCACATTCAGCGCACAGGTCAAGCCGCTGCGGGCCAAGTGATCGGTCGCCTTGACGACCTTAGCCGGCGGGCTACGCCCGCCTGGTCCGGGGCCGCGTAGCGGCCCGGCTAAGCGGCGGGGGTCAACGAATCAGGTTAGGGTTGTCGCCTTCGAGGGTGTTCCGCCGGGTGGCGGGGACGGCGGTGTCGAGCTGGGTGTCGATGCGGAGGTTGAATCCGTTAGGATCGACCTGGGTGTAGGGGTCGTCCACGATGACGCGGCGGATGGGCGTGGACGGGGGCGCGGGCGCTTCTTCCTGGACCGCGGGCGCGGGCTGGCGGACAACGGCGGAGCGGTCGTGCTGATGATCAACGATCGCTTCGAGCGCGGCCCGCATCTGGTCGCCGGTGAGGGCGGGCGTCTGCTTGTTCAGCGCCGCGCGGAAGCCGTCGGCGAACGCCTTCGTGTCGATCGGGATCTGGCGTTTCTGGAGCTGACGGCAGATCACGTAACCGAGGGTGTAGTTGGTCTGCTGCTCCTGGGTCATCTCCGAGTCCCGCGGGGCGGGATCGGGGTCGGCGAACACGAAAACAGCGGTCGCCAGGATAAACGCGACGGCGGGCAGAGCGAGGGCGGCGAAACGGGCCATGGCAAGCTCCTTTGAAACGGGGCGGGGAACGTCACTGAGGCCCGGGGATGGCCATCCCCGGGCTTCTGGATTGAACCCGCGTCGTCCCGGCTCGTCCAGCCTGCGTTTCAAAAAAGGCGCATCCGGCGGTTTACCCGCCGGGCTCGTCCATGGCGCCGGGGACCTTCCCGCCGGCGAGCTCCTGGTCGATCATCAGCAGCCCGACCCCGCCATCGCCCGCCAGCCGGAGCCGGCCGATCAGCGTCCGGGCGACGTTCTCCTCCTCCATCTGCTCGTTGATGAACCATTGCAGCATCATCTGCGCCGCCCGGTCGCCGTGCTTGAACGCCAGCTCGTAAAGCTGGTTGATGGACGCGGTCACCTTCCGCTCGCTTTCGAGGGCAATCTCCATCATCTGCACGGGCGAGTCGAACTCGGCCCGGGGTTGGCCGGTGGCGGGGATCACCGGGGTCTCGTCCCGCTCCAGCAGGTGATCGATGAACCGCCGGGCGTGGCCCAGTTCGGCGTCGGACTGCGACTTCATCCAGGACGCGAATCCCGGCAGGTCGTGCAGCTCCAGCCAGATGGACATGGCGTGGTACTTGTGCGCCGCCTCGAACTCGAGGGTGAGGTGGGCGTTGATGGCGTCTCGGACTTCTGACTCCATGAGCGGTCTCCGGGGAGTAAGCGGTTGATGGACGGCCCATCATAGCCCCGCCGCGGCGCGTGGGGGGGTCAGCGACGTATCTTTCCGACGACCGCGGCGACGTCCTTGCCGTCGACCTGGGCGCCGGTGGCCTTGAGGTGTTTCATGGCGATGCCGGTGGCCTGCCCGTCGTTGCCCGCCGCCTTGACCGCATCAGCGACGGGGGCCAGGGCGGCCTCGATCTGGTCCGGGCTCAGGGTCTGGGGGAGCAGCGACTCAAGGACCGCGCGCTCGGCGCGGGCCTTGTCGATCGCGGCGTCTTCACCGCCGCGGCTGTCGAGGATGTCGATGGTTTCCTGGAGGGACTTGACCATCTTGCGGACGACCTTCTGCGCATCGCCGTCGGACAACTCGCCGCCGCGGCGGGCGGCTTCGCTCTGGATGTCGCCCAGCGCGACCCGCAGCACGTCGCGCTCCAGCGTGTTTTTTTCACGCATCGCCTGTTTGACGCGTGTCTGAATCTCGTCAATCAGCATGGGGGAGCCCCTGGGGTGAGACAAAGGCCGTATGATACGGCTCTTTCACCCATGAGGGAGCCCGCCATGCAGCTCAATGACGCGATCAACCTGGTGCGCGACAAATTCGTCGCCGAGACCCAGGGCCAATTGGAGGGCGAGGCGGCCGAGCGCTACGCCGACGCTTTCGCCGATTATCCGGTGATGATGGAGATCGCCACACAGATCTTCGGGGTCCAGATCATCAACCAGAACATCCAGCAGCAGATGGCGCAACAGCAGCAGAACCCGGGGAACCCGCCGGGGCAGCCTTCGAACTAACGCAGACGGTGTCTTGATGGACCGTTTGACGCGCTAGCCGGGCCGCTACGCGGCCCTGGACCAGGCGGGCGTAGCCCGCCGGCTATCAGGCTGCCGCCGCCGATGTGACGGGTTAAAAAAACAGCCGGGCCGGCCATCACCGTTCGGAGGGGGGAAACGGCTCCGGTCCAGCCCGACTGACCCGTGTAGGCTTGGTAGGTATGCGGGTTACTTCAGGAGCAGGAAGTAAAACCGGTTGGTGTCGACCTTGCGGAAGCCGCCGGTGTCGAGGTCGCCGTCGTCGAGCATCTCATCGATGTGCCGCATGTAGTCGTCGCCGGGGTCGTCGCCGTTGTTGAAGTGGACGCCGAAGCCCGCGAGCATGCCGGAGTCGGCGAACCCGTCGCGTTCGGCGTCCCAGACCCCGCCGATCGGGGTGCCGGCTTCCCACTTGTCCGGGTCGATGTAGTTTTCAAACCCTGCGGGGCACTGCCCGCTGCTGGAGTCGGGCAGTAGTTCGTTGGTCTCGGCCATGAACAGGAACGCGCGCTCGGCGAAGGTGTTCACGTCGGCCACGAACGCCGACTTCCTCGCCGACTCGGTCGCGTTGGCGAACTGCGGGATCACGATCGCCGCGAGCACGCCGATGATCACCACGACAATCAGAACCTCCATGAGGGTGAAACCGCCCGGCCCGGTTGTTCGTGCGTGCTCCATAGGCCAACGTTGCGATTCAAAGACCCGATAAGCCAACCCGGCCCCGCAACAAATCAATATCGCCGCCTTTCCCATCCGGCGTGACCGCGCTAACCCGCACAACCCGCAAATCGTTAACCTGTGCGTCCCGCATCCCCATGAAGGAGCCGCCATGCCCTCGCTCGACATCGTCAGCCGCGTCGATCACCAGGAGATCGACAACGCCGTGAACAACACCCGCAAAGCCCTTGCGCAGCGGTTCGATTTCCGCGGCTCCAAGACCCAGCTCACGTATGACCGCAAAGCCGGCCATCTCTCGATGCTGACCGAGGACAAGATGAAGATGGAGGCGGTGCGTGAGATGTTCCTCCAGGCGGCGGCCAAACGGAAGATCGAGCTCAGGGCCTTCGACTTCGCCGCCCCCGAGCCGGCCGCGGGGGGCGACCTCAAACGGACGGTCACGGTCCGCGAGGGCCTGTCCCAGGACCTGGCCAAGCACATCGTCAAGGCGATCAAGGCGACGAAGATGAAGGTGCAGGCCTCGATCCAGGGCGACGAGGTCCGCCTGTCGGGCAAGAAAATCGACGACCTGCGGGCCTGCATGGACCTGCTGCGGGCGGACGAGCGGATCGACGTGCCGCTGCAGTTCGTGAATATGAAGAGTTGAGCGGTTGGCCTCCCGAAGCTCGGGGATGGCAAGCCCCGGGCTTCTTCATCTTGCCCCGCCTACACTATGGGGAATAGTTCAGCAGGCCGGCGGGTTTCTAGGGTGACTCCCATGGAGACCGCGAATGAGTGGTAAAGTGATCGCCTTGTTCCTGGCCCTGTCCGCCGCGGCGATGACCGCGTGCGCTGAAGCCCCCGCCGCCGATCCGGAGCTCCCCGCAATGCCCGATGAAACCGCCACGTTTGAGAAAATCGAGAAAACCGACGCCCAATGGCGGGAGGAGCTGACGGCCGAGGAGTACCGCATCGCCCGCCAGGCCGGCACCGAACGGCCGTTCACCAGCGAGCTGCTGCACAACAAGCAGGCGGGCCACTACTACGCGGTCGGCGGCACGATCCCGCTCTTCTCCAGCGAGACGAAGTTCGAGTCCGGCAGCGGCTGGCCGAGCTTCTACGACGTGATCGACCCCAGCCACGTCAAACTGGTCGAGGACAACAGCCACGGCATGCAGCGCATCGAGGTGCTCTGCGCCCAGACCGGGCACCATCTCGGGCACGTGTTCCATGACGGGCCCCGCCCGACGGGGTTGCGTTACTGCATCAACGGCGCGGCCCTGCGGTTTGTGCCGGCCGAGCAGCAGCAGGAGCAAGAGGCCGAAGCGACCGACGTCGGCGAGTGACGCCGGCTTAACGCATCCCAAGAACAGCGAAAGCGTCGACCGTGTCGGAGCCCCGCATGCGCATGCGGGGCTTAGGCGACAGGCCTTAGTGATCCTGTGTCCCGCCCCGGTTGAGGCGGCGTGACGCTTTGAGCTGGCTGACCCGTTTCTTGCGGTCCAGGCGCCGCTGCACGGCGCCGCGCGAGGGGCGCGTCGGCTTACGGCGACGCGGGCGGTGCATCGCCTGGATGACCAGCTCGCGCAGTTTACGCACGCAGGCTTCGCGGTTGCTCAACTGGCTGCGCGATTCGCTGGCGGTGATGATCAGCCGGTCGTCGGCGACGAACCGGGCGCCGAGTTCGGTCAGCCGCCTCACCGCCCACGGCGGCATCACGCTGCGCAGCGCGTCCAGCTCGACGGTCAGCACGGCCTTGGTGTTGAGCTTGTTGACGTTCTGGCCACCCGGCCCGGAGCTGCGGACGAACGCGAACCGCAACGCCTGCTCGGGCAGGGTCACGCCGGGCGCGATCTCGGTCGGGTTGGCGTGGGGCGGCTGGGGCATCCCGGTATTTTACGTCACCCTGCGACAGGCCGGCCGGCTCAGGTATGATGCGTGCATGCTCAGGGGAAGTGGTTGGCTAAGACAAGTGATCGTGGTGTCTGTTTGCTTGACGGGGTGGGGCTGTGAAAACGCCAAGCCGCCGGCCAAAACCAAGGCGCTGCCGGTCGTGACCGGCAGCGCCCAGGTCGAGGACGTGCCGATCACGGTGCGGGGCGTCGGGCAGACGCGGGCGATCCGGATCGCCCCGCTGGCGCCCCAGCGTGCGGGGACGATCGTGAAGCTGCCTTTCCCTGATGGCGGGGAGGTGAAAAAGGACCAGGTCCTGATCCATCTCGACCCGAGCAACGAGCAGGCGGAGGTGGATGCGCTGGAGGCCCAGTTGGCCGAAGCGCAGCGTGACCTGGAGAAGGCCCAGGAACTCGCCGCCGCCAAGACGATCACCCCCGAACAACTCGAATCCGCCCAGACCACGCGCAACCAGGTCCGGGGCCAGCTCGACGCGGCCCGGGTCCGGCTGAGCAAGATGAACCCGGTCGCGGCGTTCGACGGGCGGCTGTCGATCACGCCGCTCAACCCCGGCGACTACCTCGACGCGGGCGCGTGGTTCGGCACGCTGGTGGACGACGACCCGCTCTATATCGATTACCAACTGCCCCAGCAGCACGCCGGCCGGCTGTCTGCCGACCAGCGCGTGGAGGTGGCCAGCATGGACGGCAGGACGCGGATCGACGGCAAGGTGATCGCGGTCGACCCGTCGATCACGCAGGAGAGCCGGGCGATCGGCGTGCGGGCCCTGGCGGACAACGCCGACGGCAGGTTCCACAGCGGCGAGTCGGTCGTCGTGGTCCACCACCTGGGCCAGCGGAAACAGGCGATGCTGCTGCCGCAGATCGCCATCGCCTTGACCCAGAAGGGGCCGACGGTGTACACCGTGGAGGACGGCAAAGCCAAGGCGAACGCCGTGAAGCTGGGCGCCAAGATCGGCCACCGGGTCGTGATTGAAAGCGGCCTCGAGCCGGGCGACGAGGTGGTGATCGAGGGCTGGAAGCAGTTGCACGACGGCGCGGCGGTCCGCGGCGTGCCGCCGATCGCCACCCAGGGCCAGGAGCTGTTGAAATGATGCGGTTCCTGGAAATGCTGATCCACCGCCCGGTGGTGTCGATGGTGCTGAGCCTCATGCTGATCTGCCTGGGGGTGTTCGCGTTCATGAACCTCTCGGTCCAGCAGTACCCCAACATCGTGCAGCCGGTGATCACGGTGACCACGACCTACGTGGGCGCCGACCCCGAGCTGATCGAGAAGACCATCACCGACCCGATCGAGGACCAGATCGTCGGCGTCGAGGGGCTCAAGTACTACTCGTCGACCAGTGAGATGGGGTCGAGCACGATCACGATGACGTTCCACCTGGACGCGGACCTCGACGAGGCCGAGTCGGCGATCCGCAGCCGGGTGAACGCGGCGAGCGACAACTTCCCGACCGACGCTGAGCCCCCGGTCATCGAGCGCGCCCCCGGCAGCCAGCCGATCATGTACATCCAGCTCGACAGCGACGACTGGAGCGTCGCCCAGCTGACCGAGTACTACCAGCTCTACGTCAGGCCGCTGTACGAGATGATCCCGGGGATCCAGGAGCTCGACGCCTACGGCGTGACCTACGGCATGCGGCTGTGGATCGACCCGGAGAAGCTCGCTGCCCGCGGGCTCACGCCCGCTGACGTGGTGGATGTGGTCCAGCAGCAGAACCTCGACCTGCCCGGCGGGCAGCTGGTCAACCGCTACATGCAGTACGACATCACCACCCGCGCCGAGCTGAACACGGTCGAGGAGTACAACCGGATGGTGATCGCCTACCGCGACGGCGCCCCGATCCGGCTGCGGGACGTGGGGTACGCCGAGCTCGCCGGCGAGTACGAGCCGCCGGAGTTCGCGTTCTGGTCCAACGGGCAGACGACGTTCGCGTTCGGCGTCTCGATCTTCCCGCACGCCAACGCGCTCGACGTCGGCCGGGCCTGCCGCGAGCTGGTCGACGTCGTCCGGCGGGACCTGCCCGAGGGGGTCGAGTTCAAGATCAACTATGACCGCACGCTCTTTATCGAGTACTCGATCGCCGAGGTCGTCAAGACCCTGGGCGAAGCCATCATCCTGGTCGTGCTGGTGATCAGCCTGTTCCTGCGTTCGCCGCGGGCGACGCTGATCCCGGTCATCACGATCCCCCTGTGCCTGTTCGGGGCGATGGCGCTGATCTACGTGATCGGGTTCACGATCAACGTGATGACCATGCTCGCGCTGGTGCTGGCGATCGGCCTGGTGGTGGACGACGCGATCGTGGTGGTGGAGAACACGTTCCGGCACATCGAGGGCGGCATGCCGCGGCTGGAGGCGGCGGTCACGGGGGCGAAAGAGATCTCGTTTCCGATCATCGCGACGACGTCGGTGCTGGCGATCGTGTACGTGCCGATCGGGTTCCAGTCGGGCCAGAGCGGGCGCCTGTTCCAGGCGTTCGCGTTCACGCTGGCGGGGACGGTGCTGATCTCCGGCTATATCGCGCTGACGCTCTCACCGATGATGTGCTCGCGCCTGCTGCCCAAACAGAAGAAAACCCGCGCGGAAGAAACAAAACTCACCCGGGTCTATGGGGCGCTGCTGAGCCTGGTCCTGAAACGGCTGAGACCGTTGGTGCTGCTGGCGGCGGCGGCGGTGGGCGTCGGGGCCTACCTGATCTATCGCGACATGCCCACCGAGCTGCTGCCCACCGAGGACCAGGACCTGGTCTTCGTGCTCTTCAAGGCGCCCGACGGCACCAACTTCGACTACATCCGCAGTTACGCGCTCGACGGGGTCAAGAAGCTGGAGCAGCACGTGCCGGAGATGACCGAGAACATCGCGGTCGTCGGCTATCCCAGCACCGGTTTGGGGATGGCGGCCGCGATCCTCAAGCCCAAGAAAGATCGGGAACGCTCGGCCCAGCAGATCGTCGCGGACCTCGACAAAGTCTTCGCGGACGTGTCGGGCGTGCTCGCGATCCCGATGGTGCCGCCCCCGCCGGTCTTCGCGGCGTCCTCCAACCAGCACGTCAACTTCGTCATGACCACCGTCGGCGAGTACGAAACCCTCGAAGCCGCCCTGAACGGCCTGCTCGACGACCCGCGCACCGCCGGCTACATCATCGGCTCCGAGCCCGACCTGGACCTGCACGTGATGAACTACAACCTGGTCATCGACCGCGACCGGGCCGAGTCGGTCAACCTCACGGCCCAGGACGTGGCGATGACCGCCGCGGCGTCGCTGGCGCCGTACCGGGTGACGAAGATCAAACGCAGCGGCAAGAACTACGACGTGTTCGTGCAGATGCCGCTCGAAAGCCGGCAGGACCCGTCGGTGCTGGAGAAGCTCTACGCACGCAACGCGCAGACCCAAGACCTCGTGCCGCTCTCCTCCGTCGCGAGTCTCGAGCCCTACGCCGGGCCGATCGAGCTCAACCACTACAACAGCCAGCGCAGCGTCACGGTCAACGCCAACGTGGCGCCCGGCTCCTCGCTGGGCGCGGCGCTCGATTACCTCAAGACGTACGCCGAAGGGCTGGACGACGTGAACCCGCAGTTCACCGGCTACTCCGACACCTTCGTCGAGTCGCAGGGCCAGTTCGCCCTGATCTTCGCCGCCGCGATCATCGTGGTGTACCTGGTGCTGTCGGCGATGTTCAACAGCTTCATCGACCCGTTCATCGTCCTGCTGACCGTGCCGCTGGCGATGTTCGGCGGGCTGGCGCTGCTTCGGCTCACCGGCGGGTCGCTCAACCTCTACTCCAACATCGGCCTGGTCACGCTCGTGGGCCTGATCTCCAAGCACGGCATCCTGATCGTCGACTTCGCCAACCAATCCCGCCGGGAGGGCATGGACGTCACCGCCGCCGCCATTCACGCCGCAAAGCTCCGCATCCGGCCGATCCTGATGACCACCGGGGCCATGGTGCTCGGCTCCGTGCCGCTGGCGCTCGCGGGCGGGGCGGGATCGGAAAACCGTCACCCGCTGGGTTTGGTCATCATCGGCGGGCTGCTGTTTGGCACCTGCCTGACGCTGCTGGTCATCCCCGTGGTTTACTCCTACCTGGCCCGGCTGGAATCGGGGAAGAAACCGGTGGTCTGAGCAGGTTCAGGCGGCCGCCCCCGTCAACGCCCACGCCGACTCGGGACCGGCAGTTCATCAACATAAAGGTAGTCGGCCGTGTAGGGGACCTTCACGGCGCGGCGGCGCGGCGGCGCAGGGATGCGCGGCGCATCGCCGTTGGGGCGGATGCGGGTGAGGTCGAAGATGCCGTCGAACACGCCGCGGGGGTCCCAGATGATCCGCCCATTGATGTCGATGTACCCGAAATTGGGCTCCTGCTCGACCCGCGCGATGTCGCGGAAATAGGGGTGCGCCCACCTGAACTGAGGCGAGATGGCGAGCCGGCCTTCCCGATCGGCGTAGCCCCAGCGGCCGTCAAGCTTGACCAGGGCAAGCACCTCGCCAAAGTCGAACGCCTCGTCGAACCGAGGCTCGATCACGGTTTCGCCTTCGTCGTTGATATAACCCCACTTGCCGCCGCTACGGACCGCGGCGAGCCCGCCGTAAAAACCTCGCACGACCTCATAGACCGGCTCGATGACGACCTGGAAATCCCGATTGATAAACCCCCAGCGGCCGTTTTTTTTAACGGGGGCGTAGTTGTTGTTGAAATCGCCCAGGTCCTCGAAGCCGTTGGCGGTGGCGTCGAAGACAAACTCGCCGGCGCGGTCGATGTAGCCGAGCTGGCCGTCGGCGCCGCGCACGCCGGGGAGCTGCACGACGGCGACGCTTTCACGGAACGACCGGGCGCGGCCGAACCGGTAGGGGATCGCCAGGCGGCCTTTGCGGTCGATGTAGCCGATGCGCCCGCCGCTCATCACCGCGGCCAGGCCCTCGCGGAACCGCAGGGCGCCATCGAGGTTGACCGGCATGGTCTGGATGCCGGCGCGATTGATGAAGCCGAACTTGTTGCGTCCATCGCCGACAATCGCCGAGCCTTCCTCGAACCGGTCCGCCCAGCGGTACTGGGGCTCGATCACCCAGCGGCCCTCGGTGTTGATGTACCCGGTCAATCCCTCGATCGCCACGCGGGCGACCCCGCCGTGGAAATAATCGGCCCAGTCGAACTGGGGCAACACGACGAGTTGGCCGTGCTGGTTGATATAGCCCCACGAGTTGTTGACGTTGACCGGGAAGAGCTCATCGTCCCAGTCGGGCGAACGATAGCGCACGCCGTCGCCGACGAATGCGTCGCCGAACACCCGCCCCTGATCCGCCCCCGCCCTCAATCCCCAAACAAGCGAAGCTAATAAAATCCAAACGAAAAAGTGCTTCATATCCGAACTTTCAGCCTGCGAACCGGCCGCCCATCCTCCCCACCAGTGTAACCTAATACGTCACAAACGCGCTGGATTATCGACCGGACCCGACGAACGCTGTATCCGGGCCTTCCCCAGCCGGCCGGGCGCCGCCGAGACCCAACGGGTCTTTGTAGCCGCATTCGGGGCAGGCCGCCGCCCAGGGGTTGCCTCTCAAGTCGTACCCACAGCCCGGGCAGGTGGGCGCTTCGGCCTTGATCGGAAAAACCCGCCAGCCCTCCCCGAACTGCTCGACAAAATAGGCCGAGTAGCATCGCCAGAACACCAACACCGGCAGTAAGAGGACGCTGCTCACGTAAGGCAACGCGCCCAGCAGACACGTCAGGCACACCGCCATCGTGGCGATCGCCCCCGCCGCCAGCCCCAGCAGCAACTTCATCAGATAAAACAGGATGATCACCCACATGTGCCGGGCCAGGAATTGGCGCAGCCACACGCCCCACGCCCGATACGCCGTCAGCTCGGACGCGAACATCATCGGCACGATGAAGTCCGTGTTCACCATGAGCACCTTCCAGTAAAGCAGCCACAACGGCACGAGCACGATGATCGAGCCCATCGCCGCCCAGACCGCCTCTTCGGTCATCTGCTGCATCTCGATCGCCGGCCAGGCGACCACGCCCGCGACCCCGAACGTGGCCAGGGTCGTCGCCACGGTGATCAACAGGACCCCCACGTTGAACCGCCACAGGCTGTTGGCCGCGCCCGCGTACTTCCGCCACGGCTCACGCACGGCGGGCCGCTCGTACACCACGTTGTCCAACAGCATGAACTGACCGCGGGCCTGCACCCACATGATCAACACCGTCGCCGCCAGCAGGAACACGCTCACGCCCCCGCCCACGCCGATCACCACGGGCAGGTTCCGCCGCAACGCGTCTAACAGCGCCGGCCAAGGCGCAGCGTTGCCCAGCCCCCGCACCAGTGCGTGCGTCACCCCCTGCATGAACTGCCCACCGCCCCCCTCGCCCAGGTACGCCAGAAACGCGCAAAAACCGATCACCAGCCAGCCCCGGAAGCGGAAGGGCCGAAAACAGACCCGCACCATCCGCACCCACGCCCGCTCCAGAGGGTCTACGACGGAAATCGCCATGGCGTGACTATATCGACTCAAACCGGGGATAGGACGCGGCCGATTCAGCGGCTACACTTACAGCACCGATGCGTCTGCTGAAACAGCTCATCATCCTGGCCGCCTTGTGCGGGCTGACGCTTTCCGTGGCGGCAGACGAGGGTCTGAGGCCTGTCGACCAGCCCATCCAGCTCCAGGTCGTCGACCGCGACGGCCAGACCCGCACCGGACGGGTCACCGGCTACAACCCCCGGGAAATCGAGCTGGTGGACGAGCAGGGCCAGCCCCACCGGCTGGCGTGGGCGGGGTTCCAGCCCGCCAACGTGGACCAGCTCTATCGGGCGGTGATGGACCAGGATGATCCCCAGCATTGGCTTGAGCTTGGCCGGGTGCTGTCCGGGATCACCGGCGGCGACACGCTGTCGGACCATGCGCTGAAGGAGGCGGTGACGCTCGACGCGACGCTCACCGGCCAGGCCGACCTCATCCGCCGGCAGCGCGGCCGCGCCGACGCCCCGCGGAACCTCGCCGCTGGCTCCCAGAACGCCTGGACGTGGGAGGCGATCGACGCCGCCGACCCGGCCGACCCCGTCGCGCGGGACAAGGCCTTCGCCGCCCATGTCGCCCAAGCCCTCGGCCTGACCTTCAACGTCGTCGAAACCGATTACTTCCTCTTCTACACCAACCTCTCCAAACGCGAAGCCTACGAATGGCAGCGGCTGCTCGACCTGATGTACGACCGCGTCAGCTACCTGCTGGGCATCCCCAAAGGCGTCAATGTGTTCAAGGGCAAGGCGCTGGTGTTCATGTTCGCGGAGAAGGGGCAGTTCGCCGCGTTCGAGCGCCGGTTCTACGAGCACGAGGTCACCTTCGAGGCCGCCCTGTGCCACCAGCACGACACCGGCGAGGTGCGCATCGCGCTCTACAAGCTCGAAGATGACAAGTACCTCAAGCAGGTCATGATCCACGAAGCCGCCCACGGCGTGGTGCACCGGTTCCATTCGCCGCAGCGCGTCGTCGTCTGGCTGAATGAAGGCATCGCCGAGTGGACCGCCAGCCGCGTGCTGAATTACACCCAGCCGTACAAGTGGAAGAAGAAGGTCAGCGCCGACCACATCCGCCGGCAGGGCCGGCTCGACGCGGACTTCTTCCAGGAAGGCGGGTTCTCCGCCGAGCGGTATGGCTCCTCGCTGGCGATGGTCGAGATCCTCCTCCGCCGCGGGCGCCCAAAATTCGTCCAGTTCATCCGCGAGATCAAGGACGGCAAGCCGTGGCAGGAATCCCTGCGTGATAAGTACGACCTCTCCCCCGACGACCTGACCCGGCTCTACGGGCAGACCATCGGTATGCCGAATCTCAAACGCTGAGCAAGAAGCCGGACCTGAGCGAAGCGAAGGTCCGGATCGGATCGGATCGGGCCGGCGAAAACCATCCGGACCTTCGCTTCGCTCAGGTCCGGCTTGACCCCACATGCGACGTCAACCATGCGGCCTTGCTCGCGTGTGTCGGAAACGCCGCGATGATCACCCGTGCGAGCGCCATCGAAATGACATAATTTACCTGCCATGAATCAAGCAAACCGGACGCTGGTCCCCGTGGCGACGCCTGAGTCGGACCGCGGGATACGGCGGCAATATGCGATCGACGACGCGGCCTGGCTGTGGCATCCCCACGTCGCGATCGACGAATGCGCCGGCCTGCGGTTTACGTTGGACGTGCGTGTGCCGGCGGCGACTCAGGCCCGGCTGCACCTCTCCGCCGACCAGCGGTTTGAATGGTTCATCGGTGACGCGCGCATTGGCATCGGACCCGATCGCAGCGATGTGGAGCACTGGAGCTTCCATTCCTACGACGTCGCCCTCGACGCCGGCGAGCACCGGATCGCCGCCCACGTGTGGTGGCTGGGGGAGATGGCGCCCGCCGCGCAGCGCACGTGGCGCGGCGGCTTTGTCTTCGCGGCCGAGGACGAACCCTGGACAGCGCTGTTCAACACCGGCACGGCGCCCTGGCGGGTCCAACGCATCACCAACTGGGCGTTGGCCCGCAAGGCGATGAGCACCTACCACGTCATCGGGCCGCAACAGACGGTTGACGGCCGCCGCCCGCGTTTCGACCCGCCCGTTGAGCCGGCGGTCGTGCGTCAGCCGGTGAAGTCCAATGATTTCGGCATCCTGACCCCGGGCTGGCGCACGTATCCCAGTCCTCTGCCGGACATGCTCGCTGTGCCGGGCGGTCTGGGGCGGGTCCGTGCCGCGAGCGGCTTCGAGGCGCCTTCGCCGACGGAGGAGGGGGCCGCGCCACGTCTCGTCGACGAGTCGGACATGACGCCCGACCGCCTCGCGCCGTGGCGGGAAATGCTGGAGAACAACGCCGCGCTCGAGGTCCCGGCCGGGCGATCGTGCTGGGCGATCTTCGAGTTGGCCGACTATCAGTGCGGCTTCCCGGAAGCCGGGCTCGACGGCGCCGGCCAAGTCACCATCGAGTGGGCCGAGTCGCTTTTTGAGAGCACCCCGCGGGCTGGCCAGAGGCACAAGGGGCGGCGCGACGCCGTGGCGGGCAAAACATTCTTCGGCTTTGGCGATACCTTTATCGCCGGGGAACACCAACAGGATTTCACCGGGCACTGGTGGCGCAGCGGGCGGTTCCTGCGGGTCCGGGCGGAGGCGGCGGACCGGCCGCTGGTGCTCCGACGCCTGGGCGTGCTCGAAACGCGCTACCCGCTGCACAACGCATCCGCCTGGTCCAGCGACGACGCCGACCTCGACGCCGTCGCGCCGCTCGCATGGCGCGGGCTGCAGATGTGCATGCACGAAACTTACATCGATTGCCCTTACTACGAGCAGATGATGTACGTCGGCGACACGCGCATCCAGATGCTGATCAACCACGTGGTCAGCACCGACGATCGCCTGGTCAAACGCGGGATCGAGCTGTTCGACTGGTCGCGGTCCCGCGGCGGGCTGGTGGCCGAGCGGTATCCCAGCACGCCGTATCAGCTGAGCCCAACGTTCGCGATGATCTGGACCGCGATGGTGCGGGACTATGCGTGGTGGCGCGACGACCCGGCATGGATCAGACAACGTCTGCCCGGCGTCCGCAGCCTGATCGATCACCTCCTGTTGCTTCTGGACCCCGACGGGTTCCTCGCCGACCTGCCGGGCTGGCCCTTTGTGGACTGGGTCGAAGACGCCGCCTGGGAAGCGGGGTATCCCCCTTCAGCGAAACGCGGGGGCGTGTCCGCTATCGTCAACCTGCACCTGGTGCTGGCGCTCCGCGCTGCCGAGCAACTCGAGCGGTGGCACGGCGAGGCGGCGCTCGCCGAACGCTTCGGGCGTCTGGCCGACGAGCACGCGGCCAGGATCGCCCGGCGGTTCTGGCGCGATGACCCCGGCCTGCTGGCGGATGACGACCAGGGTCATCTCAGCGAGCACGCCCAGTGCCTCGCGCTGCTGACCGACGCGCTGGATGAAACACAACGCGGGCGGTGTTTCGCGTCGTTAACGACGCACCCTCGCCTGGCGCGCACCACCGTCTATTTCAGCCATTACCTTTTGGACACCTTCCACCGCTTCGGCCGGGGCGACCTGATCCTGCGCCGCCTGGAATTCTGGAAAAGCCTGGTCGAGAACGGGTTGAAAACACCCGCGGAAATGCCCGAGCCGTCCCGCTCGGATTGCCACGCCTGGGGCTCGCACCCCCTCTTCCATTTCCACGCCAGCCTCGCCGGCGTCCGGCCGGGGGCGCCCGGCTTTGCCGCCATCGACATCCGCCCCACCCCCGGCCCGCTCCGCCGCCTAGCAAGCCGCGTGCCCCACCCCCGCGGCACGGTCGACGTCGAGATCGAAACCCTCGATCAAGACCGGACGCAGATCACCGTGAAGCTCCCCCCCGGCATTCCCGGGCGCCTGCAATGGAAAGAGGAACGCCGGCCGCTCGACGCCGGCGGGGCTCACACCCTCGTGGTCCGCTCCTGACAGCCCCTCCTGTCCGGAAATAGCGGAGCGTCTGGTTGCGGAGCGCCGGCGTTTTGTCAAAACTACGCCTATGTCCGGGAACGGCTCTTTGCTGGCAAGGCTCTTACGGATCATTACGATGATCCAGGGGGATCGTCGATGGCGACCGGCGGCCATTGCAGAATACCTGGGCGTTGGTGAGCGAACGGTCTATCGCGACCTCAAACGCCTCAAAGAAGGGGGCGTGCCCGTCGCTTTTGACGAAAAAATCGGCGGCTACTACATCCGGCGCGGTTTCTTTCTGCCGCCGATCGATCTCACGGCGGAAGAAGCCTGTGCGTTGCTCCTGCTCGCGGAGCGCGTCGGCGGAGCGGACCAACTGCCGCTGACCCGGCCGGCCGGCAGCGCCCTGGAAAAGCTTAAAGGCGGCTTGCCCGAATCCTTGCGCGATGCGGTGAATGAGATTCTCCCACGCGTGTCGTTTCACCTGGCCGCGAGCGAGTCCGAGGGGATCGAAGACGCTTGGTCGACGGTATCCCGCGCGATCGCCGAGCAGCGCTCGCTGCGCTGTCGGTATGAGCCGTCGGGGCGTCCGAACGGAGCGGAACCGGCCGGTTTCTTCCTGCTCGACCCCTACCACCTGTATTGGGGCCAGCGGGCGTGGTACGTAATCGGCAAGCATCACGGCCGAGGCGAAGCCCGCACGCTCAGGCTGGGACGCTTCACGCACGTCGAGATGACCGATGCGGGGTTTGATGCGCCCGAGGACTTCACGCTTGACGGATACCTCGGCCAAGCCTGGCGGATGATCCCCGGCGACCGCGTCCGGCGGCGCGTCGTGCTCCGCTTCGACGCGACCGTGGCGGAAACCGTGGCCGACACCTTCTGGCACCGATCGCAAGAGGTGGAGGAACACGACGACGGCTCGATCACCGCGCGCTTCGAGATCGACGGCCTCGACGAGATCGGATGGTGGGCCCTCGGCTACGGCCCCCACTGCGAGGTGATCGAGCCCGCGGAGTTGCGCACGCAAGTCGCCGGGTTGGCTCAAGCCGCCGCCCGTCATTACGCGGACGACGCGGGCGGCGCCGGCTCATGACGCCCGCCCGACGCCGGGGCGAAGCCGATGTTGCCGGGGTGCAGGTCCTCCAGCCACACCCCGTACCGCCGCCCGAGCTCGCCGTAGATCGCCAGCACCGCCGGCCACTGCCCGGGCTCGAACAGCGACTCCCAGTGCGCCCACCGCTCCTCGATGACTTGCGGGTCATCCCGGAACACCTCTTCCCACGACACGTCCAGCCGGGCCTTCCCGAAATCGAGCACGAACGGCGGCGACACGATCGACATCTCGATGACGCCGAGGACGTCGTCATATCTCAAGAGCTGCGGCGCCGTATGCCCCTGAACGGACGTCACCTGATGCTGGCGTAGCCTTAGGTAGGCGTCGCGCTCCCGGCCATAGGCCTCAACGCGATCGAAGACCTTGACCGCTGAGAGGCTGGGGGTTTCGACCACAAGCCCCTCCAGGCCCGAGCCGAGCCGTCTGCACACGGAAAGACGGCCTGCCGAAATGAGCCTTTCCAGCCGTTGCGCCGCGGGTATACTGAATCCTGTCATGAAGAATCGCGCCCCAGAAGGCCCGCATTCCGCCGTCGTCCGGCTCTGGCTGGAATGCAGCGGCAAGACCATCCCGCTCGCCCAGGTCGCGCCGGACTGGGTGATCCCGCGCGAGCCGCGGTTGCTGCCCCCGGGCGAAGCGGTGGTCGTGGTCGAGATCGACGGCCACCCCCGGCGGCGCCCAGTTTTTCTACCTCAAGGCATGTCGTCAACTCCCGATCAAGTCGTCCCAACGTCACCGCGACCCGCGGTTCTCAATGAAGCCGTGCCGTGAAGGCACGGAGAAGGCGCTTGCAGCCAGTGTAATCTTTTCACAAGCATCGCTTCCAGGAAAGCGCATATCCGCTAACGAAATCTGGTCCTAATTGATTCACCTGAGAAAACGGGGGCAATTGCCTCGAACAAAATGACCGGGATTTACGCCTCTGCCATGACGCTGTCAGTGGCCATCCGTGCTTTCGTTCATACTGCCTCTATCACACGGACGTGACCGGATGAAAGGCGGGCGATGGAGCGCGCGGCGCATTGGCCCTGGGCGGGGGCGTGCGAGCCGCCGGACGGCCTGTCCGGCGAGCGGCTCTGGCGGTGGTGTGTGCTGCGGACGCTGCGGGACGCACGGCTGGCGCGGGCCCGGGGCCGGTGGATGAGCCGGTCGGCGATGGAGCGGCGCTTCGCCCGCCGGTGGGCCCAGGCGATGAAGGGCGGGCCAGACACGGGGCGCCAACGAACCACCGAACAGGGCCGGGCGATCCTCCGGCGGGCATACGACACGGGGACATTCAAGACATGACGGACACACCTCCGGGCTTCGAAACGGCGTTCCACGCCCTGACGGGGTTTCAACCGTTCCCCTGGCAGCGACGGCTGTTCGACCGCCTCGTGGCCGGCGATTGGCCGGACGCCCTGGACATCCCGACCGGGCTGGGCAAGACCTCGGTGATGCCGATCTGGCTGCTGGCGCTGGCGTCGGGGAGCGCATCTCCCGGGGGCGTGCCGCGTCGGTTGGTGTATGTCGTAAACCGTCGGACGATCGTGGACCAGGCGACGGAGGCGGCCGCGCAACTGTACGATCGGCTTTCCGATCCGTCCTTGCGGACCTGCCGCGAGCGGTTGGCTCGTCTGGCGGGCCAACCCAATCCTTCCGAGGCCTCCGAGAAGGATTGTCTGGCGATCAGCACGCTTCGCGGGCGGCTCGCGGACAACCGGGCCTGGATGCGTGACGCCGCGCGGCCGGCGATCATCGTCGGCACCGTGGACATGATCGGCAGCCGACTGCTGTTCGGCGCCTACCGATCGAGCTGGAAGCAGCGGGCGATGCAGGCCGGGCTGATCGGCCGGGACGCCTTGATCGTTCATGACGAATCGCATCTGACGCAACCGTTTCAGTGGCTCCTGGAATGGGTGCGGAAAATACAGGAACACGACGGGTTCAGCGGCCGCCGACTGCGGGTCCTGGCGATGTCGGCCACGTCGGTGGAGGAAGGCCGCAATGACCGGCCCACCAACGTTCCAACGCACGCCCCTGCCGTTTTCACACTGAACGATGCGGACCGGGCCGAGCCCATGGTCCGCCAGCGGCTCCACGCCGCCAAGCGATTGCGGCTGCACCCCACCGAGAGGCGGAGCCAGATCAAACGGCTGGCCGAGTTGGCCGCGGCGCACGAGGGCGGGGCCCGGCGGGTGATCATCTATGTCCGTTCGCCCGATGACGCCGACAAGGTGGTCAACGAGTTGACCGGCAAATCCCACGGCGTCGACGCTGAGCGCGTCGCGCTGCTGACCGGCACGATCCGCGGCTTGGAGCGCGACCGGCTGGCTGAGGGAAAAGTGATCCGGGCGTTGGCCGGGCGGGATGAACCGATTGATCAGACGCATTACCTGGTCTCGACCTCGGCCGGCGAGGTCGGCGCCGACTTCGATGCGGATCACCTGGTCTGCGACGCGGCCGCGCTCGACAGCCTCGTGCAGCGGCTCGGCCGGGTGAACCGGCGGGGCGAGGCGGAGCAGGCGGCGCGTATCGACGTGGTCCACGACGCTAAACCGCCGGTCAGACCCAGCCCCGTTGAGGCCGCCGCGATGAAGACCCTGGCCCTGCTCGAATCGGTGGCCGAAGACGACGACGGCGGTCGCGACGTCTCGCCCGCCGCGTTGCGTCACTTCGTGGACGGGCTGTCGCCCGACGACCGCCACGCCGCCTCTTCGCCGACGCCCGCCTGGTCGGCGCCGCATGAAGCGGTGCTCGACGCCTGGTCATTGACCAGCGTGCGCGACCCCTGGCCATTGGCACACGGCATCGCGCCCTATCTGCACGGCCTCGAGGACGATCAGCCGCCCGAGACGACCGTTGCCTGGCGGGAAGAATTGAATGAAACCCGGGTTCCAGCAGATCCATCGCGGGCCGACCTTGAAGCGCTGGAGCCGTTGTTCAAGCGTCTCTACGCCTCGCACCGGCTTCAGACGCACGAAACATTGACGCAGCGGGGGCGCCCGCCCAAGAAGCTGGTTCAATTAATTGCTAGGGCCCGTGATGCCGTGCTTGAGAAGTTGACGGGAGACGAGCGGACCCAGCCGGTCGTGGTGATCCGACGAGGCGACAAATGGGCCGCGCACGCGGTCACCGCGTGGGCCGATGACCGGGCCATCGCGGACGCCGTCACTGGGGCCACCGTGATCCTGCCGGTGGGTTTCGGCGGGTTGAGCGGCAAAGGGATGCTCAACCCGGATGCGAAAGACGCACCCCAAGCCGGGCTGGATGTCGCCGACGACCAGGAATATCAGAAGGAGGCGCCGCGGAGACGATTTCTGCTCGAACGTGACGAAGATGGGGGTTGGAGCGTGAGTGCATTGGGCCCCAAGCAGGAACTTGCGGCGGGGCTTGCCGACGAAAGCGCAGCCCGGGACCGAGGCATCGAATGGATCGAGCAAGACCAAAGACGGATGCGCGTCACCCAGCGGCTGGCATTGCGCACCGATGCCAGCGGCGACGCAGACCGTGTGCTGCTGGTGGCCGGGCCGCGTGAAGCTCCCAGCAAGCAAAAAAACGCGGTGCTCTTGGCCGATCACGTCAGCGATGTCGTCGAGCGGGTCGATCGGGCTGCCGGCGGGCTGGGTTTTCACGAAGCGTGGCAAGCCGTTTGTCGCGTGGCGGCCGAGCTGCACGACGAGGGTAAAAAGCAGCCCGTCTGGCAAAACGCGGTGTCCAACCCCAACCCGGACGAACCCTGGGGCAAGTCCGGGCGCAAAGGCATGAATGGGAAAATCCTCAACGG
This sequence comes from Phycisphaeraceae bacterium, assembly GCA_028277745.1. Taxonomy (GTDB): domain Bacteria; phylum Planctomycetota; class Phycisphaerae; order Phycisphaerales; family Phycisphaeraceae; genus JANQFR01. The sequence goes on from JANQFR010000087.1 coordinate 51,012, forward strand.
CTACCGACACGACTTGCGTTCGATGATCGATGCGTTGAACGACCCTCGCTTCACATCCCTGGACGAGGCCGGCCGGGACCTGGTGTTGCACCTGATCGCCACGCACCACGGCTTCGGCCGGCCGCACTTCACGCCGGAAGCGATCGAGCACCGGGCCAACGGCCTCGGCCCGCTGGATGACCGGCTCAGCCCGGCCGCGATCGCGCAGCGGTTCGACCGCCTGCAACGCCGGTTCGGGCACTGGGGCCTGGCGTGGCTCGAAGCGGTCTTCATGTCCGCCGACATCGCCGCCAGCGCCGACACCGACGCCGACGAGCAGGAGGACGGATGATGGAGCACCCAAGCCCCACGATCACGATCGACGTTGATGTCGCCAACCCCGGCCAGTTCCTCGCCTGCTGCGGGCTGCTCGAATTGGCGAGCCGGCTGGATGAAGAGGCGTTGGGGTGGTTCACGACAGGACGCTTCCATCTCCGCGGCGCGGCCGGTGAATTATTCAAGCATGTTCACGAGGTGGATGTGATCCCGATCCTTGATGATGACGGCAGCGACCCGCCGTCTCCTCCTGTGCGGTTTGATCATCCATTCGGGCTGGTCCTGGATTGGTGGGAGGATGAAACGGCGACACGATCGGGTTTCAAGACGTGGTCCGGCGGACAAACCGTCATCGGGTTCATCGACGGCATGCGTGAACTCATGCGCCAGCACGGGAACCAAAACACCGATCTGCTCACCCGGGTGTCTGCCGTGGACAAGCCAAAACCCTTTTACTTTGACAGCCGGCTGTCACGGCTGACCGCGATCGACATGGGCTTTTCCACGGAGAAATTCACCGCCTCGTTTTCTCCGAGCGTTGAATTCCTGACGCTGGTCGGCCTGCAACGCTTCCGCCCGATCACGGTCAAAGACCGCGAGCGTTATTACGGCTATCACACCTGGGAACAGCCGCTGCCCGTGCGCATCGCCGCCGCCGTCGCTCATGGCTTGAGCCCCAACCTCTCCCTTCAATCGTTCACCTTCCCGTTGGTCGTGCGGACCGGCGGGAAATACAAAGCTTTCGGCCCCGCAATCCCCGACAGGAGCAACCATGCCTGACCCACTCACCCAGTTCGATCATCTGCTCGCCGAGGACGGCCCGGCAGCGATCACGCTCAAACAGGCGCTCAAGCCCGTTGGCGAGGCGATCGTGTTCCCGCCGACGTATGCCGCACCTAAGGAAGACCGCAGCGGCAAGCCCAGCTACAACATCGACCGGTTCGGTTCGGGCGAGAACGCCCGGTCGGTCTGCACGCTCGACAGCGTGCCGTCGCAGATCAACCGCATCGAGCCGGCGTTCGCCACGATCGCCGGGGGCAAGCTTGTCCCGCGGGTCGTGGTTAAAGCGAAGCAGCAGGGAGAAGAAGTCGAAGTCAACCTGCTTGAGGCGGGGCATCGGGCCGCTGATGCGATCGTTCGTTTCTCCGGGCTGACCGACGAATTGAGGGACGCTTTCAAACAGCGCCTCAAAGGCGACTCGCTGCCGATGGCTAAACTCGCGCCGACTTCTTTGGTTTTCGGCGCATGGGATTCGCGCGACACGGGGGCGAAGCTGCCCCGGCTGGTCAACGCCGTCATCCGGGCCTACGACGTGGATGAACTCAAGCGTTCGGCGCAATACGTGCCGGCCCTGCACGATTATGCGGAAGCGGGGGTCAACCCCGAGGCCGTCAAAAAGCTTTCGGAGCACGGCATGGCCGCGGTCCCCGCGCCCGGCCAGCTCGGCGGGGTGATCGCGCGTGGCGGGATCGTGCGTGAAGCGTCGCTGAACCTTGCGACGCTCCGCGACATCACCACGCCCGACGCCGACGAAGCGGTCAAGCTGCGTCGCTACCTCCTGGGTCTGGCGTTGGTGGCGTTGACCTATTTCGACGGCAAGACCCTGAACCTGCGGCAGGGCTGCCAGCTGACAGGCAAGCCCGATGAGCCGATGACGCGCAAGCTCATCAACGCCGACGGCGCCGAAGAAGATTTCGAGATCACGCGCGACGACGCCATCGCGTTCGCCGTCGCCGCCGCCGAGGCGTTTGGCGTGAGCGATGAGCCGCGCGAAGCGGTCTTCGACCCCAAGCTGGCCGCGAAGGCCGCCAAGGACGCCGCAAAAAAGAAGGGCAACGATGGCTGAACTGCAGATCACCATCCGATTTCTGGACCCCCGATTCCACGGCCGGGGCGACGGCGGCGAACCGGAGTGGCCACCGTCGCCGATGCGGCTGTTCCAGGCCCTGCTGGCCGCGGGCAAGGCGCGGTGGACCGAAGAACTGGCGTCGGCGTTCCGTTGGCTGGAAGCCCAGGCGCCGCCACTGATCCACGCGCCCCGCCCGGCGCCCGGCAGCGCCCGTCTCACCTACGTCCCTAACAACAACACCGACTCGCCCGCGCAGCTCCGCACCGCAAAAACCGTCGCGCCGACGCTGATGTCCGTGCAAGACAACGCTCAACGCCCGGAGGTGACTTACCGCTGGTCCATCAACGCCGGCGATCGGTCTTATGCGCAGCGGATCATCGGAGCCGCTCGCCGGATTCGTGCGCTGGGCTGGGGGATCGACTTGGCAATCGGGCGGGGTGAGGTGATCGATACGCCGGCCGCTCGTGCCGGGGATCAACGGGAAGCATGGTTCCCTGAGCAGCAAGACGATATGACGCCAGCCACGACCACGCTCCGCACCCCCGCCTCAGGCAGTTTGGCTTCGCTGGAGGCCGCGTATGAACAATCCTTGAAGCGGGTCGGCCCCGACGGCACAATCCACGATAACCCCGGGCGGATCGTCTTTACGCCAACCGCTTACGGCCGATCGCAAGCCCGACCTACGATCGCTTTCGAGTTATGTCAGGCCGAGAATCCACAAACCTCCGCGCCCGTCCGTCTCACGCAGATCAAGTGCCTGGTGGCCATGATCCGATCCGCGGCGTCGTCGGCGACGGTCGCGCGGGCCCTTGGCGAGAACGGTGAGTTGCTCGTGAATCAGGTCGTGCTGGGCCATCCCCCGGATGCACCGGGCCCGCGTCTCTCGATCCTGCCGCTGCCGTCCATCGGCCACCCCCACAGTGACGGCCGCATCCGACGCGTCATCCTCACTGAATCTTTCGACGGCGACGGCCGGGTCATCGGAACGCTGGGCGGTCTGCTGCACGGCCACGAGTTGGAACCCGAGCACCCCAAAGACCGCCTCGGCGCCCGGCTGATCAGAATTGACCAGCCGCCGCGGGACTCGGTCGTCCGCCGTTACTGCGACGATTCAAAGACTTGGGCGTCGGCCACGCCGGTACTCCTGCCCGGGTACGACAAACACAAGCAGCACCGCGGAGATCAACAGAAGCGCCTGGCCCGGGCCGAGCAGTTGCTGTGCAAAGCCTTGCGTCATGCCGACATCCAACAACCGGCCGAAATCGAGCTCAGCCGGGTCCCCCTGATCCCCGGAACCGCGCATGTCCATGATTACCGCCCACGCGAAAAACTTTCGCATTACCCGCGTTATCACGTCCGGCTTACTTTCAACCAGCCGGTGGCGGGGCCGCTGAGCATCGGGGCCGGTCGGCACGTCGGTTTCGGCGTCATGGCGGCCTGCGGCTGAAACGACGGAGATTCCGCATGCCCAGCAACGTCTCCCCCCTCACCGACGAGCAACAGCTCACGCTCGACATGGTGCATCAGTACGCCTATTGCCCGAGGCGCTACCACCTGATGTACATCGAGGGGCGGTGGGCGGACAACGCATACACGATCGAGGGGCGACAGGCGCATCGGCGTGTGGACAAGCTGGACCACGTGCTGCCGACGCCGGACGCGGATGGCGGAGGCGCCTCCGAGGACACTTCCGGGGGCGCGGCGGCGCCCGCTCCAGCGGGCGGCTCGACCGCCCGAGAGCAGGGTGACGACCCGCCGGTGATCTCGCGGTCGGTCCCCTTGAGTTCTGACGAGCTTGGCGTCACCGCCAAACTCGACCTGGTCAGCTCTGACGGCCGCGAGGCGATGCCGGTAGACACCAAGCGCGGCAAGGCGCCCAACAACCCGCAACGCTCGTGGGAGCCCGAACGCGTTCAACTGATGGTGCAGGGGTTGCTCCTGCGCGAAGCGGGATACGCCTGCGACCGGGGCGTGCTGTATTTCGCCGGGTCACGCACCCGAGTCGATGTCCCTTTCACCGGCGAGCTCGAAACCCGCGCCCGTCAACTGGTCCATGACACGCATCTCGCTTCGCGGAACACCACGATCCCGCCGCCACTGGAGGACAGCCCCAAGTGCAACGGCTGCTCGCTGGCCGGCGTCTGCATGCCCGACGAAACCCTCGCCATCGCAGCGGCGGACGATGGGCAGGCCCGCGTTGAAGGCCGCAGCCATCCGCCCGATATCCGCCGGCTGTACCCCGCCCGGGAACACGCTATACCACTATATGTGCAGGAGCAGGGCGCTGCTGTGGGCAAACGCCACAGCCGACTGATCATACGTCAACAGCGCGACACCATTGCGGAGGCGCGCCTCAAGGACGTTAGCCAGCTCGTGCTCTGCGGCAACGTGCAGGTGTCCACCCAGACGGTTCATCTGCTGTGCGAAGCCGGCATCCCGGTGGTGTACCTCTCGACGGGCCACTGGTTCAGCGGCATCACAATCGGGCAAGGCCTGCGGAACGCCTACGACCGCGCCGCCCAGTTCCAGACTGCCGCCGATCGCGAACGCTGCCTGGCGTTCGCCAGGCAACTCATCATCGATAAGGCCGCCAACCAGCGCAATATGCTGAGGCGTAACGCCAGGCCGCAGGACCGCACGCTCGGAGATATGCAAGACCTGATCGACCGCATCCAAGCCGTTTCTTCTCTCGAATCCCTGCTGGGCATGGAAGGCAACGTCGCCGCGATCTATTTCCAGAACTTCGCCGAGATGCTCAAGGCCCGCACGCTGGATACCGCGTGGGATTTCCGGGGCCGCAACCGCCGGCCGCCGCGCGACCCGGTCAACGCGCTGCTGTCCTTCGGCTACGCGATGCTCGCCAAGGAATGCACCATCGCCCTCCTCGCCGAGGGGCTCGATCCCTGGTGGGGGTTCTACCATCAGCCGCGACATGGTCGGCCGGCCCTGGCGCTCGACCTCATGGAGCCGTTCCGCCCCACCGTTGTCGATTCCGCCGTCATCACCGCCATTAACACCGGGATGGTGCAGAACCGCCACTTCACCCGGTCCGACGCCGGCTGCATCCTCCAACCCGCTGGACGAAAAGCTTTCATCCGAGCTTACGAAGCCCGGCTCGACCAGCTCGTCACCCACCCCGTCTTCAATTACCGCTGCACATGGCGCACCGTGATCCGCATCCAGGCCCGGCTGCTGGCCCGTTGGCTTCGCGGTGATGTCGCCAGCTATACGAGCGTCATCACGAGATAATCGATGGCCCGACGGCACTACCTGGTCAGCTACGATGTCAGCGACGACAAACGCCGCAACCGGGTCTTCCAGACATTGGAAGACATCGGCGATCACGTGCAGTACAGCGTGTTTCTCTGTGAACTATCACGCCGAGAGCTGGCTCAGCTCCGATCACAGCTTGTCGATCACGTTCACCAACGTGAAGACCAGGTGATGATCCTAGACTTGGGTCCTGCGCACCTCAGCCTGGAAACCGCACTCGAGATCATGGGCCGGCCACACGAACCGTTGGTGCGAACACTGATCGTCTGACACCTTCAGCCGGCGTTGAATGGCGCAAAGCCTGACGATTCATCGGGAAGTTCACCGATGCTCTCATTCCCAAACATCACAACCGGCACATATTATGGCGATCGAGCGGCGATGTGGCCGCCAAGATATGGCCGCCGCTCGATCACCTTAGCCAGTCGAGAGTTACAGCCAGATCGACAAGCGACAATCGGCCTGTTATACAGCCTCACACGACGCCTCTCGCCAGGCGGTCGCTATCATGGGCTGTGCCAAGATGATAGAAAGGCCGGCGTTTCCGTACCTTCACAGGTACGGCTACATTGAAGCTTTGTGTTCGGCTCCGGTTACCCGGCCGGGGAAGACGTTTCCGTACCTTCACAGGTACGGCTACATTGAAGCCTTATCAGCCTTAGTGTTGTGGGTTATTGTAGCGCTGTTTCCGTACCTTCACAGGTACGGCTACATTGAAGCCGTCCCGTCGGGCGACGGCTCCGCGACGTCGTCGTAGTTTCCGTACCTTCACAGGTACGGCTACATTGAAGCTATATGCGCAGCGCTTCCCACCCGCCGATAATCTCCGTTTCCGTACCTTCACAGGTACGGCTACATTGAAGCCCTCTTTTCGTGATGTCGGGCACGAATTTGGTCCGCGTTTCCGTACCTTCACAGGTACGGCTACATTGAAGCACTTCACAACATCAACGTGAAACGGCCAGGCGTGACGTTTCCGTACCTTCACAGGTACGGCTACATTGAAGCGTTCTCGCAGGCCAGGGCGTTGTTCGAGGACTTCTGTTTCCGTACCTTCACAGGTACGGCTACATTGAAGCGCTCATCCGCCGTGTGCCAGGTGGGGCAAGTACGCCGTTTCCGTACCTTCACAGGTACGGCTACATTGAAGCGGTCCGGTCACAAGGACGATTGCGTGGGGGTCGAGGTTTCCGTACCTTCACAGGTACGGCTACATTGAAGCCTTTCCCCTCCCGCGTTGGCGGAATGGATCAATCAGGTTTCCGTACCTTCACAGGTACGGCTACATTGAAGCCAGATTAAAAATGCTCAAGGAACACCGCTAAGCCCGTTTCCGTACCTTCACAGGTACGGCTACATTGAAGCGATTCCAAAGTAGAGGAAGCTGCGCGGGAGATTGCGTTTCCGTACCTTCACAGGTACGGCTACATTGAAGCCTCGCAGACGCGGAGGCAGTAGCCCCGGCTCGGCCGCGTTTCCGTACCTTCACAGGTACGGCTACATTGAAGCGTGCTAATTTGCGTCGTGTTTACTTCGCGTTGTTCTGTTTCCGTACCTTCACAGGTACGGCTACATTGAAGCTCTTCAGCTTCGTCTTGTGTCAACATCGTTGCGATGGTTTCCGTACCTTCACAGGTACGGCTACATTGAAGCTACTGTTCGAAAAACTCCTCGTGCTTCCCGTCCACCGTTTCCGTACCTTCACAGGTACGGCTACATTGAAGCTTGCGTCGTTGCCATTGACAGATGAGTCCGGAGCGGTTTCCGTACCTTCACAGGTACGGCTACATTGAAGCTCACCACCGCGCCAGGACGCAACTGCTCGAGATGTCGTTTCCGTACCTTCACAGGTACGGCTACATTGAAGCTCACATCTGAATCCTTGCGGAGCAAGAACCCACATGGTTTCCGTACCTTCACAGGTACGGCTACATTGAAGCGTCTTCGTCCGCCTGGGTGAGGTAGTCCCAGAGGTGTTTCCGTACCTTCACAGGTACGGCTACATTGAAGCCAGCACGTCGCCGACCGCTGCGGCGTCAGCAGGTCGGTTTCCGTACCTTCACAGGTACGGCTACATTGAAGCTACCTGCCCGACTTGCCCGTCGTAGCACGGTGGACGGGTTTCCGTACCTTCACAGGTACGGCTACATTGAAGCACTAACAGCCCCCCCGCTAACGTGGTCGAGCTTGCCGGTTTCCGTACCTTCACAGGTACGGCTACATTGAAGCGATGCGTTGCGAGGCTGCGGGGCAACAGACAGGAGTCGTTTCCGTACCTTCACAGGTACGGCTACATTGAAGCTCGTGAAGTCGGTTGCACTACCGTTGATTGAGGTAAGTTTCCGTACCTTCACAGGTACGGCTACATTGAAGCATCAGGTCCTGCTCGGCCTCGGCCTGCTGGCGGGCGCGTTTCCGTACCTTCACAGGTACGGCTACATTGAAGCATCCGCAGATTGTTATTAGCGGCATTACACAGGACCAGTTTCCGTACCTTCACAGGTACGGCTACATTGAAGCGAGTTGAACCGGCTCCGCGAGTACAGCGGCATCACCATTTCCGTACCTTCACAGGTACGGCTACATTGAAGCGCGACGCCCGTTGTTGTCGTCATGGGCATCGTCGGGGTTTCCGTACCTTCACAGGTACGGCTACATTGAAGCCCGGTGTATCCGGGCGATATCCGGAACATCAAAGACGTTTCCGTACCTTCACAGGTACGGCTACATTGAAGCCCGGCGTCGGTGGTTGAGGTGACGTTGCCGTCGGCGTCGTAGGTGTTGGTCGAGGCGGCGACGGCCGGGGCAAGACCCTCACCCTCCAGGCCGCGTCGATGATCCACCACGAAGCGGTCCTGCTCCGCGTCCGCCAGTCCTCCCGCACCGCCACCCGGTTGATCAAGCGGCTTGCGGCCTTCATCCACACCGGGCGCCAAGGCGCCAGCTCCAACATCCAGAACCGTGTGATCGAGGTTCTGAAAGGCGCCAAGCGGACGCCGCTGATCGACGAGGCGCACCAACTCAAGCCCGACACCCTCGAACTGCTCCGCGACCTGCACGACGAGGCGAACGTCCCGATCGTCCTCGCCGGCGCGGTCAAGCTCAGCCGGGCGGTGTCCGGCCACCGCGTGAGTCACATCGAGCGCGCCGTCGAACAGCTGGGGATCACCCTCGACTGAGCCCGCCAGACCTATCGCGCGCGGGCGCGCGATGCGCGATGCTCAACTCCCTCCACGGCCCACCAACGCGGGTTCGGCCCGTCGATAAGGCGGGACCGGGCGGGTTCGGCCATTTTGAATCCCGCCGACATTGGCTCGCCCCAGCCTCCTAAATCCCACGATTCCCGGCAAATCTCGCAAAATCCCGGTTAATCCCGTTTTGGCCATTTATGATGCAAACTGACATTGGACAAGCCTCACACTCGACATCAGCAACGTCACGGCGCCATCTCCGAGCCGTTATCGCTCGCCGCCCTCGCCCTTGGCGCCGCGGGACTCAGAACTGGCGTTGGAGACGCGCGAATACGTCGCACCGAGGCCACACCCCTGACGCCGTTCCCCGCATATGAAGGAGGACTGGAAACAAAAGAGCCCAGGAATCGCGAACGGAACCGGAGGGCGGGAGAGGTGGAGTCCGCCTGCGAGTTTTCGGTCCATTACCATAAACATTTTTTATATAGTTTCTTATGGACGGTGGCTGAAGCGCCTCGGCTCGTTGCCTGCTGCCGAAATCGTGCCCGATTCGGTCCCGCCAAAGGGCGCCCTTCGTTAGCGGGGTTAGGCTCTGTTTGACGGCTCGGACGATCGGTCTGGCGCTGGGCGACGAGCCTTGATCTTATAGTGAGAATTAATTATCATCTCGTCATGCCGCGCCCAAGTGACCATGCCGTGGCCGTGACTCGTCTGCTGGAGGAGGCTCAGGGGCCGCTCTCGGCCGACGAGGTGCGCCAAGCTTTGGCCGAGACGGGCATCGGGATCGCTACGGTCTATCGGCTGCTGAAACGTGGTGTCGAAGACGGGCGTTACATCCCAATCGAGATACCGAACGGCCCGACTCACTACGAACCGGCCGATCGGCCTCATCACCACCACTTCGAGTGCCTGACCTGCCACCGGGTTTACGACGTGATGGGCTGCCCGGGCCACTTGGACGAGTTGACGCCTGAAGGCTTTTCGCTCGAATCTCATGACGTGCTGCTACGCGGTCACTGCGTGACATGCTCCGAGACACCCACCCCATGAGACGGCTTGGCGTCACATCCTGGCTCCTGCTGGCCGTGCTGTCACTGCTGTGGAGCGGGCTCGGCCACGCGCTACACCATCAACACCTGGAACATTGCCCCGGGGATCATGGGCCTTGTGCTGCAAGTGATCACCACAAGCCTCGCGACCAACCGGCCCCTTCGCAGCCGGACGACCACGACGACTGTGCGACCTGTCATCTGATGGCGTCGGTCAAAGCCTCGACACTCGACTTCGATGTATCGCAGGCGCCGTCCCTCGCCGACGCACATGCCGCGCCCGTGATGCTGCTGAGCGTCACGACGCTTGATCGCCTTGGCGTGCCGTCCGGGCGTGCCCCACCCCAACTGCACCTCTGACCCCGCGGTGTTCCGTTTGTCTTTTGGTCCTATTGCTCGGAGGTGTGTGTGGTGCGCGCAAAGTTCGCCTTTACCTTGATCGAGCTCCTCGTCGTGATCTCGATCATCGCCCTTCTGGTCGGCATTTTGCTGCCGGTGCTGAGTTCGGCGCGTGTCCGCGGCCAGCAGTTGATCTCCGCCAACAACATGCGGCAGATCGGCTTGGCGATCCACATGTACCAGGACGAGTACGACGGGTGGTTCCCGCTGACCTCCCACGGCAATACAAGCCGCTTGCAGGTGGCGTGGTTGTACGTGCTGGCGCCGTACCTGACCGACGCCGAACTGGTCCAGCACCCGCACACCTCGCAGATGATCTGGGAGATCGGACCCGTCCGCGTCTGCCCCCGCGACCCCCAGGCCGATGAACGCATGGCCAACAGCGCGACCAGCTACATGCTCAACGAATGGGTGGCCGTTCCGTTCTATGGTCCCTCAGGGATCGATTGGTCGCAGTCCTACAACCGTCGGGACATGCTGGTGAAACCGAGCGACACCTACGTGATGTTCGTCAACGCGAACGACACGGCGGCACACATCACGGCCGACCACGCCCACTCACGCAGTTGGACCAGCTGGCCAGTCGTGGTCAACGACATCAGCACCGACCGCTACGGCGCGAACGGCTCACCACCCGATTTCCTCAACGGCAGCAGCAACTACTTGTTCGGGGATAACCACGTGGAGGAGATCCCGGCGCCAGAACTCAAAGCGTTAATCGATGCGGGGGTGAACTTCTCGCGCCCGCCGGAATGAAAAGTAAACAGGGCCGAGCCGACGGATCGCGTTGATCTGATCGGCCAGGCTCAAAGACAGGAGATACTGTCATGTTGGTTGGAAAATGGAGTGGGAGGCTTCTCCTGACAAGCCTCACCGTGGCCGGACTGATGGGCGTTTCAGCCCAGGCAACGCCCACGGTCGAATACAGCGCTGGCCACGCCGATATCGGCCTCGCTTACGAGAGCGGAGAGCTGGAGTTGCACTACCACTTCGGCGCCGGTGCGGTGCTCGATGGCGTGACTTTGGTATCTGAAGATGAGGCTGATCCAGGCGAGGTGTATGTTCGCGTCGCTGATTCAACGCAGACGACAGGCACCGCCCTTTCGTTTCTAGGTAATGCCGATCCGTACTGGGCGTTGCCCCAAAACAACGTAGCTGGCCAGCCGTTTCTCGGGATCGCGGCTGAGGAGCTTTCAGGCAGTGAGTTCTCTTCGGCAAGTCTCGAGATGACGGGGTTCTCCGGTCCGGGGCAGTTCGCCTTATGGCAGTGGCCGAACAGCGCCTTCATGCAAACCGTTGACGGCATCAGTCCCAGCGATACGCTGCCCTTGGTTATCGGCGGGCACGACCACTTCAACTTTGGCTTCACCGCCGAGGGTGTTTACCAGGTCACCATCACGGCGACCGCCGAGTTGACGGGGGGCAGCACGGTGACCGACACCGAGACGTTCTGGTTCGTCGTCGGCGACAACACGGTCATCCCCGAGCCGGCTTCCCTCGCGCTGTTGGGCTTGGGCGGCGGCCTGGTGTTGATGCGGCGTCGTGCTTCGTCGAAGCGTTGAAGCAAGGGGCCGGAGCATAGTTAGAGAGAGATAAAAAGCACCCGCGACCGGAAGCGGTCGCGGGTGCTTTCTTTGGGAAAGCGTCAAGCGTGTCGAACCGATCGAGCCTCCTGTTCACCGGCGGTCTGCTGGTCGCCCTGTTGAGCGGGGCGGCGGCGCTGTCACACCAGTTGGTCTGGACACGACGGCTCATCGACCTGCTCGGCGCGAGCCACGCATCGGCGGCGCGGGTGTTCGGCTGCTTCTTCCTGGGTTTGGCGCTGGGTTCGGCCCTGGCCGCGTGGTGGTTGCCGCGGGTCCGTCGGCCTTGGCGCTGGGTGGCGGGGGCGGAACTGGGCATCGCGATCCTGAGCGTGCCGGCGTTAACGCTGCCGCATTGGACGGGCTGGCTTTGGCCGGCGGTGGGTATCGACGCCCTGGCGGGTTGGCCCGGCGGGTTGATCAAGGCGGCGGTGTCGGCGCTGGTCGTGATTCCCCCGGCCGTGGCGATGGGCACGACCCTGCCCTGGCTCGGGGCGGCGTTGCTGCACGGCAAGCGGACGCTGGGTCGCGAAGGGGTCTGGCTGTATGCGGTCAACACCGCCGGCGGCGTGGTGGGACTGGCCGGGGCGGTCCTGGTGGCGCTGCAGGCGCTCGGGGCGGCCGGGTCGATGATCGCCGCGGCGATGCTCAACCTGCTCGCGGCGGCGCTGTGCCTCGGGTTCGATCGCGCTTCGACGATGACGCGCTATATCGAATCCGGGGACGCCAAACCGGTGGGCCACTCGGTGCTGTATCGGGCGCTGTTCATGGCGTTCTTCTCGGGGCTGGGCATCCTCGCCTTCGAGGTCGCGGCGCTCCAGGTGCTGATGCTGGTCGCGCCGCTTTCGTTTTACGCTCCGGCGGCGATCCTCATCGTCGCGATCCTGATGCTGGCGATCGGGGCCGCCATGACGCCGATGCTGACCGCCTGGCTCGGTCGCGCTCGGTCCCTGCTGCCGTGGACGGCGGGCGCCACCGGCATCGCGCTGGTCCTGACGCCCGGCCTCTTCTTCATGGTCGTCGAACAGTCGGGGGGATTGACGCCCAAGCCGGTATTCGGGCAGTGGGTGCTGGCCTTGCTGCTCCTGGCTGGCATGGTGCTGGGGCCGGCGTTGCTGCTCGCCGGGCTCATCTTCCCGCTCACCTGCTCGATGCTCAGCCGGGACGGTGGTGATGCTTCAGGCCGACGGTGGGGCTGGCTTCTCGCGGTCAACGGCCTGGGAGGCTTGATCGGCGCGGAACTGACGTACCGCGTGCTCCTTCCGCAACTCGGTCCGCACGCGGCGATTGGGATGCTTGGAGTGGGCTACCTGGTCATCGGCGGCGGGCTGGCGGTGTGGCAGCGACGGCGCCTGCCATCGCTCGCCTTGCTCGGCGGCGCCGCTGCCGCGGTCGTGGCGGTCGTGGCGTGGGTCTGGCCCATGCCGACGATCAATCCGCACCTGAACTTCACCGTGGTGGAGCATCGCACCGGTCGAGAGGGCTCGGTGGCGGTGATCGAGAAGGACGGCTTTGGCCGCGCGATCCTGCTGTCTAACCAGTACATGCTCGGCGGGACCGAGGCGCGGTGGGATCAGGAGCGCCAAGCCCTGCTCCCGCTGGCGTTGCACCCACGCCCCGCTCAGGTCGGCTTCATCGGCGTGGCGACGGGCATCACACCCGGAGCTGCGATCGACGTCCCAGGTGTAGAAGACATCACGATGATCGAGCTTTCACCGATCGTCGCCGACTTCGCCCAACGGCACTTTGCGGATTTCAACCACGGCGTCGTGGGGCGCGACCGCGTTCGCATGATCGTCGACGACGGGCGCACCGCGATCGCCGCGATGCCGGACGCGTTTGATGTGCTCGTGGGCGATCTTTTCCTGCCGTGGGGCCCTGGCGAAGCACGGCTTTACTCTCGCGAACATTTCGAGGCCGCGAGGCGTTCACTCAAGACCGGCGGTGTCTTCTGTCAGTGGTTGGCCATGTATCAACTGACGCCCGAGCATTTCGGCATCATCGCCGATACCTTCGCGGCGGTCTTCGATGAAGTGCACCTGTTTCAGGTTGGCTTCAACACACAGAGGCCGGCCCTTGCCCTCGTCGGCGTGCGCGATGGAGAACTCGACTGGCGCACCATACAAACCCGCATCGCTGCCATGGCTAGTCAAAACCAGCAGGACCCGTTGATGGCCCACCATGGGGGGCCGGGTTTGCTTTACCTCGGACGATACACGCCCAACGGTCAACATCTGAACACGCTCGACAACATGCGCGTTGAACTGCTCGCCGGCCGGGAACGGGTCACCGGTCATCCCGGAGCGAAATACTTCTTCGGCGCGCGATGGGTCAAGTTCGTCCGTGGACGAGCAGCGGAGATTCCCCGCACCCATCCGCTCTACGACTCCGCGACAGCCGGGGCGCTGCTGACCCTCTGGGAACAACGGGCTCAGCTCCCGCCCGATGCGAGCAAGGCATTGGCTGCGGACCTGCGCGCCATGCTCCGATCGCTCGGCATCTTTTTCGCGGACGGGCCCGGGATCGACCGTTGGCCCGGGGACATCTCGTGGACCAATCAATAACACACGCACAAGGACATACGCATGCCCGAGAAAAGAAAAACCCGCAAGATCATTTTTGATTTGAGCTTGCGGGTTTTCTGAAATTGGAACCAATGGAGCCGGGGGGAGTCGAACCCCCGTGCCGGAACAGTCAACACACGGTTTCTACGCGCATAGTCGTCGATTTGATCTCAACCCCCCGCCGGCCAACGACAGCCTGTGGGGGGTCCAGCCAAAGTAAGGTTTAATCCGCGGGCGCTGTGGCGCCGCCGTTGGACGAGTCTGCTGGTCATTCATCGCCCGCCCGCCGCAGACGAGCCGACGGGCGATGTGCTGCCTTGAATCAGGCGGCGAGACGCACCGGGCTGTCAAAGCCGATGCGACCAGCGATGTTATCGTTGGCATTTGAAGGTTTGCACGTGGATTAACGAGGCCAACGTGCACCTCGGCGCGCGGCCGTGAGCCTTCCCTGTCCGGTCGATACCGGTCGGCCCCAGTTGTCAATGAGCAGTACTCCATTTTATCGTCGGTTTTGAGCGGGGTCTAGAGCCGGGGGCCGGCCACGGGGAACGCGGCCGGCCGGTCGTGCTACACTTCCACGCCCGACCCGTTGAGACCCAGCCGTGCCGCCCCGTACTTCCTCGCCTCAGACGCCCCCCCTGACGGACCAGCCCCTGCGGCGGGACGTGCGGACGCTGGGGTTCGAGCTGGGCCACACGCTGCGCGACCTGGCGGGCGACGACCTCTACCACCTGGTGGAGCAGGTTCGGCACCTGGCCAAGCAGCGTCGTCTCGGCGACGCCGACGCCGACGGTCAGCTCCGCGATCGCCTCGCCGGCATGACGCTCGACGAGCTGGGCGACCTGATCCGCGCCAACGCGAGTTTTTTCGACCTGGCCAACCTAGCCGAGGACCGCCACCGGGTCCGGGTCCTTCGGCGGCGGGAGCTGGAGGAGCACCCCGACCCGCGGCGGGAATCCATCGGCGACGCGATCGCGACGCTCCACGCCAAAAGCCGGTCCATCGAAAAGGTCGGCCGCCTGATCGACGCCCTGGGGATCGAGCTGGTCTTCACCGCCCACCCGACCGAAGCCAAACGCCGCACGGTCCGCAACACGCTCAAGCGGCTGCGGCAGGACCTGATCGACCTCGACACCCCGGACCTGCTGCCCCGTGAACGCGACGCTTTGCTGTCGCGGATCAAGGGCGACCTGGCCTGCCTCTGGGACACCGACGCCCTGCGGCCCGAGAAGCCGACGGTCATGGAAGAGGTCCAACGCGGCCTGTTCGTGCTCGACCCGCTGTGGGACACGATCCCTGCGCTCTACCGCAACCTCCGCCGGGCGCTGGCGACGTATTACCCGGGCCACCGACTGGACCCGCCGGTCTTCCTCCGCTTCGGCTCGTGGATCGGAGGCGACCGCGACGGCAACCCGTTTGTCACCGCTGAGGTCACCCAGCGCACCCTCCGGCTTCTGCGTCAGCGCACCGTCGAGAAGCACCTGGACCAATGCGCCCGGCTGATGGCGGTCCTGAGCATTTCCGACCAGCGCCACGCGGTCAGCGCCGAACTGATCGAGGGCGTGGAACGCGCCGCCTCCCGGTGGCCGGACCTTGCGGAGAGCATCGCCCGCGCAAACCCGCACGAGAAGTAC
This sequence comes from Phycisphaeraceae bacterium, assembly GCA_028277745.1. Lineage (GTDB taxonomy): Bacteria > Planctomycetota > Phycisphaerae > Phycisphaerales > Phycisphaeraceae > JANQFR01. Next base: position 66,869 of record JANQFR010000087.1, read on the forward strand.
CGCCACTTCCTCCGCGTCATCCGCCACCGCCTGCGCGCGACCGCCGACGCCGACCCGTACGCCCCGCTGCCCGACGCGGCGTACCGTTCGCACCACGACCTGCTGGACGACCTGCAGCGGATCGCCGACAGCCTGCGGGACAACGCCCATCATCACCTGGCCGACGGCGAGGTGCGGGACTGGATCGATCGGACCCGCGTGTTCGGGCTGCACTTCGCCCGGCTGGACATCCGGGAGGACTCGCGCCGGCTCAACGCCGCGGTCGCCGAGGTCATGGCCGCCCTCGACCGCCACCCCGCTTACCTCGACGCGGATGAATCGCTGAAGCAGTCCCTCCTGACGCAGGCGCCGCCCGACGCGCCGCTGGACCGCGGCGGCCTTTCCGACGACGCCCGCGAGACGCTCGCCCTGTTCGACCTGCTGCAAAGCACGGCCAACACCGGCGCGGCCGACGCGTTGGGGGTGTTCATCATCAGCATGACCCACCGGCCCAGCGATGCGTTGGCGGTGCTTTTCCTCTCGCGCGTCTCGGCCCGATCCGCCGACGCGTTCGTGCCGCCGATCGTGCCGCTGTTCGAGACCATCCGGGACCTGCACCACGCTCACGAAACGCTCGATCAGTTGCTGGGGTGCCCGCCGTTCGCCGACCTGGTGGCCCAGCAAGGCGGACGGGTCACCTGCATGGTGGGCTACTCCGACTCGACCAAAGACGGGGGCTACCTGTCGGCCAACGTGCAGCTCTTCAGCGCGCAGCGCCGCCTCGCCGAGACGGCCGGGCGGCACGGCGTGGAGCTGGAGGTCTTCCACGGGCGCGGCGGTTCGCTGGGCCGGGGCGGCGGGCCCGCCGCGCGCGGCATCCTCTCGCTGCCCGCGGACTCGATCACCGGCAAGATCCGCATCACCGAGCAGGGGGAGGTCCTGGCCGAGCGGTATGACGACCCCCAGATCGCGCTGCGGCACCTGGAGCAGGTGACCTGGGCCACGCTGCTGATCACCGACCGCCACACCGAGCCGGTCGATGATCCGCAGTGGTCCGAGACGGTCGACCGCGCCGCCGAAACGGCGCGGCGCCGATACCTTGCGTTCAAGGAAGACCCGGCGTTCCTGGATTTCTTTTCGTTCGCCACGCCGATCGACTCGATCGAGTCGCTGCCGATCGGCTCCCGCCCCGCGCGACGGCGCGGCGCCCGGTCGCTCGAAACGCTACGCGCCATCCCCTACACGTTCGCGTGGACCCAGAACCGCTCGCTGTTGACGGGCTATTACGGGCTGGGCGCGGCGCTGCACGCCGCGGCCGACGGCGACTGGTCCCGGCTGCAGGCGATGTACGACGGCTGGCCGTTTTTCCGGGCCGTGATCGACAACGCCGAGTTGGCGCTGGCCAAGGCCGACCCGGGCATTGTCGCGCTCTACACCGAGCTGATCCCCGACCGCGAAGCGGCGGCCCGCGTGCTGAACCTCTACCGCGCCGAATACGACACCGCCCGCTCGGCGGTCCTGGCGGTCACCCGGCGCGGCGAACTGCTTGACGGCATCCCCTGGCTGCAACACTCGATCCGGGTCCGCAACCCCTACGTGGACACAATCAACCTGGTCCAGGTCGAGTTGATGCGGCGCCGGGCGGCGGCGGCCGACCTGGGCGAGAACGAACGCCAACGGCTCGAAGACCTGCTGCGGGTGTCGGTCCAGGGCGTCGCCGCGGGGCTGCGCACCACCGGTTAACGCGAAAGGACGCCGGCGATGTCGTCGCGAAGCTTCACCGCCGCCGAGCGGACGGCGTCTTGCCAATCGGCGGCGTCCGGGTCGAACGCATAGATCACCGACCGGCTCGCGGTGATGATCGCGCCCCTGCGGTCTTTGTTGAAGCAGGCTTTCACGTCTTCGGCCGTGCCGCCCTGGGCGCCGAAGCCGGGGACGAGAAAGACCTGGCGCGGCATGCGCGCCCGCAGGGCGTCGGCGTCGGCGGGCTTGGTGGCGCCGACGACCGCGCCCAACGCCGAGTAACCCGAGGCGCCCACGCAGGTCTCGCCGAGTTCGGCGACGATGTCCGCGACCGCCTCGCCCACGCGGCGGCCGTCTTCGAGCTTCAGCGATTGCAGCGCGTCGCCGCCGGGGTTGCTGGTGCGCACGAGGGCGAACAGGCCCTTGCCGTCACGTTTGGCGACATCCACGAACGGCTCCAGCCCGTCGGAGCCGAGGTAGGTATTGACGGTCAAGGCGTCAGCCCCGTCGCCCGCGAGCAGGCCGGCGGCGTAGTGAGCCGAGCTCGTGCCGATGTCGCCGCGTTTGGCGTCGGCGATGACGATCAGGCCGTGGGTTTTGGCGGCGTCGAGCACGCGCTCATAGGCGCGCCAGCCCTCACCGCCGTAGCGTTCGAAGCACGCGAGTTGCGGCTTCACCGCGGGGACCACGCCCGCCGCGGCCTCAACGATCCCGACGCCGAACGCCGCGATCCGCTCGGCCGGCTCGCCCCGCAGCGCAGCGGGCAGACGCTCCAGCACCGGGTCGATCCCGACGCATACCGGGGCGCCGGCCGCGTCGCACGCCGCCCACAAACGATCAGCAAAGTGTTCAGCCATCTCTTGCCTGACCTTTCATTCGTAGCCCCGCCCGAGTTTGGGCCGCAGCATCCACAGGAACGTCGGCCCGCCGAGGATCGCGGTGAAGATCCCGATCGGGAGCAGGCCGAAGCCCGGGTTGGCGAACGCGATCAGCGACGCGACGGTGTCCGCGGCGACGATCAGCGCCGCCCCCAGAAGCGCCGAGCCGATCAACAGTGGGCGGTGGCTCGGCCCCAACGCCAGCCGCGCCACGTGCGGGCAGACCAGGCCCACGAAAGCGATGGGCCCGGCCAGCACGACCGCCCCCGCCGCCAGGGCCCCCGCGGTCACGAACAACACCGTACGCAGGGCCGCCAGGTGGACCCCCACGCTCTTGGCCTCGGCTTCGGATAATGTCGCTGCGTCCATGGCCCGCCCCAGCACCATCAGCAGCGCCAGGCCCAGCCCGGTCATCGCGGCGACCAGCGTCACGGTCTGCCCGGCGGCGCCCTCGTGCAGGAACCCCATCATCCACTGGGCCAGGTCGTCCCGCACGCCGCCGGGGCCGATCATGTAGTTGACCAGCATGATCACCGCGCCGTTGATGGTGCTGAGCACCACGCCGGTGAGCAGGAGGCCCACGGGGTCGATGATGCCGCGGCGCCTCCCGGCGGCGAAGACGATGGCCATGCTCGCCCCGGCGCCGATGAGCGCCCCGAACGTCTGCCCGCCGCCGACCTGCCATGCCAGCAGGTGGACGAGATACGCCTGCAGCATGATCCCGGCGCCCGCGCCGGTCGACAGGCCGAGGATAAACGGCTCGGCCAGCGGGTTGCGCAGCAACGCCTGCAGCGCCACGCCGCTCACCGCCAACGCCGCGCCGACCGTCAGGCCGATCGTCAGCCGATGCCAGCGCGCCGCCCAGATGTCGGCGGCGTGCTCCCCCGATGGAAACCCCACGGTGGAGCTGCCGACCCAGAGCCGCGCCGCCTCGGCCAGCAGCAGGACGAGCGCCATCACCGCCAACCAGATAAGCGTCGATCGTTGCGCAGTCAACGCTCCGCCGCCTCTCCGTGGTCGTGGATCGCCTGTCTCATCTGCTCCGCCACGCGGGGCAGGTTGGTGCTGGGCAGCAAGACGAGTGGGTCGTTGAGCAGCACGATCCGGCCGTGCTCGACCGCGGGGATCGGCAGGCCGTCGAACCCCGCCAGCCGTTCATCATGTTCGCGCAGCGGCGGGTCACCGGGCTTGAGAAGGAGGATCACGTCGGGCTGGAGGGCGATCAGCGCTTCGCGGTCGTAAGTGGGGGCGGTGGTGGCGGAGGCGGCGGCCGCGTTGACCCCGCCGGCGCGGGTCAGCATCGCGTCGAGCACGGTCCCGCCGCCGCTGGCCATGACCGGCGACAGGGCAAAGACCATCAACACCCGCGGCTTGTTCAACCCCTCGGTCCTGTCGGCCACGGCCTTCAAATCGTTGATCATCCGGTCGCGCAACGCGTCGGCCTCGTCGGGCCGGCCCAGCACGGCGCCGACGTCCGCCAGCACCTCGGCCACATCGGCCGCGGTGTTCGTGTACGGGTACCACGCGAGCGTGAAGCGTCCGGCATCGGCCATCTCGGTGAGCGCCGCGGGCGGGCCGTCCTTGCCGGTCATCAGCAGGACGTGGGTCGGGTTGACGCTCAGGAGTTTCTCGGTGTCGACCTCGGTGTAGATGCCGACGACGGGCGGCCCCTCGGGCGCGGCGGCGTCGTATTGAGCGATGCCGACGAGCCGATCGCCCAAGCCCAGGTCGACGATCATCTGCGTGATGGCGGGGGTGAGCGAGACGATGCGCGGCCCCTTGTCAGATGAATCCGCCCCGGCGGGAGGCTGGGAGCGGCCGCAGGCTGTCGTGACCAGCGCGGCCAGCGCCAGGAAACCGATCGTCAACCGCCGAGCGCGTCGCCGCATCATTCGCTCTCGTTCACGTAACTCGTTTCGGCGCCGTCCGCCGACTGCCGCAGCAGCAGATAGATCCAGGTCTGTGCGCAGAAGTAATAGCTCAACGCGAACGCGGGGAGGAAGCTGATCAACAGCTTGACCCAGACGTTCACCAGCGCGGCGGAGACCTTGCCCGATCGGTCCAGGCCGTCCCAGTCCGCGGCGGGCATCAACTGGCCCAATTCGGTGTCGGGCAACACCGCGTCGAAGCGGTTAGGGCCGCCCTCGGCCATCTCGGCGAACACCCACGCGCCGACCGACGCCTTGGTCAGCAGGAGCACCAGGTAGACGACGAAGCCGAAGAAGAGGTAGGTGATGGCGCCGTAGACCAGGGCGGCCGCGGAATAGAACAGGTAGCGCCACGGCCGGCCGTAGACGTAGTTGAACGCGCGGCTGATCGCGTCGAACGCGTCGGAGCCCTCGACCGCGACCGCGGGCCAGAGCAGGTTGCTCGCGCCGGCGAAGCCGACCAGGAGCAGGGCCATGACAAACCCGCCCAGAAGCAGGACGCCGAACAGCGCGGCGCCGATGACGTCGAGGATGGGGAGGTTGAACAGCGCCAGGCCGACGAGCGCCAGCAGCAGCCCCACGAACAGCGCCAGGACCACCGGGATCAGCGGGGCGAGAACAAACCAGATGTACTTGCGGCCGGCGAAATGCAAGGCGGTGAAGGCGGACGGCCGACGGTTGGCGCAGGCGTGGAGGGCGGCGAGCCGGCAGATGGCGCCGCCGACCCAGGCGGTGAGCAGGAACGCGAAGCCGCAGTAAACGGCGGTGAACCCGGGGTGAGTGCGGACCAGCCAGCCGGGGATGCCCACGACCATGAGGAAGAGCGCCCCGATGACGCCGCCCGCGGCGGACGGCTGGCTGCTGGCGAGGGCGCGCAGGCCGAAGTCGAATGACGACGCCGACACGATCAGCCGGCGGAACGCCTCGATCTCGGCGCTCAGCAGCGTGTCGAAGATGCCGATGCGGGGATCGTCGCGTCCCAACTCGCGGGCCTGCCCGAGGTGGCGGCGCTGCAGCGCCAGCCACGCGTCGTATTGATCGCTGGGCCGTTCGATGTAGCGGCTGACCTCACCGGGATAGACCTGGACGCCCCAGACGGTGTCGAGCGCGAGCCCGCCGAGGTAAAGCACGATGACCAGCATCAGCGCCAGCAGGAGCTTGGCCGGGTGGATCGCCATCCGGAACGCCGCGAAGAGGCGGATCACGGGCAGGAGGCTGGCCCAGTCGACGCCCTCGACGCGGACGCGGTGGGCCTGGAGCTGGGCCGGGCTGGGCGGGGATTCGGGGTCGGGCATAGCGGGACGCCGGGGGATGCTGGACGCGGCCATCATAGAAACGCGGCGCAGCAACGCCAACACGCGTGATGATACAGGCTCTCGATCAGGTCACCCCAGCAGCTTGGCCGGCCGGTCGGTGTCGTTGGGGTGGCGGCCGTCTTCGATCGCGGCGATCTTGCTGATGCGGCGGGCGTGCCGGCCGCCGGCGAACTCGGTGGCGACCCAGGTGTCGACGATCCGCAGCATCAGTCGCATGCCCAGCAGGTCAGCGGGCAGGCAGAGCACATTGGCGTCGTTGTGGCTGCGGGAGAGCTCGGCGCCGATTTCGTCATGGACCAACGCGGCGCGCACGCCTTTGACCTTATTGGCGGCGATGGACATGCCGATGCCCGAGCCGCAGATGAGGATGCCCCGGTCGACTTGGCCGGCGGCGACCGCGGAGGCGACCGGGTACGCGGTGTCGGGATAATCGCAGATCCCCTCGTCGCAGACCCCCAGCCGGCTCACCGCCAGGCCCTTGTGCTCGAGCGCGTTGACGATGTGGCTCAGGGCGTCGACGCCTCGATGATCGGTCCCGACTGCGATCTTCATGCCAATTGCTCCTGAAGACGTTGGGTGAGGTGGCGGCGGATCGCCTCGGCGGTGCGTCGGTAAACCGCGGAGCCTGCGCCGATCGGGTCTTCGATGTCGGCTCCGGGGTCGAGGCGCTGGGTCTTGGCCGCGGCGCCGGGCATGAGGTCCAGCACCGCCTGACGGTGGGCGTCGGTCATGGTGTAGATGGCGTCGGCGGCCTGGACCCGCTCGGGCGTGAGCGTTGACGAACGATGGTTTGAGATATCCGCGCCCATGTCCGCGACCGCGGCGACGGCTTCGGGGCTGGGCGGCGAGCCGGGCTGGGCGTACGCGCCCGCGGAGCTGACCGCAACGCCTTGCGCATCGAGTTCATCCGCCTTCACGCCCAGTTGCTCGGCGATGAGCTGGCGGGCGATGCCCTCGGCCATGGGAGAGCGGCAGGTGTTGCCGCTGCAGACTAACAGGAGATTCCATCTCATAAGCTTGCGGATCGAACGGGGCTCATACACGCCGACACGTTCGATGACGGCCGATTGGTTCGCGCCGCGGCCGGAGAACCGGACGACGGTCGACGGTTTGCCGAAGCGGCACCGCCCGCCGTCGAGCACATAGTCTACCCGACCCGCCGCCGCGTCGACGGCTTTTTCCGCGTCCACCGCCTCCCGCCCCGCCGACGCCGCCACGACCACCCCGTCGACCGCGCGCAGCAGCTCGCGGGCGAGCGGGTGGTCCGGGCAACGCAGCCCCACGTAGCCCTGCCGGTACACCCGGTCCCGGGCCTGCGGGGCCCACCCCAGGGCGGCGATCCGCTGACCGATCGTCTGCTCCGGGACCTCCACCACCGCGGTCACGGCGCCGGGGAACGCCTTGCGCATCAGCTGCCGCAGGGTCAGGCCGGGCTCGTCGATCAGCCGCCGGGCGTCCTCTCGATCGGGCAGGTGGGCCGTGAACGCCTCGGGGCGGCCCCCCGCCTTCAACGCCCGCAACGCCGCGACGCCGGCGTCGCTGTCGGCCAGCGCCGCCACGCCGTAGACGGTCTCGGTCGGGAACACCACCAGACCCCCGCTGCGCAGGACATCGGCCGCGTCGGCGACGGCCGCACGGGTCTGCTCCCTTCCCTGGGGGCGGGCGGTGGTGATCGACATGGCATCCCTATTATTCGAGCGGCAATCGGCTCAGGCAACTCAGTCGACCCGCGGCTCCACCTGGGTCGCCACCGCCTGCAGAAAGCCGTCGAGGTAATCCTGGACAAACAACTCAACACCCTTGGCGGTCAACTCGTGATTGGTGCCCCAGATGATGACCCGCAGGTCGGTGAACTCCGGGTCGATCTGGATGATCACCTGTTGCTCGGCCTGATCGTTTTCGGGCAGGGCCTGGGCGTAGTACTGCGACAACGCGTTCACCCCCGGCCCGCCCACGCAGATCGTCGGCCGGCTTTGCAACTCGTTGTGGTTGATGTACCAGATGTCGCTGCAGACCACGGGCGAGATGTCGGTCGCGAGCAGCTCTTCATGCGTCTCGATCCAGTCGTGAATCGCCTGTTGCAGACGGTACGCCAACGGCCGGTCAGCCACCTCCGCCCGCAGATGCGAACCGGTCACGATCAGCAGCAACGGCGTGTGATCATCCGGCCCCAGCGGGGGGTTGACGTCGGCTTCGGACATGATGAACCATCATAACACGCGGGCCGCGCGATCCATCCGGAAACGTGTGGAACCACGCGTGAATCAAACAAAGCGCGGGGCGAACCCGCCGCCAGACCTGGATCAACACCCGCCCATCAAGACCGCCAGCAGGCCCTTCTGCGCGTGCAGGCGGTTGTGCGCCTGGGGGAACACCCGGCTCGACGCCCCGTCCATCACGCCGTCGGTGATCTCGACCCCGCGGTATGCCGGCAGGCAATGCAGCACGATCGCGTGGGAAGGGGCTTTGCTCATCAGTTCCTCATCGACCTGGAAGCCGGTGAACGCGGCCAGCCGTTTCTGCTTTTCCGTCTCCTGACCCATCGACACCCAGGTGTCGGTGTAGACCGCGTCGGCTTGATGCACCGCCTCGGCCGGGTCGGAGCACAACTGGAAATTCATCCCGGGCACGTCGGCCATGATCCGGTCGACGTAAGCCTGGGGCAGCTCGTAACCGGGGGGGGCGGCGATGGTGAAGTTGATCCCCAGCTTGCCGCAGATGATCGCCAGGCTGTGGGCGACGTTGTTGCCGTCGCCGACATAGACCAGCGTCCGCCCCGTCAGGTCGCGCCCGAACTCGTCCATCATCGTCATGACATCGGCCAGCGCCTGGCAGGGGTGCGCATCGTCGCTGAGCATGTTGATCACGGGCACGGAGGAGTGGTCGGCCATCTCGATCAGCCTGTCGTGCTCGAACACGCGGGCCGCGATGCCCTGCACCATCCCGGCGAGGACGCGGGTCACGTCGGCGACGCTCTCGCGCTTGCCGATGCCGACCTCCTGCCCCAGCACGATCGCGTGGCCGCCCAACTCGATCATGCCCTGCTCGAAGCTCACCCGGGTCCGCAGCGACGGCTTCTCGAAGATCATCGCCAGCGTCTGGTTCTTCAACACGTCGCTCAAGGCCCCGCGGCTGCGGCGGTCGCGCAGGTCATACGCCACATCGAACACGTGGGTGATCCGGTTGGCCGTGTAGTCGGAAAGTGAGATGCAGTGGTTCATGGCGGTGAATCTTGCGGGGAACGCTTACAACACGATCTCGGTCCCGATGCCCTGATCGGTGTAGACCTCGAGCAGCAACGCGTGGGGGATGCGTCCATCCACAATGGCGGCCTTGGGCACGCCGCCCGCCAACGCCGTGAAGCTCGCCTCAACCTTAGGCAGCATACCGGCCGTGATCACGCCGCGATCGATCAAGTCTTCGATCTGGGCCTTGGTCAGGTGGCTGGCCAGGTCGTTGACGTCGTCGGAAAGGCGGATGCCGTGGGTGTCGCTCACGAGCACCAGCTTCTCGCATCGGGCGGCGGCGGCGACGTGGCCGGCGACGGAGTCGGCGTTGATGTTGAGCTTACCGCCCGACGCGTCGCGCGCGATCGGCGCGATGATGGGGATCAGGCCCGTCTCGGTCAGGGCGTGCAGCAGCGAGGCGTTAACCCAATCGACCTCGCCGACGAAACCCACGTCGATCTTGCGTCCGCCCTCGCCCTCGAGGAACAGGCGGTTGCCGAACACCACGCAACTCGCCAGGCTGTGCAGCCCCATCGCGCGGAAGCCCGCCTCCGTCACCATCTCGCGGATCTGGGCGTTGATGTCGTTGATCAGGACGTGCTCGGCGATGGCGAGCGTGCGTTCGTCGGTGTAGCGCCGGCCCTGCACGAACTGCGCCTCGAGGCCGGCCTGCTGCATCGCGGCCGTGATGCCCTTGCCCCCGCCGTGCACGATGATCGGCCGCATCCCGACCGACGCCATGAAGCACACATCATGAACCACGGCGCGGAGCTGGTCCGGCGCGTCCATGATCGACCCGCCGACCTTGACGACGATGATCTTGTCCTTGAACCGCTGGATGTACGCCTGCGCCTCGACGAGGGCGGCGGCTTTGACGATCGCTTCCTGCTGCACGGCGGCCTCCCACGGGCCAACGCCCGCGATGCGAAGCCCGCCAGTTTAACGCCCGCGAAGCCCCTGTAAAGGGACCGTCAACATGGCGGACGGACCGGAAACCGTTGACGTTCGCGGCTCAACAGACCCATTCATTCGGCCTCACCGCAAACGCACGGCGTCGTGTTAAACTCTATGGTTTGCTCTGCCGGCCTCTGGAGCCCGCCCGTGACCGCCCCGACCGACACCCGACTCTCCCCGACGCAGAACCTGCGCGTCGCCGGCCTCAAGCCGCTGATCACCCCCGAGGCCCTGGAGGCCGAGCTGCCCCTCACCGCCGCGTCTCACGCCGCCGTGCTCGAGGGCCGCGACGCCGTCCGCGCCGTCCTCCACGAACAGGACCCGCGCCTGCTCGTCGTTGTCGGCCCGTGCTCCATCCACGACCCCAAGGCCGCCATGGAATACGCCCGGCGCCTGGTCGAGCTCAAAACCCGGTACGCCGATCGGCTCTGCATCCTCATGCGGGTCTACTTCGAAAAACCCCGCACCACCGTCGGCTGGAAGGGGCTGATCAACGACCCCCACCTCGACGGCTCGTTCGACCTGGAAACCGGCCTGCGGCTGGCGCGCCGGCTCCTGCGGGACATCACCGCGCTGGGCCTGCCCGCGGCGACCGAGGTGCTCGACCCGACCACACCCCAGTACCTGGACGACCTGGTGTCCTGGGCCGCGATCGGCGCGCGCACCATCGAATCGCAGACGCACCGCCAGATGGCGTCGGGCCTGTCGATGCCCGTGGGCTTCAAGAACGGCACGGGCGGCAACCTGCAGATCGCGGTCGACGCGATCCGCTCGGCCAAGAGCCCGCACCACTTCCTGGGCGTCGACGAGAAAGGACGGGCCTGCGTCGTCTCGACCACCGGCAACCCCGACGGGCACATGATCCTGCGGGGCGGCGCCGGCGGCGCCAATTACGAGCCGCGAGACGTCGCCCGCGCCGCCGAACTGCTCCGCGCCGCCGGGCTCGAGCCGCGGCTGATGGTCGACTGCTCCCACGCCAACTCCGGCAAAAAACACCAGAACCAACAGCGGGTCTGGAACAGCCTGCTCGATCAACGCCGCGACGCCGACCCCGGCGCCGGGTGCATCGTCGGCGCGATGATCGAGTCCAATCTCGAAGAGGGGAACCAGGCCATCCCCGACAGCCCGGCCGACCTCCGTTACGGCGTGTCGATCACCGACGCCTGCATCGGCTGGGAGGAGACCGAGCAACTCCTCGCCGACGCCTACCGCAGGCTCGGCTAGCGCATGTTCATCCTCGGCGTCATCCTGGGCCTGCTCACCGCCCTGGCGGCTTCCATCGCCTACCTTTGCTCGCGCGCCTACACCCTCTCGCGCGACGGTGGAGTGATCCGGCTGCTGGCGGTGTCGCACGTGATGCAGGCCGTGGTCGTCGCCCCGCTCGCGGTGATCCTCTGGCCCCCGGACATGCCGCCGGTCGCCCAATGGGTCCTGCCGACCGTCGGCGCGGCGCTCTGCTACGTCTTCGGCCAGGGCATGCTCTTCGGGGCGCTGCGCTACACCCAGGCGTCCCGCCTGTCGCCGCTGCTGGGGCTGAAGGTCGGCGTGCTGGCGCTCGCGGCGGTCCTGATGCTGGGCGAAGAGGTGACGTGGCTGCAATGGATCGCGGTGCTGATCACGATCGCGGCGGCGTTCATCCTCAACTACTCCGGCGGGTCGATCCCCTGGCCCGCAATCGGGCTCATGGCGGGCGTGCTGATCGGCTACGCCATGTCCGACATCTACATCCTCAAATCCATCCTCGCGATGCAGCCGGTTGCGCCGCTCCGCGCGGGCGTCTTGAGCCTGTGCATCGGTTACCTCGTCCTCGGCCTCATCTCGTTGCCGCTGCTGGCCAAGGTCGGCTCGTCCGACCGCCGCGACTGGATCGACGCGGTCCCTTACTCGCTGTCCTGGCTGGCGAGCATGTTCTTCATCTACACCTGTTTCGCGGCGCTGGGCGGCGTGGTGCTGGGCAACATCCTCCAATCCACCCGCGGCGTCATGTCGGTCGGCCTCGGCCTGTTGCTGGCGTCGTGGGGGATGGTTCATCTCGAACCCACGGTGTCGCGCGAGGTCTTCTGGCGACGGCTGGGCGCGGCGACCCTGATGTGCGCCGCGATCGCGCTGTTCATGCTCGGTTAACGCTTGTCAACTTGACCTGTATCGCTTTCCACGACATTTAGCCGCGGGGCTTGCCCCGCGCTCACCCGCCGCAAGCGGCGGGGCTAAATGATAAAAGCGATAGCCCCACGGTTGATCCGCGCTAACGCGGCACCCCCAACAACGGCCGCAGGCGCCCGCCGTGCTCCTCCAGCTTCTCCAACGCCGCCGCCCGGTCCACCCCCAGCCGCTGCATGACCAGCGCCGCTTTCACCCAGCCGCCGGCCCGGTCCAGCAGCGCCAGCGCATCGTCCCGACTCAAATCTGTCTGCGACGTGATGATCCGCGCCGCCCGGTCCCGCAGTTTCGCGTTGGTCGCTTTCAGGTCGACCATGAGGTTGCCCCACGTCTTGCCCAGCTGCACCATCGTCCCGGTCGAGATCATGTTCAGCGCCAGCTTGGTCGCGGTGCCCGACTTCATCCGCGTCGACCCGGTCACCACCTCCGGCCCGACCCGCAGCTTCACCAGCACGTCCGCCGTCGCCGGCTGGTCGATCTCCACGCAGCACATCAGCGCCGTCCCGGCGCCGCGCCGCTTCGCCAGCGCCAGCCCGCCCAACACGTACGGCGTCGTCCCGCCCGCCGCGATGCCGACCGCCACGTCGGCCGCCCCCACGCCCAGCCGCTCGAACTCCGCGGCCACCCCGTCGGGGTCGTCCTCCATCCCCTCGCTGCTCTTACGCAGCGCGGCGTCGCCCCCCGCGATGACGCCGACTACCTGCGACGGGTCGGTGTGAAACGTCGGCGGGCACTCGCTCGCGTCCAGCACGCCCAAACGGCCCGACGTGCCGGCGCCGAAATAAATCAGTCGGCCGCCCCGACGCATCCGCTCGGCCGTCATCTCAACCACCTTGGCGATGCTTGGCACGGCGGCCTGCACCGCGTCCAGCACCCGGGCGTCCTCATCCACAAACACGCCCAGCATGTCCGGGACGGACATCACATCCAGGCCGGCGGACGCGACGTTGCGCTGCTCGGTGTCCAGACGTCCGCGATCAGGAAGCGTGTCGCTCATGGATAAGCCCATACCCCGGCCACACCCGGACGGTCCGCGCCGGTCACCGACGGCAAAGTGATCGGCACGCCATCCTGACTCAACGCGCCCAGCACCGCAAACGCCGTGGCCTCACGCGTCTGCGCCGGCACGCCCAACTCGTCGCTCAGCACGGCCTCGCCGCACAGGCCCGCGATCCGCCCGGTCAACGCCGCGTTGCGCGCCCCGCCCCCCGCCAGCACCAGCCGCTCGTTCCCGACCGCCCCCGCCAGCAACTCCGCGATCCATTGCACCGCCGACGACAGCAACGCCTCAGCCGAGGTCTGGCCCGCCGCCTCAACCACCGCGTCGATGAAAGCCAGGCCGAACTGCTCCCGGCCCAGCGACTCGACGCCGCCGGCGAACCGGTCGACCGTCGCCGCGATCGCGTCCACCACCCGCGTGTCCGGGTCGGCCCCGCCCGCCAGCCGGCCCCCCTCGTCGTAGGCCCGGCCCGGGTACAGACGACGCACCAGGCCGTCCAGCAGCAGATTGCACGGCCCCACGTCCGAGCCGCGCACCTGCTCCACCCGGTCGGCCAACCACGTCACGTTGCACACCCCGCCCAGGTTGGCCACCGCGCCCGCCGAGCCGCGGAACATCACCCAGTCGGCGATCGGCGTGATCGGCGCGCCCTGGCCCCCCGCGATGAGATCGGCCTGGCGCAGGTCGTAGCACACCGCCGCCTTGAGCCGCCTCACGATCGGCCAAGGGTCCAGCAGTTGCCGGCTCAGCCCCGCCTCGGGCGCGTGCCAGATCGTCTGACCGTGGGCCGCCACAAGGTCGACCGGGTGCAGCGAGGCCAGCTCGGCGGCCGCCTCGGCGTGCAGCTCCCCCAGCCGCCGCGCAGCCCGCAGCTCATCGTTCGCGGTGTAGAGCCGCCCCTCCGCCATCGACCGCAGCGTGTCCGCCAGGCCGCCCAGCGGCCGGCTCACCGACGCGACCCGCCGGGCGCCCATCTCCAGGCCCGTGCCGGTGATGGTCACCAGCGCCGCGTCCAACCCATCCAGGCTGGTGCCGGTCATGCAGCCGATCACGTGTCGGGTCCGCTCGCTCATCGACCGCCAAGCATACCATCGGCCGCTGCTTTATCATCCGGGTCATGCGCCTGTCCAAACGAGCGAAGATCGTGGCGGCGGCCACCGGGGGCGTCGTCATCCTTATCTGGCTGCTGTCGCTGATCTTCCCCGGCTCCTCGCCGGAAGACCGCGCCGAGGCGCTGCGCCAGGGGCTTCGGGAGCGCATCGGCCAGATGGTCCGGGACCAGACCCTCGCCCGGGACGACGGGTACGCCTACGCCGTCGACATCGGCCAGCTGATGACCTTCGCCGCCCTGTCCGGCGACCGGGAGTTGTACGACGCGATGCACAAGGTGGTGACCGATCACCTGCTGGTGGACGATCCCGATGACCCCTACACCGCCGGGTTCGTCGCGTGGCGCTACAAGGTCGGCGAGCCGCTCGACGCGTCGGGCACGACCGAGGCCCTGCGCGTCGCCGAGGCGCTGTGGATCGGCGGCGAACGGTTCGAGCAGCCCAAGGACCGCAACCTGGCGGTGCGGATCCTCCGCGGCTACGCCCGGCACCAGACCATCGACCAGGGCCAGTGGATGGTCCGCAACTACTTCAACCTGCAGACCCGGGCGTTTGCGCCCAACTCGTACCTGATCGATTACGACCCTGACTTCGTCGCCGCCGTCGCCGAAGCGACCGACGACGAGTCGCTGCAGCGCGTCGCCGAACAGTCGGCCAAACTGGTCCAGGACGCCCACAGCCCCGCCGGGCTCCTGCACGCGGTGATCCAGCCCGAGCTCAAGACGCTGATGCCCGCGTCGACGCCGATCTTCTCGCCCAACAACGTGGAGCTGCTGGGCAACGTCGCCGCGGTCGCGGAGCGGTCGGTCCGCTCGACCCCCGCCGACGCCCAGCGGGTGCTCGATTTCGCGATGGCCCGGGTGCGCGACCTCAAGGGCTACTACAACGCGGCGACCGGTGAAGCGGTCGAAAACCGGCGGGCCTCGGTCAACACGCTGGCGCCGCTGGTGCGTCTGGCGGTGAAGCTGGACGACGACCGGGCCCGGTTCGCGATGCTCGCCCTGCTGCTGGACCGGGCCGACGGCCTGCCGCAGGCCCAGGGCCGGGCGTGGCTCCACGCCGCCGGGGAAACGCTGCTCGCCCTTCATGCCGCGACCGGACACGGAGACCCGCCATGACCCTCAAACTCGACACCGACGACTACCGCATCGCGCCAGGCGCGAAGGTGGACCTCGATCGTCTCCCCACGCGTTACGACGGCCCGATCGACAAGCAGGAGGCCAGGCAGGCGTTCGAACAGCTGCGCGACCGGCTCGTCGAGTTGCAGGAACTGATGTACGCCGAGCACAAGCGCAGCCTGCTGGTCGTGTTCCAGGCGATGGACGCGGCGGGCAAGGACTCGACCGTCCGCCACGTCATCGGCCCGCTCAACCCCGCGGGGGTGCGCGTCACCAGTTTCAAGGCGCCCAACAGCGTCGAACTCGGCCACGACTTCCTCTGGCGGATCCACGAGCACACGCCCCGCCGCGGCTACATCGGGGTCTTCAACCGTTCGCACTACGAGGACGTGCTGATCGTCCGCGTCAAGGACCTTGTGCCGGAGAAGGTCTGGCGCAAGCGGTACGAGCACATCAACGCGTTCGAGAAAATGCTCACGGACGAAAACACCCACATCCTGAAGTTCTACCTGCACATCTCCAAGGACTACCAGAAAGAGCGGTTGCAGCGCCGCCTGGACCGGCCGGACAAGCACTGGAAGTTCGAGCCCGCCGACCTGAAGGAAAGGGCGCGATGGGGCGCGTACCGCGAGGCGTTTGAAGACGCGCTGTCGCGGTGCTCGACGAAGCACGCGCCGTGGTACGTGGTCCCGGCCGAGCGGCGGTGGTTCCGCGACCTGCTGGTGATGAAGGTGCTGGCGGGCAAACTGGAATCGCTGAACATGGATTACCCGCGTGCGACGTTCGACCCGACATCGATCGTCATCGAGTGATTCGACGCCGCCGCCGCGGTTCGCTATGGTCCTCGGTCATGAACGAAACCAAACCGCTGCGGGCCGCGGTCGTCGGGCTGGGGATGGGCAAACAACACATCAAAGCCTACGGCGCCGCCGCGGGCGTGGAGGTGGTCGCGCTGTGCGATCCGGACACCGATCGGCTCGCCGCCGCACGGGACGAATTCGGGATCGACACGACGTTCACCGACGCCGACGAGCTGTTCGCATCGGGGGCCGCGGACCTGGCGTCGATCGCGACGCCCAACCGGTTCCACGCCCCGCTGACGATCGCCGCGTTCGACGCCGGGCTGCACGTGCTGTGCGAGAAACCGATGGCGATGAACGCGAACGAGGCGCAGCAGATGGTCGACGCCGCCCAGAACGCCGGCCGCAAGCTGGGCATCCATTTCAACCACCGCATGAACCCGGCGACGCAGTGGATCGGCCGGTTCGCGCATGCGGGCGACCTGGGTGAGGTCTACTTCGCCCGCACCTTCTGGCACCGACGACGCGGCATCCCCGCACGTGCGTCGTTCCTCAACATGGCCAACTCCGGCGGTGGGGGGATGATCGACCTGGGCGTCCACATGCTCGACCAGGCCCTGTTCGTCATGGGCTACCCCGACGTGGCCAGCGTCACCGCCCAGACCTTCACGAAGTTCGACCGCAAAGACGTGCCGGACATCACGATGGACGTCGACGACTTCGCGATCGCCCTGATCCGCCTGGCCAACGGCGCGGTGCTCGAGCTCGAGATCAGCTGGGCGTCGCATCACGACCACCCCGAAGAGCTGGGCTTCCAGGTCTACGGGACCGAGGGCGGCGCCAGGCGACTGACTCAGAACTACAAGGAGGTCCAGACCACGGTCCACCGCCGCGAACACGGCGGGCTCAACGTGACCCGCATGGACCAGCCGCCCAGGGACCTGATCAGCGTGCAGCAAGACTTCGTCAACGCGATTCGCGAAGACCGCGAGCCGGCGTGCGCCGCGCGCCACGGGCTGATCACCATGAAGGTGCTCGACGCGTTGTACGAGTCGAGCCGGCTCGGCCGCGAGGTGATCCTGGAAAGCACGGGATAAGTGGCTGTTAAGGGTTGGAGGCGAAGCCGGACCTGAGCGCAGCGAAGGTCCGGATACAAACGCCCCAATCCATCCGGACCTTCGCTGCGCTCAGGTCCGGCTTCGGTTACTTATCTTCTTCCTTCTTGTCGCCGCCGAGCAGGTTGCCGATGCCTTCTCCGAGTTTGTTGATGCCCTCATCAACGGTCTGGCCGCCCTCCTTGAGGGCCTGATCCACCGTCTCGCCGACCTTGTCGGCGCCGGGAACCCCCAGCTGCTTCACGACATCGCCCACCTGGCCGGTGACGTCGCCGATGGTCTCGGCGCCGAAGTCGGTGATGTTGCCGATGTGGCCCAGGCCCTCGTTGAGGCCGCTGAGCATGACGCCGGGCAGCACGTCGCCGGCGTTCTCAACCACCGCGCGGAAGATCGCCTGGAGGATCACGCCGTTGAGCTGGCTCAGCACCACGCCGTTGGACGTGTTGGAGCCGATGTCGGTCAGCTCGATCTTGGGGATGTTCACCTTGATGTCCTGACCGGCGAAGGTGGTGTCGACCCGGACGTCGGTGATCAGGATCTTGTTGACGATGTAGGTCTTGGTGGACTCGCTCTTCTGAGCGGTGTCGGGCGACTTGAGCTTGGCCATGTGGTCCATGATGGCCTGGTAGTTGTATTGGCCCTCCTCGTTCTGCTGGAGGTTGAGGCGGATCGTGTCGAGGTTGATCAGCGGGACCACGATCTGGTCGCCCATCAGGGTGCCGAGGGAGACGTCGACGTCACCTTGGCCGAGGGTGAGGAAGTACTCGCCCTTGAAGCCATCGGGGTTGGCGAGGTCGAGCTCGCTGAGGCTGACCTCACCGCTGAAGAGCCCGACGTGGATCGAGCCGAGCGTGGTCTGGACGCCGGTGGCGTAGGTGGTGGCTTTCTCAACGCCGGCTTTGGCGATGCTGTCGATGAAGAGAAAAGCGACGACGCCCGCCACAACGACGATCAGGACGATGGCAATCAGGCCGCGGACGATCCATTTCATGATGAAGTTCCCTTATTCCCTCGAGGAGCGTGATGACCCAATCACTATATCATTGGTGGTGTGAAACCGGCGCGGCAAGATGACGAAAAGCTGATGCGTGAGGCGTTACGGCTCGCCGCGGAGGGGCGGGGGCGGGTGGAGCCAAACCCGATGGTGGGGGCGGTGGTCGCGCGGGACGACGGCCGGGTCGTGGCGTCGGGCCGCCACGCCGCCTTCGGGGGGCCGCACGCCGAGGCCGCCGCGCTGGCCGACTGCGCCGCCCGGGGGATCGACCCCGAGGGGCTGACGATGGCGGTGACGCTGGAGCCCTGCAGCCATCACGGCAAGACGCCGCCGTGCGCGGAGGCATTGATCGAAGCCAGGCTAGCCCGGATCGTGGTCGCGATGGTCGACCCGTTCGAACAGGTGGCCGGCCGCGGGATCGCCATGCTCCGCGAAGCGGGGATCGAGGTCGCCGTCGGCGTGTGCGAAACGGAAGCGAAGCGCCTCAACGAGGCGTATCTCAAGCGGATCGCCACCGGGCTGCCCTGGGTGATCGTCAAGTGGGCATCCACGCTCGACGGCAAGATCGCCGCCCGCACAGGCGACAGCAAGTGGATCAGCAACGAAGCGTCGCGCCGACGGGTTCACGAACTGCGTGCGCGGGTCGACGCGATCATGACCGGCATCGGCACGGTGCTGGCCGACGACCCGCAACTCACCGCGCGCGGCGTCGACGTCAAACGGGTCGCCCGGCGCGTGGTCGTCGACCCCAGGGGTGAGCTGCCCGAGAACTGCCGGCTGGCGCGGGCGGGCGACGTGCTCGTCAGCGGCGGCGACGTGGAGGCGACGCTGCGCCGCCTGGCGCAGGAAGGGGCGAC
Organism: Phycisphaeraceae bacterium; assembly: GCA_028277745.1. Classification (GTDB taxonomy): domain Bacteria; phylum Planctomycetota; class Phycisphaerae; order Phycisphaerales; family Phycisphaeraceae; genus JANQFR01. The sequence goes on from JANQFR010000087.1 coordinate 86,047, forward strand.
GAACGTGCTGGTCGAGGCGGGCGGCGGGCTGACGGGCGACCTGCTGGCGTACGGGCTGGTCGACCAGGTGCTGGCGTTCGTGTGCCCGAAACTGTTAGGCGACGCCCAGGCGATCGACCCCGTACGCGGGCTGGAGATGGAGAAGATCGCCGAAGCGATCCAGCTCGAACTGCGGGGTGTGGAACAGATCGGGCAGGACGTGCTGCTGGACTACCGGGTCCGCCGTTGAAACGCGCCGGTCAACTTTCGCAAAAATGAAACGCCGGGGCTTGCGAGATGGCCAAGGTCAATCCGCTGGCTTAGGCGGCGCGATCTGATTGACGGGGTAGGGCTCTTTCGCCGCACGCCGCATCGCGTCGAAAACGGCTGGGCGCAGGACTTCGCCGGTCGCGCGGTCGATCAATGCAAACCCTTGACCATTGCTCTTCTTCCCGCCGTTGTCCCAGTAGACCGGCAGGATACCGCGATCTGAGGCCGCCTTGGTCACGAACTCGATGTAGTAGCGCCGGTAGTCCTCGAAACCCTCTTGATACACCGCGCCGTACTCGCCCATGATCACCGGGACGCCCTGCTCGACGTAGGTCGAATGCAACTTGTCGAACTGATTGATCACGTGAGGCTCCTGGCCCCACTCATCACCGTCCGGCGAGTCCTGCCCCCACGTGTGCAACTTGGCCGCCAGGGCGTAGAAGTAAGGGTCATAAAAATGAACCGAAAGAATCAGCTTGTCGTCGGCCGGGTCCTTCGGCAACTCGAAGCCGGCCAAGGTATGGTCGATGTTGGTGTTGTAACCCGGGACGAGGAGGTATCTCCGGTCGTTGTTGCCGCCGCTTTCCCGCACAAGATCGACAAACGTCTGGTTCAGCCGGTTGATCATCGGAAAAAGCTGCGGGCGGTTCGATTCGTTCCAATCGCTGCCGACCTCGTTCATCGATTCAAAGATGAGAAACTCCCCGGCATCCGCAAAACGTTCGGCGATCTGCTTCCAGACGGCGACAAACTGTTGCTCAACCGCCCGGTTGTTTTCTTCCGTCACGTTGCCTTGCTCGTCCTTCAGCTTGAGCCAAACGACCTCCTCGAAATTATGTGCGCCGTCATGATGGACGTTGATGATGGCGTAAAGCCCGGCATCACGGGCATAGCCGACCACCTCTTCAACCCGGTCCATCCAGGCGGGATCGATCTGGTAATCCGGGCCATCCCCGATGTGAGGCGACCAGGTCACGGGGATCCGCACAAGATCGAAGCCAAGCTCGGCGATGGTCTGCAACAACTGCGGCGTGATCCGCGGGTTGCCCCAGGCGGTCTCGTCGCCGGGCGCGTCCAGCGCGTTGCCCAGGTTCCAGGCGAGGTCCAACGATCCAACCATCTCTGCCGCCGACCGTTCAAAAGGCGCGGCTTTGGCGGGCGTGTTTTCAGGAGTCATCGTCGGCTGTCCCGTGGCCGGAAGGATTGACGCCGTGGCGATGCTGGTGGCCATCAAAGCCAACGTGGCGAAGCGCGTGGAGAGCAGTTTCATAAAGTCATTCTCATTTTACAAAGGTCAGGGGCAACGGAACTGGTCGGAGGCGATCAAACGTCTCTTCGACGAGGTTTCGACGAAGCGGCAAGGGGGCTTGTTCAAGGCCATCCAGATCAAACGAATCAATCGGATTGGCGGATCACCACATGGTGTGCCGGACGTCGTTGATCATGAATCCCAGGTCGCCGTCGGCGTTGGTCAGGAAATCCTGGCCCCAGTCGTCCCAGTAGTTCACGGGAACCTGGTTCTCATCGACCACCGTCGCGTGACCATCCACCAGCAGGATGTTGGCCGTCTTGGCGTTGTGTCGAAGGCTCCAGCGGCCCGCGTTGTTGGGGTTGAGCGCGAGGCCGTCAAAGACAAGCAACAGTTCGCTGGTGTTGATGATGTGGTGGAGTTTCATGCCCACACGACCGTCGAACGCGTCGTAGCCCACCGGCCAGCACTTGTTGATCCAGTTGTCGAGGTCGGTTGAGTTCGAGTACGCGTTGACCGCGTAATTGGAGCGGACCCCGCCCCCGCCCCAGGCCTCGCCCACATAGAACGCGTTGGTCGGGTCGACCTCCGGGTCGTTGGAGAGGGGATTGGTCCACTCGTTGAAGGGAGCGGGTTGATCGATGCCGTTGGGGCACATCGTGATGCTTTCGAAGTCTTCCGTGGACGGGAAGTAGTTCTTATTGGCCAGACGCTGCCACCACGAGTAACTCCCTCCGGGCGCGTTATCGGAGTAGCTGGGGAAGTTCCCCCCGGCGTCCACGGTGTAAGCCGTCATGCCGATGCCGATCATACGCAGGTTGGCAAGGCACTGCATGCCCTTGGCGGTGTCTCGCGCCGCGCTGAGCGCGGGCAGGAGAATAGAGATAAGCAGAGCGATGATCGATATGACAACAAGCAATTCAATCAAGGTGAAGGCGTGATGACGATGACGGCTTACCATGGAACGATCCTTTATGAATGACATGAAAGATTGAAAAGCACAGGGCCGCACGTGTTGTCTGAAGCCGGTTTAACGGACGGAAGCATGCGCTGATGCGGAACAAACAAGCAATAAAAGCCACAGGCACGATGGCATTAACGGGCCCGAGGGGGCGCGGTGGATTCACGAACGACCAAGGACTCATCCAGGACGACGTGCTCGGCGTCAGCCTCGCCCTCGGCCATCTGATCGAGCAGCAGCCGAGCGGCGGTGTAACCCATCTGGCTCGCGGGAACGTCAACCGCGGTCAGCGAGGGAACGGTCAGGCGGACCATCGGCTCATTGTTGAAGCAGATCAGGCTGAAGTCGCGAGGCGCCGAGAGGCCGATCTCGTGGGCGGTGCGCAGGACGGCGATCGCGGCGTGGTGCGAATAGGCAAGCACGGCGGTCGCGCCGCCCCGCTGGACAGCGGCTCGTAGGAAGGGCTCGTAATAGTTGTCCCATGTCTCCTTGCGGCCAAGCAGGGGAAGGTCCAGCTTCGGCGAATCAAAGGCCAGTTCGGCCTGGGCTTGGGCAAAGGCGTCGCGGCGATCCGCGACCGACGGGTGATCGGCGTCGACCGAGGCGTGGTCGAGGTAGGCGATCTTGCGGTGCCCCAACTCAACAAGGTGCTCAAGAGCCAGGCGTGTCCCGAGACGGTCGTCGGGACGGACAGAGGAGCCGCGCCGCCCCACCACGCCGTTGACGCTGACATAAGGGACGCCGATCCGTTCAAGGGCTTCGATGTCGCTGTCGTTGCGGGGGCCGACGGCCACGACGCCATCGACCCGCAAGCCTGGCGGATCGAAGGCGCTGTGCCGGTTACTGATAAACTGCATGCAGATCTCGTAGCCGGCTTCATCGAGGGTGGGCGCAAGGGCGGCGACGGCTTCTTCGGCGGGACCGATACGGTCGGTCCACAGGCCGTCGATGCCGAGAACGGCCACGAGATGGCTCTTCGTGGAGGAGAGGTTGCGGGCGGCGATGCTGGGGCGGTAATTCAGTTCGCCGGCGACCTTGAGGATCCGCTCGCGGACTTCCTTGGAAGCCGAGAACCGACCCGCGGTGCTGTTGTTCAGCACACGGCTAACCGTCGATTCGCTGACTGAGCAGCGTCGGGCGATGTTGGAAAGAGTGCCTTGGGGCTTCATGATTCAGAGTCCGCGAGTCACCAAGGGGTTGAAACGACCGGCCAGCGACCATTCAGCAATCGCTTTCTGATATCAGCTTACCCCCAGGCTACGCCGCCGTCAACCCATTTAAACACTGAGGCGGCTGATAGTCGCCTAAATACTACCATAAAGCCCGATCCGCCCCGTTTGCCACAAACACACCCAATCGCCGCCTCCCCCTTGACGCCCCGGCCCCCAGACCGGTAAAATCCCAGTCATCAGCAAACGCTTTCTGATGACTGGGCTCTTTTTCAATTCTGTGTTTCTCTTCTCAAGAAGGAGGTTCTGATGCTTGTGAAAACGATGGTGACGACGCTGTCGCTTTGCTGCTCGATGGCTTTGGCCATGTCTGTCTCAGCCGAGATGTTATTCACGACGCAGGAAGACTTTACGGGCTGGGGTGGAACGGACTTCATCGCGGCGCCGCAAGCGACGCAGGACCTGGACGGTAGCCTAACGAACGGCGAGGGCAACCCCACCGACGCCGGCGGAACGGGCACGGGGGGATCGCTCGGGGTGAGCTCGTCGACGACGTTCGGTTATCTCTTCAGCCAGGACCAACAGGGCAACGCAGATTTTATCGCGGCCCTGGGCGACGGCGGACAGATCGCAGTAGACCATGTCAACCCCACCGGCGGGACCTATTTCCAGTTGGGCCTGGTCCTCAACTACAACGGCCACTTCGACCAATACTTTGGCGACACAGTCGACAACGGTGACGGAACCTCGACCACGATCATCGATTTTGAGTTTGTGCCCGGTGATGTCGCCACTTACCTACAGTTGGGCGTGATCTTCAATTCGGATGCGACCAACTCGCCGTTCACGGTCGACAACATCCGCATCGTCCCCGAACCCGCATCGGTAGCGCTATGCGCCGCCGGAGGGCTGATCTTGCTTGCCCGTCGTCGCAAGGCCTGACCGACTTGCTAGCCCAAGTATGCCGCAAACTGACGGACGCTACGAATCATTCACTTGCATCGAAAGGCTTGTAAAGGGTCCTTTGCGCCCTCGGGCGGCCTATTAAGCCCGATCCACGACGATGCGGTTGCCGCGGACCTCACGGACCGTGACGGCCGCGCCGGAGTCGATGTAGCTGCCGGCGGACACGACGTCATAGGTGCGGCCGCCGAAGTCGGCCTGGCCGGTGGGGTGGAGGCTGGTCAGCGCCCGGCCGCTCTCGCCGACACGCAGGGCGCCGGGCGTCTCGGAAGGCCCGGCCGGCGCCGCGAGGGGCGCGGTCGGCTCATCCTCGAGGATCAGCCGGTTCAAGCCGGGGATCCGGCCGAAGTATTGCGTCACGAAATAGAACCCCACGAAACTCACCAGCACCGCCGCCAGCGTGGCGCCGGAGGTAACCAGCAGACGCAGCCACTGGGTGGAAGGGGGCAGCGAGATCGGGCCGAACGCGGGGCCGCCGCCGGTAGGGATGACCGAGAGCACCAGGCCGATGAACATGAGCAACGCCCCGACCGCCGCGAGCACGCCCGCGGTGGCGGCGGTGAAGACCTCCACCAGCACCAGCGCCAGGCCGATCAGCAGCAGGATGATGTGCCAGATCTCGGCCAGGCCGAGGATGTAGGGGGCTCCGATCAACGCGACGAACGCAAGGCCGGCCACGATGCCCGCGCCGCTGACGCCGGGCGCCTGGAACTCGATGTAACCGCACACCAGCACGAGGATGATCAGGATCGCGCGGACCCACATGTTGGTGAAGAACCACGCGATATGCTCGCTCCAGGTCAGATGGACCCGGACGACCGCGGCCGCGCCGGTCACCGAGGCCAGGTCATTGAGGTCCACGACCTCCCCGCGCGACAGGCTCAGTTCATGAGCCCGGGACTGGTCCGCGGTGAGCAGCGTCTTGCCGTCGTGGACCTGGCGCACCAGCTTCCACCGGCCGACGTCGGCGTCGGTGGCGACGTCCACCGACGCGGCCGCCACCTTCTCGGGCGACAGCGCCGAGCTGGCGCTGATCACCTCGCCCATCGGCTCGCCCTCGACCATCACCCGGTAATCGGCCTGGTTCACGAACCGCACCTCGCCGGTGTCGCGGTGCTCGATCTGGTACACCTCGATGCCCAGCACACACATCGCATGAAACAAGGCGAAGTCGTAATCGTTGGCCCGGGCGTTGTCGCGGAACTCGGCCAGCCAGGGCGAGAGCACCTTGGCCCGCTCGGTCGGGGCCAGCTCGCCGAGCATGCTGATCGGCGCCGCGTCACCGATGGCGGAGGCGGGCGACATGACGATCAGGTCGGACGCCGAGGCGATCTGGGCGCCGGCGGAGTAGGCGTCGTTGTTGACCCAGGCGATGGTGGGCACGGGGATGGTCTTGATGTACTTGCTGACCGCCATGGCGGAATTGATCTCGCCGCCGGGGGTGTCGAGTTCGAAGACGATGATCGACGCCCCGCCGTCCAGCGCACGGTTGACGCGCCGCTCGACGGAGGTGGGGGTAAACCCGCTGATCTCGCCCGTGATGGGGATGACCGCGACGTGGGCGCCGCTGGGGATATTGAGGTTCGGCCGCGGCGCGGACCGGGCCGGGCCGGGCGCGGGCTGCGTGGCGGGTGGGGGGGGCTGGGGGGCGGCGGCGGGCTGAGCCGCGGCTTCACCGGGCGCCGGCTGCGTCCAGGCCGCCAACACACCAACCAGAATCGCGATGACGCCGTGTCGCATCACGCACGATTATAGGGCCGATCACGCCGCATGAGCGCCCGCTCATGAATGTGTGAGAGCAGTGATCGAATCGGTCTTGTGATCAAGCCGGCCCTGAGCGCAGCGAAGGTCCGGATTGTGGCGACGAAACCCATCCGGACCTTCGCTGCGCTCAGGACCGGCTTCTCACATCTGTTCTAATCTTTCTCATAAATGGGGCGGACCCTGAGAGGTCCATATTGGAAACAGGCGGCTACGATTTGCACCCGGGCCCGGCGGGTGCTATGAAAGCCGGCCCACGATCACCCGAGATTGGAGTCCCCTGATGTCCCGACCGCTCCGCGTCACCGTCTGGCATGAACACCGCCACGAGAAGAAACACCCCAAGGTTCAGGAGGTCTATCCCGACGGCATGCACACCGTGATGAAGTCGGCGATCGAAGAGCACCTCGGCGCCGACGTGGAGGTGCGCACCGCCCTGCTCGACGACGCGGACCACGGCCTGAGCGACGACGTCCTCGACGAGACGGACGTGATGACCTGGTGGGGCCACGCGGCGCACGGCGACGTCAAGGACGAGATCGCCCAGAAGGTGGCCGAGCGGGTGCGGCGGGGCATGGGCCTCGTGGTGCTGCACTCGGGCCACTACAGCAAGCCGTTCAAGCTGCTGATGGGGACCAACTGCCACCTCAAATGGCGCGAGGCGGCCGAGATCGAGCGGCTGTGGAACGTGAGCCCGGGCCACCCCATCACCGCCGGCCTGGAGAAGGACTACATCGAGCTGGCCGAGACCGAGATGTACGGCGAGCACTTCGACATCCCCGACCCCGACGAACTGGTGTTCGTGTCGTGGTTCGAGGGGGGCGAGGTGTTCCGCTCGGGCTGCGTGTGGAAGCGCGGGGCCGGGAAGGTGTTCTACTTCCGCCCGGGGCACGAGACGTTCCCGATCTACTACAACCCGGAGGTCCGCCGGGTGCTGGCCAACGGGGTGGGGTATGTCGCCCCGCCGGCGGGCGTCGTGCCGTACCGCGCGGGCTCGCCGAACATCAAGGAGCCGCTGTCGCCGATCGCGGCGACGCACGAGGTGGACGCGAGCCTGCACAAGCATTGATTCGCCGATCTTCTCCTGCGCCGCAGGGGCGACGCGTTACAATCGGCGGATGAACGCCGCCGTTCGACCCAGGCAAGCCGGCCCGTCTTTCACGGCGTTTCTTGCGGCCGCGGCACTGATCCTTGCGTCGGCCCACGAGGCGTCGGGCGCACCTGACAAGAAGCGCTGCGTCCTGCTGCTGCAGTCGTATCACCAGGGATACGACTGGACAGACGGGATCACGGCCGGCGTTCAGGAGGTCATCGAAGAGCAAGACGCCCCGATCGATCTGCAGATCGAATACATGGACGCCAAGCGGGACAGCCGGCCGGCGTCACTCGAGGCCGTTTACGACTTTTATCGCCGCAAGCTCACGCAGCGGGATTACGACCTGGTCATCGCCGCCGACGACGCGGCCCTGGACTTCGTCCTGGCGCACCGCGAGAGCGTCTTCGCCGGCGTCCCGGTCGTCTTCTGCGGGGTGGACGACTTCAAGCCCCAACGCATCGCCGGCGTCCGCGACATCACCGGCGTGGGCGGCGGGGTCAACTCTCGGGACCACCTCGACCTGGCGCTGCGGCTCCAGCCCGACCTGGACGAGTTCGTCGTCCTCGGCGGGCTCTCCCAAAGCGCGACCGACAACGCGGCCAAGTTCTCGCGCATCGCCCCGAGCTACGCGGGACGGCCACGGATCGAGCTGATGATCGGCCGACCGCTGGAAGAGGTCGTGATGCGCCTCCGCGAGCTGGACCGCCAGGACGCGGTCTTCCACCTCGGGCCGTACCTGACCCCCGGCGGCCGGCTGCTGAGCGCCGCCGAGACGGCCCGGCTCATCGCCGATCAGACCGAGGCGCCGATCTACACCTTCGTCGAGTACTGGGCGGGCGGCTCGCCCGAAGTGCTGGGCGGATACATGGTTTCGGGACGGGCCGTGGGCCGGCACGTCATGGGGCTGGCGTCGGACATCCTCGGCGGACGCGACCCCGACAGCATCCCGGTCAAGATGGAAAACCCCAACGTGTACATCTTCAATCACGCGGAGCTGGAGCGGCTGGGCGTTGACCGCGCCGCCCTGCCGGGCGGGAGCATGATCCTGGGCGTGCCCGCGTCGTTCATCGACCGCAATCGGGAGCTGATCTGGGGCTCGCAGATCATCGTGGCGGCGCTGGGGTTGATGGTCGTCCTGCTGTTGATCCACCTCGCGCTGCGACGCAAGGTGCTCCGGTCCCTGCGTGAGAGCGAGGCCCGGTTGGCCCTCGCGATCAACACCGCCGGGCTCGGGCTCTGGGACTGGAACGCGCAGACCGGCGTGTGCGTGTTTGACGATCGATGGGCCGGGATGGTCGGGTACCGTCTCGACGAGATCGACCAGACTTACAAGCAATGGCGCGGGATGGTGCACGAAGAGGACCTGAAGCCGATCGAACAGACCATCGAGCGTTGCCTGGGGGGCGAGACGGATGAATTCTGCTATGAGTTTCGGATGCGTCACCGCGACGGCCATTGGGTATGGATCTCGTCTCAGGGCCGGGCCGTGGAGCGCGACGGCGCCGGCCGGGCGGTGCGGATCATCGGCCTCCACCGCGACATCACCGAGCCCAAGCAGGCCGAGCAGCGCCAGCGGCTGATGATGCGCGAGCTGGACCACCGCGTGAAGAACAACCTCGCGGCCGTGCTGTCGCTCTGCCGCGAGTCGATGCGGTCGAGCCGATCGCTCGAGGAATTCGGACGCGTGTTCCAGAGCCGGGTCCAGGCGATGGCCCACACCCACACCGCCCTGGCCAACACCCGCTGGCAGGGGGTCGCGGTCGGCGACGCGGTCGACCTCGTCCTGGCGGCCCACCTCGACGACGGGGGGCGGCGGATCACCCGCGAGGGGCCCGCCGTCTGCCTGCCGTCCGAGGCCGCGCTGCCGGTCAGCCTCAGCCTGCACGAATTAATGACCAACGCCGCCAAACACGGCGCCCTCTCCAACGACCGCGGCCGCGTCTGCGTCGCCTGGCGCCGATCCCACGACCAACTCGTCATTGACTGGACCGAACGCGATGGCCCGCCCCCCCAGGTCACGCCCGTCAAGGGCACCGGCCTGCAGCTCATCGAAGGGCTGATCCAATACGAACTGTCCGGCCGGGTCGACATCCACTTCAATGATGAAGGCTTCCACTGCCGGCTGGCCGTCCCCCTCCAGGGCGACAAGCACGCGGATTGCTGAAGCCCAGGGATTGCAATCCCGGGGCTTCCCTCCTCTTCAAAGGTGCGCCGCGCCGTGGCGCTGGGCCACCTCGGCGTGCAGCTTCTTGATGTGCTCGGCCTGGTCGGCGCGGCAGACCAGCGTGGAGTGCGCGGTGTGGATGATCACCAGGTCCTCGCACCCGATCGTTGTGATCAGGTGTTCCGGATCGTCCGACGCGATCAGTGTGTTGCGCGTGTCCATCATGACGTGCTTGCAGCCCGACGTCGCGTTGCCGGCCGCGTCCTTCGTGCAGGTCTGCGCGAAGCTCGGCCAGCTGCCCACGTCCAGCCAGGTCAGCGGCATCGGCACGGCCGCGACGGCGACCGACGGGTCCTGGCTGGCGGGCTCCATCACCGCGTAGTCCACGCTGATCTTCTTCAGGCCCGGGTACACCGACGCCAGCTCCGCGTCACGCTCCGGCGTGTCCCAGGCGGCGATCACCTGCCGCAACGCCTGATGGTTCTCGGGCGTGTACCGCTCGACACAGTCCATCAGGGTCGACGTTTTCCAGACGAACATCCCGCTGTTCCAGAGGTATTGGCGGGGACCGGCGTCGAGATAGGCCCTCGCCGTTTCACGGTCCGGCTTCTCCTGGAACCGCTCGACGATCGACGCCGGGCTCCCGGCCAGCGGGCCGCCCAGTTGCAGGTAGCCGTAACCCGTGGCCGCGTGCGTGGGCGTGACGCCGAAGGTGACCAGGGTCGGGTCGTCGCGCTCGGCCGCCTCGTACCCTTGTTCGACCACTTTCTGAAAACTATCCACCGGCTCGATGATGTGGTCTGCGGTGAACACCGCGACCACCGCGTCCGGGTCGTCCCGGCCGATCACGCCGGTCCCCAGCGCCACCGCATTAAGCGTGTCGCGGCCGACCGGCTCGGCGATGAACCGCTCCGGCGCCAGCCGCGGCAGCCGGTCGAGCATCACCTCCCGCGTCGACTCGCCGGCGCACACGAAGATCCGGTCGTCGGGCGTCAATCCTTCCAGCCGGTCCATCGCGATCTGCAGGAGCGACCGGCCGTTGATGAAAGGGATGAGCTGCTTGGGGAGCTGTTGGGTCGACATCGGCCACAGACGCGTGCCCGAGCCGCCGGCGATGATCAGGGCGTATCTCATAGTCGAGAGATTCTAAGCGATATCCACCCATTAGCCCCGGGCTCCGCCCGGGGGTTCCGGGGTTTGTGTCCGAGTTTTTACGCGGACGCCCATCCGCCCCCGGGCAAAGCCCGGGGCTAACGGACTCACTGCGCTCGGAAGTACACGTTGAACAGCGTCATCACCGACGCAACGCGGATCGCCTCGTGGACCTGGTCGGCCGTCGCGCCGTGGCGCAACGCCTGGGCGCGGTGGTGTTTCGTGCATAGCTCACAGCCCATCACGCTCGACACCGCCAGGCAGATCAGCTCGACCAGCATCGGGGGGAGGGTCGGGTGGGTGATCGCGTCAAAGCTCAGGCCCGAGTCGGCGGGCAGGTCCGCGTCGTCGGCGATGTGGCGATACCGATGGTATGTGTTGAGCATCGTGCAGACCGCGGTGACGGCGAGGATCTCGGCGGCCTGGTCCTCGCTCCAGCCGAGCTTGATGGCCTTGCGGCGGTGGGCCTTAACACATTTGTGACAATTGTTCGCCGAGCTGACCGCGAGACAGATCGCCTCGCGCTGCTGGGCGTCGAGGAAGCCCGCGCCGGTGGTCAGATGCTTGTACTGGTTCTCGAACGCGTCGCGCATCGCGGTCGGGGTGCGGGCGAGCATCTGGAACTCGACCGCGACGTGCTCCCGGCCGGTGATCCGGCGGATGTGGTCGAACACCTCCCGGGCGGCGGGCGACGCGGCGTCGTAGGCGATCGGCGGGGTGAGGGGCGCGGGGCTGGGCATCGGCGTCTTCCTTCTTCACGTTTGCCGTTACAATACCGGCGATTCCCAAACTTTATCCAACGGGGAGCCGCACCATGATGCACTCGGGCAATCCAACCTTACGCGCCGACACGTTCAGCCAGTTCGACGCCGTCGACAACAACACGACGATGACCCTGCAGGGGACGATCAACAAGACCGCGATGATGCTGGTCCTGTGCGCGATCTCGGCGGGGTTCATGTGGTGGTACGCCGCCCAGGCCGCGACGGGCCTGACCGACCCGCAGGCCCAAGGCGCGGCGATCCTCGGCGTCGCGGCGCCCTGGATGATCGGCGGCGCGATCATCGGCATCATCATCGCGATCGTGATCTGCTTCAAGCCCACCGCCGCCCCCGTCGGCACGCCGATCTACGCCATCGCCGAGGGCCTGCTCGTCGGCGGGCTGTCGGGCTACCTCAACGCGCTGTTCAGCGGCATCGTGATCCAGGCCGTCGGCCTGACCTTCGCCGTCTTCGCGATGATGCTCTTCCTCTACACCTCGCGCATCATCAAGGTCACCAACAAGCTCAAGTTGGGCATCATCGCCGCCACCGGCGGGGTCTTCCTGTTCTACATCGCCGCCTTCATCGGCAGCCTTCTCGGGTTCCCGGCCATGGCCAGCGTGCTGAGCTTCCAGAACGGCAGCCTGATCAGCATCGGCGTCAGCGTGCTGATCGTCGGCATCGCCGCGTTCAACCTGCTCATCGACTTCGACTTCATCGAGAACGGCGCCGCCCAGGGCGCGCCCAAGTACATGGAGTGGTACGGCGCCTTCGCCCTGCTGGTCACCCTCATCTGGCTCTACATCGAGATCCTCCGCCTGCTGGCCAAGCTGCGGTCCCGGTGAGCGCCTTGAAGCCCAGGGATTGCAATCCCTGGGCTTCGCAATCCCTCGGCTTCTCTCGTCATGACGGCGCCCCCTGGCCCAGGTGCACATCCATCTGCGGGAACGGGATGCCGATGCCCGCCTCGTCCAGGTGCACCTTGATCGCCCGGGTCAGCGCCTCCTTGGCGGCCCAGTAGTCCTCGGCCTTCACCCACAGACGCACCGTCCAGTTCACCGACGAATCGCCCAGGTCGCCCAGCACCACCTGATGCCCCCGGTCCTCGCCCTGCACCGCCATCCCGGCGAGGGACGCCGCCGCCTGATCCAGCACGCCGCGGGTCGTGTCCAGGTCGGCCGTGTAGTCGCACCCCACGCCCACGTCCACGCGGCGCTCGGCGTGGAACGAGATGTTCTCGATCGTCCCGCCGTAGATCGCGGCGTTGGGCACGATGATCCGGCGGTTGTCCGGCGTGTCGAGCGTGGTCGTGAACAGCTCGATCTCGTGGACCTTCCCGACCACCCCGGCCGCGTTGATGATCTGGCCGACCTTGAAGGGGCGGAAGACCAGCAGCATCGTGCCCGCGGCGAAGTTGGACAGCGTCCCCGACAACGCCATGCCCACCGCGAACCCGGCGGCGGCGAGGATCGCGGCGAAGCTCGTCACCTCGATGCCGAACTTCCCCAACGCGAACATCACCCCGATGATCAGCACCAGGTAGTAAACCAGCTTGCCGAAGAAGCGGCTGAGCGTCTCATCGACCCGGGCCCGGTTCGACGACCGCGTCACCACGCCCGCGATGATCTTCCCCACGATCAGCGTGGCGATCAGGATCACGATCGCCCAGACCAGGGGCATCGCGTAATCCTCCACCAGCCTCCACATCGCGCCGGTGTCGCCCCCCAGCGCCTCGCTGAAGGTGGCCTGGACCTCCTCAATCGCCACGCCGACCTCCTGTTCGGGCGTCTCCACATCCTGAGCAAGCGTCAACGGCATGATCGTTCTCCTGGGTGAAAAAGGATTGCTGAACCGCCGACTCAGGATAAACGCGTAGTCCGCCCGCCGGAAGGGCCTTTTGTCAAGGCGCTTCCCGCGCGGCGGGCTGCTGCATCGTCAGGCAGTGCAGGACGCCCTGCCCCACGACCAGCACGTCGCTGGGGATCGGGACGACGCGGTGGCTGGGCATCGCGTCGTCGAGCGCGCGGCAGGCGTCGTCGTCGGCGGGCTGGCCATAGGTCGGAACGAACACCGACCCGTTGGCGATCAGGAAGTTGGCGTACCCCGCGGGCAGCCGCTCACGCCGCGGCGGGGTGAACCGGTCACCGGGGAAATCGAACACGATCGGCCGGGGCGTGGGCAGGGCGACCAGCTCGAACCGCCTGTCATCCGTCAACGTCCGCCAGTTGTGTTCGAGCAGCGCGTGGTCGGGGTCGTCCGCGTGCGTGCGGGGCGCGGCGATCACGTCCGGGCCGATGAACCGGGCGAGGGTGTCGATGTGGCCATCGGTGTCATCCCCGCTCAGCGGGCCGTCGAGCCAGAGGAAGCCGTCAACGCCAAGCGTGTCGCTCAAGAGCGATTCGAGGTCGCGCCGGCTGAGGCGCGGGTTGCGGTTGGGGTTGAGCAGGCAGGACGCGGTGGTCATCAGCACGCCGTCGCCGTTGACCTCGATCGAGCCGCCCTCGAGGACGACGTCGTGATACGTGCGCGGCAGGCCGAGGCGCTCGGCCAGCTGCCGGGTCACCGCGTCGTCGGTCCGGGGCGGGTCGTACTTGTGGCCGTAGGAGTTGAAGCGGAAGTCGTGGACGTGCAGGCGGTCATCTTCGGTCAGGGTGAAGAGCGGGCCGTAGTCGCGGACCCAGGCGTCGAGCGTCGGGACGCCCAGCTCATCGGTGGTGCGGACCGTGACGACCCGGCGAAGCTCGGCGATGAAGCGCTCGAACTGGGCGCGGGCGGCGTCGAGGCAGCCGGGCCAGGTCTCGGCGTTGCGGGGGGGGCTGACCCACACCGCCGACTGCGGATGCCACTCGGGCGGGAGGCGCGTCTTCATTCCGCGGGCTGCGTGGCGGGGGGCGGGCCGATCACCGGCCAGGACGGGGGCGAGCCCTGGCCCTCACCCTCGGCGGCGGGCGCTTCGGGCGACGCCGAGGCGGGGGCCGACGTCTGCGCCGGCGCCGGCGGGCTCGGACGGGGCCCGTACCACTGGACCGTCACCTCGTACGCCACGAACAACGCCAGGAACGACAACGCGATCGCGATGCCGAACCGCTTCTGCGCGTAATACCGCGCCGCGCGGAACGACACGTACACCAGGAACACCAGCCACAACAACAACCAGCCGATTGACATGGGTCACGCGTCTCCATCCAGCAGCCGCCGGGTCAGCCCATCATACGCGTCGATCCGCCGGTCGCGCAGGAACGGCCACGCCTGCCGCTGCGGGCTGATCCTGTCCAGGTCGCAGTCCGCCATCAGCACGCACGGCTCATCGACCGGCGCCTCGGCGATCACCTGCCCCGCCGGGTCGCAGACAAACGACGAGCCCCAGAACGTCGTCCGCCCCTCCACGCCCACCCGGTTGACCGCCGCGACGTACACCCCGTTGGTGATCGCGTGGCTGCGCTGCACGGTGATCCACGCGTCGCGCTGTTGGCGGTGCTCGTCAGCCGATTCGTCAGCGAGCCAGCCGATCGCGGTCGGGTAGAGCAGGACCTGCGCCCCGCGCATCGCGGTCAGCCGGGCCGCTTCGGGGAACCACTGGTCCCAGCAGATCAGCGGGCCCGCCACGCCGCCGCGGGTCACGAACGTCGTGAACCCCAGGTCGCCGGGGGTGAAGTAATACTTCTCGTAAAAGCCCGGATCGTCGGGGATGTGCATCTTGCGGTACCGCCCCGCCAGCTCGCCGGCCGCGTCGATCAGCACCGACGTGTTGTGATACACCCCCTCCGCCCGGCGTTCGAAGAGCGACGCGCTGATTTCGACGCCCAGCTCGCGGGCCAGCCCGCTCAGCGCCCGGGTCGTCGGGCCGGGGATCGGCTCGGCGAGGGCGAAAGAGGCCGGGTCTTCCACGACCGGGAAGTACGGCCCGGCGAACAGCTCCTGCGTCACCACCAGCTCGGCGCCGCGCCCCGCCGCGTCGCGGATCATGTCGGCCGTGACCGACCACGGGTCCTGCGTCGGCGGGCAGGCGTGTTGGAGCAGCGCGATCTTCATCCGCCGCCCTTCATACCACATCCGCCGGCGGCGGGGGGTCGCCCAGCGCCGCGGCCAGCTCGCGCCGCCCCACCGCCGCGTGCCGCTCGAACGCCGCGATCAGGTCCCACTCCGCCGGCCGACGCATCCGCCGCACGAGCGGCGCCAGCTCGTCCGAATCGAGTTCGGGCAGGAACAGGTCCCGGGCGTTGCCCCGGAGCATCCGCAGCGCGTTGATCAACACGCGGAAGAACCGGTACGCCTCCAGCAGCGCCCCGGCCCGCTCCGGGCTCAGCGCCGCCGTCTCCTGCAGGACCTCCAGCGCCTCGATCACCCGCGGCGTGCGCAGCCGCGGCTCGTCCGCGGCGTGCGCCAGCTGCATCAGCTGGACCGCCCCCTCCACGTCCGCCAGGGCGCCCGGCGAATACTTGGCGTTGAGCCGCCCGCCCGCGCCGCTGAGCTTCTGCTTCTTCTGTTTCTCGAACATCTCACGCAGCCCCGCCGTGTCCAGCCCGGGGTGCTCATACACGAACCGGTCGCGGAGTTGTTCGATCCGCCGACCCAGGTCGGCGTCGCCCGCGATCCGCCGCAGCCGCACCAACGCCAATGTCTCGAACGCGTGCGGCGGACGCTCGGCGCGCGGGTCGTAATAGGCCTCGAACTGGTCCGCGCTCACCGCCAGCGGCCCGTCCTTGCCGTACGGCCGCAGCCGCAGGTCGACCTCGAAGATGCCCTCGCGCTTGGTCAGCAGCATCCCCGTGGTCTCGCGCACGAGCAGGTCGAAAAACTCGGTGTTGTCGACCGCCTTGTGCCTGCCGCCGGCGGTCCGGCCCTGGCCGTCATAGACGAACAGCAGCTCGATGTCCGACGCGTACCCCAGCGCGGCGCCGCCGAGCTTGCCCAGCCCGAACACCGCGTAAGCCGCGGCGCCCCGCCGCCCCACCCGGGGCCGGCCGTAGGACCGCACCAGGTCGTTGTAGACCAGACGCACCGCCGCATCGACCAGGCACTCGGCCAACGCCGTCAGGGTCCGGGCCAGGCCGTCTACGTCGAGCGTCTCGGCGAGGAAATGGTCCAGGTCGATCGCGAACAGCGCGCGGTCCTTGAACCGGTTGAGCCGGTCGCGCTGCTCCGCCAGGCCCACCGCGCCGTGCAGGGCCGCGTCGAGCTGCTGGCCCAGCGTCTCGACCGACGGGCTCAGCCGGTTGCCCGCCAGGTGCTCGCGCAACGCCGGCAGCAGCGTCTCGTACTGACCGCGGATGAAGTCTTCCCAGAGGTAGTCGCTGGTGCCCAGGAGCCGGGCCAGGTCGTCGAGCGCCCGCGGATCGCGCAGCAGGCCCAGCCACCGGGTCGGGTCGTCCGCCTCCGAGCCGATCAGGTCGTCGCACAGCCGGCCGAACCGCGACAAGGCGGCGAACGGGTCGGGCGAGCGTTCGAGGAAATAGGTGAACTGCTTGGTGAGCAGCACCGCGAGCTTGACCCGCTCGACCGTCGCCGCGTCCAGCGGCAGGCCCGACCGCGGCGGGGCGAGGTCGATCTGGTCGGCGATCCGGGCCCCCTCGTTGCGGATCCGCACCCGCCGGATGTCGAGGTTGCGCAGCGACAGCGCGGTGCTGAGGGTGTAGAGGAAGGCCGGGGTGTCCTGGCCGACCACGGTGACCCGCGTGACCGCCTCGGCGGCCGGGGCGATGGTCAGCTCCACCGGCAGCAGCGCCTCGTCACGGGTTGTCCCGCGGCGCGCCAGCCGTTGCACCACCCGCTCGTTCACCCGCCGCTTGGCGCGCTGCCGCGACGCGTCGTCGCCCCGCTCCAGCAGGGTGAACAGCTTCTCGAACGACGCGGTCACCTCGCTCGACCAGGCGTCGAAGTCGCTGTCCGTGTCGACCTGTCCGACGAAGTGGTCGATGATCAACGCCGACCGCATCGGGTCCCGCCCGGGCTTGCGCCACCGCAGGCGCGACGCCAGGCCCGGCGAACGCCGCGCAGCGCCCTGCGCGGCGGGGAGCGTAAACACATCGCCCGCCTCGATCGACAGCCCCGCCCCCGCGAGCGTCCCGGTCACCAGCGAAAACACAAACGGCCCGTCGAACGCCAGCACCGTCACCGCCGCCCGCCCGTCCCCGGCCGGCCGGTCGATCACCACCTCCACCGGCCGGTCCTTCGAGAGCCCGCTCAACCGCTTGATATGTTCCGCCGCCGCCGCCTCGTCAAACCGCGTCAGGTACTCCTCCCCCGCCCGCGCCAGCAGGCCCTGAACCACCGCCGGATCGACGCCGTCGCACCGCGAAGCCACACGTTCCGCCTGACCGCTCATACCGGCCATTATGATATGACGCATCGCCCCGAAGCGCGGGGCGGACCGCCCGGAAAGGGGCCATCACGCGGCGTTTAGCGCCGGCCCGCAGGGCCGGACGGTCGCGCGGATGCCGGAGAGGCGCCCGCACCCTGACGAACCCAACCGTCCGCGGCCGCGGTTCGGGCTCGACCCGGGCCAAGTTTTCGTCTAATGTACGCTTTCTGACGCTTCGCCTGCTGTTTTCTCCTTCAGACCAACATCATGATTCAGCAATCAGACGGCGTGCCTCACGATGCTACGCCGATGGAGGATGTCCGTCTCTCGGACCCGGGAGCCCGGCTACCCCTGCCCGACACCGTCGAGCTGGGGCGGATCAACTGGGTCTACGCCGTCCCGATCGCGACGATCCACCTGCTGGCCCTCGCCGCCGTCGTGCCGTGGCTGTTCAGCTGGACCGGGCTCATCCTCATGATCGTCGGCGTCCACGTGTTCGGCCAGGGCATCAACATCTGCTACCACCGCCAGCTTACGCACCGCAGCTTCCAGACCCCCAGGTGGCTGGAGCACGCGTTCGTCCTGATCGCGCTGTGCTGCCTGCAGGACACCCCCGCCCGCTGGGTCGCCACCCACCGCTACCACCACCAGGCCTCCGACGAGCAGCCCGACCCCCACAGCCCGCTGGTCCACTTCCTCTGGGCCCACGTCGGCTGGCTCGTCGCCCACAACGCCGGCACGCAGAGCATCGCGGCCTATCAGAAGTACGCCAAGGACATCCTCAACGACCCGTTCTACATGCGCCTGGCCAAGAACCCCTACCTCGCCCTGTACATCTACGCCGCCCACGCCGCCCTCTTCTTCCTCGCGGGGTTCGCCCTCGGCTGGGCGACCGGGGGAAGCGCGGCCGCCGGCCTCCAGTTCGGCCTGAGCCTGCTGGTCTGGGGCGTGATCGTCCGAACCGTCGTCGTCTGGCACATCACCTGGTCGGTCAACTCGCTGACCCACCTCTTCGGCTACCGCAACTACGACACCGACGAAAACAGCACCAACAACTGGTTTGTCGCCCTGCTGACCGTTGGAGAGGGGTGGCATAACAACCATCACCACGACGCCGCCAGCGCCTCCAATCAGCACCGCTGGTGGGAGTTCGACATCAGCTATTACGAAATCAAGGTGCTGGGCTGGCTGGGTCTGGCCCGCAACATCGTCCCGCCCCGGGCCAAGCGGATGGCCGCCGCCCAGGCCCGCCGGGCCGCGGCGGCGCCGTAGGCCCGCAAGCCGCAATGACCCCTACGGGATTCGAACCCGTGTTACCAGGATGAAAACCTGGTGTCCTAGACCAGACTAGACGAAGGGGCCAGCCGAGTCGGGGATTGTAGCCAAACCCGCCCTACGGGCAAGCGGGGCGGTGAGTCCGGATAACAACGGGGGCTGAACGCAGGGCGCTGCCGGGCGTTTTCGCGTAGCGGCGCGGGCGGAGTCTCTGTTAAGATAGGGAGTCGGGGACGACACGTGGGAGGGGACCGAAGGCGGGGAGGCCGATCCTTCGGGACGCCCTTCGGTTCGAGAGGCACTGTGGTTTGCTGATTTTAACTCTTCTCAATGGGCCCCATCGCCGCCGGGAATATGCTGTGCGTGGCGATCAGCCGGAGCTGATCGGCCGGCACGCGTCGTATATCCGTCTGAGCGATTCGCGTATCTCCCGCCGCCACGCGGAGCTGCGGCGAGAGGGGGGGCGAGAGGGGGGGCGGTGGCTGCTGGCCGACCTGGGTTCGGCCAACGGCACATACATCAACGACGAGCGGATCACCGAGCCGACGGAACTGCACGACGGCGACAAGGTGCGTATCGGCCGGATGATGATGGCCGTGGCCGTGGAGCCGGAGGTTGAGCCCGCTGTGCCCGCCGCGGCGCCGCCCGTCGCCGCCCCGCAGACGCCCGAACCCCCGCCTGAGCCCGCCCCGGAGCCGGCGGCGGCCGAGGCGGACGCGGACGACAGCTTTGATCTGCTGCCGGATCAACCGATCGAGCTCGACGAACCCGAGGCGCCGACGCTGAGGCTCGACACGCCGGTCGGCGTCGAGGCGGGTGCGGCGGACGCCGCTGATCTGAGCGAGGCCCCGCACGACGACGAAGACGAAGCGGACGACGGGCCGCTGGTGCTGGAACTGCCGCTGGGCGCGGACGTTGAGGCGGACCAGGAGCTGGATCACGACGAGCCGGACGCCGCTTCCGAGCCCGATGACGCCGCGGCGGCGCTGGACGCGCTGTCGGCCGAGGCCGAACCGCAGACGGCGGACCGCCCCGAAGCCACGGCGGACGTCACGCCCGCGGTTGAACCGGAGGCGGCGGAAGAGGAGGAAGACCAGCCCGTCTCGGCGTGGGACGGGCCGTTGGATCTGGACGACTCGGGCGAGTCGGAGCTGGCGGACGATTCGGGGATCGCGGCGATCGTTACGCCGCCGGATGCGCCGGCCGAGGTTGCGGGCGGCCCCGATGTCATCAGCGACGCCCCGGACCAGCCGGAGGCGGTTGAGGGAGAGGTGGTAGGGCAGGAGGAAGAGCCGGAGGACGCCGCATTGGACCGGCTGGACGCCGTCGCCGAGGCCGCGGCGGGCGGAAGCGACGCCCCGGCGACGATCGATGCGGAAGAAGAGGACATCATCAGCCCCGAACCGTCGGTGGACGATCAGGCGGCGCAACTGCGTCGGCTGGTGGAAGCGTCCATGGAGGACGCCCCGCAAGAGCCGGCTGCGGCGGCCGAAGCGCCGGAGGAGGGTGAGCCGGACGAGCCGGAAGAAGGACCGGAGGAAGAGCCCGAATCGATCCCCGAATTCATCGACATTCTGCCGGCGCCGTCGGACGAGGAGGCGTTTGAGGTCTTCGAGGCCGACGCCGACCGTGAGCCGGACGAGCCGGCCATGATCACCCCTCAAGCGGCGCCCGACGCCGAGCCGCCGGGGCTGGAGGACTCGGGTCTGATCGACATGTCGCCCGCGCTGGAGGCGATGGCCGAGCCGTTTGACGCCCCCCCGGCAGAGGCGCCGACGCCCGAGACGACCGCCGCCGAGACGGAGCCGCCCGCCGCGCCGCCGCTGCCGATCGAGGCGCTGGACCTGGACGAAACCCAGGATTCGGACCAGCCGGAGCCGCCCGCTCCCCCCTCGCTACCCCCTTCGCCTGCTCCCACGGCCGCGGTCGAGACGGCCGCGGCGCCAACGCGGCGCCCCAACCGCCGACCGGTCGTCCTGCTCGTGACCCTGCTGGCGCTTGCGGCCCTGGGCGGCGGCGGGTGGTACGCCTACACCCACCTGCCGCCCGCATCCCCGGGCGAGCCGATCGCCTTGGACCACGCCGCGGACGCCACGCCGACGCCCACGGCCCCCAAGCCGGCGGAAACGACCAACCCGACACAACCCCCCCC